>NZ_WQEP01000018.1:0-36301 GCF_013033705.1 Ruegeria sp. HKCCA0370
CGAACCCTTCCGCCGCGACGCAATGAAAAAACCCGTCGCCGTCGCAGGAATCTCGGCCGACGACATGAAAGCTCAGGTCGAGCTGTAATCTGATCATGCCTCCACCCGGGCCGAATACGGTGCGGGTGGGGGCAGGCTTTGCCTAAAAGGCAGCTCAAATATTGCAAAGGAAGTAAGATGCAGGCGTTGAGTGCATCCAACTCGCCGTGGCTTCGGGCACGGTCTTTCGTTCGTTTGAACGGGCACGGTTTCCTTGTTTCCGTGGTTGTTGCCGTCGCAGCGAAGTTCTTGTCCGAACATTATGGTGCCCCGGCGATGCTGATGGCCCTGTTGCTGGGCATCGCGTTCCATTTCCTGGCCGAAGACGATGCCGGCGACTGCAAGGCCGGAATCGAATTTACCGCACGAACGGTTCTGCGTTTTGGCGTTGCGCTGCTTGGGGCGCGTATTTCCGTTGAATTGATGATGAGCCTTGGCGCTGATCTGATTGCCGTTGTGATTGCCGGTGTGATCCTCACGATCCTGTTCGGGCTTCTTGGCGCGCGTCTTCTGGGCCGTGGTTGGCGCTTTGGGGTGCTGACGGGGGGATCGGTTGCGATCTGCGGTGCATCGGCCGCGATGGCCTTGTCGGCCATTCTGCCCAAAAACGAGCATTCGGAGCGGAACCTGGTTTTCACGGTACTGTCGGTTACTGTTCTGTCTACAATCGCGATGATCGCCTACCCGATCCTCACCGAGGCTTTCGAGTTCAACGACGAGGTTTCAGGGGTCTTCCTGGGCGGAACGATCCATGATGTCGCGCAGGTTGTCGGGGCCGGGTTTTCGGTTTCGGACCAAACCGGTGAGGTGGCGACTTTGGTCAAGTTGATCCGTGTCGCCATGCTGGCCCCGGTGGTGCTGGTCATCTCGTTTCTTGTCCGGCGCCATGCGGAGTTCAGCGAGGAAGACGGCAAGCGCCCGCCAATTTTGCCGATGTTTGTCGTTGGCTTTCTGATCTTTGCCGTCCTGAATTCAATGGGCCTGATCCCCGAAGTGGTAGCGTCGGCCATGGCCGATCTCAGCCGGTGGGCGCTGCTGGTGTCGATTGCGGCAGTGGGCATGAAAACGTCGCTCAAGCGGATTCTGGATGTGGGCGGGCAGGCCATCGTCCTGATCGTGGCCGAGACGATCTTTATCGCTGCTCTGGTTTTGGCGGGTGTCTACTTGTTTCATTAGAGGATGGCGGAAATCCAAGACCAGCACGTGACCGACCATTGGCCGGTCACGTCATCTCGCACTACATGACCAGCAGGAGGGTATGACCTCATGACGACACAGGTACTCAATCTTTTCGATGAGCCCGCAACACGCAGCGAAAGGCGTTTGGCCGATCTTCCCGATCGCGTTGTCGAGGGTGATCCGCATCACAAGATTGGAATGCACTTCACCAGCCCGGATGGGCAATTGTCTGCCGGGACCTGGACGTCTACGCCGGGCAAATGGCACGCGTTCACGGACAAGGACGAATATTGCTATATCGTCAAAGGCCATTGCGCCCTGATCCACGAAGACGGGACCCGTCAGGATTTTCGCACCGGGGCCAGCTTTTTGATCCCCAATGGCTTTCGCGGCTATTGGGAAGTCGTGGAAGAAACGACCAAGCACTTCGTGATCCGAGATTGCGCGCCCGACGCATGATCCGATCCGTGAATGAACCTGAGGCGGCGTGAACCGGCATGCCTCAGGCGCGTCATCGGCTTTTCAGCGACGGGTCTGGTCAAAGCTGATCGTCAGTTTTTCCGCCGTGGGTATTGACTGGCAGGTCAGGATTTCTCCGGCTTTGATGTCTTTGTCTTCCAGCGCCATGCGCGCCCGCATATGAACTGTGCCGTCGGTCAGTTTGGCCCGGCACGCGCCGCAAACTCCGGATTGGCAGGAATACGGTGGCTTGAGCCCCGCTGACTGCGCTGCGTGAAGAATGGTCTGTCCCTTGGAGACCGAAATGAGATGTCGGGTGCCTTCCAGCGTCAATTCAGCGCTTGCGTCCACCCCTTCAATACCCGTGTCCAGATCCGGCGCAGAACCATAGCTTTCCATGTGGATGCGGTTCTGGGGAACATCAATGGACATCAAGGCCGATTTGACGGCCTGGTTCATATCGCCCGGACCACAGATATAGTACCGCGCGTCCTGGGCGTAAGGTGGATACTCGGCGATCAACGCTTCGATTGCGGCCTTGTCGATTGTACCTTGCCGCCAGTACTCGGCGCTGGACCACCAGCCGGGTTTCGAAAAGACATGGTTGATTGTAAAACGTTCGGGATGCGCTTGCTGAAGCACGCTCAGTTCGTGCTGCAACAGGATGCTCTTCGCGTTTGTGTTGCCATACACCAGATGCGCGACTGAATGGGGCTCGGCTGTCAAAGCCGAGTTCAGCATTGCAAAGAGCGGAGTAATGCCAGAGCCCGCGCCAAAAAAGTAATGGGTGCGCCGCGCCGTTTCGTCGGGGTCCAGGCAGAAACTGCCAAATGGCGGCATGACGTCAATGGTTTGCCCTTCCTGAACAGTGTCGTTGATGAAGTTGCTGACACGGCCACCCTTGACCCGTTTGACGGTGATGCGAAGCGGGTCCCCGGAGTAAGGCGAACTGGAGATCGAATAGCTTCGACGGTGCTCTTCGCCATCAATATTGAAACGAACGGACACGTGTTGGCCCGGCCTCCAGGCGAATATGTCCATCAGGTGGTCAGGGACATCGAACATAACGGTCTTTGCCACGCCATCCGGCTCGACTCTGGTCCCGCAAACGCGCAATGGGAAAAAATCACGCGAGTTCATTTCCCTTCCCCCAACCATTGCAGAACAACTTTCTGGTGCTCGATGACGGGACTTTCACCGTTTGCCGCCGGACCTGCTTCAAAATACGGAGAATGCAGGGATTTCTGCTGTTGCTCGCACGCGTAGATATCTTCGCCGGTAAAGTCACCGGCAACCATCGGGTCATCTTCGCCCATCGCGTCATTGGCTTCGTATTTCCCAGCTATTCCAAACTTGGACCAGAAAGAGGACGACTTCATCGACTGTTTGGTGAATTCCCATTCCGAGCTGTTGGACACCCGCCCGCGGTTGTGAACTCGCGTCAGTTCCGGGCCCAGGGGTTCGACAATGAAGATGTTCCAGCCATCTTCCGAAGCGGCCAGACCAATCCCCGGGAACAGCATCGGCACCCAGGCGCCGTTCATGTCTTTGGGGATGACGCGCGGGGCGGTCAGTTTGCTGTCCTGATCTTCCAGAAACTCTGCCACGGGCGGCTCCCAAAACATGTAATGAGGTCCTTCCCAGTGGAATTCGGCGGATTTGTGGTCATACATCTGAAGCGTATTCGAATGCAGATGGCTCAGGTGGTAAACGTCGATGTAATTTTCGACGACAACCTTCCAGTTGGCCTTTATCTCATAGCTGGTGCTCAGGTCTTCGTACTCAATCAGCTCTTCCGGTACGTGCGGGCCGATATGGGGTTCGACGGGGCCGAACCATTCGGCGATGGAAGGCGCGTCGGGGTCTGGATGGACGAAAATCATCGATTTCCAGATGTCGACCTTGGCGGGTTTCAGGCCAAGACAGGACTTGTCGACCTTGCCAAATTCCTCGTGCTCATCCGGCACCGAAATCAGATTGCCTTCAAGATCGTAGGTCCAATCGTGATAAGGACAGGTCAACGCTTTTTGCGTTTTGCCAACCGCGCGGATCAATTGGGTTCCGCGGTGGCGGCAGATGTTATGGAAGGCGCGCAGGCGACGATCGCGCCCCATGATCACGAATATGTTGTTGAGTCCGGCCTGCACGGCGATGAACTGGCCGGGTTCACTGACATCCTCCATAAAACCGGCGTAGCGCCAGGTTTTGGAGAAGATTTCGCGCATTTCCCGGTCGAACCAATCCTGGCTCGTGTAAGCTTCGACCGGCAAAAGGTGCAGCATGGGTTTCATTTGAGCCTCTTGTGAAGGAATTTTCAAAACGTTTGGGGGAGAAAGTCGATGGCGATCATCGACAGGCCTAATGCGACCCAGGCGAGTTGGATCAGCCAAAACAGGATGGGGTCCTCATCCCGGGTTACGTCGGTCAAAAGCAAAGCGTGACCGGAATAGAAATTCGGGATTGTCCAGAACATGAAAAGAAGCCCCCCCAGAGCCTGATAGCCAAGTACCGTCGTCACCATCAGCGCCGCGAAGGTGATGTAGTTCAGCTGTCGCTTGCGTGTCATGGTTCTTGCGCCAGGCCATTGAACAGCGCACGCGCGGCCTGTTCGGCCTGAGTTTTCCAGACATTCGGCATATCCAGAGGGGCCAAAGACGTCGCGTTGAAATAAAGCGCCACAATGCCATGAGCGGCGGTATTGACCTTTGCGGCATCCACATTCGGGAAATCCGCGCGCAGTATCGCAGCAATCGTAGTTTCAAAGGCAAGCAGAGCCTCTCGACAAGCCCGGCGAAGCGAAGCATCCTCGACCGCCCGCGCGGTGAGTGCTGCGAAGGCAAGTACCATATCCGGTGACGTCTGGTTCATGTCCGAGAACAGAAGATCGATCAGATGTCTTGATTTTCCCGACGCCGGCAAGCCTGCAACGAGTGCGTCAGACTGTTCCGAAAAACTTTTCAGAACATAGTCTTGCAGGGTCGTAATCAATTCATCCCGATTGCCCAGGTGATGCCGGATCAGAGGCCGTGTCAGGCCCGCCTCCTTGGCTATTTGCGAAAGCGATGCACCATCAAGGCCATATCTCGCAACACATCTGACCAGAGCCTGCATAATCTGCTCATAACGTTCATCACGATTTGAGGGGCGCCCGATCATGTTATTTCCAGTATTTCAGCTTCAGGTCTGCGGTTGCACCGGTGCCGACGGCGACAGCGGCATCCGCGAATTCCGGCGGCAGACCGTTCTGCCCCATACCGCCAAAGGCGTACCCTTCGGTTGGGACATCCTTCTCGGTATCCAGGTCGTTGTTGCTGTTCTCGTCGTGAATCGCGGCAATCGCATAGGTGCCAAGCGGGAGATTGTGAAAGGTGACCGAAGCCAAGCCCTTGACAGCAGGAATGGAAGCCAAGGCCGCCGCGTTCGCCACGTCCATGGCCCTAAAAGATTTTGAGTCATCGAACACGGCAATGATCAAATCACCCTCTGCATTGCGCACGTCCTGCACCGTCGCAGTGAGAGTTTGTGCGGATGCCCCGAGGGTTGAAGCTAGTGTCATCACAGATGCGACGACCAGTTTGCTAATCGGCATGATATATCCTTTACTGTCAACATTGACAGTAAATAGGAAGAGTGCAATTAACTGTCAATAGTGACAATTATTCACCCGATTTCCCTGAGCGTGTTTTTTTGCATTGAACCAAGCACGACGTATCGGCCCAACGCCGACAAGGATCGGAGAAAAGGGATAAAAATATCCTAAGGCGGCTTTCCAAAGCTACTCGGGCAAGACTTGCCTCATGTAGAGATGACGCATGACCATTGGCGTCAGGTACATCGGGATTTGATACGCCCCGATGAAGGCCATGATGGGTGCGGTGACCTCGGGCGGTAAAGCAACGAAGAATATCGCGATGTTTCTGTTTCCCGCGATCAAAGAGACAGCGGTTGCTCTGGCTGCCGGCAGACGTCCTCGGGTAATCCGGAACGAAATGAATTGTGCTCCGAAATTGGCCAGACAGGCGAGCGCGATCCAGAAGGCCGCGACGGCCGGGCTTTTCAGCGCTGTGGTGCTGACGGAAGGCATCAGGCCGATGACAAAAACGGCCAAGGTGATTGTGCCCAACCCTTCCAGATTCACCAATGTGGAGTGTGATGGTGAACGCAACCAGACGCGCCGGACAACAATGGCGGCGCCGGTTGTGCAGAGTATCGTCAACAGCAGTTGCAACCCGGCCAGCAGAACAGAGTGAATGCCGCCCAGTTCAGGCATGAGCAGGAACACCGGAAACGCTGTCAATGGCAGCAGGGCGGTCCCAACCACCATCATTCGCATCGCGTGTTCAGGTGGGTAGCCCATCATCAAACACATGTTGGGACTGCCGGAAATCGAGGGCGCAGCCGCCATGATGAGCAGGGACAGAAGCACCGGCGTTCCGGTCCATCCCCCGACAAATCCGATGGCCAGAATGATCAGCGGTATCACGAATTGAAACCCGATGACGGTGAACGCGACCTTGTGCAGATCGCTCAACGATCCAAGAATGGTTTCGGGGTCCATTCTCAGGACGGTGACGAACAGCAACAACACGACCAGGGGCGGCAGCAGGCCTCGCATGGGCTCGGCCAAACCCGGCAATAGAAGACCCGCCGCCAATCCGGCGACCAGAACACGGGGCCCGTGGCGGGCCGTCAGATGGAGCAGGTTCAAGGCCGTTTTACCCGCCCGGGCTCTGACGCAAATTCTCGGGCAGCCAAGTGGCGAGGTCGGGGAACCAGATGAGGATGAAAACCATCAGCACCATGATCAGGAACATCGGGATCGCAGCGCGTGCGATATAGCTCATCTCATGGTTAGTCATGCCCTGCATCACGAACAGGTTGAATCCGATCGGTGGTGTGATCTGCGCCATTTCAACGACGACCACGATGAAGATGCCGAACCAGATCAGGTCAATGCCAGCGTCGCGGATCATTGGTTCCACCACGGCCATGGTCAGCACGACGGAAGAAATCCCGTCAAGAAAACAGCCCAGAATGATGTAGAACACCAGCAGGACCATAAGCAGTTCGAAACGGGTCAGTTCCCAACCTGCAATCAGATCGGCCAGCCCGCGCGGCAGACCGGTGAAGCCCATGGACAGTGACAGAAACGCAGCGCCGGCAAGGATCAGGGCGATCATCGCGCTGGTTCGTGTGGCGCCCATCAAGCTTTCAGTGAATGTCTTCCAGTTCAACGACCCCTGGCCTGCCGCCAGCAGCAGGCCGCCGATCACCCCGAAAGCCGCAGCTTCGGTCGCAGTGGCATAGCCCAGATACATTGAGCCGATGACGACCGTGATCAGAAGGATCACAGGCAACAAAAAGCGGGAATTTCTGACTTTCTCGGAGAAGCTCAGCTTGCCCTCGACATCCGGGGTCCAATCTTTGCCCAACTTGGAATAGATCGCGACATAACCCATGAACATCGCTGCCAGCACCAAACCGGGAAGGATGCCGGCAAAGAACAGCTTGGTGATCGATTCATTGATCGTCACCCCGTAGACGATCAGGGTTAGGGACGGCGGGATCATCAGCCCCAGAGTGGCCGCGCCGGTCAGAGTACCGATGATCATCCGTTCGGGGTAGTTGCGCTTCCGCAGTTCGGGGATTGACATCTTTCCGACGGTGGTCAGCGTTGCGGCCGACGAACCTGAGACTGCCGCGAAGACGGTACAACCCACGATATTGGTATGCACCAAACCGCCGGGCAAGGGGGCCATCCAGGGGGACAGCCCTTTGAACATGTCTTCGGACAATCGCGTGCGGTACAGGATTTCGCCCATCCAGATGAACATGGGCAAGGCGGTCAGGGTCCACGACGACGAAGCGGACCAGATCGTCGTGATCATCACGTCGCCCACGGGGCGGGTGGTGAACAGCTCCATCCCGACCCAGGCGACCCCCATCAGGGCTAGGCCGACCCAGACACCGGTCCCGAGAAGGGTGAACAGAACAAAAAGGAAAAGGATGATGACAGACAGATTTTCCATGCGTCTATTCTCCGTGGCTCTGGTCGGCCAGATCGCGGACAATGCGATGGTCACCTTTGAACAGGACGTGGATCAGGTGATCCGTCAGCGCGATGGCCAGGATCACGGCTCCGATCAGCATCGCGGATTGCGGAATCCACAGCGCGGTTCTGTCCTGACCCTGGCTGATGTCGTTGAACTTCCAGCTCCAATAGACGAAGCGATAGGCATACCAGCAGAAATACCACATGACGGCCGTGCCGATGGTGAAACACCAGATTTCAAGGACACGCCGCACGCTGTCCGGTACCGCGTTCAGAAGGATCGAAACCCGAATGTGGCTGCCCCGGTTCAACGCATTGGCAAAGGCCAGAAAAGATGCCGCCGCCATTGCATAGCCGGCATAGTCGGGCGCTCCGGGAAATACTTCACCGGTCCAGCGGGCCAGCATCTGCACGACGATCAGCAAAAGAATGGCAATCAGGCTGACCGCCGCCAGTACCCCCGCTGCAAGATAGATGAAATCCAGAACGGACCGAAGCCCCCGCAATACCGCCATGGCGTCCCCGCTTTGTTATGATTGGATGGAAAACAGGCGACGCAATGCAGCGCCGCCTGCCTCGAACGGTTACTGAGAGGCGTTGAACGCGTCGACGATGGCTTTGCCTTCGTCGCCGGCGGCTTCCAGCCATTCATTGGTCATGGTCACACCAATCTCTTTCAGTTCATTCGTCATCTGCTCGGATGCCGGACCGACGGTCATGCCACCATCACGCAGACCTTGCAGAGTAAAGCCGGTATATTCCTTGGCGCGCCAGTTGCCCGCGTATTCCGCCAGCTCTGCGCAGGCCTTGATGACGTTCTTGTTGGCGTCGGACACGCCCGACCAGACATCCGAATTCACCATCACGTAGTTGCGCGGCAACCAGGCATCGACTTCGTAGAAATAGTTCAGGCTTTCCCAGACCTTGCGGTCATACCCGGTCGATCCCGAAGACACCATCGACTCGGCGACACCCGTCGCAAAAGCCTGACTGATTTCCGCCGCTTCGATCGTCACCGGCAACATGCCCGTCAGCTCGGCCAGTCGCGAAGTCGCGTTGTTGTACGAACGGAACTTGATGCCCTTCATATCGGCGACCGAGTTCACCTCATTCTTGAAATACAGCCCCTGCGGCGGCCACGGTACAGCATAAAGCAGCGTCAGGTTCTGCTCTGCCAATACTTTTTCGATAGATGGCTTGGCGGCCTCCCAAAGCTTGGCGCTGTCGTCGAACGAGGTCGCAAGGAACGGGATCGAATCGAAACCGAACAACGCGTTCTCATTCTGGTGGCCGGACAGAAGGCGTTCGCCGATCGGGGCTTGCCCGGTCTGGATTGCGCGTTTGATATCGGCACCTTTGAACAGCGAGCCGGATGGATGCGTAACGATTTCGATCTCACCGCCGGTTCCGGTCGTTACACATTTGGCGAATTCCGCACCGGTGGCCGAATGGAAGTTCGACGCCGAATAGGCCATCGGCATGTCCCATTTTTCGGCCATGGCCGGTGCCGCCGCGGCGGCAGTCAAAGCGGTCGCCGCCAGAAGGTTTGTCAGTGTTTTCATCGTTTTCTCCCTATCGAGTTTTAAAATACCGATGTTTTTCTTCGGTCTGTTCTTATGGTGCAAAGCGCGACGGCGCATAAATGCTTACGTCGGTGTTCGGGGTTCTGCCCGCAATCATCTGCGCCAAAAGCCGCCCGGTCTTTGGCCCACCTGTCAGGCCGATGTGATGATGCCCAAAGCCCATATAGGCCCCTTTGATTCCGGGCACGTCGCCTATGATCGGGATCGAGTCAGCCGGGGCCGGCCTGTGCCCCATCCATTCCACTTCCTCCTTCCATGTTATGCCCGGAAACGCGGCCCGGGCATTCTTTCGCATCAATTCAAACGGCGCGCGCGAGGGCGGTGCGTCCAGCCCACCGAACTCCACGATACCTGCCAAGCGTATGCGCCCATCCATAGGCGTGGCAACAAACTTGCCCGAAGCCACCATGACCGGGCTGCGGGGCATGGCAGAAGGTGCCATCAATTCAAGATGATAACCGCGCTCGCTTTCAAGAGGAACAGAAACCCCCAGTCGCTTTGCCAGCGGCCCCGACCAGACGCCAGCCGTGACAATGGCGGTGTCGCAAGCGATGGTCTCACCATCCGCGCGTACACCGGTAACGCGGCCGTTGTCGCGGGTGACGTCTTCTACATTGGCGCGGATGATCCGGCCTCCGCCGTCCTCAACATGGGCGGCCAAGTCTTTCACGTACTGCCCGGGATCGGTGATATGACCGTGGTTTGACAGCTTGGCAGCGAAACCGATATCCGGGCTGAACACGGGGTCATAGTCGTGAAACGCCTTGCCCTCCAGTTCTTCCCAATCAAAGCCGTTCTTCCGCCTTATTCCCCAGCCCAACGCATCTTGTTCAAAATGGGCCCGGTTCTCGTAGAGAAACAGATAGTCGCTGGGCACGATCCACTTTTCAGCGCGCGTGCCTGCCGCCAAAGCCTTGTGATCATTCAGGCTGTCGCCGACGATCGGCGTCAGCGCCGCCGCGATCCGTTCAACGTCTGCCACGTTCGCGTGGCTCAGATATTGCCGGAGCCATGGGAGCAGCTTGGGCAGATACCCCCATTTCAAAAACAGCGGCTGCGACGAACTCAGCAACATTTTGGGTGCTTTGCCAAGCAGTCCGGGAACCGTCACAGGTATGATGGAACAGGACGCCAGCACACCGCCATTGCCATGAGACGTGCCTTCACCCGGTCCGGCCTTGTCGAACAGGATCACGTCGTGCCCGTCCCGTTGCAGCCAGACCGCGGCCGACACGCCGACGATACCGGCGCCGATGATGGCTATGGTTTTCTTGTCGCTCATTCTGAAACCGCCCTGGCCACTGCGTAATGGTTCAGTTTGGCCACCTCGGGCCTGCCGCCAAGCCCGGGGGTTTCGGGCACGCAGACCTGACCGTTCCGGATCCGGAAGGGTTCTTCCAGAATGTCCTCTTTCAGAAAATAGGACGCCTGATAAAACTCGCAGCCCAATGTGATCTCGGGTGTCGCGGCAATCAGATGGGTGCCCGCAAGATGGGCTAGGCCGGCCTCGAACATGTCCCCGCCATACGCCGTCAGGCCGTGCGCCGCCGCGATGCGGGCGACCGTTTGCCCGCGGGTCAGTCCGCCAGACTTCATTATTTTCACCGAGACACCATCGCAAATGCTTTCACGCGCGGCGCGTTCCATATCTTCGGGACCAAAGACGCTTTCATCGGCGAGAAGGGGAACATCGGTCATATGACGTAGCTTCGCCATCATGCCGAAGTGATGGGCGCGAACCGGCTGTTCGATGAAATCAGGATTGAACCGGGCCACGTCCCGCACCCGCGTCGGAGCCTCCTCGATGCTCAGCCCCTGATTATAGTCCACGCGGACCGAGAATTCAGGGCAGTTCTGCGCAAGGTACTCCAACCGCATGATGTCAAAGGCGTGATCCTTGAACCCGGTCTTGAGTTTGACAATCCGCACGCCGTCCTCTCGCAACCGCGCCAACAGGTCTATGTCCTGAGAAAAGTCCGGGTTGGCGATGGAACAGCTGAGCGGAATGGTGCTGCGGCAGCGACCGCCCAGCAAAGACCAGACCGGGATGCCGCTGATACGGCCGGCCAGATCCAGCAGCGCGGTTTCCAGCGCGGCCTTGGCCTCGGTGCAATGCGCCACGGCACAGGCCGCGCGCGCCATGATGGCTGACCGGTCGCCCACGCGGGCGCCAAGAACAAGAGGGCGTATATATCGATCCAGTGCCGCGAATGTCGCTTCCGGGGTGCCGGTGAACACCGACCAGGGTGACGCTTCGCCAAATCCCTGTGTGCCATCCTCGGATGTCAGTCGCAGCATGACGACTTCGCAGGCGCCTTCGACGGATCCTATACCGTGATCTCGGCGGGACGTGACCGGAAGCTTCAGGTGCCAAAGGTCGTAACCGATGATGTTTTGTGACAGATCGTTCATTCCGCCCCCTGTGGTTGAGCGAAAGCCTGCCTTGACGAGCATATCATTTCAAATACTATATCTTCGACAGTTCATCAGAAAAAATGATACAGTAATCCATGTCCCTACGCTTTCGCCAGCTTCAAGCGTTTCACGCAATCATGGAAACCGGTACCGTAACCGGTGCGGCGTCGGTACTTGGGATATCCCAGCCTGGTATCAGCAATCTGTTGGCTCAGTTGGAACGCGAAGCACGACTGCCTCTGTTCGAGCGCAACAAGGGCCGTTTGCTGCCCACCCCGGAAGCCGAGCTGCTGTTCCGCGAAGTCGACACGGTCGTGCGCGGGCTGGATCACGTGGCGCAGGCCGTGACGGATTTGCAGAACAAACATCCCGGTCAATTGCAGGTTGCGGCACCGCATCTTCTGTCATTTGGTTTCATGCCGCGCGAGATCGCTCGTTTTGCCAAAAGCCGCCCCAACCTGTCCGTCAGTTTCCAGTCGCAGTATTCATCCAAGATTCAGGAATGGGTGATTTCAGGCCTGTTTGAAATCGGCATCGTCGAGATGCCGATCCTGCACGACACTCTGAATTATCAGGTGTTTCAATTCGAAACACTTGCGACTTTTCCAGAAAACAGCCCCTTGGCGGATTATGACGTTCTGACACCGGAAATACTGGAAAACGAGCCCTTCATCGTGATGGGTCCGGAACACCAAACCCACCGCCGAACCCGCGACATCTTTCAGGCATCCGGGCGAACGTGGCGGACACAGATTCACACGCACCTGTCCGAGAACCTGCTGAGTTTTGTGAAACAGGGCATGGGGGTTGCGATGATCGATCCCTTTACCGTGACGTTCGATGGTGAGAGCGGGTACAAGACCCGCCCGTTCAGGCCATCCGTCATGCTGGATCTTGCAATCATCACCGCAAAGGGGCGCCCCCTGTCCACGATTGCGCAGGAATTTCTGGCCCAGCTGACCCCGTCGATTGCCTCTTACGCGACCCATTCCGACACAGGTGCAGCGGCCTCGTGAAGCTGCTGCGAATGGATGTCGACCAATGTGGGGCCATCATGTTCGAGGGCCTGTTTCAGCACTTTCGGCAAGTCCTCAGGGTCCTTGACCGTCCATGATTTCACTCCAAAGGCGGCTGCGACAGCGGCGTGGTCGGTCCGGTTGAAATCAACGTTGTAATAGCGTTGATCAAACCCAGCATCCTGACCCGCCTTGATCCATCCGAAGACCGAGTTCGAGAACACGATCGAGGTGATCGGCATTTTGTGCCGGACCATCGTTTCAAACTCACCGCAGGCGAACCCAAACGAACCATCACCCATGACGGCAAGCGTCTTGACCGAGGGCCGCCCGACATGTGCACCCATGGCCGCCCCCAGAGAATAGCCCAGTGCTCCATGCGCGCGATTTGTGATGAAACGCCGCCCGGGTTGCCGCCAACGGTAATGTGCACTGAAATAGGGGCAGGGGGTGCCGGGATCAGCGACCACAATCGCATCGTCGTCCAGAATGTCCATCAGGGACGCCATGACAGCCTCGGGCCGTATCGGGGTTTCCCGACTTGCAGCCAAGGGGGCAAACGCCGCCGCCTTGGCCTCCCACGCGGCGCGGGCCTTGGCTGTTCCGCCTTGACCGTTCAGGTCCTGCCGTTGCTCCAGTGCATGAGCAAGTGCCTCCAACGCCAGACGGGCATCGGCGCAAATCGCGACTTCGGTCTGATAGTTTGCGCCGATCACCATGGGGTCACTGTCGATGTGAATGATCGTGGTGTAGCGCCCGGGGCTTCTCCACCGTTCGGTCGTGACCGAACCGGCGCGGCACCCGATGAACAGGACGACATCAGCCTGATCCACCACGGCGCGTGTCGCGGGGATGCCGCCGTTCGATCCGACGACACCCAGGGCCAGAGGATCGGTTTCGGCGATGGACCCTTGGCCTGAAACGGTTGTGGCGACGGGCATATCCAGCAGACCGGCGACGCGGCGCAACGCATCGGTTGCGCCGGACAGAACCGGGCCGCCGCCACATACCGCGACGGCGGTTTTGGCCTGGGCAAGAATGGCTGCGGCTGCTTCGATGGCATCAGGATCGGGGGCAGCCCGCTCTGCGGGATAGCTGCGATGCCGCTCGTCGGCCCAGATTTCCGCGTCGTCCACCTGTGCCTTCTGCGTATCAAACGGCAGTGCCAGATGGGTCGCGCCGGGTGTTCCCGTTGTCATCGCCCGGAACGCCGCTCGAACCATGGCCGGAAGACGGGCAGCATCATCCAGAGACGCGTTCCACTTCGTCAACGGGCGGAACAACGCTGGCTGATCCAGTTCCGTCAAAGGATACTTCCCACGGCTGGTCGTCGCCACATCGGACGTGATCGCCAGGATTGGAACCGAACTTTCATTGGCCTCGACCACACCCGGCAGAATGTAGGTCGCACCACCGCCGGAAGGGCCTTCGCAAACGCCGGGCTTGCCTGTCACACGAGCATAGCCATCCGCCATGTAGGCAGCGTGCCGTTCGTCGCGGGTCAGAATGTGCTGAATGCCGTGATCCATTCGGGCGAGCGCGTCATAGAACGGCAAGGTGGTATCGCCGCACAGGCCGAACATATGCGTCACGCCATGCGCCTCGAGCATACGCACCATCGCCTCGGCTCCGGTCAGGTAATTCGTCCCTGTCATGGTTCGCGAATCCTTCGAGTAATAATTGTATACATAACTGTATACAGACTTGCATATTGATTTCAAGAATTGAGTGTGGCACCTGTGAATCAACGGAAGAAAGGCAGGGTTTATGGCAGGTCCACGTGTCGATGATATCTATGATCAGGTCAAAGCCATGGCGGTGTCCTTCCGCCTGCGCCCCGGTGACCGCCTGAACGAGGTCGCGCTGTCCAGGGACCTGGGCGTCAGCCGCACGCCGTTGCGTGAAGCGTTGAATCGTCTGGTCGCCGAACGGCTGTTCGATTTCCGCCCGGGGCAAGGGTTCTTTTGTCGTCGCTTGGATGCGCAAAGCGTGTTCGACCTTTTCGAGCTGCGCCAGATCATCGAATCCGCCGCGGCCCGATCAGCCTGCGCCAGGGCGACGGATGAAGACCTGCAAATGCTGCGTGATGAACTTTACGAAACGGGCATCGACATCACCGGCCTGACGATCGAAGAGGCAGTGACCCGGGACGAAGCGTTCCATCAGGGGATCGCAAAACTGTCAGGGAACATGGAGTTGTTGCAAACTCTGACGCGGATCAACGAGCGCATCCGCTATATCCGCTGGATTTCCATGAGCATGGACCGGGTGCAGAAGTCCAAGGACGAACATAAACACGTCATGCAGGCCCTGCTGGATAGGGACGCGGACGAGGCGGCCCGGGTTCTGGCGGCTCATATCACAAAGCGAATGGATCAGGTTCAGGACGCTGTGCGTCACGGGATTACCAGCATCTACATGGAAGGGGCCGAAGACATCTCGACCCGCATTATCGAGGAGGCACAGGGATGATCGTGCAGGGCGGCAAATCCATTTACGGCGCATCGGTGGGAATCCTCATGCTGGACGCGCAATTCCCAAGAATTCCCGGTGACATGGGCAATGCGCAGACATGGCCGTTTCCGGTGCTTTACCGTATCGTCCGGGACGCCTCGCCCGATCGGGTGGTCCGGCATCGGGCCGAAGGTATGCTCGAGGTCTTCATCGCCGCCGCGCAAGAGCTGGTCAAAGACGGCGCGGACGGAGTAACAACCAATTGCGGGTTCCTGTCCCTGTTCCAGAAGGAGCTGGCCGAGGCCGTTCCGGTTCCCGTCGTCACCTCGTCCTTGATGCAGGTCGAAATGGTGAATCGTATCCTTCCCAAGGGAAAGCGCGCGGGCATTCTGACCATTTCGGCCTCCACCTTGACCAATGACCATCTTCAGACTGCCAATGTCCCTTTGGACACGCCAATCGGCACAACCGAGGGTGGGCGGGAGTTCACCCGCGCAATTCTTGGCAATGAATCGCGTCTGAATGTTGAGAAAGCCCGGGAGGACAATGTTGAGGCCGCAATCGCGTTGGCGTCGGACAATCCCGAACTTGGGGCAATAGTTCTGGAGTGCACGAATATGTGCCCCTATGCGCCGGATATTCAGCAGGCGACCGGACTACCGGTGTTTTCGATCGTGTCCTTCGTGACTTGGTTCCAGGCCGGTCTTGTTCCGCCGGTGTACCGGAACTGACCTTTGGCCTATCATCAAGACGGATTGTGTTGGCCGCAGGCAAAACTCAAGCCAGTGTCAGATCTCCGGGTATCGAATTTCGGATCACGCGCTGTGCATTCGGCAGATCGTTCGACTGCGCACGGTCCTTGGCGGCATTGGCGTCCAGACCATGGCCGATCCATCTGTTGGTCAGGCGGGTTTCGAGTGTTTTCAAATCGGTGTCTAGAAATACCTTGAGTGCCCACAGTTGGTGAAGGTCCGACCAACCCGGCTCGTTCAAGAGAAGGTAATTGCCCTCAACCAGAACAACGCGCTGATCCGCCGTGATCATGGACCGCGCGGCAATGGCCAGATCCAGTTCCCGGTCAAACTCGGGTATTGCGATTTCTTCTTCCGCGCGCAATCGATCAAGCAACGCATGAAAGCCGGCAAGATCAAAGGTTTCAGGAGATCCTTTGCGGCTCAGCAGGCCGCGATCCTTCAAGATCACGTTGTCATAGTGGAAGCCGTCCATGAAAACCAGTCCGGTTGCGACGCCGCGCAGATTGAGCTCTTTGGTTGCAAGGCCCGCCGCAGTCGTTTTTCCCGATCCCGGCGGCCCGGCAATCGCGACAAGATGCCGGTCTTGCAGCGGCGGCAAGGCCTGAACGGCATCCGCGATTTTGGTTGCAAGCGCCTCGGGGGTGGCAAGTTTACCCGTCACGCGGCTTGGTCCTCGGCGGGCGGTTCCTTGGCACCGGTCATGAACGCCACTGCGTCGGACATCGTGTAATCCTTGGGATCAACGACGCAGAGGCGTTTGCCCAGCCGATGCACGTGAATTCGATCGGCGACCTCAAAAACATGAGGCATATTGTGGCTGATCAGGATGATCGGAATGCCGCGAGACTTCACGTCCAGGATCAGTTCAAGAACGCGCCGACTTTCCTTTACGCCCAATGCGGCGGTTGGTTCGTCCAGGATGATGACTTTTGATCCGAATGCCGCGGCACGTGCCACCGCAACACCCTGACGCTGACCCCCGGACAGTGTTTCGACGGCTTGATTGATGTTCTGGATCGTCATCAGGCCCAGTTCGCTCAGCTTGTCGCGGGCGAATTTCTCCATCGCCGGACGGTCGAGCATTCGGAACCAAGATCCCAATGGCCCTTTGCGCCGAATCTCGCGCCCCATGAACATGTTGTCCGCGATCGACAGGGCAGGGGACATCGCAAGTGTCTGGTAAACCGTTTCAATGCCGGCTTCGCGCGCGTCAATCGGCGAATGAAAATTCACCTTCTGACCTTCCAGCCAGACTTCGCCCTCATCCGGCATCACCGCGCCGGACACCGCCTTGATCAGCGTTGATTTGCCTGCCCCGTTGTCGCCGATCACCGCCAGAATTTCACCCGGCATCAGATCGAAATCGCAATGGTCCAGTGCAGTCACCTTGCCATAGCGCTTCACAAGGTTCCGTCCTTTGAGAATAGGTTCCATCAGCCTGCCACCTTTCTGATCCACTGGTCGACCGCGACCGCTGCGATGATAAGGATGCCGATCAACAGGAACGTCCATTGCGCGTCAGCGCCCAGCAACCGAAGCCCAAGCGTGAAGACCCCGACGATCAACGCTCCGAACAATGATCCGAGAATGGACCCGCGGCCGCCGAACAGGGATATGCCCCCGATCACAACCGCCGTTATGCTTTCTATATTGGCCAACTGGCCTGATGTCGGAGACACTGATCCGATCCGGCCGATCAAAGCCCAGCCCGCAAAGGCACAGATCAGCCCGGACAACATGTAAACGGACATAAGCGTTCGGTGCACATTGACACCTGACAACTCGGCAGCTTCCGGGTCATCTCCGACCGCGTAAACATGCCTTCCCCATGCGGTGTGACGAAGGGCGTAGGAAAGCCCGAGGATCAGCACAAGCATGAAGATCACGCCGACGGTGAATACCGCCCCGCCCACGTTGAACTTGGCCCCGAAAAGTTGCAGAATTGCGGCGTTTTCTTCGATCTCCTGCGACCGGATTGTTTCGTTCTGAGAATACAGGAAGTTCGCCGCAAGAACGATTTGCCACATGCCAAGCGTCACGATGAACGGCGGCAGTTTGATGCGGCTGACCAGATACCCGTTCACCGCACCGATTGCGGTGCCAACGAAAAGGCCGCAAACAATCGCGACCGTTGGTGGCAGCCCATATCGGAAGGTGAACTGACCCATGACAACCGACGACATCACCATGATTGCCCCGACGCTCAGATCGATACCGGCGGTCAGGATGACGAGGCTTTGCGCCGCCGCCACGATCCCGACGATCTGAACCTGTTGCAGGATCAGGGTCAGCGCGAATGGCGAGAAGAACTTGGAGCCCAGCAAAGCCCCGAAAATGACGATGGCAGCCACAAGAACGATCAGCGGCACCAAAGAGGGGTTCACATGCAGAAAATGCTGAACCGTTCCGACGAACCCGCGGTGGTGATCGTCAAATTCGGCAATCTGTTCCGGGCTGCCTTTTGCAGCGGCTTCGAAGTCGTCTGATCGTCGTGAAGTATCGGACATAAAGGTTCCCCCAAAGCGTCAGGTTGCTGACGACTTTAGCAAGTTTTCGGGCGAATGGGTGGTTTGAAATGCGGAAGGCCGCCCTCTGCGGCCCTCCGGGTGGTCAGGTTAACCCCAGCAGAGGTCCATGCCTTCTTTGACCGAGATCGACTCGACGCCTTCGGCAGGCTTGTCCGTTACAAGCGCTACGCCGGTGTCAAAGAAATCCTTGCCAGGCGTGTTTTCAGGCTTCACGCCTTCGTCCGCCCATTTCTTGACGGCTTCAACACCCAGCGATGCCATCAACAGCGGGTATTGCTGCGACGTCGCACCGATAACACCATCGGCAACGTTTTGGACACCCGGGCAGCCTCCGTCCACGGAAACGATGAGCACGTCATTTTCGCGCCCGATGGCTTTCAGCGCCTCGTAGGCGCCTGCCGCGGCAGGCTCGTTGATGGTGTGAACAACGTTGATCGTCGGATCCTTGGCCAGAAGGTTTTCCATCGCGCGGCGACCACCTTCTTCGTTGCCGGCGGTGACATCACTTCCGACAAGGCGGGGGTCATCTTCATCACCGATTACGTTCGGATCCGCCAGATCGACACCAAAGCCTTGCAGGAAACCCTGATTGCGCAGCACGTCAACTGTCGGCTGACTGACGGCAAGATCCAGTGTCGCAATTTTCGCGTCGTTGGCTGCGTCGCCCAGCGTGGCTTTGGCCCATTGTCCAATCAGCAGCCCGGCAAGGAAATTGTCCGTGGCAAACGTTGCGTCAGCCGAGTCAATGGGTTCCAGCGGCGTATCCAGAGCGATAACCAGAACACCTGCATCCCGCGCCTGCTTCACGGCCGGAACGATGGATGATGTGTCCGAGGCCGTCAGCAGAATGCCTTTGGCGCCGTCCAGAATGCAGGTCTCAATAGCTTGCACCTGCGTTTCATGGTCACCGTCAACTTTGCCCGCAAAGGCTTTGAGCGTCATTCCCAGCTCTTCCGCTTTTGCAGTCGCACCTTCTTTCATTTTGACAAAGAACGGGTTGGTGTCCGTCTTGGTGATCAGGCAAACAGTTTCGCCTTCCGCCATTGCACTGCCAGCCATGGCAGTAACCCCGAGCGCAGCAGCACCCGCAAGTTTTGCAAGTTTCATCGATTATCCTCCCAGTTTTTTCTATGCCGAGTAGGGCACGAGGGCGATCAGGCAAAAATCCTGACCCCATAAGAAACAATCACAAGATTCGAATTTTGAGTCAATAAATAAATCACTCTTATTTATTATTGACAGTGCGGGCGGGCTTTCTCATTCTTCAGCAGGAAAGGGGTGGTCGTGCCGGAAAATTCATCTCGGAAAAATTCGATTGGCCTGCACGGGTCAGAGGTACGCGGAACCAACCAAAGCGGGATGCGGGCCCGGAACGAACGGCTTGTATTGTCGCTTGTCCGGCGTCACCAGGCCCTTTCGAAGTCCGAGATCGCGCGCATGACAGGACTGTCGGCACAAACCGTTTCCGTCATCATGCGGCTGTTGGAGAAGGATGGTTTGCTTTTGCGCGGCGAACCGGTCCGCGGGAAAGTCGGGCAACCTTCCGTTCCCATGCGACTTAACCCGGATGGTGCCTTTTTCTTTGGGCTCAAGGTGGGGCGTCGCAGTGCCGAGTTGGTTTTGACTGACTTTGTCGGAAATGTGCGGCAACGCGATCGGCGAACCTATGACTATCCAACGCCGAAAGCCACTTTGGAGTTTTCCACTGAGAGTCTGGGCAAAATGATATCATCCATGTCGCCTGAGGCCAAAGGCAGGATTGCGGGACTTGGGATTGCCATGCCGTTCTACCTATGGGACTGGGCCCAGACCCTTCAGGTTCCTCAGGAAGAAATGGACCCGTGGCGCGTATCAGACCTGAAGGCTGACCTGGCGCGTCGCCTCGATATTCCGGTATTCCTGCAAAATGACGCCACTGCGGCTTGTGGGGCGGAATTGGTATTCGGTCCAGCCGATGGGCCCAGGGATTTCCTGTACTTCTATATCGGGTTTTTCATTGGCGGCGGTGTGGTCCTCAATGGCGCAATCTTTTCGGGGCGTGGAAACGCGGGCGCAATCGGCCCCTTGCCTGTGCCAGATGATGCCGGTGGTGTCAGACCCCTTATCGACGTGGCCAGCCTGTACGTGCTCGAGCGTGCAATCACCACAGCAGGTGTCACGTCGCATTCCATTTGGGAAACGACCCAGCGTTGGGATGTGCCAAAAGTTCAACTGGAATACTGGTTGAAACAGACGGCGAGCGGGATTGCCTTTGCAATTGTCTCATCCTGTAGCCTGATAGATTTCGAATGCGTGAAGATTGACGGCTGGATGCCGCAGGACATCAAGGCGCGTTTGGTTGAAATGGTCGAAGACAAACTGTCTGAGCTTAACCTGACCGGTCTCGAGCGCCCTGCCGTGCTGGCAGGGACCGTGGGCCCGGAAGCACGCTCACTGGGCGCGGCGAGCCTGCCGTTGTCGGAAAGGTATCTTTCAGAAGCTTAGATGTGAAATCACCTTGTTGCCTTGGATATTTCACAAACTGGTTCACTCTCGCAAACTGCCGAGCTCATTATTTTCGATGGCCGTAACACATTTTCGTTGACGGAGGGCTGAGTTGTCTGGCAAGCCGCTCGGCATGTCCGGTTCCGGGGCTTGCTCTGGAATCAATAGGGAATGCGGTGCGGGCTCAGGCCCAATTCCGCAACTGCACCCGCAACTGTAAGCGGCGAGCAGGGCTGAAACGCCACTGGGGGTTGCCCGGGAAGGCCAGTCCAACGCTTTGACCCGCAAGTCAGGATACCTGCCGGACATGTGCCCTCACAAGGGGCACTCCTAATCGGCGACGGGATGTGCGTCGGACCAGGATGCCTGAAAGGGTGATTTGGCGTTGAATGTCCCGTGGTCAAAACGAATTTCGCGCCGGGATTGGCGCGACGGGACAAGGACGACTGTTCATGAAAACGCTGCTCAGCGCAGCCGCTGCCGCGGTGGCTCTTCCTGCCATCGCAAATGCGCATTTCCTTTTGGAATACACCACGGACACCATGATCGAGAAACCGGGCGATGTGCCGGTCAAACTGATTTTCTGGCATCCGTTCGAGAATGGCCATGTCATGGATCTTGAAAAGCCGCAGGAATTCTATGTGATCCACAACGGTGAAAAGACCGATTTGCTGGACACGCTGGAACCTATCCGGTTCACCGGCGGGGAAAACGAGGGCGCGGCGTTCAAGGGCAGTGTCCCGGTCAAACGTTCGGGCGACTATGTGCTGGTGACGGTTCCTCAGCCTTATTATGAGGAATCCGAAGACATTTATATCCAACAGCTCACCAAAGCCTTCCTGAACCGCAACGAATTGCCGACCGACTGGATGAATCCCGTGGGTCTGCCGACCGAGATTATCCCGCTGAACAAGCCGACCAACATCATCGCGGGTTCGACTTTCACGGGCCGTGTGCTGGCTGATGGTCAGCCGGTTGCGGGGGCCGAGATCGAGATCGAGTACATGGCCGCCGAACCCGACATGGAAAGTTCGGCCGTTTCTGCACCGAAAGCGTCTCCTATGCCGGGTGGTGCGGTGGTCGCAATATCTGACGACAACGGGTACTTTTCGTTCGGCGTTCCGAAAGCCGGTTACTGGGGTTTCGCCGCCCTTGGTTCCGGTCCGGCAACCGAACATGAGGGCAAAGAACTCAGCCAGGATGCGGTCATCTGGATTCGTGCCTGGGATCTGGAGTAACCCCAAATGCACATCGTCGACGGAGCCCTTTCCAACCCGGTTGTAATTGGCGGCGCCATAGCCGCCGCGGGCGGGATCGCCATGGGTCTCAGGTCTCTGGATCTTGATCGCATCCCCACTGCGGGCGTGCTGTCAGCCAGTTTCTTCGTGGCATCCTTGATCCACGTGCCCATTGGTCCGTCGTCGGTCCATCTGATCCTCAACGGCATGGCCGGGCTGCTGCTTGGTTGGGCCGCATTCCCGGCTTTGTTCGTCGGGCTTTTGCTACAGGCGGTCTTTTTCGGCTTTGGCGGGTTGACGGTGTTGGGGATCAACACCGTCAATATCGCCTTTCCCGCAGTGGTGGCCGGAATGTTGTTCGGTCGTCTGATCGCGCGTGGAACGCCTTTGCAAGGTGCGATTTGGGGGGGCGTCGGCGGCGCATTTGCGATTGCGGCGACAACCGGCATGGTCGCGTTTTCCTTGGCGCTGTCGGGGGATGAATTTCTGCCTGCCGCCAAGCTTGTTTTCTTCGCCCATATTCCTGTCATGGCCATCGAGGCGATTTTGACCGGGTTCGCCGTGTTGTTGGCGCGCAAGGTCAAGCCCGAGCTGTTTTTCAGAGGAGCAGCCACATGAAGCATCTGGTTGTCATATTGGCCGTGTGCTGCGCACCTGTGCCTGCCCTGGCGCACAAGGTCATAGCCGGCGTTTTCGAGTCGGGAGACGTCATCGAGGGCGAAATTGGCTTTTCTAACGGCGACATGGCAAACGGCACCGAGGTCATTGTCACCGGCCCGGATGGGGCCGAGCTGGGTCGATCGGTCACGGATGCGGACGGTTTTTTTGTCTACACGCCGACCTCGGCCGTGGCGCACACCTTCTTTGCCGACCTTGGCGCCGGGCATGTGGCCGAAGTCACGATGTCTGCCGAAGATGTCGCGCGGATCATGGGCGTTGCCGTGGCAGAAAACGGTGGCTCATCTTCGGCTGCTGTGACGCAAGCCAGCGGTTCGGCGGCGTCTCTCAGCGCCGAAGAGCAGCAGGTTATCGCCAAGGCCGTACGTGACGAATTGCGCCCGCTCAGGCGCGAGATTGCGGCCTATCGCGAACAGAATGACCTGCAAACCATCCTTGGCGGGATCGGGTACATCGTTGGTCTGTTTGGTCTGGGCTTTTACATGGCGGCCCGCCGCAAGCTGGCCTCCTGATGGCACACGTTCTGGGGCACAAGGAAAAAACACTGTCCGAAGCCGGTGACGGACCAGAAGGTCTGATCAGCCTGCTGGATCCTCGGATGCGGATCGTCATGGCAGTTGTTTTTGCGGTCGTGACCGTGGCGCTGTCATCCCTCGGCGCGCTTTGCGCGGCGCTGACAGTGTCGCTTTCGCTTCTGATAGTTTCACGTCTGCCGCGGCGAAAGACGTTGAAGCGAATGGCCATGATGGATGGGTTCATCCTGTTCATGCTGGTCCTGTTGCCCTTTTCCATGCCCGGGGATCCGATGTTCACGCTTTGGGGATTCTCCGCAAGCTGGCAGGGTTTTTGGAAAGCGGTCGAGATTGCCTTGACCGCCAATGCCGTGATCCTGTCCCTGTTGGTTTTGGTCGGGACGATGGAGCCGGTTACACTGGGCCACGCCCTGCATCGTCTGCGGTGCCCCGAAAAGCTGGTTTACCTGCTGATGTTCACGATCCGGTATATCGAGGTCTTGCGCGAAGAATACCTGCGGCTGCGCGCCGCCATGAAGGTGCGTGGTTTTCGGCCAGCAACAAACTGGCACACATATCGCAGCTTTGGCTACCTTGTGGGTATGATGCTTGTGCGCGCGATCGAAAGATCAGAACGCATCCTGGCCGCTATGAAGTGCCGGGGGTTTTCCGGGCGTATGCCGTTGCTTCAGGAATTTGCCCTGACCCGTGCGGACATTGTGTTTGCGGCAGGTTTCAGCGGTCTCTGCCTGGGTCTGATCGTTCTGGAATTCGCATGACACTGATCGCGCTTGAAGACATCTGTTTTTCCTACCCCGGCCAGCCACCCGTTCTGGACGGGGCAAGCCTGAGCCTGAGCGCGGGGCAGCGCCTGTCCCTGACAGGCCCGAACGGAGCGGGGAAATCGACGCTCCTGCGGATTTTGCTTGGGTTGCAGCGCCCGTGTTCGGGCACTGTCACCGTTTTTGGTCAGCAACGCGTGGAAGAGGCTGATTTCCATGAGGTCCGCCGCCGGGTGGGGCTTGTATTTCAGGATGCGGACGATCAGCTGTTCTGCCCGACCGTCGCCGAAGACGTTGCTTTTGGTCCGCTCAATCTGGGCAAGACCCGTGACGAAGCACTTGCCATCGTCGACAAAGTACTGGGCGATCTGGACCTGATGCACCTGAAGAACCGCATTACCCATAAATTGTCAGGCGGAGAAAAACGTCTGGTGACCCTGGCGACGGTTCTGGCGATGGAACCCGAAGTGCTGTTGCTGGACGAACCGACGAATGCGTTGGATACGAAAAACGAAGCGCGCCTGCTAGAAATCCTGCGCGCGTTGCCACAGGCGATTTTGCTTGTCAGTCATTCGCCGGCGTTCCGCTTGGAACTGGCGCCCGATGAACTGGATCTTCGCGACGGGAAGCTGGTGCCGGTCTGACCTGTTCTCGTGGCAACCGGACATGGTGGTTTCAGATATGCAATCATACCGCCTGAGCCACGCCATGAAACGGAAAGCGAACCTTGTGCGTCGTCAGGCCCTGGCTATGTGCGCCTGCGGCTCATCAGCCCATATTTGACCGCCCATGCCCGAAAGGACCCGCGTCTGCGCCTGTCCTGTTTCACAGGTTGCCTGGATTGCGCACCGCCTTTGCGGTTGAATTCGAACACGTCGATTATCCGCTCGGCACAGCCACAGGCTTCGCCCATGCCGACTTTGGCGAAATAGAATTTCTCGAAACGCTCGGGGTTTTGCATGGCTGACCTCCTGAATGCATTGAACCTCATGAAGGGCGCATTGCCAAATCACTTTCCTGCGTTTCAGGCCGCCGCGCTATGGCGCGGCGAACTCGCTTCCTGTCCAGACATTGTCCAGTTGATTGAAGACCGGCGAGGTAATGAGCATTTCAGCGGAATATAGCAGTTGCAGCTCATCCGCAAACCGCGTGACGCCCGGCACAAGCCCGGTGATGTTGCGCCATTCCGCCCAGGTTCCGGGATTTGACAGACTGGTCGGATTTCCGGGATCAGCGGGCTGGTGCCACCCGGCGGCGTTCAGCAGCGGTGTGAGCGCAAAGCGCGCATCATTGCTGTCGACTTCGGTACAGGCAGTGGTGTCGCACTCCCAACTTGTCCAGTTCGCCGCCGCGATGGTTCCGGCGATCGGAGCGGCGGCGTCGATGACCCGAACCATAACCTCGAACCCGCCACCAGCCGTCGGACGGCTGAGCGACAAAGGGTCTGTCGCCACGGCGTGCAAAGCCGCTGTTGGCGCCAGGCTGAGTGTCCGGCCGATCAGAGCCAGCTGCGCAGAGCCGTCTGTTGCGGGTGCAGACCCCGCAGCAGGCAGGATCCTGACAGGTGTCAAAATCGGAACCGCGCCACCGCGGATTGTGATTTCCTGCACCGCATTGTCAAAGGCCGGAACAAAGTCGCTGCGGATCGTATAGGTCAACGGGAAGCTGGGTTGTTGCGGCCCCGCAGGTCGGGCACCGTCACGTGTGACAAAGGACAACGGTGGAACGGCACCGGGCTGTGGCAGCGAAATCTGCGGCCCTGCTATGCCCAGCGCGGCCGCGATCATGCGCGCGCGCTGTTCGGCCTCTCCATACTCGCTGAGCAGATTTATGTAGCCGCCGATCTCGGTGATGTTGCGCGGGGCCGGGATGCGGGATGGGGCAATGTCGCCAGCGATGGCCAGCCTGTGGGCTATAACCTCTCGGGCGCGCTGTATCGCCGGAGAATTGGTGGTTTCAAGAATATTGATGATGGCCTCGGCAAGGCTTTCATCGATGCCCGGTTCGGGGGTTGCATTTGTGCTGGTGTCACTCATCTTCGTCCTCCGCTGGGGCGCTCAGGCCATTGAGGAAATCCAGTACGGATTGGCTGCCGGCCTTGGTTGCGCTGCCGTCATCTGCATCTGTATTGGCTTTGGTAAAGGCCCCGAAAAGCTTGGCCAGAAGCAACGTGTTGGAAGGATTGGCCAGAGCCGCAGCGCCACCGGGGAAATCCTTGAACAGGTTTTGAACGAAACCGGTCCGGTTGCCATCCGGTTGCCCGCCAATCAGCGCAGAAACTCCCGAAGCGTTCTTGGCGATATCCTCAAACCCCTTGAGCTTTGCGGCATTGTCGGCAGCTGTCTTTTTCTTCTCGGCGGCCTGCTTTTTGGCTTCTTCCTCTTTGCGGGCCGCAGCGATCTCTTGCCCCTTGCCCGCAAGCTCAGTGGCCTTGCCGACAAGCTCTTTGGTCAGATCCGTCGCCGTGTCTATGGCCTTGTCCCGACCGGCGGCGACCGATTGCGTTTCAAGGGCCAGTTGCGCCTGCAACTCTTTCAGCCCCGTCAAATCGGTTCCCGCCCGTGCAAGATCAGGCGCGGCTTTGAGGATCTCGGCCAGTTGCGAACTGGGCACGGCCTGGCCCGTGCCAATGTCGCCACCGGCGATGGTGAGCGTGTTCGAAGGTTGATTGGCCGGCAGGTCTGATGGCGCACGGGTGCCAAAGATCGCATCGCTGTCCGCGGGCAGGACCGGCGTGTCGCCAACCGGGGGTGGCGTCGGGCTGTCCTGCCAGTTCCAGAAGCGGCGATGGTCGATCATCTCGCAGGAATTGCAGCGGCCCAGAACAGCCTCGCCCAAGAGGCCCCTGGTCGGCAGCGAGATCGTTCGGCGCGGTGGTCGGAAGTCTTCGCGATGGAAGGCCAGCAGGCTGTCCTGAATGTCGCCGGTCCGCATCTCCATTCGGTCGGCCAGATCGGGCGGGATCGAGAAGGGCATGATCATCGCATTGCCGTAGAAGCCCAACACCTTGTTCTGGACCGTGCTGAGCAGCGATATCTCGCTTGAGGCGTCATCCAACCCGCCATCGGGCACGCCGATGGTGAAGCGTTCCAGCAGGATGGCCCGTTCCTCATCCGTCATACTGGCCCAGATCACGCGGGAATAACGAACGGTGTCGGCAACGATATGCTGATACATTTCTTCGATCCGCCGCAGATCACGGCGCGACAGCACATCCGGCACTTCCTGTACGGAATAGGGCAGGGTCGCAGGCAAAGCCTGGAATGTATTGTCGTCAACGATGGTCTGCGCGTCTTCATTCATGCGCGCTTCGAACTCGCTGATCATCGGCGCGCCGACCAGATCGTCGAAATCCGAGCCTGAAATCGTCGTGTGAAGGCTCCGGCTGATGTTGCGCGTGGCGCGATCCAGATCATCCGCATCTTCCAGGTTCGAGATATGTTCCCAAATGTTGAAGATGTTGATCGGGTCCGGGCCGGTATAGAATGAATAGGCAAAAGAGCCCGTCCGCCTG
This sequence comes from Ruegeria sp. HKCCA0370, assembly GCF_013033705.1. Lineage (NCBI taxonomy): Bacteria > Pseudomonadati > Pseudomonadota > Alphaproteobacteria > Rhodobacterales > Roseobacteraceae > Ruegeria > Ruegeria sp. HKCCA0370. The sequence continues at coordinate 27,689 of NZ_WQEP01000018.1, forward strand.
CGCAACTCGACGCGGGCGATGTCGGAACGTTCGACCGAGCGGGGCAACGCCACGGATCCGGTATAAGTCCGCCGGTTGGTTGGATCACGGCGCGCGTCAGCCAGCCGAACCAGCAGGTTTTCGCGTGTCTCGGCAGGCAAGTCATGCAGGTTGTCGATGTCGATCGGCGATCCGGTCAGGGGCACTGGCCCAACGCGATCGCCATCCTGCGTGAAGATCACCGCGGATATGTCATCATTGGGCATGAAAGTGCCCTGAGCTTCGAAGCTGACGATGTCCTGCGCGACACCCGGAGCATTCTGCGGTGTCGCGTCCTTGTCCGCGTAAAACTCTTCCAACAGTTTGAGGGCGGTGCGGAACCTTCGGCGGTTTCGGAATGCGCGGCGGAACACGTCTGCGTGGCGCAGGATCACCTTGTACCGGCTCAGCAATCCGGACCGGTTGACATTGCCCGGCAATTGATCGCCTTGCCCCAAACGGCGAAAGCGGATGAGCTGCATGGGAACGAAGACCACCAATTGTACGCCTTCGATCCGCGTTTCCAGGGAAAAGTCGCGCAGAACTTCGAACCACTGCATCGTCATTGCATGACAGTGGTTGCGGTTGGCCACGAATTTTGTTGTCGCCGTCCGCCGATCACTTGCGGTGGCTGTGCGAACGCTGGTTCGGGCCGAACTTCGCTTGACTGAAGCGGCCCGTTCCAGCGCGGCCGAGAATGTCTCGTGCGTGTCTGACAGAAAATCGCGTGACGTGTTCTGCGTGTTGGACGAACTGCCTGACGAGTTGGAGCTGGAACGCGCGCCGCTGAAACCGACCCCGCCCACTATGGCCCCGATGCCGCCGAACAGACCGCCACCAATGCCACCTGCGCCCCCGAAGCTTTTTGTGAACGCCTTGGTCGAGAAAGAGGATGTTCCCCGGATCACTTCGTCCAGCGCGGTTTCGAATGTACTGTCGAAAGAGGTATCGCGCGCCTCTTCGAATTCCTGTTGTTCCTCAAAGGTCAGGCTTTCGCGTTCGCGCACGGTCAGGGTTTCGCGCTGTTCCGACACGACGATCCGTTGTTCCTCGCCCGGGGCAAGCGGCAGGGAATAGACCAGACGCCCCAACGACATTCCGGCGTGGACGGCGGTTGAACGCATCTTGGCGATATAGCCAAGCGCCAGGCTGGAAGCTTTTGGCACATCCTGCGGGCGCTGTTCCAGGTCTTCGAAAAAATCCTCGATATCAATGGGTTCGTCAATCGGTATCCGATCGCGGAAATCCCAGTCTCCGCCGTCATTATTGAATGCGCTCAACAGTGTTTCGGCAGAAAGATTGGCCTGCGCAAAGGTGCCGCCCGGAATTGTCGTGACAAAGCGATTGCCGCCAACGGGGCGGGTGCGAACGATGTTTTTCGGTCCGACAAGCGGGTCGATTAGCCGATAAAGAACCGAATAACGCCGCCGCGAAACCGTGCCTCCTTCGGTTCGGTATTCCGAAGCGCAATCACCTTCGCCCAGCACGATGGGCGCCTGCGTGCCGGTGAAATCGGATATGTTTTCTTCCGCATCCTCGGGATCCACCGGCAGAATATCGGCAAGCTCACCCAGGATCGAGCGCTGCAAAGGGAGGACGGTGCGATCCAGCACCACAAGTCCCAGTTCGCCATCCAATGCATCAATGCGCGGCACTGCTTCGGTCAGAGTGGTGTTCTGCCCCCGGATCCGCAATCTGAGGCCATTTTGCGGCAGGCGCAGATTGGGCAGATCCAGCGAAAACAGGCCCCGCGCATCCGTTACGGCGGCTTTTACAGCCCAGGAAAAATCCGCGTTGTCGATGCCTTCACTGGCGGTAAAGGTTGGGCGCAGCGCTTCAACGATTACCCGCTCGGCAGGGGTGCCGTCGGGATTGATCAGTTCACCGCGCAGTTTCGGGGCAAGGGTTGGGACGACAGCGCCCAGAAACCCGTCGGTCAGATCCTTGCGTATGGTTTCGAGCTGACGAAAGACAGCACCGGTGGCCTGCACGCGCTGATCGACCAGATCGTTGATCACCTCGGCAGACAGGTCAATGCCTACACCACGGCGCAGCGCCTTGAGCTTCTCGGCTTCGACGCGCCTGAGATCGTCAAGGCTGTCAGCCGTAAAACCGGCCGATCCCGAGAGTTCCGCCGAGATCGTGGGATTTGGTCGAGAGGTCGGAAGGGACAGCGTAATGCGCGGGGGCTCACTGCTGGAGTCGGACATGAAGTCACCTCGTAGGAAAGCGCTGCAAGAAACTGAGTGCCGGGAAAATTCAAATCTCGAAAGTTGACCCAACGTAACATGTTTCAGGGATTCGCAAAAGAAACGCCCGGGCCCCCCTTTTCCGCGACGCGTTTCGAACGCAGGATCCAAAATGCCTTTCAGCAATGGATCTGGCGATTACTTCGTGAAACCGGTTGCCTTCAGCTTCTGCGCCAGCAGGCTCATTTGCTTGTAAATTTCACCTGCATCGCGGTGCCACGCCGCTACATCCGCGCCCTGCTGGGCAACGACCTCTGAGTCCCCTCTTGCCGCCGGACCGGTCAGGGCAGATTGTGGGCCAAGTAGGTCGACGTTTTCGACTGTGCTGCTCAACAAACCAGCGTTGAGCTTGCGGGCAGTTTCGTCCGGCACGCCCGCCTCGGCCCACGCTTCGCGGGCGATGGCCTGCAAGACAACGGCGAAGTTGTTCGATATCACAGCGGCTGCATGATACAGGCTTTTGCTTTCAGACCGGATGGGAAAACAGGTGGCTCCCAATCCCTCCAGAAGCGGCTGAATGAACGCTGCGGCGTCTTCATCGCCTTCCAACCCGCACAGCGCCTCTTTGAATTGCGCAGCAGCGGCCTGTGGATCGGCGAAAGACAGGACGGGATGAACGCTGGCCAGAGACCATGAGAGGCTTCGCAACGGCGCCAGTTGCTCGGCAGGAAAATAGCCGCTGCAATGGAACGCCACTGAAGGCTTCCCGGTTTTTTCTTGGTTTTCGAACGCCTCTTTCAATTCGTGGGCCACCGCAGAAATTTGCGTGTCGGGTACTGAGAGGATCCACAGATCAGCTGGCCGCAGATCGGCATAGCTTGCGGCAACGCGCCCGGTTTTGGACAACTGGGCGGCTTCATTTGCCGACTGAAAGGATGTGCTCAGAATATCCTGGATCCGGCAGCCATCAGTGCCATCCAGAAGGCTGATCAGCGTTTTGCCGACCCGCCCGGCACCGACAACGTTAATTTTGATTTCAGTCATCTGGGCTCTCTGTTATTGTCGTCTAGTCCGCTCCACGGTGGGCCGAATAGAAAAACGCAATCGCTTGAGTTCTGTTTTTGACGTTCAGCTTCTCATAGATATTGGACAGGTGAAACTTGACCGTGTTGGTGGATATCTGAAGTTCCTTGGACAGTTCCCGGTTCGACATCCCCTGTGCCAGGGCCTCCAAAATGGCGCGTTCCTTGCGCGACAGGCTTTGAATCGGATCCTGTTTCATCTTCCGGACGTCGATGAACGGAAACACCATCTTGCCTGCTGCCACTTCGGCGCAGGTCTCAAGAAGGCCTTCGACCTCGCCCGAGCGGGCAGCAAATCCAGCGGCGCCCGCCTGCATCGCCAATCGCGGGACATCCCCAGAGGCATCGCCATAGATGACAAAGCGCGGTGCATCGGCCTGATCGCGCAGCACCTCGATCAGTTTGGCGGCACCCAGGGCCGGAAGCGTCCAGTCCACGACGCCGACTTGAACAGGTATCCGCATCACCGTTCCCAGAAACCCTTCCGCCGTTGCCGACGTGGCGACCAGAGAGAATCGGGGATCACGTTCGAAAATTTCCGACATGGCCGAAAGCACCAGCGGGTTGCTGTCCGCAAGCATGATTTCGATGGGTTTGTCCGATGTCTCAACCATATGATTTTGCCCATATTTTACAAAAAACTACCCAAAAGGGTGGGGTGAATTTCGGTATACCGTCGTATTTTTGCCAAAACAGGTAGGTAGTTACCCACACTATTAGCCATCCAAAAGCAGTAGTAAGTTACGTTGCGCCATCCGGCAAGCTCGCGTTTTCTGATCGGTATCTTGAACCAACAGGCCGTAATGTCCGGCCAACAGCCGAGGATGTCAGACCATGACCTTTCAGATTTTCCCTCCGCTCGAAATTCCCGAGACCCTTGCCGCAGGGCCGGGGCCGGGGAACACGGATGTGCGTGTCCTGAAAGCCTTCGCCGGCGCAGGTGTCGCCGATCACATGCAAGGCGATGTCCTCAGGGGCATGATCGAATGCAAGCACATGCTGCGGAAAATCTGGGGCACACGGAACGCTTATACGTTCGCTGTCGCGGGTACCGGCTGGAGCGCTCTGGACACCATGTTCTCGGCCGTCATGCCCGGTGACAAGGTTGTGGCCTTCACCAACGGCACATTTTCGGGGATCGACGCGTTGACGCTGCGGATCAAGGCGGCAACGCCCGCCGAGCACGCGGTCAGCCCGCTTGACCCACAGGCGGCGAGTGTCACGGTGGTCGAGGTTCCTCATGGCCAGCCGGTGACGGCTGAACTGGTTGAAGCGACTCTGGCCGAGCACAAGCCGAAATGGGCCTTCATGGCGCATTGGGAAACCGGATCGGGCAGGGTGAACGATCTACGCGGTTTCTCGGAGGCGTGTGAACGTCATGGCGCCATGGGGCTGATCGATGCGGTCTCGTCACTGGGTGTCGAAGACTTTGCGATCGATGACTATCCGGGTGTGGCAGGCTGGGCATCCTGTCCGCAGAAAGGCCTGTGCTGCCTGCCGCTGACATATGCCCCTGTCAGCTTTGCCGATGCCTATATCGAGGCTCTGAAATCCACAGGTGCCTATACCTACGTGCACAATCCGATCTTCGAGGCACGCCACTGGGGCATCGTCGATGGGCAGGACGTGGAAAAGGGCACCTATCACCGGACCCATTCCGGATATGCGGTTGCGGCATTCCACGAGTCATTGCGCCTGACCTTGCAGGAAGGTCTGGCCAAGCGGTCGATGTCTTACCGGACGCATGAAAAGGTTCTTCGGGACGCGGTGACCGAGATGGGGTGCGAGGTCACCTCGGACATGCCCAGCCTGATCGTGCTCAACCTGCCTTCCGCGCTTTCTGGCCGCGAGATGGAACTGGTGCAGAACTGCCGCGCCCGCGGGTTTGGCATCTGGCCCACCTTGAGCGAACCGGTGCAGGTGCGCATCGGCATCCTCAATCAATTGAATCGCGAGGCCGTCAGCCGGATCGTGCGCCTGTTCGCCGAAGCCATTGGTGAGCTGGGCGGAGAGGTCGATCAAGACGCGATCGAAGCTCTGCTGGAAAGCCGTTACGGCACTTCAATAGCTGCTTAAACAGGAGCGCATCAGATGGATATCCACGAATATCAGGCGAAAGAAGTCCTTTCGAAATTCGGCGTCGACGTGCCTGCGGGCGCGCTTGCCTACAGTCCTGAACAGGCGGCCTACCGGGCGCGCGAACTGGGTGGCGACAAATGGATTGTCAAGGCGCAGGTCCATGCAGGCGGGCGCGGCAAGGCTGGAGGGGTCAAGCTCTGCACCAGCGAAAACGAAATCTACAAGGCTTGTGATGATCTCTTCGGTCGCAAACTGGTGACGCATCAGACAGGTCCTGAAGGCAAAGGCATCTATCGTGTCTACGTCGAAGCAGCAGTGCCGATTGACCGGGAAATCTACCTTGGTTTTGTGCTGGATCGTTCCAGCCAGCGGGTGATGATCGTCGCCTCGTCTGAAGGCGGGATGGAGATCGAAGATATCTCGGCCGACCGTCCCGACAGCATTGTCAGGTCCATCGTGGAACCGGCCGTCGGGCTTCAGGAGTTTCAGGCCCGTGAAATCGCCTTCAATCTTGGGGTTGAAGCCAAACTGATCCAGCAAATGGTGCGGACGTTGCAGGGCTGTTATGCCGCCTTCAGCAATCTTGACGCCACGATGGTCGAAATCAATCCGCTGGTCATCACCGGTGATGACCGGGTGCTGGCGCTGGACGCCAAGATGAGCTTTGACGACAACGCCCTGTTCCGCCACCCGCAGATTGCCGAACTGCGCGACAAAAGCCAGGAAGACCCGCGCGAAAGCCGCGCTGCGGATCGCGGGCTGTCTTATGTCGGGCTTGACGGCAACATCGGTTGCATCGTCAACGGGGCCGGTCTGGCGATGGCCACCATGGACACGATCAAGCTGGCAGGCGGCGAGCCTGCAAATTTCCTCGACATCGGCGGTGGCGCGTCGCCTGAACGGGTGGCCAAGGCGTTCCGGCTGGTCCTGTCGGATGACAATGTTCAGGCCATTCTGGTCAACATCTTCGCCGGTATCAACCGCTGCGACTGGGTGGCTGAAGGTGTCGTTCAGGCGTTGAAGGAACTTGACCTCGATATTCCCGTCGTTGTGCGGCTGGCCGGCACGAATGTCGAAGAAGGCCAGAAGATCCTTGCCAAATCCGGACTGCCGATCATTCGCGCCACGACGCTGATGGAGGCGGCAGAACGCGTTGTGGGCGCGTGGAAAAACGACCTTACTCAGGGCACCAAAATGAGGGTTGTGTAATGAGCATTCTTCTCGATCGTGACACGCGTGTCATCGTGCAGGGCATCACTGGGCGCATGGCGCGGTTCCACACCAAGGACATGTTGAACTATGGCACGAACGTGGTGGGTGGCGTCGTGCCCGGCAAGGGGGGCGAAACCGTCGAAGGCGTTCCGGTTTTTGACACCGTCAAACAGGCCGTCGAAGCCACCGGCGCCGATGCCAGCCTGGTCTTCGTGCCGCCCCCGTTTGCGGCGGATTCCATCATGGAGGCCGCCGATGCGGGCATCCGCTATTGCGTCTGCATCACCGACGGCATTCCGGCACAGGACATGATCCGGGTGAAACGGTACATGTATCGCTATCCGAAAGAGAAACGCATGGTTCTGACCGGTCCGAACTGTGCCGGCACCATCTCGCCCGGAAAGGCGTTGTTGGGCATCATGCCGGGGCATATCTATCTTCCCGGAAATGTAGGGATCATCGGCCGTTCGGGGACATTGGGATATGAGGCGGCGGCCCAGTTGAAAGAGCGCGGGATCGGCGTTTCGACCAGTGTCGGAATCGGGGGCGACCCGATCAACGGATCGTCCTTCAAGGACATCCTTCAACGGTTTGAAGACGACGAAGACACGCATGTCATCGCCATGATCGGCGAAATCGGAGGCCCGCAGGAAGCAGAAGCCGCCGAATATATCCGCGACCACATCTCCAAACCCGTGATCGCCTATGTCGCCGGTCTGACCGCTCCGAAAGGCCGTACCATGGGGCACGCGGGGGCGATCATCTCGGCCTTCGGCGAAAGCGCCAGCGAAAAGGTCGAGATCCTGTCCGCCGCAGGTGTCACCGTGGCCGAAAACCCTGCCGTGATCGGTGAGACGATCGCTCGCGTGATGGAGGCTGCGTGATGGTCAAACCTTCGGTTCTGGTTACCCGTCGCTGGCCTGCTGCTGTCGAGGCGCAGCTGGCCGAGAACTACAACACCGTTTTGAACACCGGCGACAAACCCATGTCCCCGGTTGAAATCCGGCAAGCGTTGAAATCCTATGACGCCGTGCTGCCCACCGTAACGGACACGCTGAGCGCCGAGGCACTGGATGTGCCGGGTGTGCAGACGAAAATCCTTGCCAATTACGGCGTCGGCTACAGCCATATCTGCGAGCCCTTGGCACGCGAGTTGGGTATGACCGTGACCAACACGCCCGACGTTCTGTCCGAATGCACCGCCGATATCGCCATGACGCTGCTGTTGATGGTGGCGCGTCGGGCGGGTGAGGGCGAACGCGAGTTGCGTGCAGGTCAGTGGACAGGATGGCGGCCCACGCATCTGGTCGGAACCAAGGTCAGCGGGAAGACACTGGGCATCATCGGATATGGCCGCATCGGACAGGAGATGGCCCGCCGTGCGCATCACGGGTTCGGCATGGACGTGCTGGTTTGCAACCGTAGCGCCGTATCGCCCGATGTTCTCGCCGAATGCAACGCAAGACAGGTGGACACCATTGATGACCTGCTGCCGCAATGTGACTTCGTTTCACTGCACTGTCCGGGCGGCGCAGCCAACCGCCATTTGATCAATTCGCGCAGGCTTGGCCTGATGAAGCCTGACGCTTTCCTGATCAACACCGCACGGGGCGAAGTGATCGATGAATGGGCGCTGATCCAGGCATTGATGTTCGACATGATCGGCGGCGCTGCATTGGATGTATTCGATGGTGAACCGCGTGTCAGCCCGGATCTGTTGCAATGCGACAACCTCGTCATGCTGCCGCATCTGGGCAGCGCAACCCGCGAAGCGCGCGAGGCGATGGGGTTTCGGGTTCTCGACAACCTGAGCGATTTCTTCGAAGGCCGTGAACCTCGGGACCGCGTGATCTGAGGCCACCTTCAAACATCACGCAATGGCGTCCAACGCAGCCGTGGCTGCATTGCGTTCCTCTACAAGGAGATATGACCCGTGAATGCCCCGCACCGTTCAGACGGATTTTTCACCCAGTCCCTTTCTGATCGTGATCCCGAGCTTTTTGGCTCGATCAGGTCGGAACTGGGTCGTCAGC
>NZ_WQEP01000019.1:0-32234 GCF_013033705.1 Ruegeria sp. HKCCA0370
CTGATCGCATCAAGACGGGACATCCCTTCCCCATCAGAACTTCAACCTGCCGTAACTTCGAGACAATCTCTTCGGGCTTCGGTCGCTTGTTTGCCATTCTCAGTCCTCCGTTTCCTAAACATAACGGTGGACCCGTTCAGTTGGGGAGGCTCACTGTCTTCTGGAAGGTTGAACCCGGCCAGTTTCTCAAACTGATCCGGGCTTGCGACAGGGTCAGAGACACTCGGCCAGAGTTTTTGCCATGTTGAGAATAACTTGCGGGTAGAGACCGGCTCCGGGTTCCAGATCAGAGCCCAGCGGATCGATTACGCCAGTTTTCGCCTCGGTCCCGTCTAGCACGGTTTTGACGATACCGGGGTTGAATTGCGGCTCGGCGAGAACGCAGTTGATACCTTCTTCGCGGATACGGGTTTGAATTTCGGCGATACGAGCCGGGCTCGGGTCCGAGGCGTCGGCGATGGAAATCGCACCTGCGGCCGGAAAGTCAAATGCATCCTCGAAATACTGGTAGGCGTCGTGGAACACGACGAAGCTTCCTCCGCGTACCGGTCCAAGCGTCTCGGCCACTTGTTCAGACAGCGCGGCCATTTCAGCGCGCGCGGCTGCGGCATTGGCAAAATATGCACCTGCATTGTCCGGGTCGGCAGACGACAGCTGCGCGGCGATCAGATTCAGCCAGGTTTCTGCATTTGCCGGTGAAAGCCACGCATGTGGGTCGTGCGCGCCATGCGCGTGATCATGATGCTCATCATGCTTGTCTTGATCGGCATGTTCTTCGTGATCGTGATCATCATCCTTGGCGTGGTCGTCGTGATCATGCTCGTGGTCATCATCATGATCATGTTCGTCTTCGCCGCCGTGATCGTGTGCCTCGAAAACAGCGCTTTCGCGGAACTCCAGAAGAACCGTACCATCCGCGTCAAGAAGGGACGTGACCGTCGCACTGTCGGCAAGGGTTTCGATGGCACTTTCCATCCAAGGTGTCAGGTCTTCTCCTACCCAGAACACCAGATCGGCATCCTGCAATGCGGCCGCCTCGGACGGGCGCAGGTTGTATTCATGGGGCGAGGCACCGGGTGCGACGATCAGGGCCGGTGTTCCGACGCCGTCCATAACCCGGGAAACGAGTGAGTGGATCGGTGCGATGTCGACCGCGACGTTCGGAACGTCCGCGATGGCCGTTCCTCCCATCAATGCAACCGTGATCGAAACTGGAAGAAGCTTTCTGGACATCAGACCCTCTGTGTGATTTTATAACGTTACGAGTGGCAATACATGATATGAAATAACATGACAAGCGATACGAACCCTGTCTCTGTCGATGAGGCGGCCCCGGTCGGGTTTCAGGAGCATGACCATCAGAGTTGCGTCAAAACTGCGTTGGTATCTGCCGAGGCGCGCTGCAAGGGCGAGGGGCTGCGCCTGACGCCGGTTCGCCGCAAGGTCTTGGAAATGCTGCTGCAAGAGCATCGGGCCCTTGGTGCCTATGCAATTCTTGACCGCCTGCGAGAGGAAGGGTTCGGATCTCAACCTCCGGTCGCCTATCGGGCGCTTGATTTCCTTGTTCAAAACGGCTTCGTTCACAAGATCGAGCGGCTGAATGCATTCGTTGCCTGCTCTCATCCCGGCGCGTCGCATTCGCCGGCATTCATGATTTGCAGAAAGTGCGATGCCGTTGCCGAGGCGCAGTCCACGCCGGCCAAAGGTGTTCTGGGTGCCGCTGCGCGCGCAGCGGGTTTCGAGATCGAGCGAACGGTTGTAGAAGCCGAGGGACTTTGCCCCGACTGCACCGAAAAGGCCTGAAAATGACGCTCGTCTCTGTCGAGAATCTCAGTGTTCGCTATGGTTCAAACACTGTTCTGAGCCATGTGGACATGGCTGTCGAACCCGGCGAGATCGTCACCATCGTCGGGCCGAACGGGTCGGGCAAAACCAGCCTGTTGCGCGCCATCATCGGTGCGACCAGGCCAAGTGCCGGGCATGTATCGCTGAAACCCGGATTGAAGATCGGGTACGTGCCGCAGAAACTGCACGTGGATCCCACCTTGCCAATCTCGGTCGAGCGATTCATGCGACTGACAGACCGTGTCTCTGGCCGTCAGTGCGTCGAGGCATTGGAAAAAGCGGGCGTCCCGGATCTGTTGAAACGTCAGATGTCGCAACTGTCCGGCGGGCAGTTTCAGCGTGTGTTGCTGGCGCGGGCGCTGATCAACCAGCCTGACCTTCTGCTGCTGGATGAGGCAACCCAGGGGCTGGACCAGCGCGGATCGGCGAGTTTCTATCAGCAGATTGAGGCCGTGCGCCGCGAAACCGGATGTGCAATTCTGATGATCAGTCACGAATTGCACGTGGTCATGAGCGCCTCGGACCGGGTGATTTGTCTGAACGGCCATGTATGCTGTGAAGGATCGCCGGCGGTGGTCGCTTCGGCACCGGAATACCGGGCCTTGTTCGGAACGGGAACAGGCGGAGCGCTTGCCCTGTACCGGCATGAGCATGATCACCATCACGACCATGATGCAAATCCTCAGGAAGCGGCGGAATGATGCTGGACGATTTCATGATGCGTGCAACGCTTGCAGGTATTGGCGTTGCGTTTGCGGCCGCACCTCTTGGATGTTTCGTGGTGTGGCGTCGCATGGCGTATTTCGGTGACGCAACCGCACATGCCGCGATTCTGGGCGTGGCCCTGTCACTGACCTTTCAGATGTCGATCTTCACCGGTGCGCTGGCTGTTGCGTTGATTATGGCGCTGACGGTCACTTTGTTGGCGGGTCGTGGCTATGCGATGGACACGCTGCTGGGGGTCCTGGCGCATTCCGCCTTGGCTTTCGGTCTGGTTGCCGTTTCGTTTTTGTCCGGCGTCCGCATTGATTTGATGGCATATCTGTTCGGCGATATTCTTGCGGTATCCCGTTCGGATCTGCTTGTGATCTGGGGCGGCGCGGCGCTAGTCGTGGCGCTGATCGCCTGGCGATGGGCTCAGCTTTTGACGGCTACATTGAACGAGGAACTGGCCTATGCCAGTGGGTTCGACCCGAGGCGGGAACAGTTGATCCTGACTCTGTCTCTGGCGGTGACCGTGGCTGTTGCGATCAAGGTCGTGGGGGTGTTGCTGATCGCGGCGATGCTGATCATTCCCGCGGCGGCGGCACGAAATCTGGCCCGATCGCCCGAATCAATGGCGTTGATAGCGGCAGCAATAGGCGCGATGTCCTCGATTGTGGGGTTACGGGCAGCTTATGTGTTCGATACTCCGGCAGGGCCATCAATTGTTTGCGTCGCCGCAGTCTTGTTTGCCTGTCTCAGCGTGGTGGGGTGGCAAAGACAGGGCAGGGTGTGATGGATCTGAGCTTGATTGCGCTGACCAGGTAAACTCATTCGTTGTTCGGCACTTCAGGTGCGCACAGCACAAAAAAGGGCCCGCACACGGATTGCGGGCCCTTTCCGTTCCTTGACGATACAGCTTACTGCGGAATTTCGCCTTCCAGCCCTTCAACATAGAAGTTCATGCCCGCCAGCGTGCCGTCGTCAGCGGTTTCGCCTTCAGCCAGCCAGTCGCTGCCGTCCTGCTTCTTCAGCGGACCGGTGAACGCGTGATAGCTGCCATCTGCAAGCGCCGCCTTCAGGGCCAGAGCCTCTTCCTTGACATCTGCGGGAACGGCATCCGAAATCTCGCCGATTTCAACCATTCCTGCTCCGATACCGTCCCAGGTGTTGGAAGACGTCCAGGTCCCGTCCATTACCGCTTTTGTCCGAGCGATGTAATAGGGGGCCCAGTTGTCGATGATCGATGACACACGCGGAAGCGGTGCGTACTCGCTCATGTCCGACGCCTGACCGAAGGTGATCACATTGCCGGCCTCTTGCGCTGCTGCTTGCGGCGCTGTCGAATCGGTGTGTTGCAGGATTACGTCCGCGCCCTGTTCGATCAAAACAGTGGCGGCGTCAGCTTCTTTCGCCGGGTCGAACCACGTGTAGGCCCAGACGATCTTGAACTCGACATCCGGGTTCACCTTCTTGGCGTGGATATAGGCCGAGTTGATGCCGCGGATCACCTCGGGGATCGGGTAGGAGCCGATATAACCGATGATGTTCGACTTGGTCATTTTACCGGCGATGTGGCCCTGAACCGCGCGACCTTCGTAGAAACGGGCCGAGTAGACCGAGACGTTGTCGGCGGTTTTATAGCCGGTTGCGTGCTCGAACTTCACGTCCGGGAATTTCTTGGCCACGTTGATGGTCGGGTCCATGTAGCCAAACGAGGTGGTAAAGATCAGATCCGCGCCTTCCAGCGCCATCTGAGTCATCACACGCTCGGCATCCGGGCCTTCGGGAACGGATTCAACGAATACGGTTTCAACCTTGTCGCCAAACTCTTTTTCAACGGCCTGCCGGCCCTTGTCATGTTCATAGGTCCAGCCGCCATCGCCGACCGGGCCGACATAGACGAAACCGACCTTGGTCTTGTCTTCGGCCATGGCCCCCGAGGTCAGACCCAGCGCCATGGCGGCGCTCGTCAGAAGTGTAGTGAATTTCATGTGTTACTCCCCAAGTTGGTACTGTTGGCCCCTAGTGTGAGGCATGGAAGGTCCGGCCCAGCGAGGCAGGTGCGCTGCTCTTGTCGGCCGAAAGGATCACAAGCACAAGGATCGTGATGATATAGGGCGACATTGCCAGATACTCGACGGGAATGGCAACGCCCGCTGCCTGCAAATTAAGCTGCAACACGGTAATGCCGCCGAACAAATAGGCACCCAGCAGGACACGCCACGGCTTCCAGCTTGCAAAGACAACAAGGGCCAATGCGATCCAGCCGACACCGGCGGTCATGCCCTCGGTCCACTGCGGCACGCGGATCAGGCTGATATAGGCCCCGCCCAGACCAGCGCAGGCGCCGCCGAACATGATGGCCAGAATGCGGATCTTGATCACCTTGTAGCCCAGCGCATGCGCGGCATCGTGGTTTTCACCGACTGCCCGCAAGATCAGACCAAGACGGGTGAATTTCAGCACCGCCCAGACGGCCGCCGTGATCGCGATACCGACATACAGGATCGGGTCATGTTGAAACAGGATCGGACCGACAACCGGAATATCGCTGATCAGCGGAATATGGATGTCGCCCATACTGGGGGGTTTGATCCCCACATAGCTTTGCCCCATCAACGCGCTGAACCCCAGACCAAACAGGGTCAGCGCCAGACCACTGGCCACCTGATTGGCCAGCGCAAACTGCGTCAGCAAGACGAACAGCAGCGATAGAACAGCGCCGCCGATCGCGGCAGCAACAAAGCCCAGCCAGGGCGAGCCGGTCTCGACCGAAATCGCGAAGCCGCTGATCGCACCGACAATCATCATGCCTTCGACGCCGAGGTTCAGAACGCCTGCTTTCTCAACGACCAGCTCTCCGATCGCGGCCAGCAGCAAGGGGGTCGCGGCCACCATCAGTGAAGCGACCAGAAGTACGGGATTGATTTCACCAAGGTCCATGGGTCACGCCACCTCGTTACGGGCCGCACGGATGCGGTAGTTGGTCAATAGGTCGAAGGCCAGCAGGAAGAACAGCAGCATGCCCTGGAACACCTGAATGGCAGCGGCAGGCAGGCCCAGCTGCGACTGCGCGATTTCACCGCCGATATAGGTCAGCGCCATCAGTCCACCGGCCAGCAGAATGCCCACAGGGTGCAGACGGCCCAAAAAGGCCACGATGATGGCAGTGAAACCGTAGCCCACGTTGAAATCGATGCTGACAACGCCTGAAGGGCCGGAAACCTCGAACATGCCTGCAAGTCCTGCAAGCGCGCCGGACAGACCCAGACAGAACAGGATCAACCGGGCCGGGTTCACACCCGCAAATTTCGCGGCGCGCGGTGCTTCACCGGTCAGGCGGATGTGAAAGCCCAGCATGTGCCGGTTCAGCAGGACATAGGCAAAGATCACTGCGATCAACGCGGTTACAACACCCCAGTGCATGCCGGATCCGGCGATCAGTTCGGCATTGTGCGCACTGTCATAGGATTGCAGATTGCGGGACCCCGGAAAGCCGAACCCTTCGGGGTTCTTCAGCAAACCCAGAGAAACCGAGGCCAGCATCTGCTCGGCCACATAGACCAGCATCAACGAGACGAGAATCTCGTTGGTGCCGAAACGCACCTTCAGGAAGGCGGGGATCATGGCCCACAACCAGCCGCCGAAGGCGCCGGCAATCACCATGATCGGAAAGATATAGAAGGCATCCAAAGGGTAAAAGGCCAGCCCGGCACCCGCCCCGAAGATGGCGCCCATTATATACTGTCCCTCGGCCCCGATGTTCCAGATGCCTGCACGAAAGCCCAGCGACAGACCGATGGCGATAAGCACCAGCGGAGCGCCTTTCACCAGCAGCTGCGGGCGGTAATAAAAGGCGAATTCACCAAAAAGAGGTTCCCAGAAGATGGTGCCGATGGCCTCAACCGGATTCTTGCCCAGAATGGCGAACAGTACTCCGCCAAAAAACATCGTCGCCAAAACTGCAACCAACGGTGTCGCATAAGACCAGACCCTGGAAGGCTGAGGACGTTTCTCCAGCACAATCATCAGCTCGTTCCCCTGACTTCTTCATCTTTTCTCAAATACTCTCGCCGAAGGCGGCCCAACAGATCACACATGCGCCACCTCCATTCCGTGGGCACCGCCCATCATCAGCCCGATTTCGTCCACTGTCAGTCCGGTTGTCGGACGTGGCGCGCTCAGGCGGCCCTCGTTCAGCGCAGCAAAGCTGTCCGAGATTTCCATCAACTCATCCAGATCCTGAGAGATGCAGACAACTGCCGTTCCCTTTGCCGCCAGGTCGAGGATTGCCTGCCGGATCGACGCGGCCGCCGCAGCATCCACGCCCCAGGTTGGCTGGTTCACCACCAGCACATCCGGGTTTTGCAGCACTTCGCGTCCGATCACGAATTTCTGCAGGTTCCCCCCGGACAAGGACCGCGCCGCGTTGTCCGGGCCTGGTGTCCGGACGTCAAAAATCTCGATGATCTTCTCCGCAAAGCTCTTGGTCTCGGCCCATTTCAGAAAGCCGTTGCTTTCCAGACCCTCTCGAACGGACCCCGTCAACAGGGCGTTTTCGGTCAGGCTCATGTTCGGGGCGGCGGCATGGCCCAGCCGCTCTTCGGGCGCGGTCAACACGCCAAGTTTGCGTCGTGCGGTCGGGCCCAGCTTGCCGATCGCCTGACCGTTGAACTTGATCGCGTCGGCAGATGTCAGGATTTCACCGGACAGAACGCCCAGCAATTCATCCTGCCCGTTGCCCGCAACGCCGCCAATGCCCAGAACCTCGCCCTTGCGGACGGTCAAATGCACGTTGCGCAATGCGGTGCCGAATTCTGACGGAGAAGGCACCGACAGCCCGCTGACATCCAGCGTCACTGCGCCAAATTCACGCCCCGAACGTTCAGGGGTTTGCAGGGCCGTTCCCACCATCAGTTCGGCCATGTCGCGGGCCGAGGTCTCAGCGGGGACACACTCGCCCACATTCTTGCCCAGACGCAGGATCGTGGCGTGATCACACAGGGTCCGAATCTCTTCCAGCTTGTGCGAGATATACAGGATCGACGTGCCTTCGGACCGCAACTTGTTCAGTGTTTCGAACAGGATTTCGACCTCCTGCGGGGTCAGTACCGAGGTCGGTTCGTCCATGATCAGCAGTTTCGGGTCTTGCAGAAGGCAACGGATAATTTCAACACGCTGGCGTTCCCCGGCGGACAGATCGCCGACTGTGCGGAACGGATCCAGCGGCAGGCCGTAGGTTTCCGACACTTCGCGGATGCGCGAGGCCAGATCACCCATGGCGGGCGGGTTTTCCATCCCCAAGGCGATGTTCTCGGCCACGTTCAGCGCGTCAAACAGCGAAAAATGCTGGAACACCATCGCAATCCCGTCGGCCCGTGCGGAGCGGGGTTCAGGCGGGGCAAAAGGCTGACCGCGCAACAGCATGGTACCACTGTCAGGTTTCACCAGCCCATAGATCATCTTGACCAGCGTGGATTTTCCGGCCCCGTTTTCCCCCAACAGGGCGTGAACTTCGCCCTCTCCGATGTCAAAGGACACCTGATCATTGGCAACGACACCGGGATAGGCTTTGGTCAACCCTTGCAGGCTCAGCAATGGAGTGGTCACGCGCTCAGGTCCTTCTTCAACTCATTCTGCCGGGCCGGGCGCAGCAGTTGCGCTGCGACGCCCACGGCGATCATCTGCGGGTGTTTGCCCAGCGACGGGTCACCAATCGGGCAGGTAATCCGGCTTATCCGGTCGGGCGGATGCCCAAGAGCCGCCAGCCGCGATCGGAACCGCGCCCATTTGGTAGCCGAGCCGATCAGCCCCGCAAAGCGGAAATCGTGCAAAAGCAGCCTGTTGCACAGTTCTAAATCCAGATTGTGTGAATAAGTCAGCACAAGGTGCTCGGCATTGGGCGGTGCATGTCGCACAAGTTCGGCTGGTTTCGTCGCTGGCAGATCGGTCAAGCCTGCAGGAATCACGTCCGGAAAGCGCTCGGGGCCGGTATCGACCCAAGTGATCGCAAGATCGGGCAGGGGGGACAGAACATCCACCAGCGCCCGTCCGACGTGACCTGCGCCCCAGATCCACAGGTTTCGTGCCGGTTTATGCACCGGTTCGATCATCCAGCCGTCGATCAGGCGTGGTTCGGGTGCGATACCCTGACTGCGTGCTGCCGCCAGCACTCGCTTGACCGAAAGAGGCATGGCGCCACCGGATGTTGATCTTGCAATGATCGTATCATCCAGCGTTTCAACCTTCGTGAGATCATAGACTTCGCTGAACAACGAGACTGCTCCGCCACAACATTGGCCCATGTCCGGTCCCAGCGTGTGATGCGTCAGGCGCGTGGCGACTGTTTGCGATCGTGCGGCCTCCGCGGCCTGGTATTCCAGCGTACCACCACCGATGGTTCCGCTTTGCCCGTCTTTCCAGACCAGCATCGCAGCACCCACCTCGCGCGGGGACGACCCTTTGATCCCGGCGATGACCACCCGAACCACTTTCCCGTGGGTTTTGACCGCCTCCCTCAAAGCCTCAAGGTCAAATCCCATCAGATGCCTCCCTTCATCCTCTGGACCCCGCGCCAAACCTCTTCGGCCGTGGCCGGAGCGTTCAGGGCCGGGTATCTGTCTCCGCAGGCGGCAACGGCGTTCGACAGCGCCAGCCAGGCCGAGATCCCCAGCATGAAAGGTGGCTCGCCCACAGCTTTCGAACGATAGATGGTGTCCTCGCGGTTTTCGCCATCCCAAAGCGTGACGTTGAAGATGTCCGGCCGGTCCGAGCAGGCCGGAATCTTGTAGGTCGAGGGCGCGTGCGTGCGCAGGTTGCCCGTGTCATCCCAGACCAGCTCTTCGGTCGTCAGCCACCCTGCACCCTGTACATAGCCGCCCTCAACCTGACCTATGTCCAAAGCTGGGTTCAGCGACGCGCCCGCGTCATGTAGGATATCCGTTCGCAGAATGCGGTTTTCACCGGTCAGAGTGTCCACCGCCACCTCGGTAACGGAAGCACCGTAGGCAAAGTAGAAGAAGGGGCGACCGCGCCCGGCGATCCGGTCCCACTCGATCTTGGGCGTCTTGTAGAACCCGGTCGCCGACAGGCTGACGCGCCCCTGATAGGCCAGTGCGGCGGCTTCGGCGAAGGTGTAGCGCTCTTCTGAGACCGAGACCTGCCCATCCGAGAACGTGACCGTCGATGGATCGGCCTGATGACGTTCCGCAAAATAGGCGGCCATCCGGTCGCGGATCGTGTCGCAAGCGGCCTTGACCGCCATGCCGTTCAGGTCACTGCCCGAAGATGCCGCCGTCGCAGACGTGTTCGGTACTTTCGCCGTGTCGGTTGCGGTGATTTTCACCATCTCCAGCGGTATGCCAAAGCGCGACGCGGCGACCTGTGCGACCTTCTGGAACAGGCCCTGGCCCATCTCGGTGCCGCCGTGATTCAGGTGGACTGATCCGTCCTGATAGACATGCACCAGCGCACCCGCCTGATTGAGGTGGGTCAGCGTGAACGAGATACCAAACTTGACCGGCGAAAAGGCGATGCCTTTTTTGATTACACTGTTCTCGGCATTCCATTTCGCGACAGCCGTCTTGCGCGCGGCATAGTCGCTGGATTTCAGCAACGCCTCGGTCATGCCGTGCAGTTCGAAATCGCTGACCTCCATCCCATAGGGTGTGGTGTTGCCGCCGGCGGGCAGAGGACGCACCGGTGCGTCACCCATTTCAACGGCGCCGCGGCTGGTCAGGTCTTCGTGCGGATCGGGATGCCCAAGTGGTTTTTCTGTCGGTGTGCTCTCGGCCACAGCGTGCGCGGGTGCATAGTAATTCCGGCGGCGCAGCTCGACGGGATCCAAACCCAGCGCATGCGCGGCATGGTCCATGACCCGTTCGATGCCGACCATGCCCTGCGGGCCGCCGAACCCGCGATATGCGGTGGCAGATTGTGTGTTGGTCTTCAACCGGTGGCTTTCGATCCGGGCGTTCGGCAAAAGGTAGGCGTTGTCCGAGTGCAGCATCGCCCGGTCGGCCACGGGCAAGGACAGGTCCTGCGCCCAGCCGCAGATCGCATAGTGGAGGAATGAGACGCCCTGTATATGGCCATGCTCATCGAACCCGGCCTTGTACGAAATGCGGAAAGCGTGGCGTTTGCCCGTGATGATCATGTCATCGTCACGGTCATAGCGCATCTTGCAGGCCTTGCCGGTTGCGCGGGCGGCCACGGCGCAGGCCACTGCCAAAGCGTTGCCCTGACTTTCCTTGCCGCCAAACCCTCCGCCCATGCGGCGGGTCTCGACCCGGACGGCGTGCATCGGAACACCCAGAGCGTCGGCCACTTTGTGCTGAATCTCGGTCGGGTGCTGGGTCGAGCTGTGCACCAGCATATCCGCACCTTCATTCGGCACGGCCAGCGCGGCCTGACCTTCCAGATAGAAATGCTCCTGCCCGCCCAATTCAAACGAACCTTCGATCACATGCGGCGCACTGGCAATGGCCGCATCCGCATCGCCCTTGGCATAGATGCGTGGACCATCTTCAAACCGGCTGTTGGCAGCCAGCGCTTCTTCGATCGTCAGGATCGGCGTTTCCTCGGCATAGTCGACCTTGCCCAATCGCGCCGCTTTGCGGGCGGCCAGATGGCTGGTGGCAACGACCAGGAACACGGGCTGACCGATATAATGCACCGTGCCGTCCGACAGCAGCGGCTCATCGTGGATCGAGGGCGAGACATCGTTGGCAAACGGCAGATCCTCTGCCGTCATGACCATCACGACACCCTCGGCGTCTTTGACAGCCGACAGATCCATTGCGGTGATCTTGCCCTTGGCGATCGGACTCAGGCCAAAGGCCAGGTGCAGCGTGCCCTTGGGTGTCGGGATGTCATCCACGTACCGCGCCGCGCCCGAAACGTGCAAAGGGGCGGCGTCGTGGGGCAGGGCTTGCGTCACACTCATGCCGACACCTCCAGCACATTGGTGATCTCGCCCTGATCTTCCAGGAAATACCGTTGCAGCATCGCCTTGGCGGTTTCCAGTCGATACAGGGCCGAGGCGCGCATATCCGTGAGTGGCGAAAAGTCGTCGGCAAACGATGGCAGCGCGGCGTCAACGGTCTTGCGCGTCCACGGTTTGCCGATCAAAGCGGCCTCGACATGGGTTGCCCGTTTCGGAACAGCAGCCATGCCACCATAGGCGATGCGCGCCTGTGTGACGCTGCCCTCCGAAACGGTTATGTTGAAACAGCCGCAGACGGCCGAGATATCCTGATCGAACCGTTTGCTGAGCTTGTAAGCCTTCAGGCGATCTGGCTGGCGGGGGAAGCTGACGGCTTCCACAAACTCGCCCGGAACCCGATCCTGTTTGCCGTAGTCGATGAAGAACTCTTCCAGCGGGATCGACCGCCGCTCGTCGCCCTTGCGCAGGTGCAGTGTCGCGTTCAATGCGATCAGCGCAGGCGGGTTGTCCCCGATGGGCGAACCGTTGGCGATGTTGCCTCCGACCGTGGCCGCATGGCGAACCTGAACGCTGGCATAGCGTCGGATCATCTCGGCATAGGACGGATGCAGATCGACCAATGCATCTGCCATGCGATTCATGTCGACCATGGCACCAAAGCTGACTTCATCGTCGGTGATCGTGATCTCTTTCAGATCGTCACATCGGTTGAGGAAGATCACCGGGTCAAGTTCACGCAGTTGTTTTGTGACCCAAAGGCCCACATCGGTCGCACCAGCGACCAGAGTCGCATTCGGGTTCTCGGCATACACGGCGGCCAATTCGTCGGATGAGGTTGGCAGCATGCGCGAAGCGGCAATCGTTGCAGGTGGTTTATCTTTGACCCAAACCGGAACGGGCTGTTCCTCGGCCGCTTTCGCTGCGCGAACGATCGGCGCATAGCCGGTGCAGCGGCACAGGTTGCCTGCAAGCAAAGTGTCATGGTCCGTTGCGCCATTCGTGTGCCCGGCCACCATCGACATGACGAAACCGGGTGTGCAGAAGCCGCATTGCGAGCCGTGCAGATCAACCATTGCCTGCTGAACCGGGTGCGCTTCGCCATTCGGGCCGCTGGCACCTTCGACCGTGCGCACCGCTTTGCCATGCAGTTGTGGCAGAAACAGAATGCACGAGTTCAGGGCCTTGGCGCCTTGGTCATCCGTCACCATCACGGTGCAAGCCCCGCAATCGCCTTCGTTGCAGCCTTCCTTGGTGCCGGTCAGGCCGCGATCTTCGCGCAGCCAATCCAGCAGGGTGGCTGTCGGATCGATATCAGCCAACTCCACTGTCTCTCCGTTCAGAAGAAACGCGATGTTCATTCGAGAAACCCGTCGCCTTACCCGGTTGCGCCCTTGTGGCCCTCCTTCGATGCGACGTAGAAAGAGTGGCGGGCGAATTGCTTGCCATGAGATGTTAGAAACAGCGCGGCTTGTCTGGCAAGAAAAACCGCCTCTGTTATACACCATTAGACGTATACGGCCTGTGACCGTCTTTTCTGATTAATGGGCAGCCGCTTGTAAATAAAGCGGTTTTTGATTGCGACGCCCAGTCAATCCCGAAGCACCTTCTGAAAAAGCCGAATAATCAATGGCGATTTCTTTTGCGGCAAACGTAACGCGGTTCAGCCTTTTGCCGCGCAGCCGGCTGGGGTAGCTTGGGCGTCATGAGCAGTTCTCCACGATTCATCCACCTCCGCGTTCACACTGAATACTCCCTTCTGGAAGGCGCCGTGCGGCTGAAAAAGCTGCCGGGCCTGTGCGAGAAGATGGAAATGCCGGCGGTCGCCGTGACGGATACCAATTCGATGTTTTCGGCGCTGGAATTCTCGGTCACCGCAAGCGGCGCCGGGGTACAGCCGATCATGGGGTGCCAGGTCGATCTGACCTATGTCCAGGCCCAGCCGGGCGAGAAGCCAAAGACGCCCGCGCCTCTGGTGCTGCTGGCGCAGTCCGAGACCGGGTACGAAAACCTGATGAAACTCAGCACGTGTCTCTACGTGGACAAGGGCGGGCAACTGCCTCAGGTCACTTTGGAAGAACTGGCCGACCGGTCTGAAGGGTTGATCTGCCTGTCCGGTGGACCGGACGGCCCGGTCGGAATGCTGCTGCAACAGGGTCAGCGCCCGGCGGCCGAAGCGTTGGTCGATCGGCTGGCGGCAATGTTCCCCAACCGGTTTTATATCGAGCTTCAGCGCCATCCGGGTGAAGATGGCCAACCCGAGGCCGAGCGCCTGACTGAACGCGGCCATGTCGAGATGGCCTATGCCAAGGACCTGCCGCTGGTCGCCACGAATGACGTCTATTTCCCGACGCCGGACATGTACGAAGCTCATGACGCGTTGATCTGCATATCGGAAGGGGCCTATGTCGACCAGCAGGAAGGCCGCCGTCGGCTGACGGCTCAGCACTATTTCAAGTCGCAACAAGAGATGGCGACCCTGTTCGCGGACCTGCCCGAGGCCATCGAAAACACCGTCGAGATCGCCAGACGCTGCGCGTTCATGGCCTATCGGCGCGACCCGATCCTGCCGAAATTCGCGGATGACGAGGTGGCCGAGCTGCGGCGCATCGCCAATGAGGGCTTGCAGAAACGTCTGGCCGTGATCCCGCATGCGGTGACGCCCGAGGAATACCAGGAACGTCTGGATTTCGAACTGGGCATCATCGAAAGCATGGGTTTCCCCGGCTACTTTCTGATCGTCGCGGATTTCATTCAATGGGCCAAGGATCACGACATTCCGGTCGGGCCGGGGCGGGGCTCGGGCGCGGGTTCACTGGTGGCCTATGCGCTGACGATCACCGATCTTGACCCGCTGCGCTACAGCCTGCTGTTCGAACGCTTCCTGAACCCCGAGCGGGTGTCGATGCCCGACTTCGACATCGACTTTTGCATGGACCGCCGCGAAGAGGTGATCCGTTACGTGCAGCAGAAATACGGCCGCGACAAAGTGGGTCAGATCATCACCTTCGGCGCGCTCTTGTCCAAGGCCGCCGTGCGCGACATCGGGCGGGTGCTTCAAATGCCATATGGGCAGGTGGACCGCCTGTCCAAGATGATCCCGGTTGAGGGGGTGAAACCTGTTTCCATCGAAAAGGCGTTGAAAGACGAACCGCGTCTGCGCGAAGAGGCGCGGAATGAAGAGGTTGTTGACCGTCTGCTGACCTATGGCCAGCAGGTCGAGGGGCTGTTGCGCAATGCCTCGACCCACGCGGCCGGTGTGGTGATCGGTGACCGGCCGCTGGATGCGCTGGTGCCGCTTTATCAGGATCCGCGCTCGGATATGCCTGCGACCCAGTTTAACATGAAATGGGTGGAACAGGCCGGGCTGGTAAAGTTCGACTTTCTGGGTCTGAAGACCCTGACCGTGATTCAGAACGCAATGGACCTAATTTTCAAATCCGGGCGTCCCTTGCACATCGCCGCCGATGGCACCGAACTTTATGAGCCCGCTGAGGGGGCTGAAAACCAGATCAACGCTATCCCGCTGGATGATGAGGCGACGTACAAGCTTTATTCCGCAGCCAAGACCGTGGCGGTGTTCCAGGTGGAAAGCTCGGGCATGATGGACGCGCTCAAGCGCATGAAACCCACCTGCATCGAGGATATCGTGGCGCTTGTGGCGCTCTACCGCCCCGGCCCGATGGAGAACATCCCCACCTATTGCGAGGTCAAGAATGGCCAGCGCGAGATCACCTCGGTCCACCCGCTGATCGATCATATCCTGGAAGAAACGCAGGGCATCATCGTCTATCAGGAGCAGGTGATGCAGATCGCGCAGGTCATGGCGGGATACAGCCTTGGCGGCGCCGACCTGCTGCGCCGCGCGATGGGCAAGAAGATCAAAGAGGCGATGGACGCCGAACGCCCGAAATTCGAGGCCGGTGCAGCCAAGAACGGCGTAGACGCCAAGAAGGCTTCCGAGGTGTTCGACCTGCTGGAGAAATTCGCCAACTACGGCTTCAACAAGTCGCACGCGGCGGCCTACGCGGTGGTCAGCTACCAGACCGGCTGGCTCAAGGCGAACCACCCGGTCGAGTTCATGGCCGGGGTCATGAACTGCGATATCCACCTGACCGACAAGCTGGCGGTGTATTTCGAAGAGGTGCGCAAGGGGCTGGGCCTGCCTTACGTGCCGCCCTGCGTGAACCGCTCGCTGGCGACCTTCGACGTGGTGGATGGTCAGCTGGTCTATGCGCTGGGCGCGCTCAAGAATGTCGGCGTCGAGGCGATGAACCTTGTGGTGAAGGGCAGGGGAGACAAGCCTTTCGTCAACCTCTTTGACTTTGCCCGCCGGGTCGATCTGAAGAAGGTCGGTAAACGTCCGCTGGAAATGCTGGCGCGTGCCGGCGCTTTTGATGAGCTCGACAAGAACCGTCGCCGCGTGTTCGAAAGCCTTGACCGTCTGGTACAGTATTCGGCGGCGATCCATGAACAGAAAAACTCCAATCAGGTGTCTCTGTTCGGTGAGGCAGGCGACGACCTGCCCGAACCGCGCCTGTCGCCGACGCCCGACTGGCTGCCGGCCGAGCGCCTCAGCGAAGAATTCAAGGCCATCGGCTTCTATCTCTCGGGGCATCCGCTGGACGATTACATGCCCGCGCTGAAGCGCAAACAGGTGCTGACGCTGGATGAGGTTACGGAAAAGGCCCGGTCTGGTCCGCTCATCGCAAAGATGGCAGGGGTTGTCGCCGGGCGGCAGGAGCGGAAATCGGCCAAGGGCAACCGTTTTGCTTTCGTTCAAATGTCTGATCCCACCGGCGCCTATGAGGTCACCCTGTTTTCAGACACGTTGGAGAAGTGCCGCGAGTTTTTGGAAACCGGCGCGCAGGTCGTGCTGACTGCCGAGGCAACGATGGAAGCCGATCAGCTCAAGCTGCTGGGCCGCTCGGTTGGTCCTGCGGATTCCCTCGTGGCCGAGGCCGGAGCAACTGGGCTGCGAATTTACGTTGACGAAGCACAGGCCGTACCAACGGTGGCCAAGGTTTTGGAAGACGCCGCCTCTGCCGCGAAAGGGGCTGCACGGGGACCAGTCCAGTTCATGTTGCTGGACCCCAGCCTGCCCGGCGATGTTGAGATGGAACTGGGACGTGAATTCCCCATCAACCCGCAGATCAAGGGCGCGATCAAATCCCTTGAAGGCGTCATGACCGTCGAAGAGATATGATACCGCTTTGTTGCCAGACTGTTGGTGCCCCGCTAGGCTGACTTGACAGAGATGTCTTTAGGTCATGCCACAGGAGGGCGTTGTTATGACAATAGCAGGTCTCAAGTTCAGAAAGATATTATTCGGCGCAGCAGCGACGCTGGCTTTGGTTTCGGCCTCAGCTGGTCTGGCGGATGACAAGAAAAAAGAAAACACGATCAAAGGCGCCGTGATTGGCGCGGGTGTCGGCGCGCTGATCGGCGACGGCAAAGGTGCCGCCGCCGGAGCGGTGGCCGGTGCGCTGATCGGCGCGAATTCCAAGTAAGCGGAGGAGCACCCGGATGAGGACGAATTTGCTTAAGCCAGCCGCCACCGCTTTAATGCTTGCAGCGCCCGGATTGGCCCTTGCCGACGAGGAAGCCGAACAGATGATGCAGGACGCGCTGCCGCTGATGTATCACACCTGCACCTCTGTTATCGAAGAGGCTGATGGGAACGAAGAGTACATTCTGGACGTCGTTGGGAAGATGACGGCCCTTTCGCTTTACAACCGTCAGGTTGACATCGAAGCCCACGCGACTTCGGATGAGGAAAAGGCGGCTCTGAGAGAAACATTTGTGGCCGCCTTGAAAGAGGGCTGCACCGGGGACGAAAACGCCCTGTTGGGAGGCGTTGTGGACAACGCGGTAAAATCGACGCTTGGGCTTTAATTCATCAATAGTGAGGCGGTCGTTCGTCACCAAAGACAACGCCGCCTGAACCTTCCTGCGCCCGTTCTGCTTCGCGCTGCAACAGCATTTCAACCCGTTGGGTCAGCCGGTCGATTTCCGATTGTTGTCTGGTGACGACCGTGTTCAGCTCGTCCACGGTACGGGTCAGATGTGCGATCTCTTCTTCCAGATGCTGCATGGGGGACTCCTGTCTTGCGCTGGTCATAGCGACACAGTCGGCCCAAGGCCAGAGAAAGCGCGCCTTGCCCCGATGCGGACCATGGGATAGACCGCGCGCGGAACAAGGACACTCCCAAGGACGCCCCACATGGCCAAGCCCAAGAAACAGCCCCGCCCCAAGGCCGTCACGCCGAAAGGGTTCCGCGACTATTTCGGCGAGGAAGTCACGCAGCGCACCGAGATGCTGCGGACGATTGCGGGCGTGTATCATCGTTATGGGTTCGACGCGCTTGAAAGCAGTGCGGTCGAGACCGTCGAGGCGCTGGGCAAGTTTCTGCCCGACGTGGATCGCCCGAACGAAGGCGTGTTCGCCTGGCAGGAGTTTGACGATGGCGGCAACGGCGATTGGATGGCGCTGCGCTATGATCTGACAGCACCATTGGCCCGGGTCTATGCCCAGCACCGCAACGATCTGCCCACGCCGTATCGCCGCTATGCGATGGGTCCGGTCTGGCGCAACGAAAAGCCGGGGCCGGGGCGGTACCGTCAGTTCTATCAGTGTGATGCGGATACGGTGGGGACGGCCAGCATGGCCGCCGATGCCGAAATCTGCGCGATGCTGTCGGATACGCTGGAAACCGTGGGCATTCCTCGCGGCGATTATCTGGTCCGGGTCAACAACCGCAAGGTTTTGAACGGCGTGCTCGAGGCCATGAGCCTAGGCGCGGACGCGGCAGCGCGCGACGACGTTCTGCGCACCATCGACAAGTTCGACAAGGTGGGTGAGCAGGGCGTGCGCGAGTTGCTGACCAAGGGCCGGCTGGATATCTCGGGCGCGTTCATCGACGGTGTGGGCCTGTCCGAAGATCAGGCCGAGCCGGTGATCGCCTTCCTGACCTCCAAGGCCGATGCAGCCGCCGGAACGCTGGCCAATCTGCGCGCGGCCGTAGGTGACAGCAAGATCGGCGCCGAAGGCATTGCGGAATTGGAACAGATCGGCGAGTTGCTGGCCGCGGGCGGCTATGGCGCTGATCGCATCCAGATCGATCCCTCGGTCGTGCGCGGTCTGGGTTATTATACTGGTCCAGTCTATGAGGCCGAACTGACCTTCGAGATCTTTGACGAGAAAGGCCGCAAGCGGCAGTTCGGGTCCGTCTCGGGCGGCGGCCGTTATGACGATCTGGTCAAGCGCTTTACCGGGCAGGAAGTGCCTGCGACAGGCATCTCCATCGGCGTTGATCGCCTGCTCGCAGCGCTGCGCGAAAAGGGCCGGATCAGCGTTCAGGCCACCGGTCCTGTGGTCGTGACCGTAATGGACCGCGACCGCATGGCCGACTATCAGGCGATGGTGGCCGAGCTGCGCAATGCCGGCATCCGGGCCGAGGTCTATCTGGGCAATCCCAAGAATTTTGGTAACCAGCTGAAATATGCGGACAAGCGGAATTCTCCGATTGCGGTGATCGAGGGCGGCGACGAAAAAGCCAAAGGCATCGTGCAGATCAAGGACCTGATCCTGGGGGCCAAGATTGCCGAAAGCGCCACGCTCGAGGAATGGAAGGAACGCCCCAGCCAGTTCGAGGTGCCGCGCAGCGATCTGGTCGCCAAGGTGCGCGAGATTCTGGACAGTCAGGACTAAGCCATGCCCAACCGATCCCAGATCCAGGCCCGGGCCGCGATGATGCGCGTGCGCTTCGAGGCCGCCGGGGCGCAGGTCGTCGACCCGCCGCTGCTGCAATCGGCCGAGACGCTGCTGGACCTCTACGGCGAGGATATCCGCGCGCGCGCCTATGTAACCTCGGACGCGCTGCGCGGCGAACAGATGCTGCGCCCGGATTTCACCCTACCGGTGGTGCAGATGCACATGCGCGACGGGGCCGAACCGGCGCGCTATACCTATTCGGGTGAGGTGTTCCGCCGTCAGGAGCATGACCCCGACCGCGCCAATGAATACATCCAGGTGGGATACGAGGTCTTTGACCGTGACGATCCGGCCGGGGCCGATGCCGAGGTGTTTTCGCTGATGGCGCTTCAGTTGCGCGGGCTGCCACTGCGCGCGGCAACCGGGGATATCGGTATCCTCACCGCCGCGGTCGAAGGGCTGCGCACGACCGAGCGCCGCAAGGCCGCCCTGATGCGGCACCTGTGGAGACCGCGCCGATTCCGTATCTTGCTGGATCGGTTTGCAGGTCGCAAGGCGCCCTCGGAAGAGCGCGCCGCGCTGCTGGACGCTGCCGATCCGATGGCCTTTGATGCCCCTATGATCGGCAAGCGCCGCAAGGCCGAAATCGCAGCGCGCATCGAAGCCCTGCGCGAGGACCGAGATACGCCGCCGATTTCCGACAATGAGCTGGCCGGACTGGAAACGTTGCTGAATGTGCGCGAGACCATGCCATTTGCGCTGGAACAGCTGCGCGACGTGGCGGTGGATCTGCCCCAGATCACGCCCGCTCTGGACCGGTTGGAAGCGCGCGTGGCTGCGCTGCAAGCGCGTGGAGTCGATGTCGAGCGGTTGGATTTCGAGGCCGCCTATGGCCGGACATCGATGGAATATTACGATGGATTCGTTTTTGGGTTTTACGCGGAAGGTCGGCCTGACCTGCCTCCGATCGCCACGGGCGGGCGCTATGACGCGCTGACACGGCAATTGGGCCGTGGAGACGAAATCCCGGCTGTCGGCGGCGTGTTGCGCCCCGACCTGATGCTGGAGATTGAGGAGGGTGCTGTATGAGCCTGAAACTTGGTGTGCCGTCGAAGGGCCGGTTGATGGAAAAGACCTTCTCGTGGTTCGAAAAACGCGGCATCACCTTGTCACGCAGCGGGTCGGACCGGGAATATGCGGGCAAGGTCGAAGGGATCGACGGTGTCTCTCTGATCCTGTTGTCGGCGGGGGAAATTCCGCGTGAACTGGCGGCGGGGCGGATTCATCTGGGCGTCACCGGGATCGATCTGGTGCACGAGAAACTGCCGCGCTGGGAACAGCAGGTTGAAGAGGTTTCGCAGCTTGGATTCGGCAAAGCCGATCTGATCATCGCAATCCCGGCATGTTGGGTCGATGTCGATACGCTTGATGATCTGGACGCGGCAGCAGCTGCGTTTCGCAAAACCCATGGCCACCGGCTGCGGATCGCCACCAAATACCACCGTCTGGTTCGGGAATTCCTGACAGAAGCGGGCGTGGCCGATTACACGCTGGTCGACAGTCAGGGTGCGACTGAAGGCACGGTGATGAATGAAACCGCCGAAGCAATTGCCGACATCACCTCGACCGGAGAGACCCTGCGGGCGAACCACCTGAAGATCCTCTCGGACGGTCTGATCCTGCAATCGCAGGCTACGCTGTGGCGCAGTCGGGTGGCCAGTTATTTGCCTGATGACAAGCGGGTGCTTGCGGAAGTAATGGACCGGGTAAGCAAAACTTAATCAGGGGCAGCGGTCACTGATTTGCTGATGTCAAAACGTTTTGACCCGCACGTCCCTTTCCATTTTTTGAACACGACATTCTTTCTCAGGTCGAATGTCATGGTGCCGGTGTTGCCGCCTCCGCAGTTCGCGCTGTCGAAGTTGAAACTGATGGATTGCTTTTTGCTGTTCCCCGAAACGCTGGCGCCGTTGATATTTTGCAGCGTTGAGGACGTGATGCCTGCAATGTTGCCGCCGGTAATTGTGACCGAAACCGGGAACGGATTTTTGGACGGCACGGTCAGGCTATAGGTTCCATCCTTTGGGGCGGCGAGAACGCTTGTTCCGCCTGCTACAAATACAGCCGCCAATACGATTGTTCGAAATTGTCCAATCATCATAGATTGCCCTCGTTAACTTAATAAAATCAAGTAAACATTCTATGCGATTTTGTTGGCATCCTCAACGCATCACATTGCAGATAGTCTAGTGCCGGCCTTTACAGAACCCCGATTTCCGCCAGGGCGCGGTTCAGATCATCGGGCAGGGCATCGTCCTGCTCGCGGTTTTTGGGCAAATCGGCAGGAGTATCTTCAGGCTTGAGATAACGCCATCCCTGAAACGGGCGTTTCAGGGCGTTCTGGGTGCGGTGCAACTTGGGGTCCAGCACAATGGCACAGCGGCGGATACCATCGTCTCCGATCACTTCATCCAGCCGCAGGATCCGCTGGCGGCATTGGATTACGCCCTTGATGACCCAATAGATCGATCCGCCGTTCAGAATTTCGGCTTCGCGCTTGGGCCACATGCGGGTGACGTGGCGTGGAAGGCCATCTTCGAACCGCTGGCGATAGCTGTCCTGCCAGACGATCAGCGTGTCGACGCTTTCCGAACCAACGGACAGTTTTATGAGGTTTACGTAATTATCCACAGCTTTCCCACAGAGTCGTCCCGAGGATCATCTTTATATTGTAGCTTGGTTCCAGTTGTCATCAAGGTGTTGTGGTGCGCATGTGATTTGAGGTAGTCTGGATACCTCTTTCAGCACAGGGAATCACCAATGAGCCGCTTTGCCGCCCCCATCGCCGAGCAGATCTGGGATATGAAGTACCGCTTTAAACAGGCGGATGGCACCCCCATCGATCAAACGGTTGAAGACAGTTGGCGGCGCATCGCCCGTGATCTGGCGCGGGCGGAAAACGACCCGGGGCACTGGGAAGAGAAATTCTATGAGGCGCTGGAAGACTTCAAATACCTGCCTGCCGGGCGGATCACAGCAGGTGCCGGCACCGCGCGTCAGGTGACCCTGTTCAATTGTTTTGTCATGGGTACGGTACCCGACAGCATGGGCGGCATTTTCGACATGCTGAAAGAGGCCGCTTTGACCATGCAGCAGGGCGGGGGGATCGGCTATGATTTCTCGACCATCCGCCCGCGTGGCGCTGACGTGAAAGGCGTCGCGGCGGATGCGTCGGGGCCGCTGAGCTTTATGGATGTCTGGGATGCCATGTGCCGCACGATTATGTCGGCGGGCTCGCGCCGTGGCGCGATGATGGCGACCATGCGCTGTGACCACCCGGATATCGAACAGTTCATCACCGCCAAATCTGACCCGGCCCGCCTGCGTATGTTCAACATGTCGGTTCTGGTGACCGATCCGTTCATGGAAGCGGTCAAGGCCGATGCCTCGTGGGATCTGATCTTTGACGGCAAGGTCTATCACACGGTTCAGGCGCGTGATCTGTGGAACAGGATCATGCAGGCCACCTATGACTATGCCGAACCGGGCGTGATCTTCATCGACCGTATCAACCAGGCCAACAACCTGAGCTATGTTGAAACAATCGCTGCCACGAACCCGTGCGGCGAACAGCCATTGCCGCCCTATGGCGCCTGCCTGTTGGGTTCGATCAATCTGGCGCGTTTGGTGGTTGAACCGTTTGAGGCAAAAGCCCGTTTGAATGAAGAGGCCCTGCAAGAACTTGTCGCCACGGCTGTCCGGATGATGGACAATGTCGTTGATGTGTCAAAATTCCCACTGGCCGAACAAGAGGCTGAAGCGCAGGACAAACGCCGCATCGGGCTGGGCGTGACCGGACTGGCGGATGCGCTGTTGATGCTGGGTCTGCGCTATGGCTCGGACGAGGCGGCGCGTCAGACCGAGCGCTGGTTGCACGCGATCGCCCGCGCCGCGTATCTGGCGTCGGTCGACTTGGCCAAGGAAAAAGGGGCGTTCCCCCTGTTCGATGCCGAGAAATACCTGACCAGCGGCACGATGCAGCAGATGGATGACGATGTCCGCGAAGCCATCCGTGCACACGGCATCCGCAACGCGCTGCTGACCTCGATCGCGCCCACTGGGACGATCTCTTTGTACGCAGGGAACGTATCGTCGGGGATCGAGCCGGTCTTTGCCTATGCCTATACGCGCAAGGTTTTGCAGAAGGACGGCTCGCGGACCGAGGAAGAGGTGGTGGACTATGCCGTTCAGATGTGGCGCGACAAGTTCGGCGATGTCGAGCTGCCCGACTATTTCGTGAACGCCCAGACCCTGACCCCGGCCGAGCACGTCAAGATGCAGGCCGCGGCGCAGAAATGGATCGACAGCTCGATCTCTAAGACGATCAACTGCCCCGAGGACATCTCGTTCGACGCTTTCAAGGACGTGTATATGCAGGCCTGGGATCAGGGCTGCAAGGGTTGCACGACCTATCGCCCGAACGACGTGACCGGGAGTGTGTTGAGTGTTTCGTCAACTCCAATTTCACTCGAAGGCGCGACAGTAGCGGACCGAGTTCAAAGCGCGTTGGCGCTTCGAAATACGAATGCGAAGCGAGTTGCCGAGGCTGCCGGTCTAAACGCAACGGCGGTCTATGATATCGTAAAGGGGAAGTCTTTGTCGCCTAGGGTTGAGACGATTCAGAAGGTGGCTGCTGCGCTTCAGGTGCCTGTTGAATCTCTGATCGGCGGGGATTCAGTCGCGCCAGAGGTTATTGCAAGTTCAGATTCTGAGCCGCTTCAACCCCATGGCGATGTCATCTACATGTCCGAACCGCTGGACCGGCCGCAATCGCTTGAGGGTTCGACCTACAAGCTGAAATGGCCCGACAGCGAACACGCGATCTATCTGACCATCAACGACATCGTCATCGGCGGCCGGCGGCGTCCGTTCGAGGTGTTCATCAACTCGAAGAACATGGAGCATTACGCCTGGACGCTGGCCTTGACCCGGATGATCTCGGCCGTGTTCCGGCGCGGTGGTGACGTGTCTTTCGTGGTCGAGGAGCTCAAGGCCGTGTTCGATCCGCGCGGCGGGGCCTGGGTGCAGGGCAAGTATATCCCTTCGATCCTGGCGGCGATCGGCGGCGTAATCGAGCAGCACATGATCGCGATCGGGTTCCTCGAGGGCGAAGGGATGGGGCTGAAGTCCGACCCGCAGGCGCAGGTGGTCAACATGGACGCCCCCCGCGGCAAGGCCTGCCCGTCCTGCGGCCAGTATGACATGGTGATGATCGAGGGCTGCATGACCTGCCGCAGCTGCGGGCATTCGAAATGTGGCTGAGACGGGGGGGGGCGCTGTTGATGCACCAAGCAATTGAGACCCAAATCGGCGTATTTTTCGCCCAAATACAGGGTCTTTGTCGCCCAAGCATCAAAATCCCCTTGTTTTCATAGTGGTGGGAAAGCGTCTGATTTTCTAATCGGACGCTTTCTTTGTCAGCATCAATAAATCAAAGGTATTGACGTGCACCCGGTGATAGGGCTGTCTTATTCTATGACGACATCGCAGCATATCTTTCTCATACGGTTTTTCTGATCTGCCCCTGTTAGGGCCGACCGTTGGCTGCTTCTCAATTCTCTTCTCCTTGGCACGTTATCGGTCGGTTTGTCTCACTGGATAGATGAGGGAACTGCTATGAGGACCATCAAACTCCTACTCGCCACTGATCCCAACTTGGAAAAAGGTGCTCTTACGCACCGGTTTACTGAATATCTGAAAAATTTGCGCAAAACGCGACTGGCCAAAGAACTCATCGGAGATGATGAACACTCGGCTGATCTAGGTGGAGATGATTTCGATGAAGTCGCTTGCGAACTATCGGAAGGTGTCTTGTTAACTTGGGATGACAAGCGGCGCATCAAAAATCGAGTTCAGTGCATTCTACAACACAGGACTGAAGCCTCAGGTCTTGGGCATCTCTCAGAGAAAGAAATCCAACGACTGCGACCACTAATGAATGCGGTTCGCTTGGTGGAGCCGAGAGGTGAGCACTGGGTGGACGAGGCAGTATCTGCATTACATGAAGAAATGCCGTGGATGTCCGCCGCCACCAATGAGGTTTGGCACGCGTTGCGGCGTATCGCTAGTGCCAAAGGTACAATCCGGTTGCCGAATCTTTTGCTGAGTGGACCGCCAGGAATTGGTAAATCGGTGTGGGCCAGAAGGCTATCCGAGCTGCTTGAAGTTCCCAGATGCGAGATTGATGCGAGCCTGGGTGGTGTGGGTTTCAGCGTTGCGGGAACGGAAAGGGGGTGGTCGTCGGCACAACCAGGAAGGCCACTTGAAACGATCCTACAGCACCGCATTGGGAATCCACTAATTGTCGTTGATGAAATCTGCAAAGCGCAATCAGGCACTTCAGACAGTGGTGCCCATCACGCATTCTCGGATTCATTGCTAAGCTTTCTGGAACCTGCGACAGCTGTTGCTTGGGAATGCCCGTATTACCGAACCAAGTTTGATATGTCGTACATTTCGTGGGTATTGACCGCCAACGATGTCTCTCGGGTACCAGAGCCTTTGGTCAACCGATGCACGGTGATCGAGTTACAAGCACTCTCAAGTTGTCAATTGAAGGGATTTGCACGCCTTCAAGCTGCCCGAATGGGCTTGTCGAAGGATTCATCGGACGCAATTGAGGGGGCAATCGAACATTCCATGGATGAGCGTGGCCATTATTTGAGCCTGCGCAATGTCGTTCGCATGTTGCACCGGGCTGAGTCTTTAGAGAACCAGGCAGTGTACCACTAACTTTTGTGGGATTGAGGGTTTAATTAATGGGGGTGGGATCAGCGAAAATTAATGCGAACGGTCGCAATGCGCAGAAAGCGGACTTTGCAAAGTGCAGCGCACTGCTCAAAGTGGGCAATCCTTCCAATAGCAGCGTATGCGGCTTTGAGCTGGAAGAAGACTTCACGGTTGCGCTCTAACAATTTGTGTCCTGGTGAAGCTTTTCCTGTATAGTTTGATTGATCTTCTTTGATCGGTAGGATGGGTAAACCTTCAAGACTAATCCGGGGTCAAAAATGTACAGATATGTGCTGACAACGTTGGCTTTGTGTTGTGCAAGCTTACTTCCTGCTGCTGGTATGGAACGGTGGGGTGAATCCGGGGACTGGACAATCCTGATTGATCCCGAAAAGGGCAACGGCTGTCTTGCTTGGAAACCCTTTGAAAATGAAATGACCGTTGAAATCGGCGCGGCACCCAATCAGGCTGGTGGCTTTTTTGCAGCCTTTAATCCGGCCTGGGTTCAAATCGAGGACGGGGCGACCGGGGTCGTACAGTTCGACTTCGGTGATGCGAAGTTTGAAGGCGAAGCAGTTGGAGTCTTCAAGAATGGCGTTCCAGGTGGCTACGCCTTTTTCGACAACCCGGCATTTGTAACCGAGTTCGGAAAACGCCAAAGCGTCACGATTATTGGTGAAAGTGGGGCCGAGGTGGAGCTTGATCTCAGCGGGTCCGCAAAAGCCATTGAGGCCGTTGTTACGTGTCAGGCCGAACAGCCAGAACCACTGAAGAACTAGGTCGCGTCCGACTACTGCAATTGATTGATGTCCGGCACACAGGGTTGCCTGTCGACAGGCATAGCATCAGCGCCTTCTGGAGCCTTGTTTCTGGACCCGCCTACATCCAGCTTGAACTTTGGCGACGAAAGCTGGCCAGTCACATCAAAGGGCCAAGCGCTTCGGGATAGGGGTTTGCCAACGCGCCGCGGCTCCGCTCTTATTGCTATCGTATCGTTCAGCCAATCCACTTGCCCCCTTGCAACCAATTGAACCGATCCTGTTTCAATAACGATGGAGTTTGAAGTGACTTGCCCGGCCTGGATATTAACTGGGGCAACAACGCAAGTGATGCCAGTGTAACCTTGTCTAAACTCCTCCGAAAACAGCCAGGGGAATATGCCCAGCCCCGCTAGTTCCAATAGGCTGGTGCTGATGTAGCCCTCCGACATCGACAAAGACGCGTTGCCGCGCATCGAGTTGATGAAGGCCTTGCCCGAGGTGGTGCTGCCAGAAACGTTGAACTCTCCGTTCAAACGGCCATAGGCATCAATTTCAATTCCCAGTTCATCAAGGATCTCACCGAATTCCCATCCCGAGGTTGATCCCGATAATGAAAGCCAATCGGGTGAATCGACCAAGTCCATGACAGCCCGAAGGCTGAATTTTCCGCCGCCATAGGCCATCTGTATAGGGCCGAAATCAACGGTTCCGTCTTTTGCAGACAATTGGCTGGAAATAGATGTTACACCTTGCTGGCCTACAATCTCCTTCAAGTCGATCTGCACCTCGACGTCAGCCTCTTTCAGTACACGCTGTACATTCAGAAGATCGGCAGGTTTCCCTTTTTCTTTTTGCAACACCGGGGGCTGGACGTCTGTCTCCTTCGGCAAAACCAAAGGCTGAACTTCGGCTTCAGGTTCTTTTGAGGCCTCTCCTACGAGGCTTTTCAGTTGGTCCAGTACGGAGGTGAGGCTCTTCAGGTCGTTGAGATCGAGCCTCTCGCTCGTAATGTTGCCACTGACGACCGATGCACCTTCGGGAAACCGCGCATCCAAAGCTGCAAGAATATGCGAAGATCCGGCTTCGAACTTGATTGCGGCATCAAAGTCTTCGCCCTGTCTGGAGGTTTCAGCGTTGATAGCCAGTGCGCCAATTTCGACAGGTTGCAAGTTGAGCGCGGTCAGAAATTGGGCACCGTCGTCGACACCAAGTTCCACGTCGAAATCGAGACCGGACAGCCCTTTTAGCTCGTTGACAGATAGCGCGAGATCGAGCGCCCAGAGATCGGTGTCGTAAGTGGTCGCGTTAAACCTGTTGAGTGAAACCGGCCCGCCCACATTGGATATGTTGAAATCGGCTTTGATGCCGCCGAACTGTTCAACATAGTCTTCATCGAGGTTGGCCAGAATCAATTTGGCGGGCCCGTCGAGCACACCATCGAAAGTTACGTCCTGAAGTTGGAGAAGATCGAGAATTTCACCTTCCGCTTTGAGGACCGGTTCCTCAATTGGCCCGGCTTGCAGCGCAATGCCCAGCATGGCGAGCCGGCCGTCTGGCATGCGGCGAATGCTTTCGATAGAGGCTGGACCGATTACGTCTAACCCCTGGTCAAATGCATTGGTTTGGAACAGCAACTTCTCGAATTCGAAGGAAGCCAAGGATCCGACCATATGCATTTCAAAGCCCGTGAACTTCAGTTCCTGTATACTTTTGGCTGCAGGCGGCGGCTGTCCTTCCGGATGAAGTCGCGCGTTGAAAAGCAGATCGACGCCCTGAGCGGTGTAGAGGTCATCTATTGAACCTTCAGCTTCGAGTTTCTGCCCATCCTCCAGGCTTACAGTTGTTGTAAACGCCTCGATCTTCAGAGCGTCCTGAGACACGAGTTCAGCCTGCAACTGGCCATTGCCTTCCAAAACGCGTTCCAATCCAATGACATCTAGAAAATCACCGAATTCACCGGTGTCCATCTCCAAGATTGCGCGATAACCGCCACCTTCGTCTTCCGAGAAAGGCTCACCATCGTAGATTACGGTCATTTCGCCAAAACTGGCTCGCGTCGTAAATGGCGCGGCGTGTGGGTAGTCGCCTTCGATTTGGAAACCCTGACCGTTGACGGAGCCGGAACCGGAGACCTTCGTTCTTTGTCCATTATCCACTTGTTCGAGCGCGAGTGACTGGAGATCAAACACAAATGAGAAGCCCGAGACCTTGTCGTCGATGTTTAACCCAATTGATGTGAAGCTGACGTTCTTGTCGCTAAGGAAATTCAGAATCCCACTGCCTTCCATACCGCTCTCATTGATACTATCAGCTTTAGCGACGTCTTTTTGATCATAAGCTGATACAGTTTCCTCGGAAACGGGCTTGGGCGTTGGCTCGCCTTTTCGCCAAGTTGTGGTGCCGTCTGCGGCTGTAAGAATATTTGCTTGGAGGCCGTCCACCACGAGATTGTCAAAGTGCAGATGCCCATTGGTCAAAGCGGCAACGTTCAACTCCAGTTCCAACAGGTTCAATGTCACAAGTGGTGACTCCGGCATTGTCTGGCTCGGGATGACCACCCCACCGACGTAGATGTGGCTAATGCGGCCAAGCGCGACGCTTACATCATCGTTGACCAAAAGGGGCTGACCAATTTGTTCCGAAAGAACTTGCTCAACAAGGTCGCGCCGCATGTCCGAGAACATCGGAGCAGCAAGCAACAACCAGACAAAAGCGATCGCAGCGAAGACGAGAAATGTAACCAGCCCAACTATTCTTACGAGCCAAACCCTCATGTGCTCCCCTATCGCAACTCACACTGCTTCGAATTTCCGCCAATTAGAAGTCACCAATCCTACTGGCAATTTAGCACGCTTAGAATTGCGCATCTCTTTTAGGATGACGTGTTCATCGGTCCAAAGCCGCAAGTATTCGAGCATCTCGCTCGTAAGGGTCCTCGCGGAAATGAACGGTCCCATCTTCGACCCACGCAGTCCAATAGGTCAAAAGGACCGGCATGGGCTCGGGTAGGTTAACTCGCGTAGTCTTCCCGCTATCCAGGATGGATTGCATCTTTTGCCGGCTCCAGTCCGGCTCTCCCTCCATCAAAAGGCTGGCAAATTCGAATGGATACTCAAGACGCACGCAGCCTGAACTTAGGTTTCGCTCATTTCGGTCGAAGAGACTGCGGTCGTTGGTATCATGCAAATACACTGCGTATTTATTGGGAAACATGAACTTGACCAAACCTAACGCATTGTCTGGGCCCGGCTGCTGAACCAAAGTGACGGCGGGGTTCTTTGCCCCCCAGTTCACAGCGTTGGTAGGAATCGTCTGCCCGTCTTTGTTCCGGACTACGTAATTGTTGCGCGCCAGATAGGCTGGATCCTTGCGGATGCGCGAAAGCTTATCCTTCCGAAAAATCGAGGCGGGAACAGTCCAAGTCGGATTGAATTCAATGTATTCAATTTCATCTCGGAACACTGGGGTTTTTCGGTAGGCTGATCCTGTGATCGACCGAGTGGTCCAAAGCGTCCCATCGGACGTGACCAAGTAAGTACGAGCGCCTGCAATGTTTACCAGCACGAACTCTTCGTCGATTTCGCGCATGAGCCAGCGGCCTCGTTCCAGGCTGAGCCGCAATTTATCTATGCGATCTTCGACAGGTTTGTTGAGAGACGCGAAGGTCTTACCACCAACGACGCCATCTGCCTCCAAGCCGTGACGATTTTGAAAGGTTTTTACCTGTCGCACCAAATGATCGTCATAAACCCAAGCTGGATTTATACCGCTTTGGCTGATTTCTGGAAATTCATTTGTTCCATCGTAGCCTTCTGTCGCTAACCTTTTGCGCAGTTCGGCGACGGCAGGATCCACCATTTCCGGCTTCAGAACCGTTTCTTCGGGGACTGTGTTCCAGCCTCCCTTTGATGCGATAGCTCTGTATTTGCTCAAAGCATCAACGAGCATCGTATATTGCGCGTTGTCGATATCGATGCGTTCAATTAAAGCGCTGAAGCCTTCATCTTGAAGATAGTGGCTCAATACAACGGAAGGGTCTTGTTGTATTACTGGCTTTGAGAAATTCCAAGCGTCGTCTAGCGCATTTGGATCGACTTTTCCAAACACCAAGTGGTGTACGAGTTTTACGGCCGCGTCAGTCGCGAGAATATCGAATAAAGCTCGACTGGAGGCATCGCCATCCTGTGAGGCTTTGAATGCGGATCGAAGCTCTTCTAGTTTGAAGTCACTCGGCGTAAAACCCTGATCAATTGCTCCGTCCAACTCCTCAAAAAGCTCGTCAACCAATTCAAAACTGGTCCAAGCTGGCGTAAATTCTCTGTCCGTATAGAAACGAGGTACAAGGATTTCTGCGTCCAAACTCTTGCTGTTTGAAAGTGTACTACTCGCATTCGTATTTGACTGCAGCAGCGCTTTTATCTGCTCCGAGACTTGGTCTGCTGCGCCCAAGTTAGGGCATGTTATCAGCGTTGCAGTTAGTGCAGTTGCAACCGCTGATCTAAGAACTTTCACCATCCCCTCCTGAATAGTCAATCTATATGTGGTTGCTGCAACATAGGATACTCCAACATTTTGTATAATCAAATCGTAATTTATTGTTCTCAGATTTTGCTCGCAAAGCGGACCTACTTCACGGGCATATCATCGAACATCGAGGTCGTGCTTTAACCGGCAAGGCGACGATCCAAACCAACGGCGACACG
This sequence comes from Ruegeria sp. HKCCA0370, assembly GCF_013033705.1. Taxonomy (NCBI): domain Bacteria; kingdom Pseudomonadati; phylum Pseudomonadota; class Alphaproteobacteria; order Rhodobacterales; family Roseobacteraceae; genus Ruegeria; species Ruegeria sp. HKCCA0370. The sequence continues at coordinate 31,459 of NZ_WQEP01000019.1, forward strand.
TTCGTGTAAACGCACTTGGGTTTTTGTAGCCCAAGTTCTTTCCGATATCTGTTATAGAAAGGCGCCCCTCGGTCAGCCATTGCTCCGCCTGACGCATTTTCGCGCTGTCTACGAGATTTGCTCCTGTCGTGCCGTGTCTTGCAAGTTCTCTTTGAAGCGTCTTGGGATGCAAACCGATGAATTTTGCAAATCCGTCCAAGCCAGGCCATGCGGAGTAGTCAATCACAGAGAACAAGTCGGTCAAGTCGAGTACATTTTGAATGGGGCTGTTCGCTTCCGTCGTCTCGTTTCGTTCAAATTTTGACTGCTGCATCAACCAAGACGCGGGGAACGACATACTGAGGCCCCATGCATCGCATTTTTGAACCTGACTTTTTGGAATAAAAGTTGGCGGGATCGCTTTCGGATCAAAGACAAGTACTTCGACCAATGCGCTGTTCCATACTGGCCCCAATCTCGCCTTCAGCATTTCAGACCATGCAACAATATCCCATGCGTCTGCTTGGCCGGGAGGTTGAGAGGCTTGAAGCATCCGGCGACCCATCAATATGGCCCGTCCATCTTCAATCGTCATTGTGTAATTCATTGAAATTTGCACGGCTTCCACAAAGTGAAGCCAAGCAACGAGCAGGTCTCCCAAGCTAGGCGTGTAACTTAAAGTTTCAGGTGGGACGAAACCGTCACTCCAATCAAATTGACTAGGGTCAGGATTCATAACCAGTAGATGACGGTTGCTGCGAGCGCGATGGCTGAAAGGAAGACCTTGGGACAGCGAT
>NZ_WQEP01000002.1:0-453229 GCF_013033705.1 Ruegeria sp. HKCCA0370
AGATGGACGACTTTTACGCCGCCCGCAGCAAGATCATCCCGCCGCTACCGTGGTCGACTTTCTCACCGCCGTTCTCACCCAATGCCGAGGACATCATCGCTGGCGTAACCTCGACAAGTCAGAAAGAGCTGGAGGCCGGCGCAAAACGAAACACCGAGATCATCGCGCGTGTCCTAGAGCCGTATTCGAGCGCGATTGAAAGCTGTGACCTGACTGTTGATCAGTACGCGGACTTCATCCAGCGTTCTTCAACAGCGGCCAAGTACAGCGCAAAGAACAAGAAACACTTGATAGAATTGCTGTCCGCTTTGCGAATGTCGGCGTTGAAAGTAACCAGCAGCGATTAGACGGGCTCGGCCCCAAGCAGACCTCGAACAGAAAACTGAAATTCTGCGTTAGCAGCCCACACAGGACCTTCACCGAACACACAAATTGCCGGAGCCGCGCCCGCATTCCAGTCATTTCAGTCATTCGTTACAAGAGCGAAATCCGACAAGAGTTCGCCGTTCGGGACCGCGCAAGAAAACCGACAAATGGCCCCTAGTTGTAAATGTCGACTTCATCTCGACATTCCGAGTCTGTTGTCGAAATTGACCATCCTGCGAAATATTGAAAACGCTCACAAAGAGCTCTTTCATTTAGTCAGAACGACGAAGGAGTGCAGGCGCTGATCACTTTGCATGGCGTATCGCCGGCATTCCGAAACCTGTGTGGCAATATGCTTGAGAAGTAGTACGCGTCCCCGGGACCCAGAACCCTGGACTGCCCATCTACCGTTACTTCAAGACGGCCCTCTATCACAACCGCACATTCCTCTCCTTCATGCGACAGTTCAGATCGACCCGAGTCGGCACCGACATCGTACTCTTCTATGAGCATCTGGAGCTTTCTGTCTCGGCGCTCACCTGCGACAAGTAAATAGGAGACTCCAGGTGATCCTAGGTCGCGCATTCTTTCGTGCGGGTAATAAAACGACTCCTCGTTTTGTAATTCAAAACTGAAAAAAAAGCCCAAATTGACGTCTACTGAGGCAAGAATCTTCTTTAGCAAAGCCACAGAAGGTTGGGTCGAACCGCTTTCGATTTGAGAAATCGTCCCGCTACCCACTCCCGCGCGTTTGGCCATTTCACGTTGACTGAGGCCTTTGGTCGTCCGAATCAACTTTAGACGACGGGCTGTTTCGAGATCTGATGACAAAACCGTTACTCTAGTGCTTTCTTGCTTTGGATCGAAAGCATTCTAGGGGCGCAATGATTTTTTTCAATAACTTACAGATTAAAATAAAACCGGATGTGCGGAAGGTCTGAACTCTGCAAGAATTTGTCATCAAATGAAAATCTGCTTCGCGAGGAATGGACGTGCTCGATCAACCCAACACAATGTCATCGTTCTGGATGCCGTTTTCGGCCAATCGTGATTTCCTTCGCGAGCCCCGAATGATCCAGGCGGCCGAGGGGATGTATTACACCAGTTCTGATGGCCGGAAGGTCTTGGATGGTACCGCCGGGCTGTGGTGCGTCAACGCGGGTCACCGGGATCCACTGATCGTAGAAGCCGTGCAAAAACAAGTGCACGAGCTGGATTATGCCCCGAACTTCCAGTTCTCCCACCCTCAGGCGTTTGAGTTGTCAGCAAAGCTGACAGCGATGATGCCTGAGGGAATGAACCACGCTTTCTTCACAAATTCTGGTTCCGAGTCCGTCGATACGGCTCTCAAAATCGCGCTGCATTACCACCGGATGCGCGGCGATGGCACACGCACACGTTTGATCGGGCGCGAGCGTGGTTACCACGGTACCGGCTTCGGCGGCATTTCAGTGGGCGGCATCGTGAAGAACCGGATGCATTTCGGGACGCTCCTGACAGGGGTGGATCATCTGCGCCACACGCATGATCCAGAGAAAAACGCCTTTTCACGCGGCTGCCCGGATCACGGCGCTGAACTGGCGGATGATCTGGAACGGTTGGTCGCGCTTCACGATGCATCGACCATTGCGGCAGTGATCGTTGAGCCGATGGCCGGGTCCACCGGTGTGCTTCTGCCGCCGAAAGGATACCTGCAGCGGCTACGCGAAATCTGCGACCGCCATGGCATCCTGCTGATTTTCGACGAGGTCATCACCGCCTTTGGTCGTTTGGGGGCCGCGACAGCATCGGAGTATTTCGATGTGAAGCCGGACATCATCACGACGGCCAAAGGCCTGACCAACGGTGTCATTCCGATGGGAGCGGTCATCGTATCCGAAAAGATATATGACTCGGCGATGGAAAACGCCGATGCGTCGATTGAGCTGTTTCATGGCTATACCTATTCCGCCAACCCGGTGTCCTGTGCCGCCGCGCTGGCTACGCTGGAAAGCTACAAACAGAACGATCTTTTCCGCCGCGCTGCGTTGCTGTCGGGGCCTTGGGAGGATCAGCTTCACAGCCTCAGGGATCTGCCGAATGTCATCGATATTCGCAATCTGGGACTGGTGGGCGCGGTCGAGCTGGCACCACGAGAGGGCGCACCGGGTGCGCGAGGCTATGATGCGATGAAACGGGCCTGGGACGCGGGAATAATGATCCGTGTCACAGGTGACATCATCGCCTTGTCGCCACCACTAATCATCTCGGAGCCCGAAATAACGACACTTTGTCAAACACTTGGAGAGGTATTGGCTGACTTGCCATAACCCCTGACTTCTAACCCCAAAAAGGACTGACATCATGAAAGATGCATCCCCGATCGCTTTGATCGGCCACTACATTAATGGCCAAATCACTGCTCCTTCCGGTGAGAATACTCAGCCGGTTTTCAATCCCGCAACCGGAACGCAAACCGGTGAGGTGTCGCTGGCGACTGTACAGACCGTCGACGACGCAGTGGCTGCAGCAAAAGCCGTGTTCCCGAAGTGGTCGAACACGCCTCCGATCCGCCGTGCCCGCCTGATGAACAACTTTCTAGCGCTGGTACGCGAGCACAAAGACGAACTGGCGCGCGCCATCACGGTTGAGCATGGCAAGGTGTTCACCGACGCCCAAGGCGAAGTTGAGCGTGGTATTGATATCATCGAGTTTGCCTGCGGCATTCCGCAACTCCTCAAGGGCGATTACACGGAGCAGGTCTCCACTGGCATGGACAACTGGACAACGCGTCAGGCGTTGGGCGTTGTGGCTGGGATCACTCCCTTCAACTTCCCGGTCATGGTGCCGATGTGGATGTTCCCGATCGCCATCGCCGCAGGCAATACCTTTATCCTGAAGCCGTCTCCGACCGATCCGTCGGCCTCTCTGCTGTACGCGGATCTGATGCAGAAAGCCGGTTTCCCCGACGGAGTGTTCAACGTGGTTCAGGGTGACAAGGTTGCCGTGGATGCGTTGCTGGAGAACGACGACGTCAAAGCCGTGTCCTTCGTCGGCTCGACGCCAATTGCGAACTACATCTACGAGGTCGGTGCGCGCCACGGCAAGCGCGTTCAGGCTCTGGGCGGCGCGAAGAACCATATGCTGGTGATGCCGGATGCCGACATGAACAAAGCCGCCGACGCCCTGATCGGCGCGGCCTATGGTTCGGCCGGAGAGCGTTGCATGGCCATCTCGGTTGCCCTGCTGGTTGGCGATGCCGCCGACAAGCTGATGCCTGTCCTGAAAGAACGCGCCGAAACCTTGAAGGTCAAGAACGGTCTTGAGTTGGACGCCGAGATGGGCCCGATTGTCACCGCCGCCGCGCGGGATCGGATCAAAGGGTACATCGACTCTGGTGTCGAAGAAGGTGCGGATCTGCTGGTCGATGGCCGCGACTACGCTGTCGAAGGGCACGAGGAAGGCTATTTCCTTGGCGGCACCCTGTTCGACAACGTCACCCCCGACATGAAGATCTACAAGGAAGAGATCTTTGGCCCGGTCCTGTCCTGTGTCCGCGTTTCGAGTTTTGCTGAAGGTCTGCAACTGATCAACGACCACGAGTTCGGCAACGGCGTGTCGTTGTTCACCCGTGACGGCAACGTTGCGCGTGAGTTCGGCAAGCAGGTTCAGGTCGGCATGGTCGGTGTAAATGTTCCGATCCCGGTTCCCATGGCCTGGCACGGCTTTGGCGGCTGGAAGAAGAGCCTGTTCGGCGACATGCACGCCTATGGCGAAGAGGGCGTTCGTTTCTACACCAAGCAGAAATCCATCATGCAGCGCTGGCCCGAAAGCATCTCGGAAGGTGCCGAATTCGTCATGCCGACGGCAAAATGATCATCCGATCCAAGGAGTGAAGAACATGTTCATTGGTGTTCCCAAGGAAATCAAGAACCACGAATACCGTGTTGGCCTGACCCCTGAAAGCGTCGCCGAACTGGTTTCTCATGGTCACAACGTCATCGTCGAGACCAACGCCGGCACAGGCATTGGGGCTGATGATGATGCCTATCGTGCCGCTGGCGCGGAGATTGCCGAAACCGCAGCGGATATCTTTGCCAATGCGGAGATGATTGTGAAGGTGAAGGAACCTCAGGCTGTTGAACGCGCTATGCTGCGGGAAGGTCAGATCCTTTACACCTATCTGCATCTGGCCCCCGACCCGGAACAGACCAAAGATCTGGTCGACTCGGGCGCTGTCTGCATCGCTTATGAAACCGTCACCGACGACAATGGCGGTCTGCCCCTGCTGAAACCGATGAGCCAAGTTGCCGGTCGCATGTCGATCCAGGCCGGTGCCGGTGCGTTGGAGAAAGCAAAGGGAGGCCTGGGCGTGCTGCTGGGCGGTGTGCCTGGTGTGAAACCAGGCAAGGTCGTGATCATCGGTGGCGGTGTTGTTGGGTTCAATGCAGCTCAGATGGCCGTCGGCTTGCACGCGGACGTGACCATTCTGGACCGCAATCCGGCAGTTCTTGAGAAATTGGAGAACCATTTCGAGGCGTCGGCCAAGGGTGTCTATTCGACCAAAGCCGCATTGGAGGAAGAAGTCACCAATGCCGATCTGGTTGTTGGTGCGGTTCTGATCCCGGGTGCTGCTGCTCCCAAGCTGGTCACACGCGAACTGATCTCAAAAATGAAACCCGGTGCGGTCGTCGTGGACGTGGCGATTGACCAGGGCGGCTGCTTTGAAACGTCCAAAGCCACCACTCACGCCGAGCCCACATATGTTGTCGACGATGTTGTTCACTACTGTGTCGCCAACATGCCGGGCGCAGTCGCCCGAACGTCAACCTACGCGCTCAACAACGTCACGCTGCCGCACGCTCTGGCTATTGCCAACAATGGTTGGAAGCAGGCGCTTGCGGACAACCGTCATCTTATGAACGGCCTGAACGTGGCCCACGGCAAGGTGACGTACAAGGCTGTGGCCGATGATCTCGGATACGAGTTCGTCGCCCCGGAACTTTGCTGAATTGAAGCAAAGAATTGTCCCGTCGCGCGCAATGCGGCGGGACGCACACCACTGAGGAGGAAACCTTAATGATTACGAAGATTAACCGCCGCGCCCTCGGCGCGATGGGTGGCGCTGTTTTGCTTGCTGCAACCACACTCTCAACAGCAGCCGCAGCGGAAGACATTACACTGCGCTTTGCCGGCGTGTTCCCGATTGACCATCAGGGCACGAAAATGATGGAGCAGGTCGCAGCGGATGTCGCGGCAGCAGACGTTGGCCTGAAGATCGAAGTATTCCCGGCAAACCAACTGGGTTCGGGTGAGGCGCTGTTCGAAGATGTTGCACGCGGCAATATCGACCTGGCATCGGCGTTCATCTATGCCGATACCGATCCACGCCTGGAATTCCTGTCAATGCCGTTCCTGCTGGGCGGCTGGGATGACATGGAAAGCACGCTTCTCAACATGGATTCCGAGTTTAACGCCATCCTGCAAGAGATCACCGACGAATACGGTGTGCGGGTAATGGCGCAGAACCCCGAAGGGTTCATCGGCATCGTTTCGTCGCAAGAACCTGAAAACTGGAACACCTTTGACGACAAGGGCATGAACATTCGCGTCTGGTCGTCCAGCGTCGTGAAATCAATGGTTGAAGAACTAGGGTATCAAGCGACAACCATGGCATGGGGCGACATTTTCCCCGCACTTCAGGCCGGCATTGTCGATGGAGCAATCTGCTGCACCAAGACCGCGACCTATTCCATCTTCGCCAAATCAGATGTTGGCACCCACTTTGTCGAGTACAACTCAATCTCAGAACTGACGACTTTCTACGCGTCGCAGCGGACACTCGACAAGCTGAACGACGAACAGCGCGCCGCGCTTCAGGCCGCGATGACAAAGGCGTCCGAAGACTTCTTTGCCTACAATCGTGAAAATGACGAAGTGTTCGGCCAGAAATTGCTCGACAAAGGCTATACCATCCTGCGCCTGAGCGACGAAGAACAAGCTGCGATGGCCGCTCATGTCCAGGAAACGGTCTGGCCCGCGATGGCACAAAACGTCGGTCAGGACATCATCGACCGCCTGCTGGCAGCAAAAGAACAGCAATAAACACTGAGATGAAGGGCCAGCTAATCAGTTGGCCCTTTTTTCGTCTCTAGCTCAACAAAGGGAGGGAGAAAGATGTCTAGCACTGAAGCAGAGCGTCCGTTGGTCGTCGAAAGCGCGGAAAAGAAGAGCTCGCAAAAAATCACCGATGAGCTACCAGTTGTTATTGGGTATCCACTGAAAGCAGTGGCTTTTGCCATGAGGCAGATCGTTATGTTTGCCGGTTTCCTGATGGCGTTCACATTTGGGGCAGTTGTTGTCATCCGGTATGGATTTGGCGGTGATCTGTTTGCCTACGAAGAATGGCTTTTGGGCATTAGCATCATCGGCTTTTTTGCAGGTGCTGTTCTGGCCTCTGCCCGCAACCTGCACATCAACGCGGACATTCTTGGCATTGTGATCCAAAACCCTCGGTTGATTTGGTGGCGCGGCTTTGTCGTGCTGACCGTCGAGATCCTGGTGATCCTATTCCTCATGTACGCCTGTTATGTCTCGCTGCTTGATGACTTCTCATTCCCCCGGCTGCGCGCAACCCCGGTGCTGCGCATTCCGTTTGTCACCTGGCGGATTGCGATCATGATTGCCTTTGGCTTCATGGCAATGTTCACGGCGGCATATTTGTACGTGCATATCCGCAAGGGACTTGGTCTTCCCTTGAGATCAGAAATGCAAAAAGGAGAAACCCAATGATCATCGGAGGAAGTCTCCTTATCGTCTGCTTTATGCTGCTGTTGGGCGTCAGCGTTTATGTAGCATTCGGATCGGTTTTGATTTTCATCGCCCTTGTCGGAGATCAATCCATCACCGGCTACTTGCCCACCGGCTCTACAGGTATCCGCTCACTTGTACTTCTGGCGATCCCACTCTTCATGATCGCCGGAGGCATCATGGAGAAAGGTAAAATCGCGGCCCCTCTTGTCTCTCTGGCTGAAATGTTCATTGGCCATATCAAAGGAGGACTGAGCGCGGCTGGGGTGTTGGCCTGCGGTGTGTTCGGCTCCATTTCCGGCAGTGCAAACGCAACGCTGACCTGCATAGGCGGCATCATGATGCCCCATCTGAAAAAGGCCAACTATCCGGGTGGGCAATCTGCGGCTTTGATCGTCGCGGCCAGCCCCTTGGGTCTGTTGATCCCACCGAGTTCGTCGCACATCCTTTATGGTTGGGTTGCACAGCAGCATGTACTAAAGTGCTTCTTGTCCACCGTCATTCCGGCGATCATCCTGATCACCCTTTTGATCGTCGTAAATCAGTTCCTGCTTCGGAAGTATGACGACATAAACCTGACGGAACGTCCTAAACCATTTCTGCCGACATTCGGAGTACAGGCGCGCCTGGCCGGGCCTGCGCTTATGATGCCACTGATCATTCTGGGCGGAATCTATGGCGGCATTATGACGCCAACCGAGGCTGCGGGTATCGCAGTGGTCTACTCGATCCCGATCGCGATCTACTTCTACCGTGGACTGACCTGGAAAACACTGGCTCAGACAATCCAGAATTCCGGTGTTACGATTGGCGTGGTCATGGTCATGATCTTCATGGTTCTGATCGTGTCAGACAACCTGATCTCACAGGGTGCACCTCAGTTGGCCAAAGATCTGGTTTATTCCGTTTCGGACAATCCAGTTGTGATCCTTCTGATGATCAACGTCGTGATGATCCTGATCGGAATGCTCATGGATGATATCTCCGGTCTGCTTTTGGCAACACCAATCCTACTGCCCATCGCGCAGAGCACCGGCATGGATCCTATCCATTTCGCGGCCGTTATTGGCGTAAACTTAGGTATGGCGAACATCACCCCTCCGACTGCACCTCTGCTCTATCTTGGTGCGCAGGTCTGTGATGAACCGGTTTCGCGCATGCTGTGGCCGACTTTGATCTTCATAGTCTTTGCCTGGCTCCCAACGCTGATGTTGACAACTTTTGTACCAGAGTTGGCCCTGTTCCTGCCGGACCTCCTGCTCAGCAAATAATGGGCGGAAAGCGCCAACGCACAAGACAAAATGCACGCACCCCATTCCAATGAGTGGGGTGCCAGAGCGCTCTCTCAACGATGACGTGGGAGAGACTAGTTCGCAGCAGAAATCCTAAACCTAAAAATAGAGGTCTGAAATGTACAAAAACATCCTAGTCGCGCTGTCTCTGGAACACGGCATCAGTGAACACGCAATGTCGGCGGCGCATGCTCTAGTATCCGAAGGCGGAAAAATCACTGCCGCGCACATCCATGAGCCCCCAAACAGACAGATAATGTACTATATGGATGAAGGGATCGCAGAAAAATCTCTCCAAAAAGCAAAGGCGCGTTTAGCCGAGCGCTTAAAAAACGAAACCGAGGTTTCCTCTGTCTTGATCGAGAGCCAATCGGCTGGGCGGGCTATCACCGAATACGCCAACAAATATGGCATCGACTGTATCGTCCTTGCTTCGCATAAACCTGGGATGAAAGAATTCTTTTTGGGTTCAACAGCCGCTCTCGTCGTTCGACACGCTCAGTGTTCGGTGCATGTACTCCGAGTGTGACGCTGGCGCCTGCAACATGCCAGTAACTTTGCCCTGTGAATTCTGCGGTGATAAGCAGGTCTCACCGCGACCAAGGTCTGCTTTGCCGTCTACAAGAATTTCACTTTGCGGCATTTAAGAGGTAGGGCTCGCAGCCGACCTCGGCGGCAACGCGGCATCCTGTGATATCCTCTCTCGTCAACGTCGGGTTGTCGTTGTGGGCGGGCATGGCGGATCGGAGGATCAGTTATGGAAACACCAAACTTACCTGCCATTCGCGCTCTTCGCCCAGCTTGGAACAAGGGACGCATCGTCGGTCAGAAACGGCCGTTGAAACCCAAACACGTCTGGGCAATTCGAGTAAGGTTAGAACTCGCAGAAAACCATCGCGACCTCGCTCTCTTCAATATGGCCATCGACAGTAAGTTGCGCGGCTGTGACTTGGTGAAAATGAAAGTCGTAGACATCATGGCTTCTGGTCAGATCAAGGCGCGGGCTTCGGTGTTACAAAGCAAAACTCAGAAGCCTGTCCGCTTCGAGATTTCTGAAGGAACTCGAAGCTCAGTCGAGAGGTGGATGGAAGACGAGCTCATGGTCGGGTCTGAATACCTTTGGCCAGGACGTTTCCATGAGCGTTTACACATTTCAACGCGCCAGTATGCGCGGATCGTGCGTGATTGGGTCACGTCTATAGGTTTGGAAGCAAGCGCTTATGGCACACATTCAATGCGGCGGACCAAGGTCACCCAAATTTACAAAAAGACGGGCAATCTGCGTGCGGTGCAGCTCCTACTCGGGCACACGAAGATGGACAGTACTGTTCGGTATCTCGGTGTTGAACTTGAGGATGCACTTGCAATAGCAGAGGCCATTGAAATCTGAATACTGCGGGTCGCTCTCGCGGGCGGCCCATAGCCGACCTTCATGGTGGTTCTGTGAATCTGCGGCCGCAACCCGCATAGCCGCCTTTCGCCGCGACTGCTCGAATTCGATAGTGACCAAGGTCTCAAGTGCAAACCAAGCAGACATTTTGTTGATGGAGCCATTTGCAATGGCTCCAAGCTTCCCTTAAACGAAACTTACCAGTCCACTGTCTTTTGTGGCGTATACTGCGGCGTCAGTTCGGGATCGAAGGACGTGTCAAAATCACGGTAGAAACTGCTCACTGACCGATGCGGATAATCTTCGATCAGCAGCATGTGTTCCTGAATCATCTTGGTGATGCCCGGGCCCGCCCAAATTCCGTTTTGCGCCTCATTTGGGAACCGCTCGGCGGGATCATGATACAAATTGAAAACCTCGTAGAAATGAAAGTTGGGATTCCTCGGCTTCAGGTTCAGTTTGACCTGATCCTTGCGCACCGCCTCCAAGTTTTGGCGATTGTAGTGGAAGACATAGTCGCGACGCCCGTTGCCCTCTCCAAGCAGGAACAAACCAGATTGGTCGACACCGTCGATCACCCGGTCGCCGGGCACCTCCGAGAGCACGCCACCGATGCTTGCCCATGTGGTAAAGAAGTCCGTGATCTGGACGATGTCGAGCGGGTCTTGCCCCGGCTCGATCATGCCGGGCCACCACGCGATCGCCGGCACGCGGATGCCGCCTTCCCGCGTTTCCCCCTTGCCTCCTTGGAGTAAGGAGTAACCGCCGTGCGGGTGCACCGTGTACATGGGTCCATTGTCCGAACTCCAAACCACCAAGGTGTTCTCTGCGATCCCAAGATCGACCAGCGTTTTCAGAACGCGCCCGACATTGTAGTCATGTTCCACCATTTGAGCTGCGGTATTGGTTTCAGCAGGTGTGTCGCGAAAACCCGGGTGAGCGCCCCAGAAATGATTACCCTTGCCCCAGAAGTTCACAAAGAACGGCTGATCCGTGTTGGCGCGGCGCGTGATGAACTCGATGACGTTATCCGCGACCTCCGTGTCGTAAGTATTGTACCTTTCCATTGAGTATTCATAGACAGGTTCCGGCTCCTCGCCTTTCTTTGCCCGCATGACGCCGCCGGTGTCATAGGGAAATCCCTCAGGGCCGGGCGAGTGCATCAAAGCGCGCTGTGTGAATCCGCCAATATCGTCATCTTTGGAAGCGTTCTTGTTGTTAACCCACCAAGGAGGATTTCCTTCCGACCATTCCGCCTCGTCGAAACCTTGTTCTGTCGGATGGTTGCCGTCGTCGTCGCCCAGATGCCACTTGCCGAAAAAACCAGTGTAGTAACCCGCGTCCGACAGCAACTCGGCGATTGTCACCTCATCACTGTGCAAACCAGTTCCGCTCTCGCCCGGTAGCGTGATGTTATAGACGCCGTTTCGGATGGGATGACGCCCGGTCAGAACCGCGCCACGCGACGGCGAGCATTCGACCTCCGAATAGAAGGACAGAAACTTCATGCCCTCTTCCGCCATACGGTCCAGGCTGGCTGTTGGCGCTCCACGAATTTTGCCGCCGCCATACACGCCAAGTTCTGTGTACCCGACGTCGTCGGCCATGATGTAGACAATGTTGGGTTTCTTTCCGAACCGCGCTTCGAGAGCCACCAGCTTTTCGCGCACAGTGGCGTCATCGTCAGCCCAGGCGAGACCGAATTCCTGCTCCATCCGGACAAACTCTGCGTCATGGACGATTTGATCTGCCGCCATCGCTGCAAAGGCCGCGCCACTTATCGCTATCGACAAGCCCAAAGCAGGCTGGGTTCTGTTTCGTATGATCCACATCGTGCAATCTCTCCTTCAATCGTTGTCTCGTATTTCAACGGCCTCTATTCGCCGCTGGAGTTCTTCGATCAATTCCGAAACGATGGAGGTGGCGGGTTCGTCTTTTGAAACTTCGTCAAACCCGTACGATCCGGCAATCTCTTCCAAATCGTCGAAGACTTCACCAATGCGACTGTCGAACTGACGGCTCTTCACATACTTTACAAAAAGTCCTGGGTTATATCGTTCAAGAAAGGTCACGTGCCTCCAAATCGTCTGGTTGGACACGCTCAGACTTGCGGGTAAAATATCCGTCAGGGAAGTAACTTACCCTAAAATCGCCAGTAAGCTCACGCACTATCTGTTTGAAAATATGACCGAAACCAAAGGAAACAGCACCTGCCGCGACAAGAGCGGAAACGACCTCAGTGTCGAAGAAAAACGTGCTGCTGTGGCTTCGGTGGTGGAAAGTCGGATATTCGCGAACTCGCCGCGTCTCAAGGAATTCCTGATTTACGTGACGGAGAAATCTCTGTCCGAGGAGGGGGCGGACCTCAGCGCCAAGTCCATAGGGTTCCATCTCTACGGACGGGATACCGTCGACGAGACAAACTCCGCTAACTTCGTTCGCGTTGAGGCGGGACGGTTGAGAAGGTCATTAGATGACTACTACGACAGCGATGGCCGAGCGGACGCGGTTCGCGTTCAAATACGCAAAGGCGGCTACGCACCCACATTCGAGCGTCACGTCGTTTCAGCGCAATCTCCGGCCGCCGACGGCACAGCCAGACCACTTCTCAGTGGAGGTCCGAAAAAACTTCGCTTAGTGCTTTTTGCGTGCGTACTGCTGGCGGTAATCGCACTCGGAGTTTTTGAGGTGCTCCGTCCCGGTCCGCGTCCGGACGATGCCGAACTCGCGGCCCGCGTCGAGCGTCAGGCGCTCATGGAGCAATCGCCTGCGGCATTGGAAGCCGCCAATATGGCCTTGCAGGCCAGAGGTCTAATCTATCCTATTTTCGACGCGCATCGACAAATGTTGACCACGGAATTGTTCCGCGCCGCGATTGAGATCGATCCGAACTCCGCGTTGCCCTATGCGGGGGCGGCCCAGACTCTCGGCTCGCTTGCGCTTCTGTCAATCGCTGGCGCCAGGCACGACAATTTTTTGGCTGAAGCCCGCGAAATGCGCGATCGGGCGTTAGAACTCGACGCGGATCACGAATGGGTGCAATCAGCAGCAGGCTGGGTGGCGTTTGTGGAACGCGATTTCGAAAGTGCCATGAGGTATTCCGAACGCGCACTGTCGCTCGCACCTGAAAATGGCAACGTGCTGGACTTCTATGGCGTTGTCGCAGTCGCGTCTGGAGAGTTCGAAAAAGGATTACAAGCAGGCGACCGTGATCGCCCAAGAGAAGGTGAAAACACGCGTTTTGCGTACTTGAACATACTGGGAGCGGCATATTTTCATCTTGGCCTATACCACGAAGCAATCTCTGCATTTGAAGAGGGTAACGCAAGTGGTGGTCCGGTTTCCGCTCTTGGGGTCGTGTACTTGGCCGCTGCTTACTCCTCCGTCGGTAGGGAGCAGGACGGGCGCCGCATGATCGATCAAATCGAAAAAAGTTGGCCGGGGTTTCCAATAGAAGAGTTTTTGACGCGACTTCATCGCGAGCCAGACACAGCGCGACAGTTGGTCAAAAAGCTGCGCTCTGTCGGATGGTCGGAGTAGCTTTGGCAATTGCCAAGCGAACCACCCTGGCGTAGGCTTGAAGGGGGTCGACAAGAATGACCACTCTCGGCTCGTTTCAGATATCCAAGGCAGCGCGGCATCTCTCGGCCATGACACATTGGCCTCGCCGCTGGCGGCCCTTAGCCGACATTGGGTTTGATGTTCGGATGCTGCGTTAGCAGCTCACTTAGCTGACATTCGTCCACGGTGCAGCATTTCAATTGGAACCCAAGTCAGCACCGCAGACCTAAGTGGCAATCCACTATTGAAACGTGGATCAGCCTTTGGTTGACTGAAACACCAGCGGCTACGCATTTTAATGGGTTCGCAAATTAACCCAAAATCGGATTTCTCAATGACAGGCACCGAAAGCGACGGCCAAACATATTCAGCTCCCATAATCGATACAAATCCGAAGATAGCAAATCTGGCACTTTCTTGGCGCACCCCGCGATATAGTGCCGAGGATGGGCTCGGCCCCATGGGTAGTATGCATGAAGCGGGCTCGTCGCTTGTTGCGATCAGCAAAGAAACCCCAGCAGGCACCACCGTCATCGGAAGCGGTGTAATGGTTGCCCGAGGACTGTTGCTGACGGCCACTCATGTTTTGGATGAGTTCAGAGGGTTAGGGTTTGGTCCGGTGTGTATGAGCTTTTTACCTAAGGGCCCTCGCGTATGGTTGCCATACGCGTCAACAACAGTGAGCGGCCAGAGCAAATATGATCCTAACCATAGCGTCGTCTCTGACATTTCCCTTGTTAGCTGCACCCTAAACTCGGATGCCATACCGGAGGAACCGCTCATGCTGACGCCCATGCGAGTGGCATTGCCGCTCATCAGGCAACGCCTCTGGGCCTTTGGTTTCCGTCATCAGGCCATTTCGGAAAATATCCCGTTAGTCACCCCCTTTGTATCTTCAGGTCGCGTGTCAGGGGCGTTTCCCTATGGGCGCGGCGAGCGCATGCCTTCGCCTTGCATCGAAGTAGACATGGACACACTCGGCGGAATGAGCGGTGGGCCGGTTGTGAATGATAAGGGCGAATTGATTGGAATCGTGTCATCATCCTGGGAAGGCGGGCCTTCCTATGTCACGTTAATCTGGGACGTGCTTAGAACAACAGTTGATACACCACCGGGTCTATTTGAACGCTTTGAAGAAATCAGCTTGATAGGCGCGTCAAAGCTGCGGGCCGCGCGGGTTTTGGGCGAAGTTCAAAATAAGCCTTGGGGGGATGTGATTATTAAATTCTCCGAGGAAGAGAGCGACCTTTTTGAGCAATCGAAATCCTATTTTGCCAATGATGAAGCGCTTCCGAAGGACCCGCACAGGTTCACTTCAGCCAAAGTGGAAGGTTTTGCAGAGAGGTATGATGAACAACTTGAAGAATTCGTCGAGCAGGCAGCTGAAGCCGAACTCTTGGCACTTCCACTTGCAGCATGTTTGTCCTTCCTTAAAGCAGGCGACGTTCCGGCACGCTTTCTAGATAGTATTTCGCAGGTCACGGCGGAGGTGTTGGAGGGGATCGAGGACTTTGAAATTATTTCCATCCGTGACGAGGGCAGCGGTTTCCTGAAATTGCGCTGCTATTTTCATCTTCGCACCGTTGCATGGACTGCCTCTATGCCCCAGCGGGCCTATGAAACACTCGACAATTCGTTCAGCGATAGATTTATGTTGGCGCAGGGGCATGCAGACAATGTCGATTTGGAGCTTATACAACGATGCGTGTTTCAGGCAGAAATGAACTTTAAGCTTGCCACCGAAGCATTCAGTTCATTCAATCTCATTTGGCTTGGGGTGCGTCATCGGAAAAAAATAGTAGTAAAGGGCAGTCCATAGCGCCGCAAACGAACGGTATCCGCCGCCTGCTCTACGTTCTGATGCGGCCCACAGCCGACATTCGGTATCTCTCAGATTTCACCTATCGGCTTCCCGAAAGCTGCCGTTCGTTCAAAACGCAGAAATTTCAATGAGCGGATGGCCGTGAGGCAAACAAACCTGCCATCGTTGAGAAGCGCTGTTAAGCAAACTTGATTGCTTTCAGAGGCCCGACTAACGTTTCTGCAACCATGTGTTTTCGCGATTTTTAGGACATGTAAATATAGATGATACCGGATGTACAAACCGCCCGCCGCATAGCTCAAGATCATTGCGCTGCATGGACAAACCAGGCGCCTGGCGCTGTTGCCGGAAGATATGCTGAACTTGCAATCATGATAATGAACGGTGGCGACCCAATGAGGAGCCGGACGGAGATTGGCGACATGGCGGCGGGTTTTATGGCTGACTTCCCTGACCTCGTTCTTAACCTCGACATGGTTCTCGTCGCCGATCACCACATGGTTTATGCGTGGACTTTCGAAGGCCATCATAAAGAGACTGGTAACCATGTTCGTTTCTCGGGCTGGGAAGAATGGGACTTAGACGACAACCTGAACGTCACCAAATCGCTCGGTTGGTATGATGGTGTGGATTACGAACGCCAAGTTGCGGGAACATGACCATATCCGGCGCCAATTCGCGCACTGTACGCACAGTCATATACGGCAAGTCAGACCCACATGAGGCGTTGTGAGCGCCTCCAATGGATCGCATGGGTTATTCAAAACGCAGACACCTGCGATGAAATAGATGTTTGGGAAAACAAACGAAAAGGCCAAAGAAGCGTTCTCCTCTGGTATCAGGAAGATTTCCTCGTCGTCTTGAGGGTGAGAAACGGATACTACCTGCTAAAGTCAGGATACTGCATCGAGTATGAGAGCGCCCGGCGAAAAAAGCGCAAAGAGAGAGATGCCTATTTCCAGCGCATCACTTAAAACGGCAAAGGCCGTCGCACAAAGTGCAACGGCCCTCGTTTCTCTTTCCACACTTGGTAGATGAGATGACTGATATATGTGCTATGAGCGTGTGAATGTCAAGTTAAGGCTCCGCTCCAACCAGAAGTCGGTAAAGGCAAACGGTCTCTTCTTCTGACTTCGCCAGAACGCAGTCATGCACGACCCAACCGGCGATTCACAAGTGCTGAATGTTAGTCCATAATGATTTGCAGTCCCGGTGCAGTCCCGGGCAATCAACCAATGAGGTGCAGAAAGGGCTAAACCGTCAACGCATTGCTTTTCTTGAAGAAAAGTGGTGCCCGGGGGCGGAATCGAACCACCGACACGAGGATTTTCAATCCACTGCTCTACCCCTGAGCTACCCGGGCACGGGAACGACGTTCGTCGTTGGGTGGGGGCCTTCTATGACTTGCTACCAGCGGTGTCCAGAGGCTTTTTTACATTTTTTCAATGTGGTCGCTTTGGCGTGAAGTCCTGCGTGTCATCCTCGACTTCAAGGTCCTCTTCGCGCTGCGACGGAACCGAGTAGGACCCGTTCAGCCATTTGGCCAAATCAATGTCCGCACACCGCCTGGAACAAAACGGACGAAACTTCTGCTCGGTCTCGCCTCCGCAAATCGGGCAGCTCATTTCAGGATCTCCATCACAGGAACTCGACCACGCTTTCGCTGCAACTCAAAGTGGCCCAGCGGGGTCCAGCCTGCAAGAATCGTCTCGTCCGGGTCTGATCTGAACGCGGCACGCAAAGCGGATTCAAACCCGCGGCGATCCTTCTTTGGCATGGGCGCGAGGTCCAGCGTAATCTGACCAGCCAGCCCACGTACGCGCAAAGCACGGGGCAGCATCTTGGCGCAGGCGAAATTGGCCTTGGTGCCCGCCGCGAGCGAGGTGTCCGCTCCGGTGTTCACATCCACGGCGACCAATGCGCGTGTGGGTTCGATGTAAAGATACCCTCCGCCCGGTAAAGGCTCGGACGCTCCACGCATCGTATCCAGCGCATCCAGAACGCCGTGGGTTTCGAACCCGCCCGCCTGGGTCACGACTTCGGCCGGGTCGGTCCAGTCGCGCCAGGCAAGGATATGGGGGCTGTCACCCTCGCTGAGAAGTTCAGGCTCGGTCCCGTCGTCATTCATCACCTGCTCGGCCTGCGTCAACATGGCCGAGATGTCTTCCGAGATCTCTTCGGCATCCGCACCCGCGCAGCAGGAGCGCAGGATCAATCCATAGGCGCTGTCACCCATCTGCTCGTGCGCGATTTCAAGCAGTTGATCTCGTGTGTCCTCGTCCTTGATACTGCGCGAAATGTTCAGGCCCGGAGCGTCCGGCGTAACAATCGCATAGCGGCTTTTGAAGAGGATGCGATTGCTCACCGGTATGGCTTTGCCGGGCTCTGCAAAGCCGGTGACTTGTACCAACAACAGGGCGCCGGGACCCAAGCCTTTGACTTGTCGCAGGAACGCAGGGCCATCTGGCGTGGTCAGGAACATTCCGCCCTGCCCCTTGACCGGGCGGTCAGCCCGGGCGCGGTAGATCGTGCCGGGCGCGGGTGCGTCTGTGGCGATCAAGAAGTCATCCAACTTGCCGTCGACCATCAGCGCAGCCGCTTCGCGGCCTTGGATGTGGTCCAGAACAATGGTGCGACCTTTCATGATGCCTCTCGATACAGTGGATAGCCGATGCCTTGCAGCAAGGCTGCGGTCTCGGACAGGGGCAGGCCGACGATGCCGGTAAACGACCCCGAAATCCATGGAATAAAAGCCCCTGCGGGCCCCTGAATCGCATAGGCGCCTGCCTTGCCGCGCCAGTCTCCGGTCGCCAGATAGGCGTTGATCTCGACATCCGACAGACGTTTGACCTTGACCTGTGAGACGACATCACGCTGTAGCACACGGTCTCCGCGTCGGACCGCAACCGAGGTGATCACGCGGTGACGACGACCAGACAGGGAATGCAGAAACTCCGCCGCCTGCCCCGCATCCTCGGGCTTTCCCAGAATCCGACGCCCCAAGGCCACGGTGGTATCTGCACAGAGGGTAACGTCACCTCTATCCGCCTGAACAGCCTGCACTTTTTGGCGCGTGATGCGGTGGCAATACGGAACCGGAAGCTCGCCCTTCAAAGGCGTTTCGTCGATGTCAGGAGGGCAAATGGCATCGGGCCGCACGCCAAGCTGGTCCAGCAGGTCTAGCCGTCTTGGGCTGCCCGATCCGAGAATGAACGCCATTGCGGCAGGCGTTACTTGAAGCGATAGTTGATCCGACCCTTGGTCAGATCATATGGGGTCATCTCGACCTGAACCTTGTCGCCGGCCAGAACACGGATGCGGTTCTTGCGCATCTTGCCTGCCGTATGTGCGATGATCTCATGGCCGTTTTCCAGCTCGACCCGAAACGTCGCATTAGGCAGGAGTTCCTTCACGACACCGGGAAATTCGAGCGTATCTTCCTTGGCCATGTTGTCTCCATCATTACGTTGCACCCCCAGAATCTGCGGGGGTGTGCGCTTAAATGAGCCTATTTCGGCCTTATTTCAAGGGCGGAATCACCTAAAGAGCGGATATTGTGACCGATTCGACTCGGGCGGCCTGTTCCTCCCAATGGGTTCGGTTCAGCACGTGACCGTCCGCGCGGACCTCGGCGATGGCTGACAGGTCGACATCCGCATAGGTCCAGCCCGGCTGATTCAAAGTGCCTTCGGCCAGCACACCGGTGGCCGGAAACCCCTTGTCGGGCGGGCCAAAGACGCCTCCGGTCCCGGTGTTCATATCCACCGCCTCGGACCATTCGTTGTTCCCGACCAGCGAGGCCATGACTGTAACGCATTGATTTTCCAAAGCTCTTGACATTGCGCCAATCCGCACGCGCCAGTAACCCGAAAGCGCTTCGGTACAGGATGGCGCAAGAATCAGGTCTGCCTCGCTCAGCGCGCGGCCCAGCAACGGAAACTCGCTGTCATAACAGATCAACACACCGATCTTGCCCAGCGCGGTGTCGAAAAGCTTGAGCGGACCACCGGGGGCGATGTCCCAATCCTCGCGTTCGAACCGGGTCATAATCTGTTTGTCCTGATGGTCGAAACTGCCATCCGGCGTGTAGAAGGCGGCACGGTTCACCGGACGCCCGGTTCCATCAACAACCGGCGCGGACGCACCCAGAATGTAGGTTTTGTACGTCTTGGCGAGGCGGGTGTGCAGGTTTTGTACATCCACCATCCGGTCGGACACGGCCCGGATCGACCGCTCCAGATCGCCCGCCACGTCGGCCCCGTCCAGGGTCGACAGCTCCATCGCGCCGTATTCGGGAAAGACCAACAATTCGGCCCCCTGCCTTGCGGCCTGGGACACCCACCCCTCAAGCTTGTCTTCGTATTGTGCCCAGCTATCCAACCAGTCGAGATCATAGGCGGCAGTTGCGACTTTCATGGCAGCGTCCCCGTGCGGTCAAATTCGCATGACCTTAGTCGCGGACGCAGACCGGAGTACAGCCCAATTACCCTGCGGTCGTCGGATCGATGATCGTGGTCACTTCGGTGATCGTGTTGGCCGGGAACCCGCTGAGTTCCGCATGCTTGTGGATCGCGTCCTCGCTCTCGGCCAGATAGATGCAAAAGGTCTTGTCACCAGCAACATAGGAATGCTCCCACTGCACGCCGGGTATTTGCGCCAGCGCTTCGTTCGACTTCGCAGACGCGCCGCACAGTTCGTCACCGGACATGGAACCGACACCCGGAAGATCGCGTTCGATAACATAGCGTTTCATGGCAATTCCCCCACAGAAAACCCAACACTACCATGATTCGGGAGTTTTTTCTGCGTTTGGCGTTCAGAGATCCCGGATCCAGAACTGAAGGGGTTTTTTCGATTCGCCTTCTTCGCCAATATCTTTCCACGAAAACTGTGCGATCGCACCGGGCAAAGGCGTGTATCCCCGCGCGCGCCAGAAGGCATCCAGCGGGCGGTAATTGTCGGGCCGCATCGGATGATCTGCCGGGCGTTGTACGCCGCAGAATGCGCATTTGGTGAAACCCAGCGCGCGGGCATGGGCTTCGCGGGCGTCGAAGAACCTGTGGCCGACACCCTGCCCGCGATAGTCGGGCAACAGCACCGATTCGGCGCAATAGAAGATGTCATGCAGGTCAAGCCCGGTGCCCTCGAAGGCCGCCGCGAAATCTTCGGCGTGGTCGGTCAGGGGGGCGCCGGTTGACGCGCCGATCAGACGGTCGTTGTCGAATGCGCCCACCACGATGGCCTTGTCGCTGTCGCGGTAGGATTGCAGGTATTTCCGTTCATATTCCAGGTCGCCATCGTAAAGATACGGCCAGGCGTGAAATACCTTGATCCGCAGCCGGGCAACGTCATCAAGGGCGGCTTCCAGTGCCGCTCCGGTCAGGGGGCGGACGCCGGTGACCTCAGCCATTCGAAACCTGCTTGGTCCAGTCCGCCAGGTTGTAGAAAGTGGTGACGCGGGTGATCTTGCCATCCTTCAGGTCGAAGAACGAACCGGCAGGCAGGCGGTACGTCTGGCCATGCGCATCCGCCAGGCCGTCATCGGTTTCCAGATAGGTTCCGTTGACGATGAATTCGGCTGCTGCGCGGGTGCCGCCTTCGGCTTCGAACACGACGATGTCGGTCAGGTTTTCTTTGTAGCAGCGATTCATGTGCGCGCAGAACGCGGCGAACTTGTCCTTGCCGATGCGGATCTGGCCTTCGTTCACGTGATGGGCCACGTCATCGGACAGGCAAGCCAGCATGGCATCCACGTCACCGGCATTGAAGGCTTCGAAATAGGTTTTGACGGTCTGGTTCATGGTCACTCCGTAGGTTCGCCCCAGCGGTCTTTCAGATGTTTGATGATCTGATCGCGGGTCTGTCGGTAGTGATGTAGCTTTTCTTCGCGGGTCTCGCCCAACCCGGTAGGGTCCATTATTGGCCAATAATCGACATCGAGGTGAAAAACCCGGGTCAGTTCCAGCGCCCGGCGCTGACTGGCGGGCGAAAGCGCCACCACCAGATCGAACGAGCTTAGATCGTCGCCCCATTCCTGCATCTCGTCAAAGGACCGCGAGCGGTGACGGGACAGTTCCACACCCACCTCGTGGCAAGCCGCGATGCAGAACCCGTCAATTTCCAGATCGTTGTGCACGCCTGCGGACTGCACATAGGTGCCCGTGCCGTAAAACTTCTTCATCAGCCCCTCGGCCATCGGAGATCGAACCGAGTTGTGGTCGCAACAGAACAGGACCGACTGCGGCAGAGGCTTCACCCGTCAGCCCCCGAAATGCAGCACGCAGATCAGCGTGAACAGGCGCCGGGCGGTATCGGTATCCACTTCTGCCTTTCCCTCCAGCCGTTCCTGTAGCACGCGGCTGCCTTCGTTGTGGATGCCGCGGCGGGCCATGTCTATGGTCTCGATCTGGCTGGGAGGCAGCGACTTGACCGCGTCGAAATAGCTTTCGCAGATCTGGAAGTAATCCTTGACCACCTGCCGGAACGGGCCAAGCGACAGGTGAAATTCGGCGGCTTTTTCATCCTCTTCCGTCGCGATATCAAAGACCAGCCGTTTGTCGCGGATCGACAGTTGCACGTGGTAAGGCCCATCAGGAATGACGCGGTCATCCCGATTGGGCAGCGAAAAGCTGTTGTCTTCCAGCAGATCATAGATGGCAACCTTGCGTTCCTGCTCGATCTCAGGGGTCGGCGGCGGCAGGTTTCGGTCATCCAGTTCGATATGCGAAATGCGGGTCATCGTTATGGCTACAATCCTTTTGTCAGCACAGACCTATATCAACGGAATCCAGTCGGCAACGCAGAGAAGAGCCATATGTGTCCGGTCTTTGCATCATTTCAGCCATTCAGGCGGTTCAGACGCGCTGTGACAGAAAGGCCGTGCGCCTCGAGGCTTTCTGATTGCGCCAGCTGTTCAGCGGCGGGCCCGATGGCGCGCAGGGCCTCGGGGGTCATCTGGCTGAGCGTGGTGCGTTTGAGAAAATCCATCACGCTGAGCCCGGACGAGAACCGCGCGGACCGGGCCGTTGGAAGCACGTGGTTGGGACCGCCGACATAGTCGCCGATGGCTTCGGGCGTGTACTGGCCCAGAAAGATGGCCCCGGCGTGGATGGTTTTTTCGCTCAGCGCCACCGGGTCTGCGACGCAAAGCTCCAGATGTTCCGGGGCGATACGGTTCGACAGGATTGCAGCCTGGTTCAGATCACGGACGGTGATGATGGCGCCGAAGTCGCGCCAGCTGGCCCCGGCGATGGCGCGGCGCTGCAAGGTTTCGAGGCGTTTTTCGACCGCCTTCGCGACGCTTTGGCCAAAAGCGGTATCATCCGTGATCAGAATCGACTGCGCGCTTTCGTCGTGTTCGGCCTGGCTGAGCAGGTCCAGCGCGATCCAGTCGGGGTCGTTGTCCTTGTCAGCGATGACCAGGATTTCCGATGGGCCCGCAATCATGTCGATGCCGACCTTGCCGAACACCCGCCGTTTGGCCGCCGCCACAAAGGCGTTTCCCGGCCCGGTGATCTTGTCGACCGGCGCGATAGTGTCGGTGCCATAGGCCAGCGCCGCCACGGCCTGCGCGCCGCCGATGCGATAGACCTCGTCCACGCCCGCCAGTTGCGCGGCCAGCAGAACCAGTGGATTCACCAGCCCGTCCGGCGTGGGCACAACGATGGCCAGCCGTTCGACCCCCGCCACCTTGGCCGGGATGGCGTTCATCAGAACCGAAGACGGGTATGAAGCCAGCCCGCCGGGCACATACAACCCGGCGGCTGAAACGGCTGACCAGCGCCAGCCCAGTGTGGCCCCGGCCTCATCCGTCCAGCTTTGGTCGCTGGGCATCTGACGTTCGTGATAGGCCCGGATGCGGGCGGCGGCCAGTTCCAGCGCCGCGCGGTCTTCGGCCCCGACTTGCGCCACCGCGTCTGCGATCTCCTGCGCGCTGAAGGCCAGCGTTTCGGGTGTCAGCTCCAGCCGGTCGAATTTCGCGGTCAGTTCAATAACCGCCGCGTCGCCCCGGTTGCGGACATCGTCGATGATCTGCGCCACAACCGCGTCCACATCCGGGCTGTCCTCGCGCTTGGCAGACAGCAGGGCCTGAAAGGCGGTTTCGAAGTCGGGTGATGTGGCGTCAAGGAAAACGGGCATGATCTGGCACTCCGGGCGTTGCGCCACGGGACATATCGCCCACGGGGCGCGGCCTCAACCCTCAGCCCTGGGGGTGCAGCGATTTGCGCATGGCAAAGCAGGACAAATCCTGACGGTCACTGCATTGACCAGTGGCCTTCCAGCCGTGGCGCAAATAGAATTCCCGTGCCGTCTTCGTGCCGTCCAGATGCACCTCGGTACAGCCGCACGCAGCCAGTTGCCGTTCCAGCCGGTTGAGCAACGCGGCCCCCACCCCGCTGCCAACGTGTTCCGGGTCAACATAGAGCAAGGTGATCTTGCCGGTTTCGAACAACCCACCGACCGCGGCCACCTGCCCTTCACGCTGGGCCAGCCAGATCTGGGATCCCGGCTTGAACCAGCCCCGGATGGTCGCCGGGTCTTTGTTCGCGGTCCATTGTTCCAGATGGTCGGGATCGTTGTTGTGATCGGCCACACAAAGCTGCGTGATCGACCGGATCAGCACGCGGCTAATGTCGAACACATCGAACACCGTCGCCGGACGCAGGGCAATACCCTCGGGCACATTTGAAAACGCCTGAGAAATGCCGCGCTTGTTCTGCATCTATTCGGGGTGCTGCGGCGCCCGGCCGGATGGGGCCCGATACGGGCGCGTGACGTCCTTGAGCGTGGCATCCAACGCCTCGACCTTCAGGCGGATCGCGCCGTCACCCGCCAGGGTCAGCAAGACCTGGCCCGCGCCATCCTCGCCGGGTTCGAACTCGACGGACAGCAGCGACATGACCATGTCCTTCTCGCTGCGATCAATGCCCTGGCTGGCCACGGACAGAACGGAATCGAAGACCAGCACCGACTGCACCCGTTCAAACGGGCGGTCACGGCGGGCGGCGGCATCCTTGTCTTCCCAGCGAAAGCGGTTCAGCAACAGGCCAAAGCGGCGGTGCGACGGTTGCCATTTCATCTCGGTCACGGGAAAAACCGCATCCTGCACGAGGGTCGAGATCACCTTCAGATCTTCTGCATCCTCAGCCCCCAAATTCAGCGGGGCTTCGCGCCCGTCTTCAAAACTTGCGTCCGTCATTCGCCTTTGATCCGTTCGATTTTTGCGCCCACGCCTTCCAGCTTGCGAACCACATGTTCATATCCGCGGTCCAAATGATAGACCCGGCTTACCGTTGTCTCACCTTCTGCCGCCAATCCGGCAAGGATCAGCGACACCGAAGCCCGCAGATCCGTCGCCATCACCGGGGCGCCTTTCAGGGTTTCGACACCCGTGACGGTGGCGGTGCCGCCGTGCACCTCGATATTTGCACCCATGCGCACAAGTTCCGGGGCATGCATAAAGCGGTTTTCGAAGATACGCTCTTCCAAAACCGAGGTGCCTTCGGCGGTGCACATCAGCGCCATCATCTGCGCCTGAAGGTCGGTCGGGAAGCCCGGGAAGGGTTCGGTCACCACATCCACAGCCTGCACACGGCCGTTCTTGCGCGCCACTTTCAAGCCGTTTTGGGTTTCGGTGACACTGACCCCCGCCGCGTCAAGCTTGGCCGCGAAGGATTCAACCAGCGCCATGCGCCCGCCCAGCAGTTCGACCTCGCCGCCGCAAATCGCCGGGGCCAGCATATAGGTGCCCAGTTCGATCCGGTCGGTGACAACCTGATGGGTGGCACCGTGCAGCCGGTCGACACCCTGAATTTCTATGGTCGAGCTGCCCTCGCCCGAAATCTGCGCACCCATCTTGCGCAGGCATTCGACCAGATCGACGATCTCGGGCTCGCGCGCGGCGTTCTTGAGCACCGTGGTGCCCTTTGCCAGCGTAGCCGCCATGACGATGTTTTCGGTGGCTCCGACCGAGGCAAAGCGCATCTCGTGCACCGCCCCTTTCAGGCCGCCCGGAGCCTTGGCGTGCAGATAGCCGTCCTTCAGCTCGATCTCGGCGCCCAGCGCCTCGAGCCCTTCCACATGCAAGTCCATTGGACGGGCACCAATCGCGCAGCCACCTGGCAGAGAAACAACCGCCTGCCCGAACCGCGCCAGCAAGGGACCCAGCACCAGATTCGAGGCTCGCATCTTGCGCACGATGTCATAATCCGCCGTTTGGCTGGTCAGGTTGTGGCTCGACATCGCGATCACTTGACCATCTTGCAGCGACGACACCTCGGCCCCCAGCGATTGCAGCAGAGCGGTCATGGTCTTGATGTCGCTTAGGCGTGGTGCGTTCGTCAGCGTCAGCGGTTCTTCGCTCAGCAAGGTCGCAGGCATCAGCGTCAGACACGCGTTTTTGGCCCCCGCAATCGGTATCTGACCATTCAGCGGGCCGTTGCCCGTCACCAGAATCGAATCCATCTGCTCTTATCCCTTGTCCTTGTCGGCCTTGTCCCCAGAGGTCGCCCGCGCCTTGGCCTGCGCCTTGCGCCGGGCCATATTGGCCTTCAGCGCCGCTTTCAGCCGCTCTTCGCGCGCATCCCCGGATTTGCCTTGTTTTTTGGGTGAATTTTTATTCGTCATGATCTTTCTCTACAGGAGGTGAAAAAAACCGTCCAGACACCCTTGCGCCGCGTTTCGTTTGAGTCTAATCACCCGCCCACAGCGCTGCTGTAGCTCAGAGGTAGAGCACTCCCTTGGTAAGGGAGAGGTCGAGAGTTCAATTCTCTCCAGCAGCACCATGATTTCCTCATATTCATCAAAAACTTACGCCAAACCAACGGCTTGCACTTGCAGACTCCTACACAGGAGCCCTACACAGTGACCCTTGCCATGCCTACACCAGTCAAAGACAAAAAAAGCGGAATCTACTACGTGAGGGTGCGCGTTCCGGCGGACCTGAAAGGAATCGTTGGCCGTGCCGAGGTGTCAAAGTCACTACGCACCAGAGACCCATCAGAGGCCAAAGAGAGATTTGCGGCTGAATACAGGAAAATTCAAAAGCGATGGGCGTCCTTTAGGGCAAAGCCTGAACCTCTCCCTTTGAAAAAGATCGTTGCTCTGTCTGGTCGCGTGTATTTCCACCTGATGGAAATGCTAGAAAATGAACCGGGTGAACCTGCGATATGGGAACAGGTTTTGCGCCTGAGCCAACAGGCGGAAGCTGTCGAAGGCGGTATGGAAAAATGGTACGGTGTGGTCGCTGACGAGATACTGGCGGAAGAAGGTATTGCTATAGACAAACCGACGCGTGCGCGATTGCTACGTGAAGTTCACCGGTCTTGGACGCAGGCGGCTAGCCAGCAGTTGAAGAGAGCGGAAGGCGATTTCACCCCAGACCCTCAGGCTACGCGCTTCCCTGAGTGGGAACCCACAGCCTCGCCAAAAGTGGCAATCGGATGCAATGGTTTTCGGGCATGGCACAGTCAGACCCGGAGCGCATCTTGTTGAATACATGCCGATCGGCAGTCACCACACTTGGTACGGGCTTTTATTCGTCAAAGGGCTGACGGGATTTACAGCGTTCCTTGTGCCTTTGTCAGTTCATTTCTGGGTCGTCACGCTGGACGCAATAAAGTGTGAACGTGGCAAGCTTCCGCTGGGACTACTACTTACCATTGTCCTCCTTACTTTTGGAGAAAACGTTGAGATTCAGACCTATTTGCTCTGGCCAGGCCTCCTAATGCTCGGATGCCATCTCAGAGACGTCAAATCGGTAAATCGGGGAAACTGACATGTAGGCTGGTTTGTTGAAACGCAAGCGCGGTGTTTGCCGTTGCTTTTCAAGGGCGGATCCTTCGCCGCTTTTTTTGGGGGCATTGTGACTCTGAACGGTGCGCGCTTCCGAACCCTGGAACCAGTGACCTGACCGTGCAACGCCCTTCACTCCGGCCTTGAGCGGCGCTAGTCTCTGCCCTGAACAACGCTGAAAGGAGCCACCCGATGTCCCTCTTCTCAAAACTCTTCGGCGGCGTTGAGAAGTCCAAGCCGGATCCGGTTACTTACAAAGGGTTCGAGATATTCCCCGACCTGATGGCCGAGGGCAGCAAATTTCGCCTGATGGCCCGTATCGAAAAGACCATCGACGGAGATCGAAAGACACATACGGTGATCAGGGCGGATGTCTTCGACACTCGGGATCAGGCCGAAAGCTTTAGTATAGCAAAGGCGAAACAGGTCATTGATGAGCAAGGCGACAGCATTTTCAGCTAGGGAGGTCCTAGCTTGAAGCCTGATCTACGAGCGGAACCGATGAGCATGCTTATGCGTATAATTCTGAACGCATTCCATAGGTTATCATTTGTCAAACTTTGTTCGGCGAAGAAGTCTTTGTGCAGCAGTTTATCTGCCCTGTTATTTTGTTAGCTGCCATCGCAAAGCGCATAAAGCAGGCAATTGCGTAAAACACTGGAATGCAGGTTTTCCCCAGAGCGGAAGATCGGTCATATTTGTCGGGCTTTAGCTTCGAACCCATAGCCGATGCGTTGGGTGTCACTTTCCAGGAAAAATCGCTTTACCGGAAATCCGCGCGGCACTTATTCGGGCAAGCCGGCCAAACGCAGAGACGCGCAGTCTTTCTCCAATCGTTCTGCATCAGAGAAAAGCTGGGTTTTTGCCCAGTCTGATATGGAAAACTGAGGGCGGTATTTCATCACATTCCGCGCCTCATCTCGAGCGCCCTCAACGTTACCCGTTTCCATATGTACGATAACGAGGTCGAGATGCCCAAAGCCTTCAACTCTTTGACCATATTCGGTGAATGCCTTCTTGGCTTCCTCGTATTGACCGTCGAGCCGAAGTGCCAAACCCAGAACGCCAGCATACCAGCCGGGATAGTGAGGGTTGAGAGTAATGGCTTGCCGCGCCACGCGGATCGCTTCTTTTGCCTGCCCATTGAATGCCAATGTAATCGACAGCCTTGCAGCCACATCAGCGTGGTTTGGATTTAGCTGCAGTGCCTTGTTGAACTTCCCGATAGCAGATTCCAGTTTACCGTCGATTGCATCCGCGAAACCCGCAATTGCGTGAGCCTCTGGGTTGTAGCTGTCTATCTCCAGAGCACGTCGAGCGCAGTCGCGGGCCTCTGCCAGCGCCGCATTTCGGTCTGCTACAAAACCGTGCCTTGCTTCGACAGTACAAATGAACCCCAAAGTGCAATATGGCGCGGAGTAGCCAGGATCCAGGGAAATTGCCTGTCGAGCAAACCGACGAGCGTCAGCCTGTGCTTCCTTAGTTATTCTGCGCGAGGCTTCCACAGCTTGCAGCTGAGCAGTCCAGGCATCCAGATGTTTAGTACCCGAACCTCTGAAACGGGCCATCTCGCCCGCCAGTAATTCGACTTGAAGTTCAGTCGCAATTCTCAGGGCAATTTCATCCTGAACCTCGAATACGTCTTCTATCAGGCGATCAAACCGGTCTGCCCAAATGTGCATTCCGGACTTCGCATCGATGAGCTGCGCGGTAATTCGCACACGACTACCGCTTTGGCGGACACTTCCCTCGAGAACAAGATCGACGCCCTGCTCCAGTCCAACTTGTTTTACGTCTACCGAACGCCCCTTGTAGACGAACGTAGAGTTGCGCGCGACGACCAGTAAGTTCGGGAGTTTTGACAGAGTGGTAATTATCTCTTCGGTAATGCCATCGGCAAAGAATTCCTGATCGGGGTCAGAAGAAAGATTGTCAAAGGGTAGAACGCCGATCAGCAATGACTTCGAGTGACTGGCTGGCGTCACTCGCGGTGGTGCGGAACCGGGTGGCGACCATTGGAATACTTCGACAGGTGACAGGGCATTCTTGAACTGCCGTTCGCCAGCGCGGTGAAATTGCTCGGCGAGCCTCTCATCAAGGCTGCGATGGACGACATCGGAAATCAACACAGCCTCTTCGTCGGAAGCCTCTTGTAGCCGCGAGGCTATATTGATCCCATCGCCGAAGATGTCATCTTCGTCAAATACGACATCTCCCAGATGAACGCCCACGCGCAGTTTAAGCGAGGACTGGGCTGACACTTGGCTTTGAAGATCGAGGGCGCATCGCACGGCGTCCGAGACCGAACTAAACTCGACGATCCATCCATCGCCCATTCTCTTTACGATATTGCCGCGATGATCGCTAACCAATGGATCGAACAACTCTCGACGCAGGACACGGAGTTCGCTGAGAGTCCTGTTCTCATCCGCCTTTATCTGGCCCGAGTAGTTTACTACATCGGCCGAGAGTACTGCGGAAAGTCTGCGGTTCCCGTTCATGTCTATTCGTAACGCACAACGCGTTGCTTGGAAAAGACATCTTATTTCTTAGAGACGCTGCACAAACGCCGACCGGCCACTTTTTGGGCAAACCTGTTCCAATCAAAAATTTTCTAAAAGACCGTGGTTTGCAAGAGTCTGTCGTAGTTGACTGAGCCTACCCAACTGATCTGGTCCATGGGAGTATTGAGGAATCTGGGGCATGGCATGTCCCGTCTTGATGCAATCAGGCAGATAGTCGGCGCTTAGCAGCCCCACCACCCCTGAAGTAACAAGAACGGTGGAATGGGTGTTGATCAATAGAAGGAACCGGAGCCGCTTCAGAATGAAATCGAACGGCTGAAACGCGCAGTTTCAAATCAGACCTTGGACAAACTGATCCTGACGGTGACGGCCATCCGTTGCTCGACGAGCGAAGAGAGAGGCTCCTGCAAAAACAATGGGAAGGTTTGCGTCGACAAGATCGGGCGCGCCCTGCCAGGGGAACTAGGAAAAGAGTTGTCAAAGCCAACCTGCATCGATGGGTTCATCCGCGCCTGCAATCGAGAACGTCGCGAACTCAACGCATTTGGCAAACCGGTCGGGAAGGAGTTCGAATTCGCAGCAGCAGAAGCCACCAAGCTGCTCAAGCGGCGTAGTGGAGGATTCATCAATCATTTTTTAGGTGTTTGAAGGAAATTCAAATCTAGAGTTAAACGGATTTTCGTTTCTCTGGCTCGAAAAACCGCAAACAGTTTGAAACCGCAGCAAAAGCCTGCCTCTAATGCCTGCTCCTTGGATCCGGGTTGTACAGAAAATACCCCTGTCACGCTCCACGCGTTGTGCCTGCTACAAAGGCCTGTCTTTCGGGAAGTTTTCGTTTTGGCTATTTTTCATTGCGTTAAGCTTGCCAACCAAACGAATTATACCTGCAAGTACATTTCACGACCAACCAGATTCGTCTCTTTTTTGGTTTTCGTGCTAGAGTAATTTTCTGAACAAGTTCTACTCAACACTAACCTCCTCAGGTGGCCGCATGTCTGCGCATTGTCAAAGTATTCGGGATGAAATTGAGACGCTTGAGCAAAGTATTGAACTTCTCGATATTCAGATTCAAAACACTGTTGACCCAATACAAAAGTCTGCGCTTTTTCGATTTAGAAAGCAGTCGCTGTCACTGCTTCAGCGAAAAAGGGGGGCTCTTAAGGCGTGTGAAGAGAGCGGCCCCCCATTGCCGCAAGTTCCGGCGGATATGTCAGATTTCGGTTCTGAGGTGACTCAAGGTATCCCCGGTTACGAGCTTGTCGCGGGTAAAGATACTCTTGCAAGAATATTTGTTGGTCGCCGCCCACCCGTAGTTGTTATGGCATCAGAACTTTTGGATGACGCGGATTCTGACTATTCGTCTAAAGCCCTCGGATTTGATCTGAATTCCCTTCCAATCCATTCGTTGCCCTTCAATCCAGCCCGGATTGATTATGCCGAACTTGAGATTTCCGGCCCATCTGGGACAACAGTTATTCCAGGTGATATTGGTGATGGCGTATTCTCAAATGATACCAAGAGTTTCTCCGAAGACGACAATATCAACTTCTATATCCGCGGTCGGGAAATCTCAAAGCCTGGACGGTATCGTTTTACTGCACGGCTTTATCGCAACGGTACTCTTGTCGGCGAAAAGTCTCTTGGGCAACCACAGTTTCATCCGACGAAGGATCTGCGAATTCTTGTTGTCGTTGAGATCTTTCCCTTTCCTGCAGAGAAATGGGAAATTCTCTTTCAGGCTCTGGAGGACTTGTCTCGAATTTTTCCTATTCGATCAGGTTTGGCGCCTCTGGATGGGGATCAGGAAGCCGGGCTGCGCTACCGAATTGAGCCGATACCAATTGATTTCGCGTGGCCTGATCGGACTCCCGTTGCGCAGCGCCTCGCCGCATTTAACCAGGAGCAGTCTGCTGCTGGCAGGCCGGATCAGGCCGAGCATGTCCTGACAATACGCACTCAACAACCCGGAGAAATGCCGCTTGGCGGAAGTGCCCAATCTGGACCAAACGGGAGCATCGCGGGTGTTACTCTGAATGTGGACCCTCCTATGGATAATTCGTTCGGCACCTTAGTTTCCCACGAAATTGCGCACAACTTCTTGACTGTGCCTCACGTTGGTGACGAGGGCGTAGCGCTCAATGAACCAGCTGCATTCGATTTAGTCGCTCGCAAATCAGTAGGGAATCCTAGGGCGTTAATGTACCGGATTTACAATTTAACTCCCAACGGAACTGCGTTTCTTGTTCCAGACTCTTGGCGCACCATCCGAGAACGCCTGCTTACTAGGTCCAGCACAGGCAATGACGAGTGATTTGACTTCGGGTATTTGGCGACCGTGAGTTTGATGTGATTTCCTTGTGTGCTGGTGGTTTGCCGAAGGATGAACTGCGTAGTTCTGCTATTCAAAACTGGGGTCTTTCGCTTTGAACCGAAAACCGGCCAAGAGATTTGGAGACTGCTTAACCGAAATCGAGAAAATCTGGGTCACGCCGGAGGTATACCAGACCCAGATATTTTGGGCGATAGAGACCTTGGTGATTAATGGAGAGGGCCTAAGCGACAGGCTGGCTGTCTAAACAATTCAATACTTCAAGTTCACATCACGCCTGAAATAGACCCGCGCTGCAAGCAAGCTAGAGGGGACAAGAGCAACGCGGGCCCCCCGAAGGGTGGTAGTAAAACGGATGTAGCGTTGTGGCCTGCACCGGCCCCGTGTCGTAGCGCCGCAGGCAAGAAAAAACCCGCGCTGCTGAGGGATAGGAGCAAGCGCGGGGCAAGTGTTCGGGGTGACAGGTGTACGCCGCTGCTGGCTGATCGGATCAATCTTGCAAACACTTTGCGCAGCACGACAGACCGGATCATTGGAATAGTACTTCCGTTTGCAAAGAATTGGAGCAACTTAGATGCAGGATTTACTTGATGTTTTTTGGGTGGCCGCGTTTGTTTGTCTGCTCGCATTCGCCTTCATCGCGGTTTTTTGTTCGGCTGTCCCTGAAACGCACAGGTTGCGAGCAATTGGTTGTGTTGGGTGTTGTTTGCCTATGCTGCTGCACCGGTTCTTTCGAAAAGACTAACGGAGCGGAACGGCTTGAGATTCATGGTTGAAACAGGTCGCAGTTGTTAACGTTGTTTGGTTCCACGGTAACGTTGATAGCGGCAGGTAGAGCGGCTTATTCGCTGTACACGCAGCGGCCCAAGCGACCGAAGACAACGCAGATAGATTAGTGTCGAACGATAAGGCGGACTGGAAAACACAGGGAAGGCACAAAAGGACGTCCAGGAGTTTGCAACAGCGATGGATGGATTGCCTTTGTCGCAGTCGGCACCTTTCTTCAGGCTATCCCTACAGCGTTAGCGCTGCTTTAATAAGTTCATAATAAGGAGCAAAACATGATTGAGTTTAGCATTATTGCGTTGTCAGGACTTTGCCTTCTTTTTACGGCTCGTCAACTTGGTCTCGCAGTAGGCAAATGTGAAGCCGCACGCCGCCTTCGCTATACTTTAGTTGTCTTGATACTCTGGCCACCCGCGGCCACCCTGGCCCAATCACAGGAAGAAATCAGCGTAGCGAAAGCGACACTGTCTAGCCTACAGGGTATTTCTTTCAACAATGACACAGAGTATTGCGGCTACCTTGCATATGACCCAGCCGGGAAACTTGTTGCTACTCCTGCTCAACGTGGCGACAACAAAAGCTGCGTTTGGGATCAAGCAGAAAACGGTTTGGTGCTTGTTTTATCTTACCACACGCACGGGAGGTTCGACCCGGAATATAGTTCGGAAGTTCCAAGCGTTGCAGACATTGAGGCCGATGAAGACGAGGGCATCGACGGCTTTGTGTCAACTCCGGGTGGACGTTTGTGGTACGTCGATACGGAGCGAATGGAAGTGAGACAAATCTGCGATATCGGATGCTTGCCAAAAGACCCTGGTTTCGTTCCGGGTTTGGAAGGGGAAATCTCATCGGTTTACTCTTATGAAGATCTTCTCGAATACGAGAGTAACTAGTTGGGGCAAAGAACCCGCGAAACCGTTACCTTGCTACGTTACTGAAGACTACAAGTAAGAGGATCCGAGGAAGAGAGCGGTTGACACTCGCGTGAACGGTTCTTTTCCCCTCGGGTTTTCCTGCGCTGATAACACTCGGTCTTCTTGCTCTTGCGAAGACTGAAGGCCAATCACCATCGTTGAGGAAACTGAAGCTATGTTGGCGTCCCACCCACCCGAAGTACTGTGTGTAAGGCGGGATGAGCCACTAGCTGCCTTTGCGACATTTTCTTCGATCCTCGCGCAGCAAGTCGCAGACGGCACAGTTCGGACGTTCAGTTCCGCTGGGTGAAAAGGGAAAACGCCGACAAAGTGAAATTTCGCAGCGGCTGCGTCAATCTCAGCAATGATAAACTTCAATAAGTCCTGCCGCACGGATAATGGGCCGACAAAACTTGTGCTCATTCATAGATCGCCGCGAGTTATCCTTGGCTCTGTCCCGGCTCTTTCTTCTATCCGTTCTTCACCAGTTGTGGACGTTCACCAGTTGTCATTGTCCAATAGATTGCCAGATCGAGAGATCAGATCTGGTCGAGGAGCACGTCCGTGGATCTGTACAACGCTTTTTCTATACCGTCCGAGGCCTCTAAAGCTTGGAGGTGTACGTCTTGTAGCTTGCAGTTGTCGAGGAAAATCGCGTTGTCCAGCGCTACCGCCAAACCAGCAGCTTGATAATCCACACCGAGCACTACGCTACTGGATTCCTTAAGTGATCCATTTTGAATCATTTTTCCTTCCAATTGGTTTTGAAAACCCAAGTGGTGGTAATGATGGCAGGGCAACCTAAAGACAGAACATGAATTGCTTCTGAAATCAGATGTTGGACTTGAGAGATTTGGTAGCGGAGGAGGGACTTGAACCCCCGACACGCGGATTATGATTCCGCTGCTCTAACCAACTGAGCTACTCCGCCTTGAGTGAGAGGCGATTTAAGCGAGGGGCCCGGGAGGGTCAAGAGGGAAATCAACCAACCTCAAGATTTCTTTCACGCCTGCTCTGATGGCTTGTCCTGCAAGGATGTCTGGGGGGATGTGGTCGCTTCGGTCATCCTGCGGATGAAGGCGGCGCAGATTTCGGGCTCTGTGATCGGAATCATGTGGCCGAACCCGTCCAGCCCTTCGAAACTCAGCCCGAATTCGGTCATTGTCGGCCCGTGCAGCGGCGGCGACAGTATCGCGTCCTGGCGGCCATACAAGATGCCCCCTGGGACGGTCAGATTCGGATAGCGCGCGACCTGCGCGTTGATACTGGCATCGACGCCGGCGACGTCCTGAGAGGCCGTGACAAAGGCGGAGGGCCGCAGGCCAAGCGCGCCACCTGCCCGGTCCAGAAAGTCATCAGGCGGGGTTTCCGGGTCAAACGCGGCACTTAACGTGTGCGGCGCGGTTTTGGACGCAAGGGGAACGGCGAGCGTGTTGCCGATCAGGCTGCGCATCCATTCGGAGCGGATCTCAAGCGGTTTGAAGATCGCCGGGGTTTCGGGCAGTTTATGCGTCAGCGGCGCCAGTAGCGCCAGACCGGCGACCCGGGCCGGGTGGTCCAGTGCCATCGCCAGTGAAACCGCGCCCCCCAGTGAATGGCCGACCAGAACGGCGCGGTCCACGCCTTTTTTGTCCAGAAACTCGGCAATCATGCCTGCCTGGTGGGGCAATTGCGCCAGCTCGGCCATATCGCGCGTTGAATACCCGCATCCCGGCCGGTCCAGTGCGATAACGTGGTAGTCGTCGGCCAGAAGATCCACCAGCGCATAGGTAAAGTGCTGTAACTGCCCGGCCAGGCCATGGATCATAACGATGGTCTGCGCCTCGGGGTTTCCCTTTTCCACATAGTGGATGCTGCCGCCATGAACGGGTGTGATCTGACCCAGCTGCGGCACGGTTTCAAGACCGCGGCGCGTAATCTTCCGTGTCCAAAGGTTCATGACAAACAGGAAGGCGACAAAAACGGCGATTACGATCAGAACGGTTGTCATTCAGTTTTCTCCATTGCCAAGGGCGGCGGGTCTGTATTGCTCCAACCCTGATTGTGCCATGCGTTTCTGAAACTCGGCAACGGTGCCGGGCCACAAGGTCGTGTTTCGGCCTTCCGCATCCATGTACCAGGATGTACAACCTCCGGCCTGCCAGACGCCGTCCGCGTGGCGGCTGTGCATTTCCCGCGTGAACGCCGCCTGTTTTGCGGCGTCAGGAGTGATTGCGGACAACCCTTCGCGCTGCATCTCGCTCAGGACCCGGCCGATATGGCCAACCTGGGCCTCGATCATCAGCACGACCGAGTTGTGCCCCAGCCCGGTATGCGGCCCCAGAAGCAGGAAGAAATTTGGAAAACCCGCAACTGCGGTACCCAGATGCGCGCACATGCCATCCGACCAGGCAGAGCGCAGCGTCAGCCCGTCCGTACCGGTAATGTCCAGACGCTCGACAACGTCGGTTACGTGAAACCCGGTGCCCCAGATCAAGACATCCGCCTTGGTCCGGGTGCCATCCGCCGCGATGATCGTGTCACCCTCGATACAGGCGACGCCCTTCGGAACAACGCTGACATTGTCGCGGGCCAGGGTCGGGTACCAATCGTTCGAACTCAGGATACGTTTGCAGCCGATCCGGTAGTCGGGGGTCAGAATCCGCCGTTCGGCCGGATCGGTGATGGCGCGCTCCAATGCCTTTCGCCACATTTTCAAAGCAAAATTCACCGCGCGTTCCTCACCACGAAACACGCGGTGGCGAAATTCGAAGATCATGAATATCAGCTTGCGCCGAATGCGGGGCAAAATGGGAAGCCAAGCGTAAAGGCTGCGCACCCAGGGCGCAATCGGACCGTCCGGGCGCGGCATCACGTAAGGCGCACTGCGCTGAAAGATCGTGACGTGGCCTGCAATCTTGGCGATCTCGGGTACAAACTGAACGGCGGATGCGCCGGTTCCAACGACCGCCATGCGCTTGCCGGTCAGATCGACATCGTGATTCCATTCGGCCGAGTGGAAACTGGGCCCCGAAAAACTGTCGGCGCCGGGGATATCCGGGATGCTGGGATAATGAAGTGCACCAATGGCCGAGACCAGAAACCGCGCCGACCAGTACTGGCCATCCATCGTTTCAACTTGCCAGCGCGTTCCATCCCACCTGGCCGATTTCAGCTCCTGCCCGAAATGGCACAGGTCATACAACCCTTCCTGACGCGCGACATTTTGCAGATAAGCTTGGATTTCCGCGCCACCGGCATATGCGCGGCTCCATTGCGAGTTGAGATGGGTCGCCATGGAATACAGATGCGACGGCACATCACAGGCGACACCGGGATAGGTATTTTCGCGCCATGTCCCCCCGATATCATCGGCCTTTTCCAAAATCGCGATATCCTTGATGCCGCGCTTGCGTGCCTCAAGCGCCATCGTCAGTCCGGCAAACCCGGCGCCGACGATCAGCATCTCTGTTTTGTGGTGCATGAGTGAGTGCCTTCTGAAACAACCCTGCGTTTATCTGTTGCAGATGTATGCACTTGCCTGGCTGTGAAGTAGGTCACACAGGTAACAATGACCCGGCGTCTTTTCGTTACGCAGGGACAAATTATTTGGAATGACCCGTGTCGCTTATTGCAAGCACATATCGCAATCAGAGAGGTGGTTGCGCCGCGAATCCGTCAGTTTGTTTCAAAATTGGAGGATTGCCCCTTGACCACTCGCACTGCCACGCGTTCCGGCGGACGTTCTGCCCGCCGAGCCCAACGCACCGCTCCAAATTTCGACATGCTGCCGGGCCTGACCCGAGGCATTCCCGTTTGCGAAGTCATGGACGCAACCCAGGTCGAACGCATCGACAATGCGGCGATGGACATTCTGGAAAATGTCGGCGTTCAGTTCCGCGACCCCATCGCGCTGGAAGACTGGAAAAAAGCCGGAGCCAAGGTTGACGGCGAACTGGTCTATCTGGACCGCAATATGGTGCGCGAGCTGATCTCGACCATTCCGGCGCAGTTCACCTATCACGCGCGCGATCCGAAAAAGAACCTGGCGCTGGGGGGCAAGCACGCGATCTTCGTGCCGATGACCGGCGCGCCATTCCTGCGCGATCTGGACGATGTACGCCGCAACCCGACGCTGGATGATCTGGCGATGTTCCACAAGCTGTCGCACATGATGCCGGCGCTGCACAGCTCGGCCCATCACATTGTCGAGCCCTACGACCACCCGATCAGCCAGCGGCACCTGCGCATCACCTATTCGTCGATGAAGTACTCGGACAAGACCTTCATGGGCATGACCACCTCGCCCAGGAATGCCGAGGATGTGATGGATATGTGCGATATCCTGTTCGGCGAAGGTTTCATTGACGATCATCCGGTCACCACCGGCAACTGCAACGGCAACAGCCCACTGGTGTGGGACGAAACCATGCTGGGTGCGATGCGGGCCTTCTGCCGCCGCAATCAGCCGGTTCTGTGCTCGCCCTTTGTGCTGGGTGGCGCAAACACCCCGGCATCGGTGCCCGCGACCGTGGCGCAGCTGACCGCCGAGGCGCTTTCGGCGCTGGCCTATACGCAGGTGATCCGCAAGGGCTGTCCTGCGATCTGGGGGCATTACCTGTCGACCGTTTCGATGAAATCCGGCGCGCCGATGGCCGGCACGCCCGAGATCAGCCTTATGAACTTCATGATCGGCCAGATGGCGCGCTTTTACGACGTACCGTGGCGCACTTCGAACACTCTGGGTGGGGCCAAGACCTTTGATGCACAGGCCGGGTACGAATCCGCCACGACGCTCAGCGCGGTCATTCACGCCGGGGCCAACTATATCTGGCATTCGGCAGGCTGGAACGAGGCGGGCATGCATTGTTCGGTCGCCAAGTTCATCGTCGACGCCGAACAATGCGCGATGGCTTACCGGATGGCGGAAGGTCCAAAGTGGCACGATTTCGATCAGGCCCTGGCAGCGGTTCCGGATGTGGGGCCCGGCGGGCATTATCTGGGTCATCCGCACACGCAGGACAACTTTCAAACCGCGTTCTTTATGCCGGAGCTGTTCGACAACAACTCGATCGAACAATGGGTCGCCGAAGGCGAAGTTGAGATCACCGAACGCGCCCTGAAACATGCACAGAAACTATTGGCCAAATATGAAGAACCAAAGCTGGACGAGGCCAGGAACGAGGCCCTTCTGGACTATATCGCCCGCCGCGAAAGGGAAATCCCGGCGGCGGACGAGTTGAACCAAACATACTGATCCACACTCCCCGTACTTGCCCACCCGTCATCCGGGTGGGCCCTTTTTTCCGGTCAAGACACGTAAGCCAAGATGAAGATCGCCGAACTGCATATCTACAGCCACGACCTGCCGGTCAAAAACGGACCCTATACTATGGCCAACGCTCAGGTCTGGGCGCTGGATACCACGCTGGTCAAAATCGTGTCGGACAACGGTCTGATCGGCTGGGGCGAGACCTGCCCGGTTGGCCCGACCTATGCCGAGGCGCACGCCGCCGGGGCGCGCGCCGCTCTGGTCGAAATGGCCCCGGGCCTGATCGGAACAGAGGTCCTGCCTCTGGC
This sequence comes from Ruegeria sp. HKCCA0370, assembly GCF_013033705.1. Taxonomy (NCBI): domain Bacteria; kingdom Pseudomonadati; phylum Pseudomonadota; class Alphaproteobacteria; order Rhodobacterales; family Roseobacteraceae; genus Ruegeria; species Ruegeria sp. HKCCA0370. Next base: position 39,127 of record NZ_WQEP01000002.1, read on the forward strand.
CTTGCATCGCCGGATGGATGGGCTGTTGAACGGTCATGGTTATGCCAAGGCCGCCATCGACATTGCGGTGCACGACCTGCTTGGCAAACATTTGGGCGTTCCGGTTTCCGACTTACTGGGCGGAGCGGTTTCGGACAAGGTGCCGTCCTATTTTGCCACGGGCGTCGGTGCACCCGACGACATCGCGAAACTGGCTGCCGAGAAAATGGCCGAAGGCTACCCGCGTCTGCAAATCAAGGTCGGAGGCCGCCCGGTCGAGGTCGACATCGAAACCATTCGAAAGGTTTGGGACGTGGTCAAAGGATCGGGTATGCGTCTGGCCGTTGACGGCAACCGGGGCTGGACCACACGAGACGCCCTGCGGGTCAGCCGCGAGTGCCCCGAAATCCCCTTCATCATGGAACAGCTTTGCAACACAATCGAAGATCTCAGGAAGATCCGGCCTCAGGTCACGCATGGCATCTATATGGATGAAAACAGCACCAGCCTGAACACCGTGATCTCGGCTGCGGGCACCGGTCTGGTCGACGGGTTCGGCATGAAGGTCACCCGCATCGGCGGCCTGCATCCGATGCGCGCCTTCCGCGACATCTGCGAGGCGAGCAACCTGCCCCATACCTGCGATGACAGCTGGGGCGGGGATATCATCGCCGCTGCATGTACCCATATCGGTGCAACCGTTCGGCCCGACCTGCTGGAAGGCGTCTGGCTGGCTGCGCCATATATCGAAGGCAACTACGATCCTGAAAACGGCATCCGGATCGAGGGCGGGCATATCGCGCTGCCAACCGGGCCGGGGCTGGGCGTGGTTCCTGATGAAAGCCTGCTCGGCACACCTGTCGCATCGTTCTGAAAAATGGATGACGTTATGAACCTGAAAGGAAAATCGGCTCTGGTCACTGGCGCGGCTGGCGGCATCGGGGCGTCAATCGTTCAACGCCTGCGCAACGCCGGGGCGCGGGTCGCCGTCGCCGACCGGGCTGTCGATGCCATCGAGGCCGAGGCATATCTGCCCGGTGATCTGCTTGTTCCCGAATATGCAGACCAGCTGCCCGGCGCAGCGGCGTCCGCATTGGGCGGGCTTGACATCGTGATCAACAATGCGGGCGTCATCACGCGCGGGTCGGTCACGGATACGACTGATGCGGATTGGTCTCTGTCATTGGGTGTCAATGTCGAAGCCCCGTTCCGCATTTGTCGTGCGGCAATTCCGATCATGGCGGACGCTGGCGGCGGGGCCATCGTCAACACCGCGTCCTGCTGGGGGCTGCGCCCCGGCCCCAATCATGCGGTCTATTGCATGACCAAGGCGGCCATCGCGTCCCTGACCCAGTGCATGGGCATGGATCACGCCCATCAGGGTATCCGCATCAACGCCGTTTGCCCGAACGAGGTGAATACCCCGATGCTGCGATCAGGCTTTGAAAAGCGCGGCTTTGACCCCGATACAGCCGTGGCCGAACTGGGCCGGACCGTGCCGCTGGGCCGGATCGCCGAGCCCGATGACATCGCCGATGTCATCATGTTCCTTGTCTCGGACGCGTCGCGTTATGTTTGCGGCACGCTCGTCGAGGTCAACGGAGGAAAACCGGTATCATGAAACGGTTCGACGGAAAGGTGGCACTGATCACTGGCGGGCGCAGCGGCATCGGCAAGGCCATTGCCCGGCGTTTGCACGACGAAGGCGCACGGGTCTTTACCGCCCAACGTGGTGAGGACACCGAATTTCACGGCATCGCTGCAGATTTCACCCTTCCCGACGGCCCGGCACAGGTGGTCGGCGAAGTGATCGCGAAAGCCGGGCGTCTGGACGTGCTGGTCAACAACGCCGGCATGATGCAGGAAGCCTCGGTCGAGGGAATGAGCCTTAAGGACTGGCATCTCAACCTGACGGTGAACCTGACCGCCCCGTTCCTGATGATCAAAGCCGCGCTGCCGCATCTGCGCGACACAAAGGGCGCAATCGTCAACACCGGATCCATCGAAGGCCTGGGCAGCAATCCCGGTCACGCCGCCTATTGCGCATCAAAGGCAGGGTTGCACGGCCTGACCCGCGCCGTAGCCGTGGATCACGGGGGCGAAGGTATCCGCTGCAACGCCGTCGCGCCCGGTTGGATCGATACCGAATTGAACGAGGGTTTCATCGAATCCATGCCCGACCCGTCCGCATTCCGTCGCGACATCGCCAAGATCCACCCGGTTGCCCGAACGGGACGGCCCGAAGAAGTTGCCGCGCTCGTCGCGTTTCTGGCGTCCGGGGATGCGGGTTTCATCACCGGGCAGGTCTATACGGTGGACGGTGGGCGCATGGCCAAGCTGAGCTTGCCCTGACGCCTACGCGTCATTCCTTGCCGGACCGCCATTCTTTCCAGATCAGATAGCTGTTCGCCCCAAGCGAGGCGAATGGCTCGGGCGGCAAACGCGGAAGATCCGGCTGCGCCAGAAAGTGATCCGCGATCTCTGATCCGCCTTGCAGCGCCAGCTCTGCGATGCCCATGCCTTGCAGGGTGCCGCGGGCGATGCCCAGGCCGTTCTGACAGCAGGCCGAGAACACGCCATCCTCCAATTCGCCAAAGGCCGCAGACCCATTGCGGCTGAGGCACAGCATCCCGGCCCAGCGGTGCTCCATCCGAACATCCGGCAGATGCGGAAAGCGTTCCCGGAACTTCCGGTCATGCACCCAGCCGGCATTGCGCAACCGCATCCGGCTGGTTTCGATCGTCGGGTGAAAACTGGATCCGGTGCGGATCAGAATGCGATCCCCGTAGCTGCCCGAAATACGCCGGACCGAGGTGCCCATCGGATCCGCCGGGGTGACCGACCAGCGCGGTTGCCCGCCCAGTGTCTTGATCTGTGCCTCGGTCAGCGAGGTCGTGATCGAGGCGTAGAGGCAGATATGCATCAATTGCCGTTGGTAAAATCCGAAGCTTTCCAGATGGCCATTGTTGGCCAGAACGATCCGCCCGGTGCTGACTTTGGCCTTGGCGGTGTTGACCACCCAGCCCGCGCCCTGCTTTTCAAAGATGACGACTGGTGAGTTCTCGAATACGTTAACTTGGCCAGCCAGTTGGCCCGACAACGCCCGTACATAGGCTGCGGGCTGGATCATCACCGTCCCCGGCGCAAACAGCCCCGAAACATAATGCGGGCTGCCCGTAATCTCTTGCATCTGCTTTTGGTCATACAGCGTGTACGGCTCACCCAGTTTGGTCAGATGCTCAGCGAAGGCGCGGTTATGGGCGTCTCCTGCCCGTGTGGCGGCAGCATTGTATTTTCCGCAAGGGTCGAACATTTCCTGCGGCAGGTCGCAATCGGCGGCGACCTCGGTCGCGAAAGCGATGGCCTTGCGGTTCAGGGCAATGGCGGCGCGATCCGCTTCCAGCCCATCGCCTGCGTAATTGTCCGAGGCCAGATCATGCGGCAGGTCGATCATGAACCCCGAGTTCCGCCCCGCCGAGCCATCGGCAAATCGGCCCGCTTCCAGCACGGCGATCTTCAGCGAAGGGTCCAGTTGGTGCAATCGCCGCGCCACCGTCAGCCCGGCAAACCCTCCGCCGACAATGGTGATGTCGGCGGTCAGGTCCTGTTCGAGCACCGGCAGAGGCTCCTGGGGCGGCAGGATGGCATTCCACCCTGCCGGACCGGTCTGCCGCGGTAGTCTTTTGGCCTCGTATCGTGTCAATCCACGGCCTCGTCGGCATCGTCTGCAAGATCGATCCAGATAGTTTTCAGCTGGGTGTACTGATCATGCGCATGGATCGAGTTGTCGCGCCCGCCAAAGCCCGATTGCTTGAACCCGCCAAACGGCGTGGTGATGTCGCCTTCGCCAAAGCTGTTTACGGTCACGGTGCCCGCCCGGATGGCCCGCGCGCCGCGAATGGCCCGTTTGGCGTTGGCGGTGAAGATCGAGGCACACAAGCCATAGTCGGTGTCATTGGCTATCTTGATGGCCTCGTCAAAGCCCGACACTTCGATTACCGACAGGACCGGGCCGAAGATCTCCTCGCGCGCCAAAGTCGAGTCGTTGCCAGGCACTTCAACGACGGTGGCCTCGACAAAGCCTTTATCGGCCTTGCCACCGATCACCACCTTTTCAGCCTGATCGAGATATCCGCAGACCTTGTTATAATGCCCTTCGCTGACCAGCGCGCCCATGCGGGTTTCAGGATCCAGCGGGTCGCCGATGTTCCACTGTTTGGCGTGATGCGCGATGCGGTCCAGCAGTTCGGCTTTCACGTCTTTGTGCACGATCAGGCGCGACGAGGCCGAGCAGTTCTCGCCCATGTTCCAGAACGCACCGTTCACCACATGCGCCGCCACCCGGTCGAGGTTTTCGGCGTCGTCCATGACGATGGCAGGGTTCTTACCTCCCATCTCAAGCACCACTTCCTTGGCGTTGCTTTCCGCCGAATAGGTCAGGAACCGTTTGCCCGTCACCGTCGAGCCGGTGAAGGACACCATGTCGATATCCATGTGCCGCCCGATGGGTTCGCCCACATCGGCACCTCCACCCGGTACGATGTTCAGCACGCCACGGGGAAGACCAGCCTCCATCGCCAGTTCGGCCAGGCGCAGCGCGGTCAGCGAGGTTTCAGCCGCGGGCTTTACAACCACTGCACATCCCGCCGCCAAGGCAGGCCCGATCTTCCACGCCAGCATCAGCAGGGGGAAGTTCCACGGCAGAACCAGCCCCACTACGCCGATGGGCTCTCGCACGACCATGGCGATATGGTCGTCGCTGGCGGGTGAGACCTGATCGTAGATCTTGTCGATCGCTTCGGCATGCCATTTCAGACAATGGATGGTCTCGGGCACGTCCACGGTTTCGCAGTCATAGATGGTCTTGCCACTGTCGAGGCTTTCCATCACAGCCAGTTCGCGGGCATTGCGGGTCATCAGCTTGGCCAGCCGGATCAGCACGTCCTTGCGCTCGGACGGGTGCAGTTTCGACCAGCGGCCATCGTCGAAGGCCTCACGCGCCTTTTCGACCGCAAAATCCACATCCGCTGCGCCGCAGGATGCGATATCGGCAAGCTTGTCGCCGGTGGCCGGATTCACGCTTGCAAACGTCTCACCCGAGATCGCCGGGCGGAATGCCCCGTCGATGAACGCCCCGGTCGGCAGGGTCAGGCCTGCGGCGATGGATTTGTATTCGTCCTGTGTCAGCAGATCCATGTCTCTTACCCTTCCGCCACGATGTCGGCGATTGTCTTTTTCAGCACGCGCGTGACCTGTTCCAGCGCGCGTTTGTCGTCCTTGTTCAGGCCCTTCAGCGGAGGCCGCATAGCGCCGGCATCAATTCCGTTCATGGTGACGCCATGCTTGATGGTCTGGATGAACTTGCCACCCTGTTCCAGCACCCGCATCAGCGGCATCATCGCGGACATGATCCGGCGGCCTTTGGTGAAATTCCCTTCGACCACGCAGGCCTGATACAGAGCCACGTGTTCGGCAGGCAGGAAGTTCGACCCGCCGCACACCCAGAACGGCGCACCCCAGGCAAAGAATTCGAGCGCCTGATCGTCCATTCCGCAACCAAGCTGGATATGCGGATAGTCGCGGGCCAGCAAATGCACCCGGTTGATATCGCCCGAGCTTTCCTTGATGCCGCAGAAGTTGCGGCTGCGGCCCACACGGTCAAGGAACTCTTCGCCCATCATCGTACCGGTGCGGTGCGGGTAGTTGTACAGCATAACAGGCAGATCAGCGGCCTTGTCGATGGCCAGCGCATTCAGCGCGTTTTCCCGATCAGTCGGCACCGAATACGGCGGGCTGGCCAGCAGGATCGCATCGGCGCCGATTTCACGCGCGCCGGCGGCAAGGGCAATCGAATCCGGCGTCAGCATCGCGCCTGTGCCAACCACCAATGGCAACCGGCCCTTCAACTGCTCATGCGTGAACCGGGCCAGTTCCACACGTTCGTGGACGGTCTGGGCATAGTTCTCACCGGTCGAACCACCCGAGATCAGGCCATGCACGCCGTTTTCGATCAGGTATTCGATCACGTCGGACAAGGCGTCCCAATTCACGCTGCCATCGTCGTGATAAGGCGTGACCACAGGGGTATAGATCCCCTCAAACTTGAAAATCGGGTTCATTCCGTCCTCATGCAGGTTTCGAAAGGGGCGGGATTCCCATCGGGACATCCAGCGCGTCAGGCATCACGAACATCTCGATCTGATCGCGTGACAGGTTCCAGTGATCTTCGGCCAGCCTGGCCGCCGTCGCTTCATCGCGCGCCTCGATGGCTGCGATGATCGCATCATGCTGTTGGCTGGCCAGCGACAGGTTTTCCGACATTTCACCGGTCTGTGGCCGATAGAACGTCATGCCGATCCGAGCGTGATCGATCAGCAACCGGTTGAACGACGGCAGCAGGTAGACATTGCCGGACATTTCGCCGGTCACGTCATGAAAGCGGTTGTTGGCCAAGGCTCGGTCCTCGCCGGACCCAGACCGAAGGGCCGCCTTGAACGCCTGCTGGGCCTCTTTCAAATCATTGATCTGGGCGTTCGACGCATTCAAAGCCGCCAAACGCAGGATCGCTCCGTATACCATGGGCGCGGCAAGGAAGAAGTCGCGCAAGGTGGTGTAGGACATCTCGGAAACCCGGGCGCTGCGGTTTGTCCGCAGATCCAGATAGCCTTCGCCAGCCAACTGTCGAAACACTTCGCGCAGCGGCGTGCGCGACAAGCCGAATTCCTCTGACAAATGCGCCTCGTCCAGATCGGCGCCCGGGCGCAGGCGCAGCGTAAGGATGGACACTCTCAGGTGCTCTCTCAGCGCGCTTTTTCGAGACTTGGCTTCGTCTTTCATGCTTTGGCCTCATCCTTCTGTTCGGCGAACGCGGTCGAATCGCGTGCGGTCACGGTTTTGTATTCCATAAAAATACAACTTGTATACAATAAAAATTCGTGCAGCATAGGAGCCTGCGAAATAGACTCATGTTCTGGGCTTTGTCCCAACTTGCAAACGGTACTGCTCATGCCTCAGACGCGGCACATCACTTTCATCCTTGTCGAGGAGTTCTCGCACCTTGCGTTTTCATGCGCGGTCGAACCCTTGCGGATCGCCAATCTTGTGAGCGGCGAAGAACTGTACCGCTGGTCCTTTGTGTCCGAACATGGCGAGCAGGCCGTGTGCTCGAACGGATCCATCACGCTGGTGCATTCCGGCCTTCAGGGTCTGGCCAAATGTGATCAGCTGTTTGTTCTGTCGGGCATTCACATGCGTGACCACGTCACCCGCCCCCTGCTTGCAACCCTACGCCGCGAACGCGCGCGCGGCACGAAAATCGGCGCCCTGTGCTCGGGGGCATGGGTGCTGGCCGAGGCTGGCTTTCTCGACGGAATGCAAGCGGCAATCCACTGGGAATATCACGACGCGTTCATGGAAGCCTTTCCCGAGGTCAACCTGGTACGCAGCGTGTTCGTGGCCGATGAAAAGCACATTACCGCATCTGGCGGAACGGCAACGGCGGATCTGATGCTGCACCTGATCGAACGCGATCACGGTGAAGAACTGGCCATCGATGTGGCGGATCAGATGGTCTACAACGCGGTACGCAATGCCACGGCCAAACAACGGGTTTCCCTGCAATCGCGCAACGGAATGCGCAATGCGCACCTCGCCAAGGCGATCAACATCATGCAGGACAGTATCGAAACCCCGGTTTCCCCCTCGTTCATTGCAGAAGAGCTTGGCATTTCAACCCGACAGCTTGAGCGGCTGTTTGGAAAATACCTCAACACGTCGCCCAAGAAATACTTCATGGAAATGCGGCTGGAGCGCGCCCAGAAACTGTTGCTTCAGACCGAAGCATCCGTCACCGAGGTTGCCGTGGCCTGCGGCTTTGAAAACCCGGGCCATTTTTCGCGCGTCTACCGGTCAAGCTTTGGCGTCACCCCGCACGCGCAACGCAACAAGATCGACTGACAGTATCGGGTAGTGGACTTGTCGAAAACGATACGGCAGGGGATGCCGCGCTTTGTCGGCCCATGACGGGCCTGAACGGGCATCCCCCTAACCCTGCCGAGATACCCCCTCATTAAAACCGGACTAGTCAACAGATCGGCAGGATGATGTACCAATAGATTTGGATATTGGCATAAGTTTTGCGAGAACTTGTCATACATGCGATTCTTGTGCCCTTATTCGTTAATCTTTGCCTCAATTGGAGACTTTTGATTCAGCGAAGTCCGGCAACCTCAAAGTCCATAACCACTTGTGAAAAAGAAATAATTTTTGAGTTTCGCTCATTGCTGCATTCAAGGACCGCACTGAGGAGCAGTTTTCCGCCTTCAATCCAGCGTGTTCGTTTTCTGTGCAGCCCCAGGCATGGGCAAGGCAATCTTGGCTCAACTGCTTCGGTTGCGCGCTTCAAAACGTCAAACGGGCGTTCAAGCACCATCTCTATGGAATTGCGTTATATCGAGACTGGGCGCGGCGCGCGTGATTTCATGGGTGCTGGTCGCCGCGCCTGACCCGACGCGAACGTTCAGCTTCTCTGTCCCGCTGAACCGCTGGAAATACGCAAATTCCATCGTGGTCAGCGCATCCATATCCTGACATTGAACAACGTAGTCAGCTTGGAATTCCGAATGTTCGCCCGTTGCAAATGACGTGCCCCCCTCGCCCGCGTTATCCTGCTGCCCCGGAATATCATGCGTCAGGATCACGTTTGCAGATGCGGTAAAGCACACGGCGTCGGGCGGGACGACAAACAGATCCAGTGGTTTGGACAGTTCGGAAATCGCGATGGCGACACGCGTACGATCGTCATCATTTGCCACCGGGGTCTCGAACCCGATTATGTCAATGCTTGGAACCTTAAGGGACAGCGTAAATTCCGTGTCCGTAAACACGATTTCCAATTGACCGGACCCATGTTGATGGGTGGGCGTGATCTGCGTCGCCTGAGCGGCAAGAGCTGCCGGAAAAAGAGACAACGCCAGAACAGAGCACTTCATTAACCAAAAACCGCCTTTAACAGAATCACAACAGTGATTTTACCGCGAATCACCTGCCACGCAACGTTAACCCTCGGATCGGAGCTCGCCAGATTTGGGGAGAAGCGTGGGATTCAACCATCATTTGCTATATCCGACAATAAAACTCAGGTTGACATTGCCGACTAAATAACTCAGTTATTTCTTCGCGAAACCCGCGGTACATCCCCGCGCGATCCGACAGTTCTGACAGGAAAGCACCGAAATCCTATGACCAAGTTATTCACCACTGCCAGCGCCCTGACATTTTGCATGGCAACCGCCGCAATCTCGGGTGATGCCCCCACCAAGGCAGATGTACTGAACACCTATGCCAATATTGCGGAAGCCAAATTTGAGGACAGCCTGATTTCAGCCAGGAAATTGCAGGATGCGGTCAACGCACTGATCGCCGATCCGTCGGACGCAACGCTGAACGCGGCGCGCGCGGCCTGGGTTGCTGCGCGTGTCCCCTATCAGCAGACGGAAGTCTATCGCTTCGGCAACGCCATCGTTGATGACTGGGAAGGCAAGGTGAACGCCTGGCCTTTGGACGAAGGTCTGATCGACTATGTCGACGCGGCCTATGGCGGCGCGACGGACGAAAACGAATTTGCCGTGCTGAACGTCATCGCCAACCCCAGCTTCCAACTGTCGGGCGAGACCATTGATGCCAGCGAAATCACCCCCGAACTGCTGAGCGACACCCTGCACGAAGCCGATGGTATCGAGGCGAATGTGGCAACCGGCTATCACGCCATCGAGTTCCTTCTGTGGGGTCAGGACATGAACGGCCATGGCGCCGGTGCCGGCAACCGACCAGCGACCGATTATGCGCAGGGCGAGAACTGTACCGGCGGCCATTGCGACCGTCGCGCGCAATATCTGAGCGCTGCGACCGAACTGCTGGTCAGCGATCTGGCCTGGATGGCGGATCAGTGGAAAGACGGCGGAGCGGCGCGCGCAGCCCTTATGGAGAACGAAGCAGCAGGCATCAGCGCGATCCTGACCGGCATGGGCTCTCTCTCGTATGGTGAGCAAGCCGGCGAACGGATGCGCCTTGGCCTGATGCTGAACGATCCTGAAGAAGAACATGACTGCTTTTCTGACAACACCCACAACAGCCATTACTATGACGGGTTGGGCATCCAGAACGTCTATCTGGGCAGCTATACCCGCATTGATGGCACCCCGGTTTCGGGCGCATCTCTGGCCGATCTGGTCATCGCCACGGATCCGGCGCTGGATACCGAGATGAAAGCGAAACTGGCCGCCACCATGCAGGCCCTGGGCAAGATCAAGACAACGGCCGAGGCGGGATTTGCTTATGACCAGATGCTTGAGCGCGGCAACGAAGGCGGCGAAGCCCTGATCATGGGCGGCGTCAACGGCCTGATCGATCAGACCAAAACGATCGAACGCATCGTAACTGCGCTGGAACTGGACGGGGTCGCGTTTGAAGGGTCAGACAGCCTGGATAACCCGGACGCCGTCTTCCATTAATCTTCAAGCGGGCCGGAGAGGGTTTCTTTCCGGCCCGAGCAACCCTTTCTGATCGTCTGTAAAGGCGGCGAAACGAGCCAAGACCAATGATTGTCTGCCACTGCACCAACATATCCGACCACGACATCCGTGTCGCCATCGACTGGATGCGCACGGCGGATCCGCGGACCATCATCACCCCCGGCAAAATCTACCATGCCCTTGGCAAATCGGCGGATTGTGGCGGGTGCATGCCGTTGTTCCTAGACACGATGCGGGCCAGCGGTAATCTGGAAGTCCCCATGCAACTCCGCACTTTGCGTGCCGGAGCAACACAGGAGAAGGCTGATGAAAGGCGATCCGAAGGTCATCGAATATCTGAACAGGTCTCTGCGGCATGAGCTGACTGCCGTCAGTCAATACTGGCTGCATTACCGCCTGCAAGAAGACTGGGGCCTTGGCCATATGGCCAAGAAAAGCCGCGAGGAAAGCATTGAAGAGATGGGCCACGCGGACAAGCTGATCGAACGGATCATCTTTTTGGAAGGTCACCCCAACCTTCAGAAACTGGACCCGTTGCGGATCGGTCAGACGCCGAAGGAAACGCTGGAATGCGACCTGGCGGCCGAGATCGACGCCAGGGCACTTTACAAGGAAGCGCGCGAATATTGTCGGGAGGCCGGCGACTTTGTCTCCATGTCGCTGTTCGAAGAGTTGATGTCCGATGAAGAGGGACACATCGACTTCCTCGAAACGCAGCTCGACCTGTATGAAAGGATCGGCGAAGCCAATTATGCGCAACTCAACGCATCGAAAATGGACGAAGGCGAATAGCCTTCTTGCCTTGTCGGTGGTCGCCCTGGCGGCCACCCCCTCCCTGTCAGCCGAGCTGCGGGACCTGCATCTGAAATTCACCCCCCGCACCGACGAGGAACGCGCCCGCATTGCGGCCGTGACCGCGCGCCCGCAGGATTATGGCGTGTCGCAGCCGTTCGAAGAACTCTCTGCCGGGGCGGCGACTGTCCGGGTCCGCAACGACGCGGATGCGTTTTCGCAACCCTCGGGCAATCTGAGCTTCGAGCAGGAGCTGGATTTCAAGGTCGGCAACGGGTTGTTCAAGAAAATCTGGGTGTCGTCACCATCATCCACATTGGCCTCTGACGGGTTGGGGCCGCTGTACAACGCGCGGTCTTGCCAGCGTTGCCATATAAAGGATGGGCGGGGGCACACACCCAACGGCCCTGATGACAACGCGGTCTCGATGTTCCTTCGGGTCTCGATCCCCGGTGCGCCGGAAGACGGGTATGCCGGGATCGAAGACTACATCGCCACCCGGCCCGAACCCAACTATGGCGGGCAGATGCAGGATTTCGCGCTTGCCGGACATCCGGCGGAATATCGGCTGGATATCTCTTACGAAGAAGTCCCCGTTGAACTTTCTGACGGCGAGACCGCGTCACTGCGCCGCCCGTCTTACAGGGCCGCTGACCTGGGCTATGGCCCGCTGCACCCGGATGCGATGCTGAGCCCGCGGGTCGCACCGCAGATGATCGGGCTTGGCCTGCTGGAGGCGATCCCGGTCGAAGACCTGCTGGCCCGGGCTGATCCCGATGACGTGGATGGGGATGGCATCTCGGGCCGTCCGAACATCGTCTGGTCGGTTGAATACGGCGCCCCGATGATGGGCCGGTTCGGGCACAAGGCAGGCATGCCGACGGTCATGGAGCAATCCGCCGCAGCCTTTGCCGGGGATATCGGTATTTCAAGCCCGCTGTACCCTGCACCTCAGGGGGACTGCACGGACTTGCAGGTGAACTGCGTCGAGGCCCCGCATGGCGACACCGATACCCGCGCGTTCGAGATCGATCAGCAGGGCATGGACCTGGTGGATTTCTACAGCCGCAATCTGGGCGTGCCCGGCCGCCGTGATGTCGACGACCCCGAGGTGTTGCGCGGCAAAGAGGTGTTTCACACGATCGGCTGCGCATCCTGTCATACTCCGGCCCATGTCACCCACCGGCTGGAAGATCGGCCCGAGCACAGCTTTCAGCTGATCTGGCCCTATACCGACCTGCTGCTGCATGACATGGGCGAAGGTCTGGCGGATCACCGCCCCGAGGCCCGCGCGACGGGGCGCGAATGGCGGACGCCGCCTTTGTGGGGCATTGGTCTAACCGAACGCGTCTCGGGCCACACGCAGTTTCTGCATGACGGGCGGGCACGCAATCTGCTCGAGGCGATCCTGTGGCACGGCGGCGAAGCCCAGGCCGCGCGCGATGCGGTTGTGTCGATGCCGAAAACTGACCGCGGCGCCCTAATCCGTTTTCTGGAGAGCCTCTGACCCATGCGTATTCTTACCTTTGTTGCCGCGTTGATGATGCCGCTTGCCGCACAGGCGCAGGACCGCGCACCCATCCTGATGGACGTTGCCGAGATACATATCCTGCCCAGGTTCGACAAGCTGCCGGAAACGACCGGGGCTCTGGTCAGTGCTTCGCGGGTGGATTGCGATCCGACCTCACCGGCGCTGCGCGCGGCTTATGATGCGGCCTTCGACAGCTGGATTTCCGCCAGTCACCTGCGGTTCGGTCCGACCGAGGTTGATGATCGTGCGTTTGCCATGGCGTTCTGGCCCGACACGAAAGGGTTCACCACCAAAGCCCTGTCCCAGCATATCGCAACCGAGGATGACGCCGTGCAACACCAGGAAGCCTATGCCGAGACATCCATAGCCGGGCGCGGGTTCTTTGCGCTCGAACGGATGCTGTTCGATCCCGCCTTTGCAGAGCAGGGCAATGCGGATTACCGCTGTGCGCTGATTCAGGCGATCGCGGCGGATATTGATGCCAACGCGCGGGCGATGGCCGATGACTGGCAAAGCTATGCCCCCGGCCTGACCCGGCCCGGCGAGAACGGCCGCTACCGAACGCAGGACGAAGCGATGCAGGAACTGTTCAAGGCTTTGTCCACGGGTCTTGAATTCACGGCCGACACTCGGCTTGGTCGCCCATTGGGCACGTTCGACCGCCCGCGCCCGAACCGCGCCGAAGCGTGGCGGTCGAAGCGATCCTTGCGCCATGTCGAGCTTTCACTGATGGCCCTTCGTGATCTTGCATCGCGATTGGCCTTTGATCATCCCGATATCGCCGCGGATCTGGATGCTGCCTTTGCGCGCGCCATCGAGAATGCCCAGGCCATTGACGACCCGGCGCTGGCGGGCGTTTCGGATCCGCAGGCCCGGTTCCGTATCGAGGCCCTGCAACAGTCCATCCACGATATTCGCGCCATTGCGTCGACTGAACTTGGCCCGACCCTGGGCATCAGCGCAGGCTTCAATTCACTGGACGGGGACTGACCATGACATCGCGCCGCCGTTTTCTTGCAGGGCTTGCTGCAACCTCTCTGCCTCCGATCCATGGATGGGCCTCGGTGGGAAGGCCGGAGTTTCTGGCCGCAGGGCTGTTTCCGGATGGTTCGTATCGACTGGCCGGGCTGGATGCACAGGGAACGCTGCTGTTTTCCGTGCCCCTGCCCGCGCGCGGTCATGCGGCGGCGGCACATCCGGTCAAACCACAGGCCGTGGCCTTTGCGCGCCGTCCGGGCACCTTTGCCGTGGTGATTGATTGCGTGACGGGATCACCGATCGCGCGGCTGACGGCGCCGGAAGGCCGGCATTTTTATGGTCACGGTACTTTTTCAGCCGATGGCGCGATTTTCTTTGCCACCGAAAACGATTTCGAAGCCGGAGAAGGTATCATAGGCGTCTGGGACGCCGAAACCTTTGCGCGCTTGGGTGAATTCCCCTCCGGCGGCGTCGGGCCGCATGACATGCGGTTGATGCCGGGAGGGAAAACGCTTGTGATTGCCAATGGCGGGATCGAAACCCATCCCGAAACCGGGCGCACGAAGCTGAACCTGCCGACGATGAAGCCCAACCTGACCTACCTTTCCCTGTCGGGCCTGGTTCAGGAGCAGGTGTCGCTGACGCCCGTGCTTCGCAAGAACTCGATCCGCCATCTGGCGGTCCGTCGCGACGGGCTGGTGGGCTTTGCGATGCAGTGGCAGGGCAGCAAAGCCGAACATCCGCCCTTGCTGGGCCTGCACCGTCAGGGGGAAAACCCGCACCTTCTGTCAGCGCCTGAGCAGGATCAGAGCACGCTGCAAGGCTATGCGGGCAGCATCGCGTTTTCGGCGGATGGTGCAACCGTTGCCATCACCTGTCCACGCAGCAATGCGCTGCATCGGTTCGACGTGGCCAGTGGCACATTCAGCGATGCGTTCGAGCTTGAGGATGTCTGCGGGCTTGGATCGGGCCCGAACGGCTTGGTTTTCACCACCGGAACCGGTGTGTTCGGCGCGTTGGCCACTGCGCACCCCGAGATCCGGACCCGCGCGAAGTGCCAGTGGGACAATCATCTGGTCCCGATCGCCCCAGCGGCATGAAACTCGGATTTTTCCGTCACATAGTTTAGGCTTGGAAGAATCAAACAGCTGCCGTATTGGCGGGCGCGAAACTGGCACCCCTACGTTAAGGACTGACTTGATTGAAACAGACGCCCGACGCACCGCATTCCATCTACGGAGTTGAGAAATGGGGCAAAGGCCTCATCGAGGTGACGGAGCAGGGCGAAATCGGTCTGCGCAATCCCTTGGCTCCCGAGGTTGGCGCGATCAGCCTGCCCGGTATTCTCAGCGATCTGGACGACCGCGGCATCAAGGCCCCGATGGTTCTGCGCGTGTCTTCCTATCTGGAACACGAGATCGCGCATCTGAACGAAAGCTTCCGCGAAGCTATCGCCCGCGTCGGTTACAGGGGCAGCTATCGCGGCGTGTTCCCGATCAAGGTGAACCAGCAAGCCCAGGTCGTCGACCGGATCGTCGAATTCGGCAAGAAGTACAACTATGGGCTCGAGGCCGGGTCCAAACCCGAACTGGTGATCGCGCTGGCACATCGGCTGGCCAGCGAAGCGCTGATCGTCTGCAACGGCGTCAAGGATGCCGAGTTCATCCAGCTGGCCATCCTGTCCCGCAAGATCGGGTTCAACACGGTGATCGTTCTGGAAAGCCCGAAAGAGGCTGACACGGTGATCGAGGTCTACAAGGAATTGGAGGTCGAACCGCTTATTGGCGTGCGGGTCAAACTCACCAACCAGATCAGCGGCAAATGGGAAGAAAGCTCGGGCGACCGTTCGGCTTTCGGTATGAACACCGATCAACTGGTGGCCACGGTGGACAAGCTGCGCGACGCGGGCCTTCTGCATTGCCTGAAGTTGCAGCACTCGCATCTGGGCTCTCAGGTGCAGGACGTCAACGACGTGCGCCGCGCGGTGGGCGAGGCCTGTCGCTATTACACCGAACTGACGCGCGAGGGCGTGCCGCTGACCCATCTGGACCTCGGCGGTGGTATGGGGGTGGACTACACGGGCGAGAAGAAGGCGGCCGAGAACTCGATCAACTACACTGTCGAGGAATACTGCGCCAACGTGGTGGAAACCGTGGCCTATGCCATGGACGAGGCCGAGGTGGACCACCCGACGCTGGTCACCGAAAGCGGCCGCGCGGTGGTGGCGACGTCGTCGATGCTGGTGTTCAACGTGCTGGAAAGCACGCTCTATGATGCGCCCAACGGCCCCGAGGTTGAAGCCGACGATCACCACATGGTTTCAGACCTTGCCGCGGTGCACGGCTATCTCAGCAAAGACCGTCTTCAGGAATGCTGGAACGACGCCACCTTCTATCGCAACGAATTGCGCGCCCTGTTCCGCCGTGGATATGTAGACCTGCGCCAGATGGCCCGGGCCGAACGCATCTACCTGTCGCTGATGGCCCGCCTCAAGGCGCTGGCGGCCAGTGACGATCTGGAAACCGACGTGGACGACCAGCTTGAGAAAGTGGCCGATATCTACCACTGCAACTTTTCGCTGTTCCAGTCCTTGCCCGACGTCTGGGCCATTGACCAGCTGCACCCCATCGTGCCCTTGCAGGGCCTGAACCAAACACCCGACCGCCGCGCAG
The DNA here is from genome assembly GCF_013033705.1 of Ruegeria sp. HKCCA0370. Classification (NCBI taxonomy): domain Bacteria; kingdom Pseudomonadati; phylum Pseudomonadota; class Alphaproteobacteria; order Rhodobacterales; family Roseobacteraceae; genus Ruegeria; species Ruegeria sp. HKCCA0370. The sequence continues at coordinate 55,611 of NZ_WQEP01000002.1, forward strand.
TCCTGTCCGACATCACCTGCGACAGCGACGGCAAGATCGACCGGTTCATCCTGGCCGACGGTGTTTCACCCAGTCTGCCGGTGCATACCCTGCCCGAAGATGATGAATATTTCATGGGCGTCTTTTTCGTCGGCGCCTATCAGGAAACGCTGGGCGATCTGCATAACCTGTTCGGCGACACCAACGTCGTCACCATCGACCTGCGCGCTGACGGAGGGTTCGACCTGCTGCACGAACAAGAGGGCGACACGATCAGCCAGGTGCTGTCCTATGTCGAATTCGACCCCACCGACTGCGTCGCCGCCTTCCGCAAAATGGTGGACGAGGCGATCTCGACCGGTACTCTGAAAGCCAAGGACCGCAAAACCCTGATGAGCGCCTATCGCGACTCGATCAACGGCTACACCTATTACGAATAACCCCCTGTGAGAGGAGATTACCCCCATGGGTTCACTTAGTGGCAAAACACTGGTTGTCGGCGCGGGCGGCGTATCCCACGCCGCCGTGCACAAGATGGCGATGAATTCGGACATCTTCACCGAAATCACACTGGCCAGCCGGACCAAGTCGAAATGCGACGCCATCGCCAAATCGGTGAAAGAGCGCGTGGGCGTTGACATCGCCACCGCCGAGCTTGACGCCTACAAGGTCGAAGACACGGTCAAGCTGATCAAGGAAACAGGCGCGGAAATCCTGGTGAACCTGGCCCTGCCCTATCAGGACCTGGTGCTGATGGACGCCTGCCTCGAGGCCGGGTGCCACTATCTCGACACTGCGAATTACGAGCCCGAGGACGAGGCCAAGTTCGAATACCACTGGCAATGGGCCTATCAGGACAGGTTCAAACAGGCCGGCCTGACCGCGATCCTCGGTTCGGGTTTCGATCCGGGTGTTACATCCGTCTTTGCCAAGTGGCTCAAGAAACACAAGCTGGACACGATCCGCCAGATCGACGTGCTTGACGCCAATGGCGGCCAGAACGATCAGGAATTCGCCACCAACTTCAACCCGGAAATCAACCTGCGCGAAGTCCTGGCCGAAGTACGCCACTGGGAGAACGGCGAATGGAAGCACTCTCCCGCCATGACCCACAAGGTCGAGTTCGACTTCCCCGCCATCGGCCCCAAGAACATGTACCTGATGTATCACGAGGAGCTGGAATCGCTCAGCACCCATTTCCCCGAGATCGAGCGCGCCCGCTTCTGGATGACATTCGGCGATGCCTACATCACCCATGCCAAAGTGCTGGAAAACGTCGGCATGACCCGCATCGACCCGGTGATGCATGACGGCAAGGAAATCATCCCGATCCAATTCCTGAAAACCCTGCTGCCCGATCCCGGCGATCTGGGCGCCGAAACCAAGGGCAAGGCCTGCATCGGCGACATCGCCACGGGTCAGGCCAAGGACGGCTCGGGCGAGAAAACCTACTACATCTACAACATCTGCGACCACGAGGAATGCTATGCCGAGGTCGGCAGCCAGGCCGTCAGCTACACCACCGGCGTCCCCGCGATGATCGGCGCGGCACAAGTGCTGAAAGGCAACTGGCGCGAGCCGGGCGTGTGGAACATGGAACAGCTCGACCCGGATGATTTCATGGACATGCTGAACGAACACGGCCTGCCGTGGCAGGTCCACGAACTCGACGGGCCCGTCGACTTCTGATCCCTCGGGGCGGTCCGCGCGACCGCCCTGCTTCATCTGGCTGAAAATATCCCGGGGGGTCCGGGGGGCAGGCCCCCCGGCCTTTTCACAATCGGAGACGCCCGACATGTCCGACATGATGACCACACAGGCCGGAGACGCCGGAGCCTTCCGCTACTTCGACCTGACACGCGTGCCGTCACCCTGCTTCGTCGTCGACGAAAAGGCGGTGGAGCGAAATCTGGCGGTTCTGGCCGATATCGGTGAGCGTTCCGGCGCACATGTCCTGTCCGCCCTCAAGGCTTTCTCGATGTTCGCGCTGGCCCCTCTGGTGCGACAGTATCTCGGCGGCACTTGCGCCAGCGGCATCTACGAGGCCCGGCTGGGCCGCGAGGAATATGGCGGCGAGGTCGCGACCTTCTGCGCGGGCTACAAGGACACCGATATCGACGAAATCCTCGCACTGTCGGATCACATCATCTTCAACAGCCCCGGTCAGAAAGACCGCTTTCTTGCCAAGGCACAGGCCGCGGGGCGGCAGGTCGGGCTGCGCATCAACCCTGAACACTCCGAAGGCGAGGTCGCGAAATACGACCCCTGCGCCCCGTGTTCACGCCTCGGCACCCCAGTCAGCCAGCTGGACGCCAAGGCGTTGGAGGGCGTGGATGGCCTCCACATGCACACGCTCTGCGAACAGGGGTTCGAGCCTCTGGCGCGCACCTGGGCCGCTGTCGAACCGAAACTCGCCCCCTTCCTGAACGGCCTGAAATGGCTCAATTTCGGCGGCGGCCACCACATCACCCGCAGCGACTATGACCGCGACGGGCTGGTGGAGTTCATCAAACACATCCGCGCCAAATACGGCGTCGAGGTCTATCTGGAACCCGGCGAGGCCGTGGCGTTGGATGCGGGCATCCTGGTGGGCGAAATCCTCGACCTGCCGCACAACGGCATGGATCTGGCGATCACCGATATCTCGGCCACCTGCCACATGCCCGACGTGATCGAGGCCCCCTATCGCCCCGCCCTGATGGACGAGGCCGAAACCGGCCACACCTATCGCCTGGGCGGCCCCTCGTGCCTGGCGGGCGACGTGATCGGCGACTACACTTGGGCCGAGCCGCTAAAAATCGGGCAGCGCTTTGCCTTCCTCGATCAGGCGCATTACTCGATGGTCAAGACCAACACGTTCAACGGCGTGCCCCTGCCCACCATCGCCCTGTGGAACAGCGAAACCGACGACCTAAAAATCATCAGGCAATTCGGCTACAGCGACTTCAAAGAGAGGCTTTCATGAGCATTTTCCTCGACAGCGAACTGACCGAGACCGAACGCAGCGAAGACGCGCGATTCCGCGTGATCCCGGTGCCGCTGGAACGCACCGTATCCTACGGGTCCGGCACCGCCAAAGGCCCCGAAGCGATCATCGAGGCCAGCAATGAACTCGAACGCATCACCGGCCACGCCGAACCCTGCGTCGAAGGCATCTTTACCGAGCCCCCGCTGGATTGCGACGGCCCGCTGCCGGACGTTATGGAGCGCCTCGCCCAGCGCACCGAGGCCGCCATCCGCGCCGGCAAGGTGCCGGTCACGCTGGGTGGTGAACACTCGCTCAGCTATGGCGCGGTCATGGGTGTGACTCGCTCGCTAGGCCAGCCCCTCGGCATCGTGCAGATCGACGCCCATGCCGATCTGCGCAACGCCTATCAGGGCGAAAAACACTCGCACGCCTCGGTGATGCATCTGCTGGCCGAGGAAGGTATCCCACTGGCCCAGCTCGGCGTGCGCGCCTTTTCCACCGAGGAAGCAAAAAGCCGTCTGAGGAACCGCGTCTTCCACGTGGATGCCGAAGAGTTGGTCACCGGCAACATCCATGCCGTCGACCTGCCCGAGGATTTCCCCGAACTGGTCTATGTCAGCTTTGACGTTGATGGGCTGGACCCGGCGCAGATGCCCGCGACCGGCACGCCCGTTCCGGGCGGGCTGGGATACTATCAGGCGCTTCGCCTCGTCGAACACGCCCTGAAGGGCCGCCGCTGCGTCGGCTTCGACGTGGTCGAACTGGCCCCCGACGGCAATGCCGCCTGGGATTTCACTGCGGCGCAGATCGTCTATCGCCTGATGGCGAGCTGCTAAACAGGCAGGCGGGCCGGGCTGGCCCGCCTGATCCGGTTCCTAGCCGGTTTTGCCGTCATCGGCGGTTTCGTTCAGCTCCATATGGCCTTCGCCCCTGTTCAGGACGCGGCGCAACATGGGTTCGAAGAACTCCAGCGGCTTGGTCGGATAATTCGGGTCGAACGCCTTCTGATCGTATTCATGGCAGAAATAGCGACAATCTTCCCAATAAGGACTGTCGCGATATTTGTCGCGCGCGTTGCGGTCGCCGCCCAGATGGTGGTTGTAGTAATATCCCTGAAACACGCAATGATGCTTGAGAATCCAATACGTCTTTTCGCTGACGTAAGGCTTCATCATCGCCGCTGACAGCTCTCCGTGATTGTAGGGTGACAGGATATCGCCGGTATCGTGGATCAGCGCCGCCACCACCAGTTCCTCATCCGCACCGTCCTCGTAAGCACGTGTCGCGGCTTGCAGGCTGTGCTGGTAGCGGTTCACCGGATAGGGCGTCCATTCTTCGTCCAACGAGCGGATGGCATCGAGGATGCGGTCTGGCAGGGCCGCATTATACGCCTCTTCGTACTCCATCACGGCATCCCAGTCGGCCTTGGTGGCTGTCTCGAAACTGGTCCAGGTGGGTTTGTGGCTTTTGTCCAGCATGGCTGATCCTTTTGCATGTGTCCTGAGCGAAAGCGTAGTTCGAAACCAGCCTCCAAAAAAATGAATTGATTTTATCACAATGATCAAAAAATACTTTCGACATGCATTTCAAAGCTCTGGAAACTTTTCTCTGCGTGGCCGAAGCCGGTGGCTTTCATGCCGCCGCTCGCAAGTTGAATGTGACGCAGACCGCTGTCAGCGCGCGTATTCGCCTGATCGAGGAGGAAACCGGCAGGGCGCTGTTCACGCGCGGTGCCGGCGGAACGGCGCTGACCGAGTTCGGCCAGCAGTTCAAACCCTATGCGGAACAGATGTTGTCCCTTTGGGGCTTTGCATCGCGCGACCTGCCGGTACAGGCACAGAACCGCCCGGCGCTGCGGTTGGGCGGCCAACTCAGCATCTGGGATCCGTTGCTGGTGAACCTGGCGGTTCGGTTTGAACAGCGCTTTGGCAAGTTGCTGTTGACGCTGAACTATGACCACGACCTGAACATGGTCGAAGCGGTGGCAACCCATGTGCTGGACGCGGCGATCACACATGAAAAGCCGGCGGACCGGCGTGTCACGTGGTACGCGCTTGAACCCGAGCTTTTGTCCCTGGTCCGGACGCCAAAGACTGACGGCACGGACGATGACATGATCTTCGTCAACCTTGAACTGGGCGAGGTCTATCAGGACCATGTCAGATCGGCTGCGCGGCGGGCGTCGGGTCAGACAGTTTTTCTTGGCAATTGCATGATGGCGCTGCGATATATTCTGCACCGAGGCGGAAACGGCTATTTCCCCGATTACGTCATTTCCGAACATCTGGCCTCGGGTGCTCTGGAGCGGGTCGAGGACAGTATCAGCTTGCCGCTGCCCATGTATCTGGTCACCCGCGGTGATCGCGAGGAATTTGACGACATTCACAGCTGTTTGGTGGATCTTCGCGGCTAGAACTCAGGCCGGCGTCGGCATGATCTGCGGCGCGCGCTGCCGTTTTCGCATCAGCGGCCGACCGGCAACAAGCAGGAAGAGGCCCGAGATCAGCACCCCTATGATTGCGGGAAGGTACAGCAGAAACCAAAGCTCCGGGTCATCGATCACCATTGGGGAAACAAACCCGCGCACACCTTCAAGCAGGACAAGAATGGTGAAGGCGCCCAATATCTGCGGCCACAATCCAAACCGGGAAAAACTGCCCAGCATCAGGGTGGAATACCCGGCCAGGGCCACGGCGATGCATATCGCGATCCACGAGAACCGCTGGTGCAGCTCTTCGATCAGCTTGCCTTGGCTGAACCCTTCCGTGGCTGAAACCTCATCCCGGTTGCGGATCAGGTCCGCCGTTGGAATAGCTTCGAGGCTGCGCCGGGCCATCGGATTTGTATTCGTCAGTTCCGAGATGTCGTAGGACGCGTCCTGGAACAGGGTCGATGACAACACTTTGCCTTCCTTGTTCAGGCGCAATGCAACCCCATCAACCATCACAAGGTGGATGCCGGCATCATTGTTGACCAGATAGGCGGTTACGCTTGAATAGCTGACCGCGTTTTCAGGATCGCGGCGGTCAGACACGAAAACTTCGTGGAGTGTGCCGTCCAGATCAATGCTGCCTATGTAAACCGTGACACCTTCGGCGGGGTGCAGAAACTCGCCTTCGTTCAGCAGTTGAGCCGTCACATCTCCGGCCACTTCGGCTTGCCGGATTTCCAGCTGTTCCACCGAGGCCGGGCGCAGGAACACGCTGATGATCGCCATCATCACCCCGGTAATCACACCGAACAGCAGCACAGCCCGGGCAAGCCGCCAAGGGCTGGATCCGGTGGCCAGCATAACCGTCAGTTCACTTTCGCGGCTCAGGCGATTTGTGGCATAGACGGCGGCGGCAAACACCGCCATGGGCATGACCGTGCGGATCAAGGTCGGCAAAGTCAGCGCGGTGAATTCCAGAAAGACCATTGCCGACTGCCCACCGCTAATGACCCTGTCAAACAGGCTGACAGACCGGGTGATCCAGAACACACCGACAAGCACCAAGGTGAAAAAGCCAAACAGAATCAGCAATTGCCGCAGGAAATATCCATCAAAACGCGACATGGGGCCTCGTGCGTGTGTTCGTTTGCAGCGGACACTAGGGCATTAAGCCGGCAGAGGAAACAGGCATTGGACGTCAGGATGCCCCTGTATGCAACCTTGGCGCATACCGGCTTCATCGCACATCCCCGTTTTGGCACCAGAAGGGCCGGGAGATTACGCTTTGTGAAAACGGCGGCTCATGGCACATTTTACGGATTGATTAGAATGGAGTTTGAATAATGGCACTGTTTTTTTCCCGCCGCACCTATAACGCGCAGAAGAAAAAGTTCACGTTTAAGCCGGCGGCAAAGACCAGATATGTTCACATCACCCAGCAAAGCCCCGGTGGAAAAATTCGTAAGGGAAGTATTGTCAAAAAAGCCAAATGGCTGGATCTCGTGCGACAGGAGGGCGGGGATTCGGCCGTCCTGATCTATGTTCACGGCTTCAACACCAGCCAGAAGGACATGCTGGACCGGCTGGGGAAAATAGAAACCAATCTCAGGGGCAACGGGTATCAGGGCGCGGTTGTTGCCTTTGACTGGCCCAGCGACGGATCGGTGCACACCTATGACTCGGACCGCTCCGATGCCAAGGCGGTGGCACCGCATCTGGTGGGGGACGGAATCTTGCCGCTGTTGGGAATGTCGCCACGCCCCAAGGTGCATCTGATCGCTCATTCCATGGGAGCGTTGGTGGTACTGCGCGCATTCTCTGACTTCGGGGATTCGGCCGGGCCCGGCAACAAGATATGGTCGGCGGATCAGGTCATGTTCGCGTCAGCGGACATCGATTCAGAATGGCTGGAAAAGGGCGCATGGGGCGATCTGGTCCTGAAAAAACGGTGCAAGCGATTCACCAATTACTACAGCCGGAAAGACAAGGTGCTGGCCCTGGCCGGCGGGATTGTTCACGGCGGTCGGCGTCGCGCCGGTCGTGTCGGGATGCCGAAGCTGACCTCGAAAGGTCATTGGGATATTTTTTGTGACCACCAATATCAACGAGACGTCCCCAAAGGACAGCGCAAGATGATGAAGTCGCATCGCTGGTGGTTCGACAGCGGCGGGTTTTATGAGGACCTCGCCCTGACGATCGACGGCCATTCGGCAAAAACGATGCCGACCCGGCACAAGACAAATATCGGGGATCTGGCGCTGCTGGCCTGACTGACCGGCCGCCACACGCCTTTCTCTGGTGCAAAGCCCGATTTTTAGGGTTCTGCTCAATTACCGGCTTTGGGCAGAGTCCCTGCACGTTCTGACGGCGTCACTATGCGTTGCTGACCAGAAACGGAAAGGGCGCGCTCGACCACAAGCGCGCCCCAGTCACAAGGGAGAAACTGAAAACCTGCGTTCTGTGCAGAACCTGAACGCCAACTCTTTGACATTCTCAGACAACCAGACTTTCCAACATCCGTCAGTGACGCTGTTCACACTCTGGGCCGGAATTTTTTGATGGCGTATAGGGTTTGGTTGCACTGCGGCTCACAAAGCCTGCGCGCGTTCTGATTTCCGGTTCGCCCCGGCCATAGCCGAAAGCCGCACGCGCTGTAAACGCGCCAAGCACGATTGCCGATTGGTGTTTTGATGCGGATGGCAGGGGCAGCAGGGTTCGAACCCGCGACCTACGGTTTTGGAGACCGTCGCTCTACCAACTGAGCTATACCCCTGTGGTGAGCCCCAGATATGACAGCCGCGCGGCGGACTCAAGAGGCTTTTTCGATTTCCACACCACTATCTGAGCCGACAAACAAGTTGCGCAAAATGTGCAGTGCGCTAAGACAAGGTCCGGTCAGCAAAAGGAACCCCGTGTGAACCTCCGCAAGAAGATCGCAGACAGCGAAGCCGTGCTGAACTGGGTGGCCCGCCGGATTGCCACTTACATTCGATTGGTCAACCGAAACACACGCTGGCAGCGCATCGGATACGAAGAACTGGATCAGCTGGCCGAACAAGGTGAGCCGGTCATCGTTGTGCTGTGGCATCAACGGCTGGCGCAGTCGCCCTATTTCTTCCCGCTGGACAAGGGGCGCATCTGTTCGATCACCTCCTCTGCCCGGGCGGGCAGCATGGTGGGCCGGGTACAAAAGCTGTTTGGCATGGACACGATCGCCATGGCCAGCAAGACACGCCACGTCGCCTTGTCACGTCAAGTTCTGGGCAAGATGAAGCAGGGTATCTCTATTGGGATCGCGGCAGACGGACCGCGCGGGCCGGAACGGGTTCTGTCGACGGTTCCGCTGGTATGGGCGCGCACCTCGGGCAAGCGCGTATTCGGTATCACCTTCTCCACGAAACATGGTCGCGAAGCGGGAACCTGGGATCACCTTCTGATGCCCCGCCCCTGGCGAAATGAAGGCGTGTTTCTGTGCCGGGAATGGACTGAAACGGTGCCCCGCAAGGCCAGCGAAGAGGAAATCGAGACCCTGCGCCTGAGCCTGGAGCAGCACATGAACGACATCACGGCAGAAGCTGACCGGATGGTCGGGCGCGAGCCCTGGTCACCTGACGCCTAACCGCCCCTGAGACGTTGCATCAGATAGACTTCGCTGCCTTCGGGAATCGGCTCGGTAAGCCCTGTGGCAATGACACGCCCGTCGATCGCGATGGAGACCCCCGCGTCAATGGGGGCCTGCAACTGCGGGTGGGCCCGGACCAGAGCCCGCAAAAGCTCTCCGGTGGTTTTGGCCTCGACCTCAACCACTTGCTGGCCCCCGGTCAGTGACCGGAGGCCGGACCAGAGGTGGACCTCAACCATTTTCCTTCAGGGCCGCCAGAATGCGCGGCGGAGACATCGGCAGTTGCTTCATCCGAACACCCGCCGCATTGGACACCGCATTGGCGATGGCGGCCAGGGGCGGCACGATGCCCGTCTCGCCCACGCCGCGCACCCCGAACGGGTGGCCCGGGTTGGGCACTTCGACGATCACCGTGTCAATCATCGGCAGGTCACTGGCAACGGGAATCCGGTAGTCAAGAAAGATCGAGTTCTGCAACCGGCCATCTTCGCCATAGATGTATTCCTCGTTCAGTGCCCAGCCGATGCCCTGCGCGGCGCCACCCTGATACTGCCCTTCCACATAGGTCGGGTGGATCGCCTTGCCGGCATCCTGAATGACCGTGTAGCGGGTGATCGATGTCTTGCCGGTTTCCGGATCGACCTCGGCATCGACGATATGGGTGCCAAAGGATACGCCCGCGCCTTCGGGGGTGGCTTCGAAATGGCCCGAAATCGGGCCTCCGGTCGATCCCATATCCGCCGTGATATCGGCCAGAGGCAGCGGGTCGAAATCCCCTGCATTGGGCCCCGAGGGTACCGCGCAGCCGTCTTCCCATTTCACCGCATCGACCGGGATGCCCCACTTGGCCGCCGCACGTTCGCACAGTTTCTCGACCGCGTGTCTTGCGGCCTTGATCGTCGCGAGGCCCGACGCGTAGGTCACGCGCGAACCATGGCTCACGTCGTTGTAACCCAGCGTCGCCGTGTCGGCGATGGTCACGCGGATGTTTTCATACGGAATGCCCAGAACCTCGGCCGCCATCAGAGCCATGGATGCGCGCGACCCGCCGATGTCGGGTGTTCCGACCATCAACTGCGCCGAACCATCCTCGGACAGTGCCAATGAGACGCTGGTCTCTCCGCCGTGGTTGAACCAGAAACCGCAGGAAACCCCGCGCCCCTGCCCCGGCTTCAGCGGGGCCGAGTAATGGGGATGCGCTTTGGCAGCCTCAAGGGTTTCGACCAGACCGATGCGTTCGTAGGTCGGGCCATAGCTGGCCTTCGTGCCTTCATGCGCGGCATTTTTCAGACGCACATCAATAGGATCAAGGCCCAGCTTGTTGCAGAGCTCATCAATGACGGATTCAACGGCGAAGGCGCCCATGGGTGCACCCGGCGCGCGGTAGGCAGCCTGTTTCGGACGGTTCGACATCACATCGTAACCGATCTGCTTGACGTTGGGCAGGTTGTAGGGCGCAAAGGCACACATGGCCGTCATATCGCCCGGGGCGCCGGGGAAGGCCCCTCCTTGCAGGCGGAAGACACCCTGCGCCGCCGTGATCGTGCCGTCTTTCTTCATGCCGATCTTCACGTCCATCGACGCCGAAGAGGTCGGCCCGGTGGCACGGAAAACCTCGGACCTGGTCATCACGATCTTGACCGGACGGTTGGCCTTGCGGCTGAGCGCCAGCGCGACGGGTTCGATGAACACCGTGGTCTTACCGCCGAAACCACCGCCAATTTCAGACGCAGTCACGCGCAGTTGCGAGGTTTCGATCCCCAGCAACGCCGCACAGGTTTTCTGCGCGATCCAGTGGCCCTGAGTTGTGCACCACAGCTCACCCTTGCCGTCATTGCCCAGCATGCCCAGACAGGCGTGCGGTTCGATGTACCCCTGATGGGTCGCCTCGGTCACAAAGCTGTCTTCGATGACCAGATCGGCCTCGGCAAACCCAGCCTCGACATCGCCGTGCCCGCTTTCGTGATAACGCACGACGTTCGGGTGCATCCCTTCCGGCACCGAATAATCCGCAGCACCTTCCCGGATCACCGGCGCATCCGGGGCCATCGCTTTGTCCACATCGGTGACGTGCGGCAGCACCTCGTATTCGACCTCGATCAGTTTCAGCGCGTCACGTGCCGCCAAGGCAGATGTGGCCGCCACCGCAGCAACCGCGTGCCCGTCATAGAGCGCCTTTTTCCCCGCCATGACGTTTTCCAGCACATTCCAGAATTCACCTTCGAGCCCGGGCTTGAATGGGACATCGGTGAAATCGGCTCGAGTCACGACGGCTTTGACGTCCTTCGATGCCTCGGCTTTCGAGGTATCAATCCTGACGATCCGGGCATGGGCATGGGGTGAGCGCAGAATCGCGCCGTGCAACATGCCGGGGGCCGAGATATCCGCACCGAACTTGGCCCGGCCCGTCACCTTGTCCAGACCGTCAGGGCGATCGGGGCGGGTGCCAACGAAGGTGAAATCAGTTTTGCGATCGTCCAGAGCCATTATGACGCCTCCCGCATCTCAGCGGCCGTGTCCATCACGGCGCGAATGATCTTGTCGTAGCCGGTGCAGCGGCACAGGTTGCCCGCCAGCCAATAGCGCGTTTCTTCCTCGGTCGGATTGGGGTTCTTCTCCAACAGCGACTTCGCCGCCACCAGAATGCCCGGGGTACAGATGCCGCATTGAAGCGCGGCATATTCGATCATCTTCTTCTGCAACGGGTGCAGGATGTCACCATCCGCAATCCCTTCGACGGTCTCGATCTGCTTGCCTTCGGCTTCGACACCCAGCATCAGGCACGAGCACACAAGGCGGCCATCGACGGTGACCGAACACGCGCCGCAATCACCAGTGCCGCAGCCCTCTTTGGCGCCGGTCAGGTTCAGCTTGTCGCGCAGACAGTCCAGCAGGGTTTCGCGCGGGTCGCACAGGTATTCGACTGCGTCCCCGTTCACGGTGGTGGATACGTGGAGCTTGCTCATGCGTTTTCTCCCTTCGCGCGGGCATAGGCGATCTTTGCGGCACGCTTGGCCAGAACGCCAGCGACTTCGGTACGGAACGCGATCGTACCTCGTTTGTCATCGATCGGATTGCAGGCGGCCGACGCGGCCGCGGCCAGTGCGTCAAGGGCGGCATCGTCCAAAGTGCTGCCGATGATCGCTTTGGCACAGTGTTCAACCAACAGAACGGTCGGTGCCACGGCACCCAGCGACACGCGCGCCTCGGTGATGACGTCACCATCCAGACGGAGGTTCACACCAACGCCCACCACCGCAATGTCCATTTCGGTACGGGGGATGAAACGCAGATAGGCGTCGCCCCCATTCGCACCACGGGCAGGGATGTTGATGGCCGAGATCAACTCGCCCTTCGCCAGCGAGGTCCTGCCGGGCCCGGTCGGGATGTCCTCGACCGCAACGTCACGCGTGCCATCGGGGCCGGTTACGGTGACGGTCACGCCTGCGGCCACCATGGCGGGCACGGAATCAGCCGCAGGTGAGCCATTGCACAGATTGCCCGTCAGCGTCGCGCGGCCCTGAACCTGAGTTGAACCGATCAGGTCCATCGCCTCGACCACACCGGGCCAGTCGCGGCCAAGCTCGGGGTGCTCGCTCATCTCGGCGCCGGTAACGGCCACGCCGATCGTCCAACTGCCGTCGTCGTTGCGGGTAATGTTGTGTACACCGTTGATTTTCTTGATGTCGATCAGCGTATCGGGCGTCACCAGCTCCGAGCGCAGTTGCACAAGTACATCCGTACCGCCCGCCAGAAAACGTGTGATGCCCGTCGCGTTCGCGGCCAGAGCCGAAGCTTCGGCAAAGCTGGCGGGGCTGTGATAATCCATGAAGCTACCTCGTACCTGTTGGTCAGGAATATCTGGGTTCGCGGCGACGTTAATTCACCCCTCGTCCGGCGTCCATGGGCCGAGCGACCAAAATTCAACTTCCAAATGTCGCTTTTGGACAGGGTTCAGAGATCGATCTCGATCACCCCATCAGGTTCCGCCGCGCGGCTTTGGCACAGGATCATGGCGCCTTCGCGCTGTTTGCGGGACAAAACGAAATCCCGATGCTCGACCTCGCCCGAAATGACACCGCATTTACAGACGCCGCAGATGCCGTCTGCGCATTTCACATCCACATGAAAACCGGCTTCGTTCAGAACTTGCGCCGCGTCCTTGTCTGCGGGCACGGGCAGTGTCCGGTCCGAACGCGCAAGCTTGAGCTCAAACGCGTGGTTTTCATATTCAGGCGTTTCAGGAACCGAGAAGTATTCCAGATGACGTGCCTCTTTGGGAAAGCCCTGCTGCTCGGCCGCCTGAATCACGCCGTCCATGTAACGATCCGGCCCGCAGGTATAGACATGCCATCCATCCCGGTAGCCGGACAGAATCACATTCAGATCAGCGCGGGTGCCTTCATCCGAGAAATGGTAATGAACGCGATCCGCCCAGGGCATGGCGGCCAGGTCATCCAGATACCCCGCCCCGCCCCGTGTGCTGGCCGAATAGTGCAATTCGAACTTGCGGCCCAGCGCATGCAGGCGATGGGCAAATGCGATCATCGGGGTGATTCCGATGCCGCCACCCATGAGGAATGTTCTGGTTGCCGTTTCATCCAATTCAAAGTGGTTGATCGGTTTGGACACGAAAACCTTTCGGCCCTCGGTAAAGATGCGATGCAACAGCGCTGACCCGCCACGCCCGTCATCCTCGCGCAGCACGCCGATCTGATAGGTCGTACGATCCGACGGGTCGCCCGACATGGAATATTGCCGCAGAAATTCCGGCGCGACCAGGACGTCCAGATGTGCGCCCGCTGTCCATCCCGGCAGGGGCGCACCGTCCAGCGATGCAAATTCGTATTTCGTGACATCCGCCGTCATCTTTTCAACCTTGGTCACGGCGACCCGCATCACAGGCGCATCACCGGCGATCTGATAGCGATGGATGATCGACATGTCCCCGCTTGCCTTGCGGGCCTTGTACTCGTCGGCCGTCACCATGGCCTCATAGGCTGCAATCCCGGCTTCTCGGTCCATTGCAAAGGGATAGGGCCAGGGGTGCGGAGCCAGATAAGCGGGATAGACGGCCAGGGTCTGATCCTCGTATTTCAGGTCCAGATCCTTTTGCAGATCGCGCCGGTTCAACGGGTGCGTCGTGGGGCGATAGGCGCCGTCGGGCTGCAACTCGATATCCCACCACCATTTCTTGATGTCGTTCAGCCCGCCATTGCCGACCGCATCGTCCAGCCTGGCCAGCGCGGGCGCGGCGGCGGGGATGTTCATCGCAGCCCAGCGGAAGGGGCGTTCAGCGAAGAGACCTTCGAGGTTCCACGGGCAGGTCTTCATGCAGCGCCCGCACATCGCGCCGCCCGGGGTCGTCACACGGTACGTGGCGCATTTCTGGCTGTCGGATTTCCAGATTTCGTAACCGTTGAACATCAGCTTCGGTCCGGCGGTGATCGCGCCCGAGGGGCATTCGCGGGCGCATTTGTTGCAGGACTCGCAAAAGGTTTGCAGGCCGAAATCGATGGGTTTGTCATGCGTCATCGGCATGTCGGTCGTCACCACGCCTGATTTCAGGCGCGGGCCCAGATAGGGGTTCAGGATAACTTCTCCGATCCGGCTGACCTCACCCAACCCCGAGAGCAGCAACAGCGGCGGTTGCAGCACCTCGCCATCCATCACCGTATGCGCCTTGGCCTTGTAGCCCAGGTTGCGGATCTGCTGTGCTATCACGCCGCCCAGCAGCGAAAAGCGCAGATAGGCGCGCATGGATTGGGCGACGCTGATCCAGTCGTCACCGCTGGCACCTTCCATCGTTTCATAGCCCTGATCGATGATCATGCTGATGGCCTGATCATGCGGCGGCACGATTTCTTCGCCCGTGGCGTCATGAGAATACCACGCCCATTCCGGGCAGCGGCTGAGGCCCACCGCATCGACCCCCAGGAAATAGGTCGCCGCCTTGATGTTCGCCGCATTGCGCTCGGCATCGGTGGATCCGGCGACCTCGGCGCTTTCACCATCCTGCAACAGAACGAATGCACCCAACGCGCGACGCTGGGCAAAGCTGGGCGCAGCCTTGCGCACGTAGTACCCGCCTTTCGCGGCGTCCTGCAATGACTTGCCCATGTCGCCGAACTGGGCGCGGGCGAACATGTCGGCGCGCTTGGGAACGCGGGCAACATTCTCTTCGTCGATATAGGTTGTCGGAGCCTCGACCCGTTTGAGCTTTTCGAAGGGATGGGCCCCGTCCACATAGCGTCGTTTGGCATATGGGTCACGGTTGAGGGCGTTCTTGGCAAATTCCGTGCCCAGCCACCATGCCGGACCTTGGGTTCGAAACCACGACTGTTGCGCCATGGGCCTCAGCGGCCGGTCATGCGCGATGGGCATCTCTGTCGTCACGGCTGCAAGGCAAAACCGGGTGCCCAGCCAAGGCGCAACCAGCTGGTCGCCCTCGACCGAGGCCAGACCGGCGGCCACGGCCAGCTTGCCCAGATCAACTTCGGACGACATCATGCTGTGCGCGCGGGCGTCAAAACCCAGCAGTCGGATATAGTTGGCGATGACCACGGCATTCTCGGTTGCCAGCAGGCAGGAACGATGATCCCGCGCGTCGATGATCCAGTCCGCACCGGGTTCGGAAGGGTCAGGGTCGCGGTTATGTTCGTAAAGAAAGACGATGGCGTGACGGTGGTCGTTAATCGGCTTGGGCGCGGCCTCCATACTGTCTTTCAGATCGGCCATGATGAGATCGATCCCAGAGGCCAGCGTTTTGGTCTGGCGCGTGCGCAGCGCGTGGGCAAGCCGGTCGATATCGGGGTTGCGGCGTGGTTCGTCCAGCAGTGCATCCGACGGCAACGGCCCACAGCCCATCATCGATGCGTCGTTGAAATACCCAAATGCCTTCAGATGGTTTGCGCGCTCCTGCGGATCTGAGGGGATCTCGGATGCAATCGGGTTCACCAACCCGTCGCGGATCGCGTCCAGCATCGCCTGAAACTCGCCCATGGCGTTGACGATGCTGTCGGGCCGTTCCGGCCGGTGGAAACTCAGTTCGCCCATGGCGGGCACGCGCGACAAATCCGGCATGGTATCTTGTCGGGCCAAACGCTCCAACGGGTATCGCCCCATGTGAACGGGCCGGTTCTTGTCCGAGAAAAAGCGGATTCCCATTATGCGCCTCCTGTTGCCATCCATCCCCTACCCCGTCATGGACAGCGAAACCATTCATGCATAATCATAAGTGGTATGAAGAAAATCGATTTCACCGATCTCGACGGCAGGGTTCTGCGCACCTTTCTGACCATTCTCGAGGAAAGCTCGGTTTCGAAAGCTGCGGATCGGCTGGGCGTCACGCAATCGGCCATCAGCCACACGCTGGCCAAGCTCCGGCTGGTGCTGGGCGACCCGTTGTTTGTCCGTTCCGGTCAGGGCCTGACCCCGACCGAGCGCGCCTTGTCCCTGAAGGAGCCCGCGCAAAAGGTGCTGGACGGAATGCGGGCGCTGACCGAAGGGCGGCCGTTCGACCCGCAGTCCGAACAGATCAGGATCCGCATCGCCACCAATGACATGCCGCGCGAGTTGATCTTTCCGCAGCTGCTTCGAGAAACACGTGCCGAAGACGCAGGTCTGCGGCTGGAATTCATTCCTTCAGGCGTGCCCGACCCCGAGCTGCTGCGCAGTGACAGATGCCAGTTGATGCTGACCCCGTTGCCGCCGGACGGGCCGGATATCTTTCAAAAACGCCTGATGACCAGCCCGCTGATGCTGTTCTATGACGCCACACAGCGCACGCCCCCGGACAGTTGGGACGCCTATTGCAACTGCGATCATGTCGAGGTTCGCTTTGCCGATGGCCGCAATGCCCGCGCCGTCATGCGTGGCGTCGATCAAAGCCAGATCAGGCCAGCGGTGGTGACCCTGCCTCATTTCAACGCCATCCCGGCCTTCATACTGGGCAGCGACCTGATCTCGACCGACACGGCGCTGATGAAACAGGGCCCGCTGGCCATGCTGGATTGCGCGCCACTGCCGTTCGAATGCGCGTCGGTGTCGATCTACATGGTCTGGCACCAGAGGTCGGCCAATGACCCGGCACATCGCTGGTTGCGGGCCCGGATCGAGGCGATCGCCGCGTCTCTTCAGACCTGAGACAACAGCCAGTCGCGCATGATCCTGACCAGTTGCGGCTGGCGCGGCTTGCGGGGCGCAACCACGTAAAACCCCAGATCTGCAACCAGGACATCCGCGAGCGGCTGAACAAGACGGCCCGAGGCCACCTCGGGCACGACAAGAGGCGCATTGGCCAGTGCTATCCCCTGCCCCGAAACTGCGGCATCGATCGCAAGGCTGGTCTGGCTGAAGCTCATCATTCTGGGCTTTCCACTTACGCCCACCCGTTCAAGGAACAAGGGCCACAATCCGTGGGTATCGTTCAGCAATACCTGCTTCATCAAGTCAGAAGGGGTGCTGACTTCCCTCGCCATGGCAGGGCTGCATACCGGGATGAATTCGGTCGAGAACAAAGGCACCGCTTCCAGTTCAGCCGCAAACGGCGCTCGACCCTGCCTGACAGCCAGATCGACGCCATCCGAACTGAAATCCGCCAGACGCTCGCGCGCATCCACCTGAACCGAGATGTCCGGATACAGGTCCGTGAAGCCCGACAAACGCGGCACCAACCATTTCGAGGCAAAGCTGGGCGTGACCGACAATGTGATCCGCCGGTCCGGAGACAGGTCTTCGACGGCCTCTTCGATCAATCTGAAAGCACGCCGCAGCGGCGCGTGAAACCGCCGCCCGGATTCGGTCAGTCGCAACCCACGCGGCAGGCGATCGAACAGAACCTCGTCCAATCGTGCTTCAAGCCCGCGCACCTGCTGCGCGACGGCACCTTGTGTAACGCCGAGTTCCTCGGCGGCCAGTCGAAAGTTCAAGTGACGGCCAGAAGCCTCGAAAGCGCGCAAGGCGTTTAGGGGTGGAAGGGCGGTCATGCTGTTATCCTGTAGATTTTCTACAGAATAGAGGCAGCAGAACTGATTGGTCAAACCACTGTCCGACGGCCATCTTGGGATCAATTGAAAACGGAGATGTCAAATGGAAAAAGTAGCACTTATCACGGCGGGCGGCAGCGGCATGGGGGCGGATTCCGCCCGGAGGCTGGCGGCGGACGGGTTCAAGGTCGGCATTCTGTCCTCCTCGGGCAAAGGGGAAGCTTTGGCAAAGGAGCTGGGCGGCGTCGGCATTACCGGCTCGAACCAGTCCACCGAGGATTTGCAGAAACTTGTCGATGCCGCCATGGCCCATTGGGGGCGCGTTGACGTTCTGGTCAATTCCGCCGGTCACGGCCCCCGCGCTCCGATCCTTGAACTGACGGATGAGGATTGGCACACCGGCATGGATGTCTATTTCCTGAACGCGGTGCGCCCCACACGGCTTGTGACCCCGATCATGCAGGCGCAGGGGGGAGGCTCGATCATCAACATCTCGACCTTTGCCGCGTTCGAGCCGGATCCGGTTTTCCCGACCTCGGGCGTGTTCCGGGCCGGGCTGGCCGCCTTCACCAAGCTGTACGCGGACAAGTATGCCGCCGAGAATATCCGCATGAACAACGTCCTTCCGGGCTTCATTGACAGCCTGCCCGAGAAGGAAGAATTTCGCAGCCGCATTCCAATGGGGCGCTATGGGCGCAGCTATGACGAGATCGCCTCGGTCGTCGCTCTGCTTGCCTCGGAAGGCGGCGGTTACATCACCGGACAGAATATCCGGGTGGACGGCGGTATAACCCGGTCTGTCTGAACTCAGACCCGCGCCCTTATCAGATGCGTCAGCGCCGCGCCGGATTCAAAAAAGGCGCGGCGCACGCGCGTCCAGTTTTCGCGGTGTTCGGACACGGCAGGAACCGGTAGAAGCGAGGGATCATCCGCCAAAAGGCTCTCGGCCGTCATGCGGCCGAACACCGTGCCCGGGCCGATGCCGCGACCGGAATACCCATGTGCGGCCAAAGCGTTGGGGCCGATCTGCGTGATCTTTGGAATATGATCCGATGTCATTGCGATCCGCCCGTGCCACCCGTGTTCGAACGGCTGGTCGGCCAATTGCGGATAGAGCTCGGCCAGCTTGCGCCGGACCCAACCGGAATGTGCAACCCGACCGGCATGTCCCAGATCTCCCATGCCGCCAATGATCATCCGCCCGGCCTGATCCAGCCGGAATGACGTCATGATCAGCCCGGTATCCCAGCACCCTTCTTTCCTTGGCAGGATACTGGCGCGCAAATTTTCGGTCAGCGGGGCCGTGGCGTACTGGAAATAGTAGACCGGCACATAGGCAGGCGCGGTCTCCGGCAGCGCAAGATGATAGGCATTCGTCGCCTGAATGACCGATCTTGCCCGAACCGTCCCGCCCGGTGTCATCAGAACCCAGTGCCCAGCCTCATATGCCATGGTCTGCACGGGGCTGTGGGTATATACCCGTGCCCCGGCCTGTGACGCCGCGCGCACCAAACCCACCGCATAGGCCAAAGGCTGGATGGTTCCCGCCCGTGGATCGAACAAGGCACCGTGAAAGGCCTGGCTACCGGTGCGTTCACCGGCCTGGTCCGCCGACAACAACTCAACCGGTGCTCCGGCTTCGCTCAACTGCGCATGACGCGTTTGCAGGTCCTTCAAACCCGACGCGGAATGAGCGCAATGCAGGGTTCCGTTGCGCACGGGCTCACACGCTATGTCATATTCATCGATCAAGGCAAACACATCCGACGGCGCCTTGGCCAGCAAGTCGATCAAACGGTTCCCCGGTTCAGTACCGATATGCGCACGGATGTCGTCCGGCGGCAGCCACAGCCCCGCATTGACCAGACCGACATTGCGCCCCGAACCGCCAAACCCGATCTCCTGCGCCTCGAGCAGGCAGACCGACGCGCCGGCGCGGGCTGCGGTCAAAGCCGCTGAACAGCCGGTGTAGCCACCTCCGATGACAGCCAGATCAACCGCTGCGTCAGCGGTCAGGGGCGGTGCGGTGACTGTCTCGGCGCAAGTGGTCTGCCAAAGGGATTGTTCGGGATCGTTCACGTCGGACCTCTGAGTCTTGTCGGCGGATCATCATACCGATACCCCCCCTTTGCAAGCCGCCTTTTGACCCGTGCTGCGACAACGAAACAGGCACGGCAGGCAAGGGCTTTGCCCAAGCCTGCCGGGCCCAACCGGAGGAGTCATTCCGTCAGGAATGAAGACGACGGGCGGGAGAGCCCGCGTGGTGGGCTCAGACGTCGAGCGATCGCGCGATCAGCTCTTTCATGACCTCGTTGGTGCCGCCATAGATCATCTGCACCCTGGCATCCGCGTAAAGACGCGCAATCGGGTATTCCATCATGAACCCGTAGCCGCCGAACAGTTGCAGGCATTCATGCATGATCTCGTTTTGCACCTCGGATCCCCAGTATTTGGCCATCGAAGCAGTTGCCGCGTCCAGTTCGCCTGCTTCCAGTTTCCCGATACAATCATTGATGAAACTGCGCAGAACCTCGGCCTTGGTCTTGCATTCCGCCAGTTTGAACCGGGTATTCTGAAAATCCATCACCCGCTGCCCGAAGGCTTTGCGTTCCTGCACGTATTTCACTGTTTCGGCGATGGCGAAATCGATCGCGCCCAGCGCCATGATCGCGATATTCAGCCGTTCCCACGGCAGCTGTTTCATCAGCTGATAGAAACCCTGCCCTTCCTCGGGGCCCAACAGGTTTGTCATCGGCACTTTGACATCTTCGAAAAACAGCTCGGCAGTGTCATTGCCTTTCATGCCCAGTTTCTTAAGATTCCGCCCCCGGCGAAAACCTTCACACCCGTCAGTTTCCACCACGATCAACGAAACGCCGCGTGCACCAGCGGTCTTGTCGGTCTTGGCGGCCACGATGATCAGATCCGCAGTCTGTCCGTTCGTGATGAAGATTTTGGACCCGTTCAACCGGTAGGAGTTGCCGTCCTTCTCGGCCGTCGTCCGCACCGCCTGTACGTCCGAACCGGTACTGGGTTCGGTCATTGCCAGCGCGCCGACCAATTCACCCGACGCCAGTTTGGGCAACCACTTCTTCTTCTGATCTTCGCTGCCATAAGCGGTGAGATAGTGGGTCACGATCGACTGAATGCCATAGCCCCAACCCGCATCACCCCGCGCGCCCTGTTCGTAGGCCGTGATGGCGTCAAAGCCCATGCCGCCGCCGACGCCGCCATATTCTTCAGGGATCGCACCCGCCATCAGCCCGGTTTCGCCGGCCTTTCGCCAGAAATCGCGATCCACAACGCCGTTTTCAACCCAGGTTTCGATATTGGGCGACAGTTCGTCATCCATGAACCGACCCGCCATATCCGCGAACATGCGGTGTTCATCAGTGACCCATGCCGCAGTCGAAGTGAAAAGTGACATTGAACGCCCTCCAATCGGTCTTTCCGAAAAGGCTAGCGCCGTGTTCGGTTCACGCCAATCCTTGTGACGCCGCGTCCCTTTGAGGAACAACGCAACGTCTCGGCCTGCGATGTCAGAGAACACCTTTTGGCTGGCGGGGTTAAGCCAGTGCTTTGGCCAAAAGGTGCTTGGCCGCATCCTTGGCGTCTTCCGCCGGATCGCAGTTCTTGAGCAGGACGGCGGAAACGATGGCTCCTTCCTGCAACAACACGATCTGACTCGCGAGCTTCCGAGGATCATGCGCGCCGGCCTGCCGGGCTATGGCCGTGAAGTGTTCCAGCAAAAGCTGTTTGTGTTCGGCGGCCTGCACATGGATCGGGTGATCCTTGTCCTGATACTCGGCCCCGGCCTTGATGAACATGCAGCCCCGGAACCCGTCCTCTTCGAACCACTCTTTCAGGGCATCGAAGCTGACGAGGATCTGCTCGGCCGGTGTTTCCGCCATCTCGTCGATGCGTTGAAAGAACCAGTTGCGAAAGTTCTCATCCCGCAGGCGCAGCGCGGCGACAATCAGGTCTTCCTTGGTGCGGAAATGCTTGTACATCGACGTCTTGGACACGCCCGTTTCCACAACCAGCTTGTCCATGCCGGTTGCGTGAAACCCGTCGCGGTAAAAGACCTTCAGGGCCTTGCTGACCAACTCATCCCGTTTGTTTGGGCGCATGATTCGGCTCCATGGTGTACCGTTCTGTACATATTACCATGGAGCGTGAAGTACAATGACCCCAGGCCAAAGCATTGTTTTGGAATGGTTTTGCCAGACGCCCAGTCTCATCGTGAAATTTCTACTTGCAAAGGCTTACAGATCAGTACACCTTATTCGTAAGTTAACCGATCTGTACACCATGGGATTTGACCGATGAAACGTCGCGCCAGCATTTTTCCACCTCAGTACGTCCCCTTCCTTCTGACCATGGCTATTCTTGCCGCCTCACTCACCTGAAAGCCTTTGCAAAATGTCCAGACCCCCTCTGCCCCCGTTCACCGCCGAAACCGCCACTCAAAAAGTGCGCATGGCGGAAAATGCCTGGAACAGTCGTGACGCCGACCGCGTGACGCCTGCCTACACCGACGACAGTCAATGGCGGAATCGGGCTGAATTCCTGTCCGGCCATACCGACATCCACGCCTTTCTGACCCGCAAATGGCGGAAAGAGCTGGAGTACCGCCTGATCAAGGAACTGTGGGCCTTTGCCGGAAATCGCATCGCCGTGCGCTATGCCTATGAATGGCGCGACGACAGCGGTCAGTGGTTCAGATCCTATGGGAATGAGAATTGGCAATTCGCCGATGACGGGCGCATGTCACATCGCCATGCCTCGCTCAACGATCTTCCCATTGCCGAAGGCGACCGGCTGTTCCATTGGCCCCTGGGCGAACGCCCTGAAAACCACCCCGGATTGACCGAACTGGGTCTTTGAAAGGACATTCATGCCCCGCGCTTTTGCCGAACTGACGTTCACTCCCGCTGTCCGCGCCCATCAGGAGAGGATGGGATCGGCCAGAACCTATACCAAGTTCATTGAAGGTGGTCCCCAGCAAGGCCATCTGATCGGAGGCCCCGAGAAAGAGTTCATTCAGGCACGGGACGGGTTCTATCAATCCACCGTGTCCGAGACCGGCTGGCCCTATGTGCAGTATCGGGGCGGGCCGACAGGGTTTCTGAAAGTGCTGGGGCCCCAGACCATCGGATATGCGGATTTTTCGGGCAACAAACAGTATATCTCGCGCGGGAATCTGGACGGCAACGATCGTATTGCAATGATCCTGATGGATTACGCCAACCGACGCCGTCTCAAGATCCTTGGGCGCGTAGAGTTCACGGAAGGCGAAACAGCGGCCGCCACCCTTTACCCGGAAGAGGCCGAGGGACCGGCCGAACGGGCCGTGATCATCCGCGTCGAGGCATTGGACTGGAACTGCCCAAGCCACATCACGCCGCGCTTCACCGAAGCAGAGTTGCGCCCTCATCTGAACAGGCTGGGGCAGCAGTTGGCAGAGTTGCAGGCGGAAAACCAAAGGCTGAAACAGCAATTGGCAAAGTCAGGTTGACGTTTCAGCCCTCACAGAATTTCCGGATTTCAAGAAAAGGGAGTGTCGCAATGGTTCGCTCGGTCTTTCACCTCTCGGCGGCTTGCCTTGCCGGTACTGCCCTGATCATTCTGATCATCATGTTCGGTTTTTTCGCTTCACCCAGTGCGGTACGAACATCGCCGCCATCGGTATTCAGCAAGATTTTGTTCGAACATTTGCAGCAAGAATGATGACCGAGCGTCACTGCGGCAGGAACCCGGCAAGCGCGCTTGTCGTTTCAAGCCAATGCCATCAACTCGGGCCCACGGGGCGCATAGGCTGAAAGACTGAAGAACCTGGCCTAAGAGCGGCCCGGTTCCAGGTCTGCTCTCACCACCAAGAATGATGAGAGCATTAATAAGCCAGATCAGGCCGTGCTGCGCTTTTTCCGCCGCCCCATCACAAACAGACCGCTGATGCCGCCAAGAAGCAGCCAGCCAGCTGCGGGCAGCGGCACGGGGGCTACCGTGTATTCCCCATACAGCGTTGCGACGTTTTGCATGTTTTCCGTTGTGCTGAAGCCGTTCGAAATGGTGCTGCCGCCGTCCTGAGAGAACCCGAGGACCGAGAACACATAATTCTGTCCACGAAAATTAAAGCTCTGAGAGCCCAAATTGTTGGTAATGGTCACGATGTCATCACAAGGGGTCGAATCCGCCGGGCAGTTCGTTGGACGATTCAATGTCTCGTTATGCGTCAGGGCAAACGACGAAGACACCAAAGGGCCACCGCTGATCAATATGTCAACAAGAAGGTCGACGGAGCTCAGTGTTGTTCCCGTGATCGGGAAATTCAGATGCGAGAACTGACCCAGAGCAAAAGCAGTTCCAGGCATCAGACCTGAAATTGGCGTGCCAGTTGGCGTGAAATCGTAACCACTCGAGCTGCTGCCACTTCCCCAGCGAAGAGAAATCGTAGAACCAGAGGTGCTTTCAGTAACGCCGGAACTTGGATTTACGTTTTGCCAAGAGGGCGAGATGCTGGAAATGGTCAGCGCCGACGCACCGCTTGCGGTCATCACACCTGCAACAGCGATCGCAGCTATGTTTCGTATGAATGTCATGTGCCCACCTTACGTATGAATACTCGTTACAAACCACTCTGGGAAAGAGTAGCACAACAGGATCATATTCCTAGCTCACGCGCCACATTGACGCCACGTTTTCACCTTAATCAAGGCGAATGACGCCCCAAAGAGCGTCAAAAAGGACACAATCATCTAGCCTGCGCCAATTGTCCAACTTTTGGAAACAGATACTTAGGATACAAGGCGCCAGCTCAACGATTGAACACACAAGTGGGCGCCGCGTGATGGTTCATCAACGGTCGGATCGTACCATTGCTTCGATACCGGCGGCGCAAAAGTCCACCAGACGTTCCATGCCTGATACGTCACCGCCCTGCGACAGGGCTTTGACCCGCCATCCGCTGTTGAGATGGGCCAGCATCGCCGAGACCGAATAAACCTGGCCACTTGCCAAAACCGCAGGATCGACATCCGGGTAAAGCGTGGCGATCTCGGTGATGAACAGCTGGGCGGTAGGGTCGAAACATTCCGCTGCGATATCGCGCCACCTGGGGTCAACCGATACGTGGGCCACCAACCGCCCATATGCCATCCATCCGGGCCCACCCGTTTCTGCCAGGTCCACATAGGGTCGGATAAAGCTGTCCAGAATGCTGTGAAGCGTCAGCGGAGCGACGGCCTTGGCCGTGTTCAACGCGTCGATCCGAAGCTGCGCCAGCGCGTCCGCGCGCCGCGCCACGGTTTTGTAAAACAACTCCTCCTTGCCACCACCATGATGGTGCACAAGACCAATCTGAACCCCCGCCAAGGCCGCGATATCCCGGATCGACGCACCCTCGAATCCCCGTTCGGCAAAGACGGTTTCAGCCGCATCCATGATCCGCGCCTTGGTTTCAAGCGATCGCTTGGACGGTGCTCTTTGCCTTGGTTTTTCTATGTTTTTTGGACTCATGAATATTATCTTGCCTTATTTTGGTCGTTCGTTCAAGTTAAGCATCACGAACTTCGGGAGGGTTCATGACACAGACGCGCAACGCATTCGCCTTGATCGGGGCGGGGCCGATGGGTTTGGCGGCAGCCAAGGTGCTCAAGGAACAGGGCATCGCCTTTCAGGGCTTCGAATTGCATTCGGATGTGGGCGGTCTGTGGGATATCGATGCCCCCAGATCAACCATGTATGAATCGGCGCATCTGATCTCTTCAAAGCGCATGACCGAATTCGAGGATTTCCCGATGGATGAGGCTGTGGCCGAGTACCCCTCGCATCGGGCGATGCGCGACTATTTCCGGTCCTTTGCCGATCGTTTCGGCCTGCGTGAAAGCTACTGGTTCAATGCAGAAGTCACCCGGATCACTCCGCTGGGCAAATCCGGTGACGGTTGGCGTGTTGGCTGGCGGGACGCCGAAGGTGAGCATCAGGCTGAATTCGCAGGGGTACTGATTGCAAACGGCACCTTGTCGGAACCGAATATGCCCAGCTTTCCTGGCACGTTTGACGGCGAGTTGATCCACGCCTCGCAATATCGGTACCCCAGTCAGTTCGACGGCAAGCGCGTGTTGGTCGTGGGCGCGGGCAATTCCGGCTGTGACATTGCGGTTGACGCAATCCATCACGCAGAACGCTGCGATCTGTCCATGCGGCGCGGCTATTACTTCGTGCCGAAATACGTTTTCGGCAAACCGGCCGACACGATGGGCGGCAAGATCCGCCTGCCGATGTGGTTGAAGCGCAAGCTGGACAGCCTCATCCTCAGTTGGTTTGTCGGTGATCCGCAGAAATACGGCTTTCCCAAGCCCGATTACCAGCTGTACGAAAGCCACCCGGTGGTCAATTCGCTGGTCCTGTATCACGCGGGCCATGGCGACCTGCGCATTCGCCCCGATATCGACCGCCTGGAAGGCAAAACCGTGCATTTCAAGGACGGCACGCGCGAAGAATATGACATGATTCTCGCCGCGACCGGATACAAGCTGCACTATCCGTTCATCGACCGGGGCCTGCTGAACTGGCAGGGTGATGCCCCACATCTGTACCTGAACGCGATGCACCCCGAACGGGACGATCTTTTTGTGCTGGGCATGGTCGAGGCCACGGGTCTGGGCTGGCAGGGCAGGCACGAGCAGGCCGAAATGGTGGCGCGCTATATCAAAGGTCTTCAAAAGGGCTGCCCGGTGGCGGCCGATCTGAAGGCTGCAAAACAAAAAGACTATAAGCGCGCCACCGGAGGCATGAGCTATATCGATCTGCCGCGAATGGCTTACTACGTCGACAAGGCCACCTACAGAAAGGCTGTCACCGGGTGGATCGAACGGCTGCGGAAAGCCACGGTATGAGTGGTATCGACGAAATTACGCTGAATTTCAGCCCGGCCTCTCTGACGCTGTTGAATGCGATACTGGCGATCGTGATGTTCTCGATTGCCATCGATCTGACACCAAGGGATTTTGATCGCCTCAGGCGTGCGCCGAAGCCAGTGATCGTCGGGCTGGTATCCCAATTCCTGGTCCTGCCGGCGCTGACTTTTGCGCTTGTGTGGGTGACGGCCCCGCGACCGTCAATTGCGCTTGGGCTGATCCTTGTCGCAGCCTGTCCGGGGGGCAATATCTCGAACTTCATTACGCACCGCGCCGGTGGCAATGCGGCGCTGTCGGTGTCGATGACCGCCTTTGCCACCATTGGCGCGATTTTCATGACGCCCTTCAACATTGCGCTTTGGGGCGGGTTGTATCCGCCGACACGCGCGATCCTGCAACAGACCCAGATTGACCCGGTGCAAATCACAATCCTTGTCGGGTTGATGCTGATCCTGCCTCTGGTCCTGGGCATTGCTCTGAACCAGTGCCGCCCGGCCCTGACCGCACGGTTGCGTGCGCCGCTGCAATACCTGTCGATGGGTATTTTTGCGGCTTTCATCTTACTTGCCCTGGGCGCGAACTGGGGGTTCTTCCTCAGCTTTGCCGGGGCTGTTGCCGGGCTTGTGATCCTTCACAACGCCCTGGCGCTGGGGGGCGGTTGGGTTGTGGCCACTCTGACCCGGCTGTCCCCTTTCGATCGCCGTGCCATCACCATCGAAACCGGCATTCAGAATTCCGGCCTTGGGCTGGTGCTGATCTTTGCCTTTTTCCACGGGCTGGGCGGCATGGCCGTCGTGGCCGCGTTCTGGGGCATCTGGCACGCGATCTCGGGGATTGCCCTGGCGTCGGTCATGGCCCGAACCGAGGCCGCGCGATGAGCCGTATCCTGATCACGGGCGCCGCCGGTATGGTCGGGCAGGCACTGTTGCCCGAACTTAAGGGGCACGATGTTTTTGCAACGGATATCAAACGCCCCGACAGCATGCCGGAAAACGTCCACTATCTGCCCATGGATGTGACGACCGACGCGCCCGCACGTGTAATCTGCAAAGTGAAGCCTGAAGTCATTGTGCATCTGGCCTCCATCGTGACGCCTCCGCCAAAAATGGAACGCGCGGCAGCATATGCGGTTGATGTCGAGGGCACCCGCAAGGTGGTGAACGCGGCCCTTGCCAACGGAGTGCGAAGATTGGTGGTCACATCCTCGGGTGCGGCCTACGGCTATCACCCGGACAACCCCGTGCCCCTGCGCGAGGGTGATCCGTTGCGCGGCAACCCCGAGTTCCCGTATTCCGATCACAAAAGGCAGGTCGAAGAGATGCTGGCCGACGTTCGCAAAACCGCCCCCGATCTGGAACAGGTCGTGCTGCGCGTGGGCACGGTTCTGGGGGCCGGGTCCGAAAACCAGATCACCGCCCTGTTTCACAAACCCCGCCTGCTGGCCGTGGTCGGCAGCGAAAGCCCGTTTGTGTTCATTTGGACGCATGATCTGGCACGC
Source organism: Ruegeria sp. HKCCA0370 (assembly GCF_013033705.1). Taxonomy (NCBI): domain Bacteria; kingdom Pseudomonadati; phylum Pseudomonadota; class Alphaproteobacteria; order Rhodobacterales; family Roseobacteraceae; genus Ruegeria; species Ruegeria sp. HKCCA0370. The sequence goes on from NZ_WQEP01000002.1 coordinate 84,017, forward strand.
ATCCTGAAGCGCGCGGCAACCGACGGGCCGGATGGCGTTTACAACGTCGCCGGGGACGGCGCGATGGGCGTGACCGATCTGGCGCGTGCGATGGGGAAACCGGTTCTGCGCCTGCCCGCTTGGGCGCTGAAATCGGCTTTGGCCGCTGCACGTCCGCTGGGTCTGTCCCGCTATGGGCCGGAACAGGTGCGATTTCTGCAATATCGACCGGTTCTGGACAACACCGCCCTGAAATCCGACTTCGGTTACACGCCGGAAAAAACCAGCGCCCAGGTATTCGCGCTCTGGCAAAAGCAGGCGGGGCTATGAAGACGGCTGTCATATCCGGCGGGGCGGGCGGTTTGGGGCGGGCCCTCAGCCATGCTCTGCAAAGTCGCGGGTGGCGGGTAGTGCTGCTGGATCTCGATGTTTCAGGTCTGGACACCGGGCCGAACCAGTTGCCTGTTGGCTGCGACCTGACGGATCCCGACCAGCTTGCCAGAGCAACCCAAAAGGTGATCGCGACCAGCGACAGTATCGATCTGGTCATCTACAACGCCGGTGTCACGCAAATCCGGGGCTTTGAAAAGTCCGACGCGGCCAGCCACCGAACTCTGTTTGACATCAACTATTTTGCGGCCGTTGAAATGGCCCGCGTGTTCTTGCACCCGGTTCGGGCGTCAAAGGGGACACATCTGGCCATCTCATCGGTGGCCGGGTTTGCACCGCTTTACCATCGGACGGCCTATGCTGCCTCGAAACACGCGCTGGAGGGGTTCTTCAAATCGCTGCGCTCGGAAGAAGCCCCTCATGGCGTTGAGGTTCTGATCGCTGCGCCGTCCTTTGTGGCCACCAACCCCGGCAACGCACAAGAGCAGGCGGATGGCACAGCGCGGCCCGGATCGGCGAAGGACGGGATGGACGAGATGAGCCCCGAGGCCGCCGCCGAAACGATCCTGCGCGGGTTGGACAAATCGCAGCCCATGATCCCGGTTGGCCGCGTGGCGCGCCTGTCCTGGTGGCTCAACCGTCTGTCACCGCGCCTCTATCAGCGCATGATGGAACGAAACGTGCGCGGCTCGGGGCACTAAAAAACTGCCCCAGGCCCTTGACCTTCCTGTCACTGGAACCCCCATCTGGTGAGTAAGGAAACTTCATGGGCGAGTCGCATGGCGCAAAAAGCACTGACAGAGCTGAAAATCACGGGCATGGGATGCGCATCCTGCGTGGGACGCGTTGAAGAGGCGCTGCGTGATGTGCCCGGGGTGGAAACGGCCTCGGTCAACTTTGCAACCAAGTCCGCACAGGTGGCTTTTGACGGGCCGGTTTCGGCGCTGACCAAGGCATTGGACGCGGCAGGGTATCCGGCCGAGACCAGCCGGGCTGATCTGATCATTGAAGGTATGAACTGCGCCTCATGCGTGGCCAAGATCGAGCGCGCGCTGAAGGCCAGCCCCGGTGTGATCGAAGCGCAGGTCAATCTGGCGACACAAACTGCCGCGGTGACTTACGCTGTTGGGACAACGACGCCACAGGCGCTGGCACAGGTGGTCACCGACACCGGATACCCGGCGCGGCTTCAAGCCGCTTCGACACCCGAAGACCGCGCAGACACTGAAACAGCAGGGCTGACCCGGGCCACGCTGCTGGCGGCCGCTCTTGCCCTGCCCGTGTTCATTCTTGAGATGGGTGGGCACATGATCCCCGCCTTCCACCATTGGGTACACGCCACCATCGGCACGCAGACCAGCCAGTTGATTCAGTTCGCCCTGACAACGGCCCTGCTGCTGGGACCCGGTCGTGTGTTCTATCGCAAGGGCATCCCGTCGTTGCTGAGGGGCACGCCGGATATGAACGCGCTGGTCGCGCTGGGAACCGGTGCGGCCTATCTGTATTCGGTCGTAGCCACATTTGCCCCCGGCGCGTTACCGGTCGGAACTGCCAACGTCTATTACGAGGCGGCGGCTGTGATTGTCGTTCTGATCCTTCTGGGCCGGCTGATGGAGGCGCGCGCCAAGGGCAAAACCGGGGCCGCGATTCGTAAACTGGCGGGCCTTCAGCCCAAAAGCGCGCGGGTCGAAATCGATGGCCGGATAGAAGACCGCCCTATCGCCGAGATTGCGGTGGGCGACATCCTGCACATCCGCCCGGGCGAACGTGTGCCGGTGGATGCCGAAGTGCTCGAGGGCACCTCTTACGTCGATGAAAGCATGATCACGGGCGAGCCGATACCCGTTGGAAAATCAGCCGGCGCGGCTGTTGTCGGAGGAACCGTAAATGGCACCGGCGCCTTGCGGGTTCGGGCGACGCGCGTGGGAGGCGACACGGTGCTGGCTCAGGTCGTTCGCATGGTGCTGCAGGCGCAGGGGGCCAAGCTGCCGATCCAGGGCCTGGTCGATCGGATCACATATCGCTTTGTCCCGGCGGTCATCCTGGTCGCCGTGATCGCCGTCGCGGCCTGGCTGATCTTCGGCCCAAGCCCCGCCCTGCCGCTGGCGCTTGTCGCCGGGGTTTCCGTGCTGATCATAGCCTGCCCCTGCGCCATGGGTCTGGCCACTCCGACTTCGATCATGGTCGGCACCGGGCGCGCGGCCGAACTGGGGGTTCTGTTCCGCAAAGGTGACGCCTTGCAGCAGCTTCAGCAGGCACGCGTCATCGCGCTGGACAAGACCGGGACCCTGACACTGGGCCGTCCAGAACTGGACAATGTTCTGACGGCGAACGGGTTTGACAGGGATGAGGTCGTGCGGCTGGCCGCCGCCCTCGAGGCGCGGTCGGAGCACCCGATAGCTTCGGCGATCACCCGGGCCGGGCCTGCGGCGCTGCCACAGGCGACGGACGTCCTGTCGCTTACCGGGCTTGGCATGCAGGGGCTGGTTGAAGGCCGAAACGTGTTGATCGGGTCGCACCGGCTTATGCAACAACGCGGGATCGACCTTGGCCCCCTGGCAAGCGAGGCAGAGGCCCGCGCCGCCGAAGGGGCTACACCATTGTTCGTCGCATTGGATGGGCAGGCCGCAGCCACGTTGTCTGTGTCCGACCCGGTCAAACCCGGCACAGAAGAGGCGCTGGAGCGGCTCCACCAAATGGGTCTGACCGTGGCCATGGTCACCGGAGACAACGCGCGCACCGCGCAGGCCTTGGCTGATCGGCTGGGGATTGATCACGTCACCGCCGAAGTGCTGCCCGACGGCAAGGTGGATGCGATCACCGCCTTGCGGGACCAGTTCGGTACGCTGGCTTTCGTCGGCGACGGCATAAATGACGCCCCGGCGCTGGCAACGGCTGACATCGGCATCGCCATCGGGACGGGCACCGATGTGGCCATCGAAACGGCTGATGTCGTTCTGATGTCCGGCGATCTGCGCGGGGTTGCAAATGCAACCGAGATCAGCCGCAGAACGATGCGGAACATACGCCAGAACCTGGGATGGGCATTCGGTTACAATGTCCTGCTGATCCCGGTCGCCGCTGGTGCGCTGTACCCGTTCGGAGGCCATCTGTTGTCTCCGGCACTGGCGGCGGGCGCAATGGCGCTTTCGAGCGTATTTGTCGTCTCGAACGCGCTGCGTCTGCGTCGCGTTCAAGCCAGCGTGCCGGAAACCCCGATCCCGCCCGCCAAGGAGGTGCACGCATGAATATCGGAGATGTGTCCGCCCGCACCGGCCTGCCTGCAAAGACGATCCGGTACTATGAAGACATCGACCTGATCAAACCGCTGCGCGACGACAACGGCTATCGCCGATTTCGCGATCAGGATGTGCACAAGCTGAACTTTCTGGGCCGGGCCCGGGCTCTGGGATTCACCATCGGGGATTGCCGGACATTGCTGGCGCTTTACGAGGATGAAACCCGCGCCAGTGCAGATGTGAAACAGGTCGCGCGGGATCATCTGGCGCAGATCGAAGCCAAGATCGCCGACCTGAACGCGATGCGCGAGACGCTGAGCCACCTGATCGACGCCTGCGCCGGGGATGACAGGCCGGATTGCCCGATCCTGCAGGATCTGGGCGGGAAGGGCTGACTTGGGGTTGCCCTTTGGGCGCAGCTTTGCTTTGTCTTCGCCAAACATTTCGGCCAGGCACGCACCGCTGAAGCCGACCGAACAGCGGAGAGGATCTCAAAATGGCAAAAGTCGCGTTCCTTGGCTTGGGCGTCATGGGCTATCCCATGGCTGGGCATCTTCACGCCGCAGGTCATGACGTCACCGTCTACAACCGCACAGCTGCCAAGGCCGAAGCCTGGGTAAAGCAGCATGGCGGATCGATGGCGGCCACCCCGAAAGACGCGGCTGAAGGCGCCGAATTTGTGATGGCCTGCGTCGGCAATGACGACGATCTGCGCATGGTTTGCACGGGCGAGGACGGCGCATTTCGCGGCATGTCCAACGGGGCTGTTTTCGTCGACCACACCACGGTTTCTGCAAAGGTCACACGGGAATTGTACGCTGCCGGCCAATCACAGGGTATCGCCTTCGTGGACGCGCCGATCTCGGGCGGCCAGGCAGGCGCCGAAAACGGTGTTCTGTCAATCATGTGCGGCGGAGATCAGGCGGCGTATGATGCGGCTGAACCGGTGATGCAGGTCTATGCGAAGATCTGCCGCCGCATCGGGGACAGCGGCGCGGGCCAGATGACCAAGATGTGCAACCAGATCGCCATCGCAGGGTTGGTTCAGGGCCTGAGCGAAGCATTGCACTTCGCCGAAAAGGCCGGGCTGGACGGAAGGGCCGTGGTCGAGGTGATCAGCCAGGGCGCGGCGGGCAGCTGGCAGATGGCAAACCGGTATGAGACCATGCTGGATGATCACTTCGAACATGGCTTTGCCGTCGACTGGATGCGCAAGGATCTGGGTATCTGTCTGGATACCGCCAATGAAACCGGTGCGTCCCTGCCCGTCACCGCTCTGGTCGATCAGTTTTACAAGGATGTGCAGAAACTGGGTGGTGGCCGCTGGGACACCTCGTCGTTGATCAAGCGCCTGCGGGCCATGGGGTAACGCGGGGGGCTGTCTGCCCCCCATCGCGCCAAGGCGCGATTCCCCCCGAGGATATTTTGGCCAGATGAAGAGGGCTCCGGCGCGATCGGAGCGGAGACGGGAATGGACGATTTGAGTGCTTTTTGGACGGCCGCGCTGCGGCAGCTCTGGGGGTTGGACGCCCGTTTGACGCGGTTGGATGGTGAATATGATCTGAACTTTCTGGTGCACGCCACCAATGGTCAGGATTATGTGCTGAAGGTCATGCGGGCCGGATGCGAAGCGGATCTGGTTGATCTGCAAAGCAAGGCGCTGGCGCATATCGCTTCTGAGGCACCGGGGTTGCCGTTTCCCAAGGTATTCCCTGATCTGACCGGCGCAATGCTGCCCGAGATTGCCGATTCTGAAGGACAGCGCAGGCTGGTTTGGCTGTTGGAGTGCCTGCCGGGCCAATGTTACGCGAAGGCCGCCCCAAAATCCGAAGAGCTGATCCTGAAACTGGGCCGCGTATTGGGGGCAACCGACCGGGCCCTGGAAGGGTTTGAGCATGAAGGGTTGCACCGGACCGGTTTCAAATGGGACCTGATGCAGGCGGGCTGGATTGCTGACAAGTTAAACGCGATCTATGACCCCGCGCGGCGGGCGCTGCTGACGGAAATCTGTGAGGGGTTCGCTGCAATCGCGGATGTCCTTGCGGATCTTCCGAAACAGGCCATCCACAATGACGCCAATGACTACAACATTCTGGTCGAAGGGGAACTGAGCGAGCGGCGGCGGATCTCGGGCCTGATCGATCTGGGCGACATGTGCGCCGCGCCGCGCATCTGCGATCTGGCGATTGCCGGCGCGTATGTCGTGCTGGATCACCCCAAACCGGAACGGGCACTGGCTGCGTTGGTAAAGGGCTATCACGCGGCCAATCGGCTGCGGGCGGATGAGGTTGACCTGATCTGGCCGTTGCTGAGGATGCGGCTGGCCGTGTCGGTCGTCAACTCGACCCTGATGGCGGCCGAGAATCCGGATGATCCCTATGTGACGATCTCTCAGGCGCCCGCTTGGCGGTTCCTTGAGAACACATCCGTCAATGGCGGGCTGATGTCGGCGCGGTTGCGGGCGGCTTGCGGCTTGCCCGTGGTTGATGGGGCTGAACGCATCCACGCCTATCTTCAGGAACACCGGGGACATTTTGCCGACATGTTCGGCCAGGACCTGGGCGGTGTGCCCATGGGCTCGCTTTCGGTCGAAAACTGCGTCTGGCCGCAAGACCCATTCCACATGCCTTTGGCCGAGGCCGCGCGCGTTGGCGAGGAATACGGGCAGGACCTGTGGCTGGGTTACTATAACGAGCCCCGCCTGATCTATGCCGAGCCGGGGTTTCGCAAGGGTCCGTGGAAAGCCTCGGACCGGCGGACGGTTCATCTGGCCGTGGATGTGTTTGCGCCTGCCAGGACGGTTCTGCATGCACCGATAAGCGGCCGGGTCGAAGTGGTCGAAAACCGCGACCAGCACCTTGATTACGGCGGGGTGATCATCCTGCATCACGAAACGCCTGAAGGCGACCCGTTCTATACGCTCTATGGCCATCTGGATCCGGAATGCTGTGACCGGCTGAAACCGGGCGACCCGGTGGCACAGGGGGCCGCGTTTGCGCGGTTGGGCGATGCCGGCCAGAATGGCGGATGGGCCCCGCATGTGCATTTCCAGCTGGCCCTGACCACCGATGGCATGGAAGCGGACTGGCCCGGTGTCGGAGACCCGGACGAACTGGAGCTGTGGCACGCGGTCTGCCCGAACCCGGCGGCGTTGCTGAACCTGCCGGATGACAAGGTGTTCTATCACCCCACTGACAAAGCGGACATCCTGCACAAACGGCGGGCGCATTTCGGGGGCAACCTGTCCCTGACCTATGACGATCCGGTGATGCTGGTGCGCGGCTGGAAGCATCACCTGTTCGACGAATGGGGACGCCCCTATCTGGACGCCTACAACAACGTGCCGCATGTGGGGCACGCGCATCCACGCATTCAGGCCGTGGCTGCGGACCAGTTGAAGCGGATGAACTCGAACACCCGCTATCTGCATCCGGCACAGGTGGAATTTGCCGACAAGATCCTGTCGAAGATGCCGGATCACCTACAGGTCTGCTTTTTCGTCAATTCGGGAACCGAGGCAAACGAACTGGCCCTGCGGCTGGCCCGCGCCCATACCGGCGCAAAGGGGATCGTGACGCCGGATCACGGCTATCACGGGAACACGAACGCTGCGGTGGCGATCTCGGCCTACAAATTCAACAAACCGGGCGGCATCGGGAAAGCCGACTGGGTTGAACTGGTCGAGGTTGCCGATGACTATCGCGGGTCATTCAGGCGTGACGATGCGGACCGGGCACAGAAATTTGCTGATCTTGTCGATCCGGCGATTGCCGCCCTCCGGGATCGGGGACAGGGCGTGGCCGGGTTCATCGCGGAAACCTTCCCGTCGGTCGGCGGCCAGATCATTCCACCCAAAGGCTATCTGCCTGCGGTTTACGAAAAAATACGTGCTGCGGGGGGTGTTTGCATCGCCGATGAGGTGCAGACAGGTCTGGGACGGCTGGGTGAGTATTACTTTGGCTTCGAACACCAGGGCGCGGTTCCGGATATCGTGGTGATGGGCAAGCCAATCGGAAACGGGCACCCGCTGGGCGTGTTGGTGACAACCAAAGAGATCGCGGACAGCTTCAACAACGGGATCGAGTTCTTTTCGACCTTTGGCGGTTCAACCCTGTCCTGCCGGATCGGCAAAGAGGTTCTGGATATCGTCGATGACGAAGGGTTGCAGGACAATGCCCGCCGGATGGGGGATCGTCTGATGGCGGGGCTGCGCCAGATCGAAGCCGACTTTGGTTGCGTTGGCGACGTGCGGGGTATGGGGCTGTTTCTCGGCGTGGAACTGATCAACCCCGATGGAAGCGAAGGCACCGAGATTTGCAGCTATGTCAAAAACCGGATGCGCGATCACCGCATCCTGATCGGCAGCGAAGGGCCCAGGGACAACACCCTGAAAATCCGCCCGCCCCTGACCATCGAGGCCGAGGATGTTGACATGATCCTGTGGGCGCTGCGGGATGTGTTGTCCGAGGTGGGCGACTTTACCCCTGCCCCTGTTTGCGATCATGACCATCACCATGCCGGATGCGGGTGCTGCTGAACGAAAAAACCCCGGCGCATCGCCGGGGTTCAACCGTTTCACACACAGGGTCAGTGGAGCACGGCCGAGGGGGTCTGGTGGCCGGTGGTCGGCATTTTGAAACCTGCGGTCATACGTCTGAGAGTCAGCCCCAGTTCTTCCGACAGGGATGCCAGCGCGGGGGCAAAATCCGGACGTACGATCAAAGACGCCAGCATCATCGCATCTTCACGCGCCCCTTCGGACGCTGCCGCGATCATCTGTGCAAAGCAATTCTCATCCGCGCCAAGGCATGCACATCCAAGACCATGCCGGATCAGGGGGCGACGGCCATGGGCGGCGCATAGCGAGCACAAGCGATCCAAAGTCAGCATTGCCGCACGCCCGCAATCCGCGCCCAGCGCGACTTGGAAATCGCTGGCAGCGTCGGCACGACCGCCCTCGCCTTCGCTCCACATCCGCAGGTACATCACGGCACCCGCTTCGATGGGATCGAGATCGGCAAGGCGGCCAACCGCTGCGCCGCCGCGCTTTAAAGGCGCGCTCATTTCGTCAGGATCAGTTTGCCTGCACGGGTGATGCGCAGGGTATAGAGTTGATCGCCAAGTTCTATATGGGCCAGGTTGCCGCCCTTGGTCAGATCCTCGGCCTTGTGCGCGGGAAGCATCGAGACAGCGTAACCTTGGGTTGGGGTCGGGTTCTGTACGTTCATCGGGACATCTCCAGAGCGTTTCGGCATGGTGCCATATCTATCGCGTTTCAATTGATTTGGCTGACCCCGAAAGGGCTGGCTTTCTGTTCCTGTCGCTTAATCTGATTATTTTAGTAAGGATTGTCAAGCATCGTTTTGAAACAGGCGATTGCCCCCCGGTACAGGGCGGGTTAGGTCTTGGGTCGGGCGATGAAGGGCAAGCAAACATGACCGCAGCAGTTGTATTCGATCTTGACGGAACGCTGGTGGACAGCCTGGGCGATCTGGCGGCGGCGGCCAACCGCACGCTGAACGACGTTGGGCATGATCCATTGGCGACGGATATCATCAAAGGATTCGTTGGCAACGGTTTACCCAAGCTGGTCGAACGCATGATCCGGCATTGCGAGCTGCCGCTGGATCGCCACGCGGAACTGACCCAACTGACCCTCAAACACTACAATTCCGCGGCCAGCGAAACGACTGTTCCCTACCCCGGCATCCCAGAGGCATTGGCCAAATTGCAGCAAATGGGATGCGTTCTGGGCGTCTGCACCAACAAACCCGAAACACCGGCGCGGCATGTGCTGGAAGCACTGAACCTGTCCCGGTATTTCGACGCGGTTCTGGGTGGCGACAGCCTTTCGACGCGAAAACCGGACCCCAACCATCTGTTCGCAAGCTTCGATGCGCTTCAGGCGTCCGGCCCGCGTCTGTTCGTCGGCGACAGCGAAGTTGACGCGGAAACGGCTGCGCGTGCGAAGATCCCGTTTTTGCTGTTTACAGAAGGATACCGGAAAACACCGGTCGCCGAAATTCCACACACCGTGGCCTATGGCGCATCACAAGATTTGCCCGCCCTCGTCGCCGAATTGATCAAAAGCTGACGCCGGGCGCAAAGATCATCGCGCCCTTCGACGCCCGTAACGATCCGCATGGCCACTGATCCCGACTGCCATGACCCCAAAAAGTTAAGAGGGGCCGGCCGAGGGGGTGTGGCCAGCCCCTCATCGGGGAAAGTTAATACCGTGTGTGTTTGTGTGGTAAGTACGGTAAGTTATGTTTACCCCTGTTTGTCGCGGCGCGAAATTGGGGGTTTCCCGTAGTTCCCCAAAAAATGCGAAAAATAAGGGAAAAATGGCGTTTTTCCGGCCCCGGTCATCTGCAAATTTTCGCATGCAAGACGGGCTTCTGGGCCGCAGCTTCGCGGGGATGATCTGCAAGCCGATTGCAAGCCAAGGGTAACCCTAGGAAAACCTGTCAGAAATCACGCGACCCTGAAATTACCTGAACAGAAAGGTGCTCTGCCAATTGACCGCATGAAACCGCCGGTTCAGATCCCGGACAGCCTGACAATTGCGTGTGTGTGATACTCAAAACCAAACGATCTGCGCCAAACGCGGCTGAATTCCGCGCCTCAACGCGAGATTCCTTGCCGACTCCGTCGACCCCGACTGCGCTTTCCGAATCTTCCCTACACCTGGCACGCGACGTTCAATCGGTTCTAGCAGCCTTCTGCGCGGCAGATGCGTGCCGGGTTGCGCTCAGGATATCAAGCTGTCGGGCACCAACACCCTGTTCATCACAACCCGACGAATCTGTCGGCCGTTTTCACAGCACCCTGCCGCGCAGGAAAACCGGCTATTGGTAATTCTTCGCCTTGGACATTTTGCCGATACCCGGATTGAACGCGTTGGTCGGGTCACAGCATTTGTAATGTGCCGCCAGGTCCGGCTTGGCCTTGTAAAGGTGCCCCACGTTATGTTCAGCAGGGTATTCCGCGCCGCGTTCGTCAAACAGTTTCAACATTGCGGCCTTCAGAGCTTTTGGGTCAGCCCCTTTTTTGACTATGTAGTCCTGATGCATCACGTGGCAAATGAAGTGCCCGTAATAGAGTTTGTGAACCAACTGGTCTTCGATCTCAGGCGGCAGCTTCTCTAGCCAGTCCTGGTCGTTGCGGCGCAGTGCGACGTCAAGTGCAATGATATCTTCGACGTCGTCCGAATGGATCGCCATGTAACGCACCGCCGCGCCTGCCGCCGCAAAACGATGAAGGCCTGCGATCCTGGCCTCGCGCGCATCACATTCGAAAAATCCGCCGTCCCGGTCACTCAGAAATCGCGGCAACCACTCAGCGGCCTCGGACACACCTTCATCCTTCATTTTCAGGATGAGGTGATGTTCGTATTTGTCGCGGAAGTCCGTCATCCGTTTGGGCAGGACACGGGGCCACAAAGCTATTGCTGCCTGCATGAAACGATCAGTGAAATTTCGCAAAAACGGAATGCGCCGCAGGCGTGCATCCACGGCGCCTTTCATCGCAAAGAACATCGGCAGACGGTCCGTGCCAAGCTTGTCGATCATCACGACCGTGTCCTTGCCATAGCGTGCTGCAATATCGAACGCTTCGCGATGCATGTATTCGGCCGAAACCGGCAGCGATTTGAACTCTGACAATATGTGGCGCCGCAGGTCCGCCAGATCGTCGGGATTGTTGGTGCCCACATAGAACACCTTCTCGACCTCGTTCTTGGGAAAGGTGTCAAGGCGCACGGCAAAAACGGCCAGCTTCCCGGCCGAGCCCGAAGATTCGAAAAGCTTGGCCTTGTCCGCATTGAACCGCGCAGGCGTTTCCGCATTCACGTCCCGCACGATCTGTGCGTAGTCGCTGGCCGACGCGCGTTTGTTGGTTGCCCCGGGATTGCGTTCGAACCTGCCTGCATCGAGGTTTGCAAGGATCTCTTCCGGCGTGCTGCCCAGATCGATGCCCAGATGGTTGACCAGTTCCAATTCACCCTGTTCGGTGATTTGGGCATAGACGGAAAGTTCCGTGTAAACCGGACCGCGCTCTACCAGAGAACCGCCGGAATTGTTGCATACCCCACCCACGATCGACGCGCCGATGCAGGACGAACCGATCACCGAATGCGGCTCGCGTCCGAACGGGGCCAACAGTTTTTCCAACGCAAAAAGCGTGGCGCCCGGAAAGCTGACGATCTGCTCTGCGTCGTTCAAGGGCACCAGAGTATCCATCCGACGCGTGTTGATCAGAACTACGTCACGGTCATAGGTGCCGGACGGCGTAGACCCTTCGGTCAGGCCAGTATTGGCCGCCTGCATGATGACGATCTTGTCGGCTGCAACGCAGGCTTGCAGGATCTTCCATTGCTCCAGCAGGGTCCCCGGCTGAACGACGCACAGCGCCTCACCCTCGCCCGAGCGGAAACCGCGCCGAAAGCGCTCTGTCGCGCGCTCTCCAATCAGCACGTGACGCGTACCGACGATAGAGCGGAAATGTTTGATCAACGCGTCATTGGTCATATCGGCCCCCGTTTCGGGTTAGGGATTGCGGAAACGAATATTTTCGCGGCTGAGCTGGCCAACACTGGTGACACCCATCAGCTTCATGTCGCGCTCGATCTCGGCACGCATCAGCCCAAGGGCCCGTTCGACCCCAGCCTGCCCTGCGGCAGCCAGAGGATACAGGTAGTGCCGCCCGATACCCACGGCTTTGGCCCCGATCGACAGCGCCTTAAGCACATGGGTGCCACGCTGAATGCCGCTGTCCATCATCACGTCCAGCTTGTCGCCGACGGCATCGACAATCTCGGCCAGTTGATCGAACGGCGTGCGCGATCCGTCCAGTTGGCGGCCACCGTGGTTCGACAGGATGATGCCGGTGCAACCGATCTCAGCCGCTCGTTTGGCATCCTCGACGGTCATGATCCCCTTCAGGCAGAACTGACCATCCCAGTCGCGCACCATCTGCGCCACGTCATCCCAGTTCATCGACGGATCGAGCATATCGGTGAAATACCCGCCGATCGAGCTGGCCCCACCGCCCATATCCACATGTTCTTCAAGCTGAGGCAGCCGGAACTTTTCATGGGTGACATAGTTGATGCCCCACATCGGCTTGATCGCAAACTGTATCATGCCGCCCAGCGTCAAGCGGAACGGGATCGAGAACCCCGTGCGCAGATCACGCTCGCGGTTGCCGCCGGTGATGCTGTCGACGGTCAGCATCATGACCTCGACACCGGCCTCTTTGGCACGCTGCATCATGGCGGCGTTCAACCCGCGATCCTTGTGAAAGTAGAATTGATAGACCTGCGGGTTCTTGTGTTTTTGGCGCAGCTCCTCCAGCGAGACGGTTCCCAGAGAGGAAACTCCGAACATGGTGCCGTATTTCTCGGCCGCCGCCGCGACGGCGCGCTCACCCTGATGGTGGAATAGGCGTTGCAACGCGGTGGGTGAGCAATAGACCGGCATGTCCAGTTTCTGCCCCATCACAGTGACGGACATGTCCACGTCCGAAACCCCACGCAGGACCGAAGGCAACAGATCGCAGCGGTCGAACGCCTTGGTGTTTTCCCGGTACGTCACCTCGTCATCCGCGCCACCGTCGATGTAATTGAAGATCGGCCCCGGCAGTCGTTGCTTGGCCAGCCGCCGGAAGTCGTGGAAGTTATGACATTGGCTCAGGCGCATCCGATAAGCTCCTTAGTAGGCGACCGACGGCAACCAGGTGGCAAGGGTCGGCCACAGAAACACTAGCGCCAATCCGGTCAATTGCAGCAGGACAAATGGGATGATGCCCTTGTAGATATGCGTCAGCTTGATCTCTGGTGGGCAAACACCTTTGAGATAGAACAAGGCAAAGCCAACGGGCGGCGTCAGGAAGCTGGTTTGCAGCGTCACCGCAACCAGGATCACGAACCACACCAGCGCCGGTTCATCCAGAACGCCAAAGCCGGGGATGTCGATGCCCAGACCGTTCACGATGGGGCGCATCAGGGGCAGCACGATCAGCGTGATCTCGATCCAGTCCAGTACGAAGCCCAGCAGGAAGACGATGAACAGGATGAACAGAATTGTCCCGCTGGCGCCAAAGCCGGTGGATTGCACCACGTGTTCGATCAGCTCATCCCCGCCCAACTCGCGCAGGACATAGGAAAACACAGTCGCACCGAGGAAGATCGCAAAGATATAGGCGGTGGTGTTGAAGGTCGACACCAACACGTTCCACAGTTTGGCAAAGGTCAGCTTGCGATAGCCCAGCGCCAGCAGGGTCGCACCCAAGGCACCGATGCCGGACGCTTCGGTTGGTGTGGTCATACCGGCAAAGATCGACCCCAGCACGGCCAGGATCAGCATCAGCGTCGGGATGACTGCGATCAGCACGTCCTTCACGGCTGCCCAGTCGGGGGCTTTCGCGCCTTCGGGTACGGGGGCCGCGTCGCGTTTCACCAGAGCCAGAATGAAGATGTAGGTCAGATACAAGGCGCCGATGATCACGCCCGGGAAAACCGCGGCCATGAACAGGTCTCCGACGGACAGCGCCATCTGGTCGGCCATGATCACCAGCATGATTGAGGGCGGGATCAGGATACCCAGCGTGCCAGAGGCCGAAACCACGCCCGCCGCCAGCGTCGGCTGGTACTTCTGCTGCATCATCGACGGCAGCGACAGCACGCCCAGCAGAACAACCGAGGCACCAATAATGCCGGTCGAGGCCGCCAGAATGATCCCGATCAGGGTCACGGTGATGGCCAGTCCTCCGCGCACCGTCCCGAACAGGCGCTGCATCGAGGACATCAGACGCTCGGCCACTCCGGATTCGTCCAGCATCAGCCCCATGAAGATGAACATCGGCAGGGCAACCAGAACCGCGTTGGACATGGTCGCGTAGACCCGGTTCACCACCGCGCCAAGCGTCAGATAATCAAGCCCGGTAAAGGTGCTTTCCAACCCGGTCCACAGCATCAGATCGTTGTCGAACAGATAAGCCAGACCGCAATAGGCGACGCCGACACCGGCCAGCACCCACGCCACCGGGTAACCGGTGAACAAAAGCGCGATGAAGGTCAAGAACATCGCTATGACCAGCTTTTCCTCGGTCGTTTCGACAAGGAAGGTCAAGCCAACGCAGACGGCTGCGAATACCGCCAGCACCAGAAGAATACGGCGCAGCGGCGCGCCTTCACGTTCCGAGGCCGGCCCGTAGATCAGCGCGTGCCCGTCATGGATCAACCGTGCCAACGCGGCCAGCGCCAACAGCACAAAGCTGATCGGAATCACCGCCTTGAAAGCCCAACGCGCAGGCAGGCCGGTGGGGCTGTCCGAGCGTTCGTTGACGCGGAAGCTTTCGTAGAAATAATCATAGCCCTGATCGACCATCAGATAGATGAACGGGGTCAGCAGGGTCAGGATGCCGATCACCTCGATGATCCGCTGCGCGCGGCGCGAAAGCTGCATATGCAGGACGTCCACACGCACATGGCTGTCGGTGATCAAGGCATACGAGATGCCGATCATCGTGACGATTCCATAGAAATGCCACTGGATCTCATCCAGTTTCGGGTAGTTCTGGCTTAACAGGTAGCGCAGCGAGACCTGTGCGAAGATCGCGCCCATCAGCAGGACATTGGCCCACATGACGACATGACCCACAGCCTTGACCCCGGCGTCGATCGCGACGGCGATTTTCTGGCGGTCGGAATCGGGGTGTTCCAGGATGCCTTCATAGGCTTCGACCGGATCGTTGAGGTTCTTTTGGGTGGTCATGGTCATTCCTCGCTCAGCAACCCGGAATACGGGTAGTGAAAGGTTAGAAAGTCCGAAGATCGAAAAGCAGGAACCGGAGCGGCGGATCGGGCCGCCCCGGCAACGTCAGTGAGGGAGAGATTACTGACGTGGGAGGAAGGCGTTCGTCTTCCAGAGGTTATAGCCGTCACGGAATTCGTTCATGTCGGCCAGAACCTTGGCAAAGAAGGCATCATTGGCGGCTTCTTCTGCGGCAACCTCTTCCCAGGTCGCGCGGAAGGTATCCAGCATCTCGGGCGACCACTGCTTGATGGTGACGCCGTTGTTTTCAACGTTGTCGATCAGGGCCGCGTGCTGGATGGCTTCGCCTTCGGCAAAGCTGTCCGCCATCGAAGCCTTGCAGGCGCTTTCGATGATTGCCTTGTGCTGATCGCTGGTTTCGTTCCAGACGTCCTTGTTGATCAGCAGTTCAAACACGGTCGCCTGCTGATGCCAGCCCGGGAAATAGTTGAACTTGACCAGCTTGTGGAAGCCCAGGCGCGCGTCGATGGCAGGCATTGAAAACTCGGTCGCGTCAATCGCGCCTTTTTCCAATGCGGGGAAGATCTCGCCACCTGGCAGCAGCGAGGTCGCCACACCCAGTTTTTGCATCACCTTGCCGCCCAGACCAAAGAAACGCATCTTCAGCCCGTTCAGGTCCTCGGGCGAATTGATTTCGGACGCGAACCAGCCCGAGGTTTCCGGCGCGATGATGGCACAGGGCAGTACTTTGACGTTGTAACCGGCCTGATCATACATCTCCTGATACAGGGTCATGCCGTTGCCATAATACAGCCAAGCCATGTATTCGCCCGCCTCGGGGCCGAACGGCACGGCCGAGAACAGCGGCGCAGCCGGGATTTTTCCGGCCCAGTAACCAGCCGTGGTGTAACCCGAGTTGATCTTGCCGGTGGACACGGCGTCCAGAATTTCGAAGGGCGGCACCAGTTTTCCCGGCTCGTACACCTTCATCTTCAACGTGCCACCGGACATCAGTTCCAGCTGATCAGCCACACGTGGAATAGGCGAACCCAGGCCCGGCAGTTCGGTCGAAAAGGCAATCGGTGTTTTCAGCAGCAGCTTGTCCGCCGCAACTGCGGGGGCGGCCAGCAGGCTGGCGGCCACGGCCAGGCTTGTCAGGGTCTTCTTCATGAAATCTCCTCCAGGGTTGGTCGGGTTTTCTCCGATCAGTGGCGCAGGCTCTTCCAGCGCCGCTCCGGTGGTAAACTAACTTTACCAGCTTAAACCAGTCAATAACTTTCTTTACCACTGGCGCTAACCGAAACTGGAATCTCGCCTTCTACAAGCCCTGCAAAATCCCGATATGACTGCCCCAAAAACCAACAGATTCTCCAAAAATCATTCAGAAACAGACACCTAATTCACGTTCGGGAAGAACAGCCTCGCGCTTGAAATCTGAACGGATATGGTTATCTTTGTTTACCAGTTATTCTGGTTATTTCAGCGTCACACGGGGCAATATCTCATGAACACCACGGCGATTTTTGAACCGGTTGGACACGAATCGCTGGCTGATGCGGTGGTTTCACAGGTCGAGGACCTGATCGCTTCGGGCATCCTGAAGCAGGGCCGGAAACTGCCTTCCGAGCGTGATCTGGCCGAGATGTTGCGCGTGTCGCGCCCGAAGCTGCGCGAGGCCCTTCAGGTGCTGGAAGAACGCGGGCTGGTCACAACGCAACACGGTGAGGGGACATTCGTCGCGGCCCTGACCGGACAAGCCATGATGCCCGCGCTTCTTGCTTTGTACGAACGCCACGAGCCGGCTTTCTTCGACTATCTGGAGTATCGCCGCGAGCAGGAAGGTTTCGCGGCCCGGCTTGCCGCACGTCGCGCCACCAAGGCAGACAAGGAACGGATTTCCGAGATCCTTGATGAAAACGAGCGTGCCTGGCAGGAGCAGGACGCCAAGGCTTCGCAAGAGGCGGACTTTGCGCTGCATTCCGCGATTGTGGATGCCAGCCAGAACGCGACCCTGATCCACATGATGGCGTCGATCTACGAACTCACCCGCAAGGGCGTTTTCTACAATCGCGACTTCCTGCGCACGATTGACGGGACCGGCGAAAAGTTGCTGCAACAACATCTCGAACTTGGACGCGCGGTGATCGAAGGGGATGAGAAGCGGGCCGAAAAAGCGGCAAAGGATCACATCGACTTTGTTGAAGAATCTTTCAAACTCGGGATCGAGCAGCGGCGACGCGAAGCCATGGCCGAAAAGCGCCGGATACTGTCACGCTGACGGCTTTGCCTCCCATTTGCCCTTCTGATTACGGGGCCAAAGTCCCCGAGGTGGCCGCGAAAGGCACCTGTTTGGCGATTTGCGACCGGCGTCCAAACTTGCCCGATCCGGCTGTCAGATATCTTCTCCGGGCGGCTCCAGAAGGCCGCCTGGCTCCAACAAGTCCCGCTCGGACAGCCACGGGTTGAGCTCAAGCGCCTCGGACAGTGCTGCGCGCGCGTCTTCCAGGCGTCTCAACCCCAACAGGGACAAAGCCCGCCCACTCAGCGCACCGATATGGTTTGGCGACATTTCGATCGTGACATTCAGGTCGCGCAATGCCGCGTCAAAATCCTGCCTCAGATAGTTTACGAAAGCACGCTGATTGTAGCCTTCGGCGTAATCCGGGCAATATTCGACAAGTTGGTTGAAATCGTCCAATGCGCCCGACAAATCCCACGCCTCTCGTCGCGCCATTCCCCGATCCAGCAGGGTCTGCGATCGGGCATCCGGCGCGTCTGTCCAAAGTTCCCACATTTTATTCGAAATGACGCGGGCGTCGCTTTGCGATTGCGCCTTTTGGACCTGCTTGATCAGCGCATCCACCCCTTCGATATGATCCGGAGCCGTGGGGCATGTCTCGGCCATGGCCGAGCATGAACACGCGATCAAAAAAAACGTTGCGGCATAGGTTCGCATCACGAAACAAGGGTGGGCCATAATTCCACCGCGTCAAGGCTGATGTTCAAAACCGCCCAGCATACCGGTTTCCTTCACGGCCTCCATCGCAACAAAAGTTGAGGTATTGGCGACATGCGGCAGAGACGAGATCTTCTCGGCCAATACACGGCGGTATTCCGACATCGTGGCGGTGCGCACTTTCAGAAGATAGTCAAAATTGGACGCGATCATATGGGCCTGCTCGACCTCGGCGGTTTTGCGGACGGCTGCGTTGAACTCGGCCAGCGCCTTTTCGCGGGTATCGGTCAAACGCACCTCGACAAACGCGACGTGATCCAGGCCCAGCCGGATCGGATCCAGCATCGCCCGATAGCCCGTGATCACTCCGCTCGCCTCCAGCCGTTTGAGCCGCGCCTGCGTCGGAGATTTCGACAGCCCGATCTCGCGCGCAAGATCGGCCACCGAGATACGGCCGTCCTCGGCCAGAATCCTTAGAATCGACCGGTCAAACCGATCAAGATCAGGAAAACTCATTTGAACTGTCCGCTGCCAAAAATTCAGGTCATTCTCCTTCAATTACATCAAACTCAGTCCGTTGTCCTGATTTTTCCGCATTATATTATCACAAAGACCGGAGGACATATGTCACACAGCCTGCGCACCCTCATCGATACTTCCACCTATGCCGATCAGTCGGCAGTTCTTGAGACACTGATCTCTCAGGCCAGCCTGACGGACACGGATCGCAGCGCCATCGGCGCCGCGGCTGCGCAGCTTGTGCGCGATATCCGGTCCAGCACCTCTCCGGGGTTGATGGAGGTGTTTCTGGCCGAATATGGCCTGTCCACCGACGAAGGCATCGCCCTGATGTGTCTGGCCGAAGCGTTGCTGCGCGTGCCGGATGCCGACACAATTGACGCGTTGATCGAAGACAAGATCGCGCCCTCCGATTGGGGCAAGCATCTGGGGCAATCCTCGTCCTCGCTGGTGAACGCCTCGACATGGGCGCTGATGTTGACCGGAAAGGTGCTGGACGAGGGCAAGGCGTCTCCGGTCGGGGCGCTGCGCGGTGCGATCAAGCGGCTGGGCGAGCCGGTGATCCGCACTGCCGTGGCACGCGCGATGAAAGAGATGGGCCGGCAGTTCGTTCTGGGGGAAACCATTCAGTCCGCCATGGACCGCGCACGCGGGATGGAGGAAAAAGACTATACCTATTCCTACGATATGCTGGGCGAAGCGGCCCGAACCGAAGCGGACGCGGCGCGCTATCACCTGTCCTATTCCCGCGCCATCTCGGCCATTGCCGAGGCCTGCACCCATGACGACATCCGCTCCAACCCGGGCATTTCGGTAAAACTGTCCGCCCTGCACCCCCGTTATGAGCTGGCACAGGAACAGCGTGTGATGGACGAGCTGGTGCCGCGGCTGCGGGCGCTGGCCCTGCTGGCCAAGGCGGCCGGAATGGGCCTGAACGTCGATGCAGAAGAGGCGGATCGCCTGTCGCTGTCGTTGCAGGTGATAGAGGCGGTGATGTCCGACCCGGCCCTTGCCGGCTGGCACGGGTTTGGCATCGTGGTTCAGGCCTATGGCCCGCGCGCAGGCCTGGTACTGGATACGCTGTATGGCATGGCCGAACGCCACGATCGCCAGATTATGGTGCGATTGGTCAAAGGCGCCTATTGGGATACCGAGATCAAACGCGCGCAGGTAGAAGGGGTGGATGGCTTTCCCGTCTTCACGCACAAGGCGGCAACCGACGTCTCCTATATCGCCAATGCACGCAAACTGCTGGGCATGACCGATCGGATCTATCCGCAATTTGCCACGCACAACGCGCACACGGTCAGCGCCATCCTTCACATGGCCAAAGATCAACCGTTCGAATTTCAGCGCCTGCACGGCATGGGCGAGACCTTGCATCAGATCGTGATGGACAAGCAGAACACCCGGTGCCGCATCTATGCACCGGTGGGGGCGCATCGCGACTTGCTGGCTTATCTGGTTCGGCGCTTGTTGGAGAACGGTGCGAATTCATCCTTCGTCAACCAGATTGTGGACGAGGATGTGCCACCGGAAGTGGTCGCCGCCGATCCGTTTGTTGCGATCCGGACCCCTCCGCCCGCACTGCCGACCGGGCCGGAATTGTTCCAGCCTGAAAGACCGAATTCCAAGGGTTTTGACCTGCATCACACACCAACCCTGGATCAGATTGATGCGGCACGGGATCAGTTCCGCGCCCATCACTGGTATGCGCAACCCTTGCTGGCCGATGCGGCCAAACCCGATGCGGATGAGCCGGTGATCAATCCGGCACGGCCGCAGGACAGGCCCGGCGCGGTGGCCCCAGCCAGCGCGGCGGATGTGGAAATGGCATTGGCCTCGGCCAACCCCTGGGATGCCCCCGCTGCCCAACGCGCCGGCATCCTCAATGCCGCAGCCGATCTTTACGAAGCCCATTATGGCGAGTTGTTTGCCCTGCTGGCGCGTGAGGCTGGGAAGTCGCTGCCCGATGCGGTGGCCGAACTGCGCGAGGCGGTGGATTTCTTGCGTTACTATGCAGCCAACATCCCCGATGCCGAACCCGCGGGGATTTTCACCTGCATCAGCCCGTGGAACTTCCCGCTGGCGATTTTCTCTGGGCAGATCTCTGCTGCGCTGGCAACCGGAAACGCAGTTCTGGCCAAGCCTGCGCCCCAGACGCCCCTGATCGCACATCGTGCCATTCAGCTTATGCACGAGGCGGGGGTACCACGCGATGTGCTGCAACTGTTGCCAGGTGGGCCCGCCGTGGGTGCGGCGCTGACGTCGGATCCGCGCGTCTCGGGCGTGGCCTTCACAGGGTCAACAGCCACCGCGCTGAAAATCCGTGCGGCGATGGCCGGATCCATGCGCCCCGGTACGCCGCTGATTGCGGAAACCGGCGGTCTGAATGCAATGATCGTCGACAGCACCGCCCTTCCCGAACAAGCCGTGCAGTCGATCATCGAAAGCGCCTTTCAGTCGGCGGGCCAGCGCTGTTCCGCCCTGCGCTGCCTGTATTTGCAGGAAGACATCGCCGATGACGTTCTGACCATGCTCAAAGGGGCGATGGATGCGCTGTCGGTCGGCGACCCCTGGCTTTTGTCGACGGATTGCGGACCGGTGATCGACGAACAGGCCCGTCAGGGCATCGTCGAGCATGTGACCAAGGCGCGCCACGAAGGGCGGGTGCTGAAAGAGCTTCCGTTGCCGCCCGAAGGTATCTTTGTTGCGCCGACACTGATCGAGATCTCTGGCATCGCCGCGCTGGAACGCGAGGTGTTCGGCCCGGTGCTGCACGTCGCCCGGTTCAAGTCGCAAGAGATCGACAAGATCATCGCCGATATCAACGCCACCGGATACGGCCTGACCTTCGGCCTGCACACCCGCATCGACGACCGCGTGCAGCATGTGACCGAGGCGATCCATGCGGGCAACATCTATGTGAACCGCAACCAGATCGGCGCCATCGTCGGGTCTCAGCCCTTTGGTGGCGAAGGATTGTCAGGCACGGGCCCCAAGGCGGGCGGGCCGAACTACATGATCCGGTTCTGCGCACCCGACCGTCAAAGCACGGCGGATACCTGGGGCGCCGTGGCTGATCTGCCTGCTGCACAAGGTCAACCTGCGCCGGTCAAAACCCGGTCCCTGCCCGGCCCGACCGGTGAATCGAACCGCCTGAGCGAGTATCCCCGTCCGCCTCTTCTGTGCTTGGGACCCGGAGAGGCCGCAGCGCGTGCGCAGGCCGATGCTGTACACGCGATGGGTGGCACCGCCATTCAGGCGACCGGGATGCTTGACTTGCACCGGTTGGAAAACCTGACCGGCATTTCGGGCGTGTTGTGGTGGGGAGATGACGAAACAGCGCGGCAGATCGAACAGCATCTGGCGCGCCGCGACGGCCCGATTCTGCCGCTTATGCCCGGCAAGCCCGACCGCGCGCGTGTTCTGGGTGAACGCCATGTCTGCGTGGACACGACCGCGGCGGGCGGAAACGCCGCGTTGTTGGGAGGTGCGGCATAAGCTTGCCTTGACGCTGGACGCACAAAAGCCCAGCGTCACGGCATGTTTCCGATCCGCGACCATAACCCCTCGGGGCGCACACCTTATGTTGTCTATGCCTTGCTGGCGGCCAATATCCTGATCTTCCTCAGCTATGTTGGGATCATGGATGATGGGCCGCGGATCGGCAGGCTGTTTTTCGACTACGCCATTATTCCGGCGCGGGTCAGCGACGGGTTTGGGCTGGAAACCCTCGTGACATCCATGTTCCTGCACGGGGGCTGGATGCACTTGGCGGGCAACATGCTGTTTCTGTGGATCTTCGGTGACAATCTGGAAGACGAGATGGGCCATCTGCCCTTCCTGCTGTTTTACATGGCGGCAGGAATCGGCGCGGGCCTGTTTCACGTAATCACCGGGCCCGAGTCCCAAGTTCCCACTGTTGGGGCCTCGGGCGCGATTGCGGGCGTGATGGGCGGGTATCTGTTGCTGTTCCCGAAAGCACGGGTCGATATCCTGCTGATCCTGGTCGTCTATTTCAGGGTCTTTACCATTCCCGCCTTCATCATGCTGGGCGTCTGGCTGGCGATACAGTTCTTTGGCAGCGTCACCAGCAATCCGGACGAAGGCGGCATCGCCTATTGGGCCCATACCGGGGGGTTTGCCGTTGGCCTGATCCTGTGCATACCGCTGTGGCTGAGACGCGGCGGAATTCAGTTCTGGGATCGAACCCATGGACATCCGCCCCACCCGGAGGCGAAGTACAAGTTGTCACAATCCCGCATTCCGCGCGTTCCGCGCCGCTAAAGCCGGTTCAAAGGGCGCCTAGCCCCGGATCACCTTTGCGAACTGATCGAAGATCGGTTCGTTTGAACAGATCACTTCACCATCTTCCAGCACGTTGCCTTCAGGGTTCAGCGCCTGCACGAAGCCGCCAGCCTCTTTGACGATGATCACACCGGCGGCCAGATCCCACGCATTCAGGCGGCGCTCCCAGAAGCCTTCGTACCGGCCCGCGGCTACATATGCCATATCCAGCGCGGCGGCGCCCCAACGACGCACACCGGCGCAGGCGGGCATCAGACGCGCCAGATCCTGCAAAGTCGCAGGCAGATCCGAGCGGCCACCAAAGGGCAAACCGGTCGCGAAGACCGATTCAATCATGCGATGACGACCCGACACGCGAATACGGGTGTCGTTCATCCAGGCGCCTTCACCCTTTTCAGCAAAGAACATCTCGTCCTTGGCGGCGTCATAGATCACGCCGGCAACGATTTTGCCCTTGTGTTCCAGGGCTATGGAAATCGCCCAATGCGGCAGGCCGTGCAGGAAATTGGTGGTGCCGTCCAGCGGATCGACGATCCAGCGGCGGGTCGGATCCTCGCCATCGATGGAGCCGCCCTCTTCGGCCAGCCAGCCATAGGTCGGCCGTGCGCCCAGCAGCTCTTCTTTCAGGATGGCTTCGGCGGCGATGTCGGCCTTCGAGACGAAATCACCGGCACCTTTCATCGACACCTGCAGATTCTCGACTTCACGGAAATCCTTGACCAAAGAACGCCCCGCCTTGCGCGCGGCCTTGATCATGATGTTGAGATTTGCGCTGCCAACCATTGTCAAAAGGCTCCTGTCCGGTCAAACCGCGCGTATACTGCCGCAATGCGCCCTTGCCAAGAGGAATGATGCGCATAACAGACCCGCAGGAAACGCCGTTACTGGGATTGCAGCTTGCGCGCTTCTTCCCGGGCCAGTTTCACCAGTTCCTGCACAAAGGGTTTCTCCAGATCTTCCGACCGGACCGCGGCATAGAGACGCCGTGTAATACCCTCTTTCGTCAAGGGTCTGGTGACGTAGTCCGAGTTGTATTTGACCTCGCGCACAACCCAATCCGGCAGCACTGAAATGCCCCGGTTCGATGCAACCAGCAGCAGAATGACGGCGGTCAGTTCCACCTGCCGGATCGTTGCAGGCTCAACCCGTGCCGGGATCAACAGCTGGCTGAACACATCCAGACGCGTGCGTTCCACCGGATAGGTGATCAGGGTCTGGCCGCGAAAATCCTCGGCCTCGACAAAGCCTTTCTTGGCCAGGGGATGGGTCGAAGCGGCCACAAACACCGCGTTATAATCAAAAAGTTCGACAAATTCGACGCCCGGCAGGTCTTCGGGATCGGACGAGACCACCAGATCGACCTCTTCCTTCTGCAAGGCCGGAAGCGCGTCGAAGGCCAGACCGGGGCGGATATCGACATCGACGTCACCCCAAGATTTCCTGAAGGATTCGAGCACCGGGAACAGCCATTCGAAACAGGCGTGGCATTCAATGGCTATGTGCATCCGCCCTGTGCGCCCGTCCCGCAGCGAAGAAAATTCATTCTGGGCGGCTTCGACCTGCGGCAGGATCTGCTCGGCCAATCGCAACAGGCGCAAACCGGCAGCCGACAGTTTCATGGGTTTGGAACGGCGCAGAAACAGCTCGACCCCGGCCTGATCCTCCAACCCTTTGATTTGATGGCTCAATGCGGACTGGGTGATGTTCAACTGATCCGCAGCGCGGGCCAGCCCGCCGCATTCATGGATCGCCTTGATGGTGCGCAGGTGCCGGAATTCAATATGCATTTCAAACAGCATTCATGTTGTTGTTGAGTAATATGAGTTTGTTTCACAATGCTCGCCATGGCACAAGAGGCTCAGTTGATCCAGTGAGGCCACGATGTCCAAACCTGAAATTTCCTTCGAGTTCTTTCCGCCCAAAACTTTGGAAGCCTCTTTCCGCCTTTGGGACACGGTCCAGACATTGGCCCCTTTGGATCCCCGCTTTGTTTCCGTCACCTACGGCGCTGGTGGCACGACGCGTGAACTGACACGCGACGCGGTTTCGACCCTTCACAAGTCATCGGGCCTGAACGTGGCCGCTCATCTGACCTGTGTCGATGCTTCGCGGCAGGAAACGCTGGAGATCGCAGACACCTTTGCGCGCGCCGGCGTGCAGGACATCGTCGCCCTGCGCGGCGACCCGCCGAAGGGTCAGGACAAGTTTGTGCCGCACCCCGACGGGTTTTCCAGTTCAGTCGAACTGATCGAGGCACTGGCCGAAACCGAAATGTTCAGCATTCGTGTCGGGGCCTATCCCGACACCCACCCCGAGGCCGCAAACATGGCTGCGGATGTGGACTGGCTGAAGGCCAAGCTGGACGCAGGCGCAGACGAAGCGCTGACGCAGTTCTTTTTCGAAGCCGAAACCTTTTTCCGGTTCCGCGATGCTTGCGTCAAGGCCGGCATCGACAAACCGATCGTGCCTGGCATCTTGCCGATCGAGAACTGGGCAGGTGCTCGCAACTTCGCCAAGCGCTGTGGCACGCATATTCCCCAGTGGGTCGAACAGGCGTTTGAAAAGGCGGTGCGCGACGAGCGTGAGGATCTGTTGGCCACGGCAATCTGCACAGAGCTGTGTTCAGACCTGATCGAAGGCGGCGTGGACAAGCTGCACTTTTATACCCTGAACCGTCCCGAACTGACGCGCGATGTCTGCTTTGCACTGGGCATTACACCGAGCGTTGAGTTGGAAAACGTCGCCTGACTTTCAAAAAACCCAATGATTCGCCCGGGTTACGTTTACGCCCGGGCGTTTGTCGTTTCAGAAGATGTGTACTGTTTCACAACCCCGCCCGTAAAACGGTGCCTTTGAGGGACAATTGAATCTCAGCATCGCGATTGTTGTCCCCAGCCCGGCAAATCATCCCTGAAATTTGACAAAACTATGACTGTGACCACACTGGTTCTGTGTAGTTTGTAAAGAGTGTTTTGAGTATGGAACCTGTCGATAAAGTGCGGGCGCGCGCGGATGCGTTGGCGGATCTGGGGTTGAGTCCCTGCGCCGGTTCCCAAGCGATCAGGGACGCCTGGAGGCAGATCGCCTTCCATTCACATCCTGATCATACGGATGGGGACAGTTCCGGTTTTTCGCGCGCCAAAGCGGCTTATGATTTTCTGCGCAAGGAAGGGTTGGTTACAAAAGGTGGTGCCAGTTCCGGCCCTCCGCAACCGCGCCGCCCCCGTTTGAAAAAGCGCATCATCGAACTTCCGCTGGAAGATATCGCCGCCTGCAAGGCGATTCTGAATCCCGACCAGAGGTTGCCGCAAATGCACGATGAAGCCGATACTCAGGACACATCTGATGCATGTGTCTCGGATCACGTTCCCGACGCGGTCGGGTGTTACGGGCGGCATCTGACCTATTTTGTCACCACGCCCGTGCATCATGGGGCAAATCGCGTGGCCTTGCCAACGACCGTCCTGACCAACGCGCGTCACACCGAGGCTGAAATTCTGAGCTTCCAGTCAAAAGATACCGGCGCCGGAGAAGTCATCATCCCCGATACGATCCGCGAACGGAAGTTTCCGGGGGCCAAAAGTGTACGGATCAGGTTTGATGCCGATCAGGATATTCGGGATCAATTCTGGCTTGCGGGGTAACGGCCTCAGCCCGGCTTGACCAGCCGGGCTTGGTTCTTTTGATGCCGGATCAGTTTGAAACCGGGCCTTCCGACGTGAATTTCGGGATCACATTGGTCGAGGCGTCGCTTGGTTCGATACCGGGCCAGTTGCCTTCGGCAAGATTGATATTGCCTGGAATGTCTTCCTCGAAAAATCCGACAACCACGTCGGTGATGTTGAGATACAGCTTGTCATCCACGATCCGCCACAGGTTTGGATTTGCAGGAACCTTGCCACCACGCGACACGCCGTAAGCGCAGTGCCCATCATATTGCGGCGCGTAGTATGCTGGGTTTTCAAGGAATTTGTCGCGGTTTTCCTCGGTCGCAAATGCCCAGGTCGCACCGTTGTACTCGGCGGTGATGTTGGTATTTCCACGCACACCTTCGGGCTGCGACTGGCCAACTGGCATCTGATCCAGGCTGCGATAGGCAACGACATCATAACCCGAAACAGCAAAACCTGTGCCGTCGATATATTGAGGGCCGGCAAAAGCCGGAACCGCCAGAGCTATGGCCGTAGCGAGTGTCAATGCAAAGCGTTTCATGTCGTCTATCCTTTTCGGGTCAACTAAATCCGTGATGCCTTGCGGCAGGTCTGACAGGACAATATGCGATTCCCAAGCGGTGCGTAGTCCCCCTAACGCCGCTGTGACCCGACACGAGAAAACGTGAGAGTTTGGCGGCGGATTGTTACAGAATACGCCAGTTGAGTAGGGTTGGACTCGGCGGTTTGCAATATTAGCTGTATGGCAGCCCTGACATAGGCAAGAAAGGCAAGAGATGAGCGACCAATCCTCGTATACCCCTCCAACGGTCTGGACCTGGGACAGTAAAAGTGGCGGACAATTCGCCAACATCAACCGGCCGATCGCCGGCGCGACCCATGACAAGGACCTGCCGGTCGGACGGCATCCTCTTCAGCTGTACTCGCTCGCGACACCTAATGGCGTGAAAGTCACGGTGATGCTGGAAGAGCTGTTGGCACTTGGTCATGAAGGCGCTGAATACAACGCCTGGCTGATCAACATCGGAGAAGGCGACCAATTCAGCTCGGGCTTTGTCGAGGCCAACCCGAACTCGAAAATCCCCGCGCTTTGGGATCGGTCGGGCGACAAACCTGTTCGTGTTTTTGAAAGCGCCTCGATCCTGTTCCATCTGGCTGAAAAGTTCGGCGCGTTTCTGCCCGCATCCGGCCCGGAGCGGACCGAGGTGATGAACTGGGTGTTCTGGCAGATGGGCAGCGCGCCGTATCTGGGCGGTGGGTTCGGGCATTTCTACGCCTATGCACCCGAGAAATGGGAATACCCGATCAACCGTTTCGCCATGGAGACCAAGCGCCAACTGGATGTTTTGGATCGTGAACTGGCGGAAAAAACCTTCATCGCGGGCGAAAACTATTCCATCGCGGACATGGCGATTTGGCCCTGGTATGGCCAGTTGGTTCTGGGCCGCCTTTACAGCGCGGCAGAGTTCTTGGACGTGGAATCCTACAAGAACGTCATGCGATGGGCCAAGGCAATCGACGCGCGCCCTGCGGTTCAGCGTGGCCGCATGGTCAACCGCGCCTTTGGCGAGCCGCACACGCAGCTTCACGAACGCCACGACGCCAGCGATTTCGAAACCCGCACGCAGGACAAGCTGGAAGCGGCGGCGGAATAAACATATCCCAGGCGCAACGACACGCGGTGCAGCTTGTGCCGCGTGTTTGCGTTTGGATGGTTATTTCAGAATGGGTGGGTTGTCCGGATTGCTGCCGGGGGCTTCGCGGACCGCTCCGGCAATTTGCGGCTGGGGCAGATCAAACCGAAGGCCCACCTTGGCCAGAAGCGCGGCGGCGGCCTCGCTTGCGGTGAAAAACCCGACATCCATCGCGCCTGCCTCAATCCCGGAAAAGGTCAGCGCCTCGGACGCGGCCTTGGCCAAAGCGGGCTCGGCCCCTTCAATCGCATCGACAAATCCCAACAGATGGCCCTGCGCGCCCGATTTGGACTTGGTGGCAACCAGATAGGCTGCGCTGGCAAGTCCGCCCGCCGTCGCCAGTTTCGCATCCAGCGCGGTCAGCAGGTTCTGCGGCAGACCGGCAGGGGGCAAAAACTCGGCAAGCTCTTCCTCGACCTCTTGCGGGCTGTGTTGCAACGTTTCAGCCAACCATTCCAGGGCTTCCGCCGGGACCAGCATGGAAGATGGCGCAGTCTCCAGGTTCAGACCAAGCCCGATGCCCTGCCCCGACAGCATCCCCGAAAGCACCCGCCCCGACAGCGCCACATAAGGCACGGGCCGCTCGGCAAACTGCGCCAGCCGGTCCTCACGATCAAAGGCCAGAACAAAGCGCCCGTCAGCCACATCGAACAATTCGGGCGAGATATTCTCGTCCCGCGCTTCTTCGGTCAGCATCAGAAACAGCTCGCTATCCGCAAGCCGTTCAAAGAAACGCAGACGGGCGGCATCACTTGTCGGGTCCGCCTGCATCGCGGCATGCGCAGTGTCCAACGCCGTGGATTCAGTCATTCAGCACCTCTTGGACCCGTGTACGCAAAACAGGCAGCAGTTCAGCCTCGAACCACGGGTTTTTCTTCAACCATGCCGTATTGCGCCAGGACGGGTGAGGCAAGGCAAAGACCCGCGGCGCATGGTCCCGCCAGTTGCGAACGGTGTCCGTCACCGACCCGCGCGCGCCAAGATGAAACTTGTGTGCATGACCTCCGACCAACACGGTCAGCGGCACACGCCCCAGGTCCTGCATCACCCGGTCGTGCCAGGTCTTGCGGCAAATCGCAGGTGGCGGAAGATCAGCATTGCGCGCATCATACCCAGGAAAGCAGAACGCCATCGGTACGATCGAAACACGGTCGCGATCGTAAAAAACCGACTCACCAATCCCCAGCCAGTGCCGCAGCCTGTCGCCGGACGGGTCGGTGAAGGGCCGCCCCGACTCGTGCACACGGGCGCCCGGTGCCTGCCCCGCGACAAGGATCGGTGTTCCGGGGCGGAACCAGACCACCGGGCGCGGCTCGTGTGCGGTTTCTGTTTGCGCGAACCTGTCGGCACACAAGCGGCAGGCGCGGATTTCCTGACGTAACGCGTTCATCTGATCCTGAAGGCCCCTGCCCATCCGGTCTGTTGTTGGCTGCCAAAACAGATAATAACGACCTGACGCGGCACCAAGTGACCGATAACCTTTGCTGCACCCAATCAGACATTCATGCGCGCAACCGGACCGCATTGATCATTTGTTTCATAATTCGACATAATGTAGCCAACATGGGACGGTAAAAAATACCCTTTCTGGCCGCCCGCAAGTGCGACAACACGAACGAAACGAGCAGCAGACCCCGAATGCTAGAATTCGACAACGTCAGCAAATCCTTCTGGACCGGAACGCGCCGCAAGGTGATTCTGGATCGGGTCTCGTTTCGGGTCGAACTGGGTACCTCACTGGGCGTTCTGGCCCCGAACGGAACCGGAAAAACCACGTTGATCAACATGATGGCCGGCCTGGAGAAACCCGACGAAGGCGTGGTCCGTCGCGAATGCCGGGTTTCTTTCCCCATGGGGTTCACCGGTGGCGTGTCGGGAAAACTGTCAGCGCTTGAGAACGCGCGCTACATCGCCAAGATCTACGGTATGGACCCCGACTATATCGAGGCCTACTGCAAATGGCTCTGCGGTCTGGGCGAATATTTCGACCAGCCCCTTGCCACTTACTCCTCTGGGATGAGGGCGCGTTTCACCTTTTCTTTGATGCTGGCGCTGGACTTTGACATGTATCTCATCGACGAAGGGATGCCGGCGACGACAGATGTCGAATTCAACGAAAAGGCAGGGGCGATCCTGAAGGAAAGGTTGCGCACGACGACTTTGGTGATCGTATCGCACAGCCCGTCCGTGTTGGAGAAATTCGCCCAGAAAGCGGCCGTACTTCTGGACGGGCAATTGTATATGTTTGACTCCTTGGAAGAGGCAAAGCAGCTTTATGACTACGAAACCCAAGGTTAGAAAATACAACTGGCGCCGCAGACGCCAGTCGGAAAGTTCGGCCGAGGCGCGATCGGACGCCATCTCGCGTATTCGCAACGCGACGCAGGGCCCCGAGGCCGCCGGCGAAGCGCAGCCCGGCACGCAGCTGGATGACATCAAGCGCGAAGGCCTGACGGGCCGTCAATTGCGTATCGCACGACGTCTGGCGCAGAAACACGGTCTGGCCGCGACGTCGGACTATGACGCGGTGCGATTGCTGCGCAAAAAGGGCATCGACCCCTTCCAGCGCACCAATCTTCTGGACCTTGCCGCCGCAAGGCCATCGGACGAGGGTGACAAACCCAAGGACAGGATCAACGTTCAACTGCCGCAGGCCATGGGTGCCGAGAAAACAAACCTGCCCGGGCCCGAGCTCAGCCCGGCTGAGCGGCGCAATTTTGAAATTGGCCAAATCCAAAAAGACATCGCCCGTCGTCGCAAGCGTAAATTGTTTGGACTGTTTGCGCGTCTGGCGGCCTTTGTGTTCCTGCCGACCTTCATTGTCGGCCTCTATTTCTACCGCATCGCCACGCCGATGTATGCCAGCGATTCCGAATTCCTGATCCTGCAAGCGGATGGCGGACCGGGCAATATCGGCGGTCTTCTTGCCGGTACGCAATTCGCCACCACGCAGGATTCGATCTCGGTTCAGTCCTTTCTGGAATCGAAAGAAGCTTTGCTGTTGCTGGACCGCGATGCCGGGTTTTCTGATGTCTTCAAGCAGGAATGGATCGACCCTATTCAAAGACTGGCACCGGACGCCTCGCTTGAAGACGCCTATAAGCTGTTCAAACGCATGATCACCATCGGCTATGACCCGACCGAAGGGGTCATTCGGATGGAGGTTGCCGCCCCCGACGCGCAGACATCGACCGAATTTTCCGAGCGCCTGATCTCTTATGCCGAAGACAGGGTGAATGCCTTGTCCGGAAAAAAACGTGAAGACCAGATGCGCGACGCGCTGCAAAGTTTCGAAGCGGCGCAGGAAGCGCGCAGGCAGGCTCAGGAAGAGTTGATCGAGCTTCAGCTTCAGGGTGCGGTTCTTGACCCCGAAAACGTCATTGCCAGCCTGCGTGCCCGCATCAACGAAATCGAAATACTGGTTCAGGACAAAGAGCTTGAGCTCGCCGCGCTTCAGGACAACCTGCGCCCGAACAAGGCAAAGGTTGATGGCGTCAAGGCAGATATCGCCCGCCTGGAAAAAGTTCTGAGAGAACTGAATGCCGAGATGCAGGATGCCTCGGACGGCGAAAACTCGCTGGCGCGGCTGAGCGTGCGTATCCAGATCGCGCAGGCGGACCTGGCGGCGCGTGACATGATGCTGCAAACGGCAATGCAGCAAATGGAAGCGACCCGGTCCGAAGCCAACCGGCAGGTGCGCTATCTGACCGTCTCGGTCAACCCCGTTCCCAGTCAGGAACCCAGTTATCCGCGCAAGTTCGAAAATACGATTTTGGCATTCCTGTTGTTTGCTGGTATCTACCTGATGATCTCGCTTACCGCGTCGGTCCTTCGTGAACAGGTATCCTCATAAAACTCATGAAACATGTTAAAATCTCCGACCTGACAGTCGGCAACGACCTTCCGCTGACCATCATAGCTGGGCCATGTCAGCTTGAAACGGCAGACCATGCGCAGATGATCGCGGGCAAAATGAAAGAAGCCTGCGACGCAGCCGGGGCGCAATACGTCTTCAAGGCGTCTTATGACAAGGCGAACCGAACATCCCTGTCGGGCAAGCGTGGCATGGGCATCGATGCGGGGCTGAACGTACTGGATGACATCCGCAAAACGATGGGTATCCCGGTTCTGACCGATGTTCATACCGAAGCGCAATGCGCCATCGCCGCCGAGGCGGTGGACGTTCTGCAAATTCCGGCATTCCTGTGCCGTCAGACCGACATGCTGCTGGCGGCCGGGAACACCGGCAAAGCGGTCAATGTGAAAAAGGGGCAATTCCTTGCACCTTGGGAAATGACCAACATCGTCGACAAAATCGAAAGCACCGGAAATCAGAATATCCTGCTGACCGAACGTGGCACCTCATTTGGCTACAACACGCTGGTTGCCGATATGCGTGCGCTGCCCCAAATGGCGAAGACCGGGTATCCGGTGGTGATGGACGCCACCCATTCCGTGCAGCAACCCGGAGGCAAGGGCGGGTCTTCGGGCGGACAACGCGAATTTGCACCCGTGATGGCCCGCGCCGCGGTTTCTCTGGGTGTTGGGGCCGTGTTCATTGAAACCCATCAGGATCCGGACTCGGCCCCATCGGACGGGCCAAATATGATCCCGCTCGACCAGATGCCCCTACTTGTTGACACATTGATGCGATTTGATGCGCTTGCTAAAGCGAATCCGATACAGATTTAAAGATTGAGATTTCTTATGATCAAACCCCTCACCGAGGTAACACCCAACAGCTGGAACTTTCTGCGCGACGCGATGATCACGCCCACCGGGTTCCGTGAATACGATGCCCGTTGGAAATATCCTGAAGAGATCAACCTGCCCGGCATGACCGCGCTTGGGCTGGGGCTTGGCACGCAGATGCACAGACGCGGGATCGAGCCTGTGATCGCAGTCGGCAACGACTATCGAGATTATTCATTGGCGATCAAGAATGCCCTGATGCTGGGCCTGATGCAGGCTGGTATCCGTGTCAAAGACATCGGCCCTGCGCTCAGCCCAATGGCCTATTTTGCGCAGTTCCATCTGGATGTGCCCGCAGTGGCCATGGTTACCGCCAGCCACAACCCGAACGGCTGGACCGGGGTCAAAATGGGTTTTGACCGCCCGCTGACCCATGGTCCGGATGAGATGTCGGAACTGCGTGACATCGTTCTGAACGGCGAGGGGGTCGCGCGCGAAGGCGGCTCGTACGAGTTC
Organism: Ruegeria sp. HKCCA0370; assembly: GCF_013033705.1. NCBI lineage: Bacteria > Pseudomonadati > Pseudomonadota > Alphaproteobacteria > Rhodobacterales > Roseobacteraceae > Ruegeria > Ruegeria sp. HKCCA0370. The sequence goes on from NZ_WQEP01000002.1 coordinate 117,758, forward strand.
GTCGATGGCGTCAAAGAGGCCTATATCGACGACTTGGTCGGGGATTTCAAAATGTCCCGCCCGCTGAAAGTGGTCTGCGCAACAGGCAACGGCACGGCTTCGGCCTTTGCGCCCGAGATTTTCGAGCGGATCGGGGTTGAGGTCGTGCCCAGCCATAACCAGCTGGACTTTACCTTCCCCAACTACAACCCGAACCCGGAAGCTATGGAGATGCTGCACGACATGGCCGCCACGGTGAAATCCAGCGGTGCCGACCTGGCGCTGGGGTTTGACGGTGACGGAGACCGCTGCGGCGTCGTCGATGATGAGGGCGAGGAGATCTTTGCCGACAAGGTTGGCGTGATCATGGCGCGTGATCTGGCCAAGCTTCACCCCGGATCGACCTTTGTTGCGGATGTGAAATCCACCGGTCTGTTTGCCAGCGACCCCGAGTTGCAGGCCCTGGGCGTCAAAGCCGATTACTGGAAGACCGGCCACAGCCACATGAAGCGCCGCGTCAAGGAAATCGGGGCACTGGCAGGGTTCGAAAAATCAGGCCACTACTTTTTGGCCGAACCGATCGGGCGTGGATACGACTGTGGAATGCGTGTCGCAGTCGAAATCTGCAAACTGATGGACCGCAACCCGGGCAAGAGCATGTCGGACCTGCGCAAGGCCCTGCCCAAGACCTGGTCTACCCCCACGATGTCACCACACGCCGCCGATACCGAGAAATATGATATTCTTCAGCGGCTGGTCGACAAGCTGGTCGCCAAGGGAGATGCGGGCGAAACACTCGCTGGCCGCGCAATCAAAGAAGTGGTCACGGTGAACGGCGCACGCGTGATTCTGGACAACGGAAGCTGGGGCCTGGTGCGGGCTTCGTCCAATACCCCCAATCTGGTCGTCGTCTGTGAAAGCAGCGAAAGCGAGGCTGAGATGCGCGCCATCTTCGCGGACATTGACGCCGTCATCCGAACCGAGCCCGGTGTCGGCGATTACGACCAAACCATCTGAACACAACTGCTTGGGGCATATCCCGATGCCCCAAGCACGATGGTTGCTCAGTCGCCGCCGAATAATTTGAGCAGACCTTTTTTTGCCTCTTCTTCAAGTTTATTCTTGATGGCGTCTTCGATCTGATCACTGTCGGTGATCGTCGTATCCAATTCGTTGCCGACCTTTTCAAGAACCTTCTGTTTTGCGTCGTCTTCCAGTTCCTTGACCTTCACATCCGCGGCCGCCTCGATCACCTTGGTCAGGTCCGGCTTGATCGTCGGATCGCTCCAGGGGCCTTTGATGCGAACGGGAACCGATATCCCCTGCCCGGAATTGGCGCGCAGCGCCACAGGCGTGAACAGATAGTCGATGTTGCGGGCCCCCAGATCCACGGTGCCAGTGCCATCTGCGCGGAAATTCTTCAGTGACATGAGCAGATCGTTGTTCGTCAACACGCCCTGGTCGATGGCGAAACTGGCCGTCAGGCTGTTGAACACGGTGGTTCCGCCTGATCCGGTGCCCTGCCCCATCAATCGGTCCAGATCGAGCCCGGAAATCACTCCGGGACCGACATCCAGGTTTCCTTTGCCGCTAAGGGACCGCATGATCTGATCCTCGGACTGGCCGACGCCCAGAAACTCAAACGCTCCCGCAGCGGTTCCCGACAGGCGTTTGACCCCGGCCATCGTGGTCAGTGCCTGTTTCAGATCGATCCCGGTGGCGGTCACGTTGCCGCCGACCGACAGGCCGTTGCGGTTGTTGGCCACCACCTGACCGTGCAACTGACCCGCAAACAGCGTGGCCGGGTGCATTTCCAGAACGGCCCGCGACCGATCCAGCGACAGGGTCAGATCGCTTTTGCCGAACGTCATCCCGGGCACGGCGATCGAGTTCGCCGTCAGCCGGATCTTACTGTTCGCCAATGCCAGAGCAGACGCGTCGATAGGGTCCTTCGACCACCCCTCAGGTGCAGGAGCGTTTGCCTGAGACGTGCCGCCTGAGGCAGAAGCGGTTTCGGAAATCCGCGACAGATCCAAATCACCGGCTTCCAGACGGGCCACGATACGCGGCGGGTCCGAAATGGTGATATCCGCCTCGCCCACGAACCGGTTGTCATCCAATTGCGCAACCATGTTCCGCATGGAAATCCGCCCGTCCTGCGTATACGTCATATGCGCTGAAATGTCCGCAGTCTTGCCCAATCCGGGCGGTACGGATGTGCCAGCCTGACCGAAGGCGGCAAGCATCCTTTCGGTGTTCCGCGTTACGACCTTGGTGGTTCCATCCATTTCACCCGCAAGATTGACGCGCCCGTCAAATCCGATCTCTCCGCCCGGGGCCGTCAAAGCCAGTTCCAGATCAGTCACTGACCCGGCGGCAAATGCCGGTAAGTCCGGGATTTTCAGGTCAACCTGAACCGCCCCTCCAGGCACTGGCATGGCGGCCTCCATCACCAACGGGGCCGCCACCTCGGGCCAGCTTGCAGATAGCGTCACGCCCGAGAAATCCATCTGCGTCGAACCATTTTCCACGTAAATCAGCCGTGCATTTGTCAGCTCCAGCTGATCCAGCGTGACCTGCCCCGAGGGCTCAGCGGGTGTGGGCCCCCCGGTCGCGACCGCAGTTGTCGCGGTTGTCGGGGCGCTCAACTCCCAATTGCCGCGCCCATCTGATCGTTCCAACCGCAGCACGGGATTGTCTGCAAAAACTCGTTTGATCCGCAGATCCCCATTCAACAGCCCGGCAGCGTCCACTCCGACGGCCAGGCTATCCGCGCTGAGCATCGGCTCCGGTCCGGCCCAGCTTGCGTTGCCGAAATGCACCGGTCCGGTTTCCATCCCGACCACCGGCCAGAAGGAAATGCGCACATCACCGGTCAGCGTCAGATCACGCCCGGTCTGGGCCTTGACCTGCTCGGCCAGAATCGCGGCAAGCTTTTCCCCCGGCATCAGCAACAGTGCGCCAATGATCAACGCGATCACGGCGACAACGATAAACAGGATGCGCATCAGCCATTTCATTTTCTGCTCTCCGCCTTTTGGCTTGTCATTGCCGTGATCATTCAAATCACGCATCACATTTGCAAGGGCAAGCTTTCCCGATTATATGCCGCGCATGACGACAAACCCGCCGAACCTCCGCCCCGACCTGGCACCTTCTGCCCGGATCACCGAGACACCCCAATCGAACCAGCCGACCATCGGCATGGTGTCGTTGGGCTGCCCGAAGGCGTTGGTCGACAGTGAACGCATTCTGACCCGGCTACGTGCCGAAGGATACGGCATTTCGCCAGATTATGCCGGGGCCGATGCTGTCATCGTGAACACCTGCGGGTTCCTCGACAGCGCCAAAGCGGAATCGCTGGACGCGATCGGAGAGGCGCTGGTGGAAAACGGCAAAGTCATCGTGACCGGCTGTCTGGGGGCCGAGCCGGATTACATTCGCGAACATCACCCCCGCATCATGGCTGTCACCGGCCCACACCAATACGAGCAGGTGCTGGATGCGGTGCATGCCGCCGTGCCCCCCGATCCTGATCCTTTCGTGGACCTGTTGCCCGCCAGCAGCGTGCAGTTGACGCCGCGCCATTACAGCTATCTGAAAATTTCCGAAGGCTGCAACCACAAGTGCAAGTTCTGCATCATCCCCGACATGCGCGGAAAACTGGCCAGCCGCCCGGCGCATGCGGTTCTGCGCGAGGCGGAAAAGCTGGTGCAAAACGGCGTGCGTGAGCTGCTGGTGATTTCGCAGGACACCTCGGCCTATGGCTTGGACCGGAAATACGACATCAACCCGTGGAAAGATGTTGAAGTGCGCAGCCATATCACCGATCTGGCGCGCGAGTTGGGGCAGCTCGATGCCTGGGTTCGCCTGCATTACGTTTATCCCTACCCGCATGTGCGGGACCTGATTCCGCTGATGGCGGATGCCGGGTGCAACGTGCTGCCTTATCTGGATATCCCGTTTCAACACGCCCACCCGGATGTGCTGAAACGCATGGCCCGCCCGGCCGCGTCGGCCAGAACGCTGGATGAAATCAAGGCCTGGCGCGCGATCTGCCCGGATATCACCCTGCGGTCGACCTTTATCGTCGGCTATCCGGGTGAGACGGAGTCGGAATTCCAGACCCTTCTGGACTGGATGGACGAGGCTCAACTGGATCGGGTCGGGTGTTTTCAGTATGAAAACGTCGATGGCGCGCGGTCAAATGACCTGCCCGATCACGTTCCGGCCGAAATCAAGCAGGAACGATGGGATCGCTTCATGGAAAAGGCACAGGCGATCTCGGAGGCCAAGTTGCGGGCAAAGGTCGGACAGACGCTTGAGGTGATTGTGGACGAGGTCGATGACGAGGCCGCCACCTGCCGCACCAAAGCAGACGCGCCTGAGATCGACGGCAACCTGTTCATCGATGAGGGGTTTGAAAACCTCAGGCCCGGTGACATCGTCACGGTCGAAGTGGACGAGGCCGGAGAATACGACTTGTGGGGCAAGCCTGTCTAAGGTCTGACACCGCGTCGAGCACACGGCATATGGGCAAAGCGTGAACCGAGTTTATTGGCCGAACACGCGGTCAGACCCGATCTTGGACTGAAAGCCAATCATGGAGGTTTTCATGTCTCGTATCTTCAAGCCTGGCCTGAACTACGTGGTTTTCCTGATGGTCGCGCATTTCGTGGCCACCCCCGGTTACGCCCAGCCTACACAGGTCGGCTCTGCCGGATTCATTACGGTTGGCGGCAAACATCTAAGCTTTCACAAAAACGGCCGTCACAAGATAAACCGGTATTACGTGGCCCCGAAGGCCAATTCATATGCCAAGCGGCCCAAGGCGCATATCAAAAAGCCGGCCCCGGTTTATCGATACACCGCTCCCAAACGGCGTGTCCTCGGGCATATCCCCTATGGCTCGGTCAAGCGACAGAAATTCAAGTCATTCAAGTTCAAGCATACCTACGGCCTCAAAAGGCACTAAACAGGGTTCGCGCAACGCGAAGAACGCAACCTGTCCGATAGCTGTGAAAACGCAGGCAAGAAAAAACCGCCACAACTGGTGACGGTTTTTCCCGAAAGCGTACAGGCGGTCCGGGTCCGGGCCGCCTGCGAATGGCTTACTGAGTGATTGGGTCACAGACCGTCTGGCCAGCCTCGGTTGTGGCCAATTGATAACCACCCGGACAGCTGGGTGTGCCGGCTTTGTCATAGCTGGGCTGAACGTAAACAGGTGTCGGTTCTTCCTGCTGCGCACAGGCAGTCAGGATCAGTGCAAATGCGCCAACGGCAGCGAGTTTCAGTTTCATGTCCGTCAATCCTTTATTACTTTTCTGATATTGCCCAGCTTTTCGGGGCCAGGTTAAGAATACGGGCTGAACGACAATCTGGCAACTGAATCGATCACGTCTTCGTGAGTCACAGCGAATCCATGCCAATCCAATGACGCAATGATGTTCTTTGAGGCGTGAAACCTATCCTTCTGACTCCGGCGCCCTAAATTGTTGCAGCGAATTCAGCCAAAGACGGAGAAGCCACATGTCAAACGCACCCATCATTGCCCGAAAATCGCCCTTTCCGGTCGAGGTCGTCGAAGGGAAAACCTATTTCTGGTGCGCCTGCGGCAAATCCAGCCGCCAGCCGTTTTGCGACGGATCGCACAAAGGCACCGGGTCAGAGCCCGTGAAATATACGGCGGAAAGCAGCAAAAAGGTCTTCTTTTGCGGGTGCAAACACAGCACGAAGCCGCCTTTGTGCGACGGAACGCACAACGGGCTTTGATCAGGTTTTCAACCCATTCAATATCTCGGCATTGGAGCAAAAATCCGGGGCAGTGGTCGCTGTGCTCTGTTGCCGGGCAAGCCAAAACTCGCATTGCACATCACATCCGGCAGCGCGGCACCGTGTGACAAGTTCAGCGTATTTTTCGGGTGAAAGACGTCCTTCGGCCATCGCTTCGGTCATTGAAATGCCCATGCAGCGCGACACCGAGCGTGTAAGCCAAAAGTGCTTTTCGATTTCCCCTAACGCGACCTGAGACATCAAGCGTTCTCCACCTGCTTGGTTTTGAGGGCGGCAAAGTATTTGCGATTCGGGCATGTCGACGGCGCCTGTTCAACCTGCTCGCGCCGTTCCAACCATTCCGGGCAGTCCTTGGCCCAGGAACAGCCGCGACACTGCTGCACGATTTCAGCCCATTCTTCCTGTTTCAGATGACCTTTCCGATAGGCCGCGGCCAAGTCGGTTCCGGTTGCTTGCCCCATACGCAACACCAAGCGCAGATGGGTCATGATTTCGCCCAGATGTGTCATGGCAGACCTTTGTGTCAAGGCAGGAGATTGTGAAGCAATTCCTGATTTCGGCAGTATTCGGGTGTCCGCCGAGCAGATCCGGGATCGTTCAGCAAACTCTTGCAGTGATCCGGGTTCGGGCAGTCGGTACAGCGCAAAACAGCATCAGAGATCTGGTCCACGGAAACGGAACCATCAATGGCGGCTTCCTCAAGATCAATGTCCAGCATTCTGGCCATATCGTCCACCAATCCGGCATGCAGCCGCAGGGTCTCGTGGGTGGGCATGCTGTTTCCTTTCGCTTTCACGCTGTGTCCAAAGGGTAGCGCATCCGCGAAGGCAAACATTGACTCAGGTCAAGATTGGACGCCGATGTGATCCAGATAGGCCCGCGTGGCATCCTGAACACGGCGAAAGCGATCCCCGCCCAGTTTCTTGCCGCCATACCAGCGCGTCACGATAATTACGTGATTTTTCAGCCCGGCGCGTTCGATCATCCGAAGGATCACCATGCCCGCGCCGCTTTCCCCATCATCAGCTTTTAACGCGCCGGTCGGCAAGGCCGCGGCCCAGGTGTTGTGGGTGGCCTTGGCATAGCTCTTGTCGGATTTCAAATCGTTCAAAACGGCGTCGATTTCAGCCCGCGTCGTGACCTGCGCCCCAGACACCGCGTATTTCGAGCCGCGATCCGTCAGGACGACACCCAGGCATGTGAGCCGGCTCATTGGGACAAACCCAATTGCTCTGCTGTTTCCCGCACGATCTGCACACGTTGTGCATTTGGTGGGTGGGTTCCCAAAAACCTGTCACCGGGATCCGGGATGCGATCAAAGAACCTTGCTCCGACCAACGGATTGTATCCCGCATTATACGTGATGATGGTTCCCAACTGGTCTGCCTCCAGCTCAAAGTCTTTCACATAAGCCTGAACGCCGACCTGCGCGCCCAGCTTTTGCGCCTCTTCAATGGCGGCGGCGTCCCCGCCGCGCAACTCTGCCACCCGCCCGAACTCAGCCGCGCTGGCGCTGGCGATTTCACTCTGCCTGGCGATGTGCCCCAACACGTGGTGGGCTGCTTCATGCCCCATGACAAACGCCAGTTCATCCGCGTTCTGGGTGGATTCGATCATCGAGCGGGTGAAAATGATCACCGGCTGCTTGTTCTCATCCAGCGTCTGGAATGCATTGACCGAAGCCTGAGGGTTCAAGTCGACAAGAATCCGAAAGTCGCAATTCTGCCCGGTCGTCTGTTTCAGACACTGTCTGCGGGCTTCCGCCCCAACGGCCCGACTGACCTCTCGGAAGGTTTGCACCATCGGTTCGGCCTCTGGCTCATCCCCCCGCCATTCCTCGGCGGGTTGGACGCGCAAGGCCCCCTCTCCACATGCAGCAAGCAGCAGGGACAGCAAAAAAACAAACCATCTGTGCATGTCATATCCTTTGAGACCGAATGGCCGTGATTTCAACATAGTACGCCCGTGCCGGCGAAACCACACCGCCGGTTCAACGAACGGCTTGCATTGCGCCCCGGCGGCTTGCACTCTGGCCTCATGTTTACGATTGAGCATGAATTCGACTCGACGGTCATTACGCTTGTGGACGAAGGTGAACAACCTTTGCAGGAAGATGTGGTGATCAACAATTTCGCGGAATGCGTCACGCTGGAACAACTTGATCCCCGCACCGATCAAATACAGAAGATCACGTTGTCGCCCGAGCAGGTGCGGGATCTGGCGGCCGCGCTGGATCTGCCCGAAGGTGTTTATCAAATTCGCGAAACCGGGCCTCAGGGGTCATAGGAAAACAGCTTGATCCGTGCGGCTTGCCCCTGCTTCAGCATCAGGGTCGAGGGCGCGACGCCAAGACATTCTGCAAGCAGCAACTGCACGGCCCTGTTGGCCTTGCCGTTTTCCGGCGGGGCCGTAACTGATACCTTGATCTGACCGTCTTCGACGCTCACCCGATCGCGGGCCGCCTTGGGCGTCACCTTCAGTTTGAAAACGGCCCCGGCCTGCGCCATCGCGCTGAGATCCGGCAGATCGCGCAGTTTGGGTTTCGCCATTGTCTCCTCTTTTTTTCTCAAAGTCTTGCACGAAGCACGTCGTAATGAAATTGATCCACGCAATCCATTGGCGTGCCCTTGAAACGGGCAGAATACCGACCAAGATACAGAGTCGTGATGTAAAGGAAGTTAACATATGTCCCTGAAAAACCCCGCCGCTCTGGAGTTTTTGCAGTCGCGCCGGTCCCGGCCGGCCAAGACACTGGTTGCTCCGGCCCCAACCCGGGAGGAGTTGCTGCCATTGCTGACGGCCGCCGCCCGCAGCCCCGATCACGGCAAACTGGAGCCCTGGCGATTCATCGTTCTGGAAAAGGGCGCGATGCCACGTCTGGCGACCCTGACCGAGGCCTGCGGGAAAAGGCTGAACAAAAGCCCGGAAGACATCGCCAAGGCGCGCAGCCAGTTCGATATGGGGCATCTGGCCGTCGCGGTCATCGAGGTTCGCAAGCAATCCGAAAAGATCCCGGCCATCGAACAATCCTACTCTGCTGGCGCGGTCTGTCTGGCGCTGCTGAATGCCGCGCTGGCTGCGGGCTGGGGCGCCAATTGGCTGTCGGGCTGGCAAACACATGATCGCGCGTTCTGTGTCGATGCTTTCGGGCTTGCCGAAAACGAACGCGTGGCCGGGTTGATTCATATCGCCACCGAGGGCGCGACCCCGCCGGAACGCCCCCGGCCCGATGTGGCCGCGTTGACAGAGTGGGTTTCGGAATGATCATCCTGAACGCCTTTTTCAGCGCACTTGGCCAGACCGGAGATCCCAAGTTCCGTGCCGTTTTGCTGCGCGGCGTGGGGTTGACCATTCTGCTGCTGGTTCTCGCCTGTGCAGGTGCGATCTGGTTGATCAACTGGTTGTCGGGCAGCGAAATCTCATTGCCGTTCGTGGGGGCTGTCCCGTGGCTGAACGACGTTCTGAACTATTCCGGTATCGTGCTCGTTCTGATCCTGCCCGTTTTTCTGATGGTGCCGGTCGCGTCGGCCATCACCTCGATCTTTCTGGACGAGGTGGCACAGGCGGTTGAGGACAAGCATTTTCCGGCGTTGCCGCCCGCACGGCGCATCCCGGCCTCAGAGGCGCTTATGGACGGTCTCAGCTTCCTTGGCGTTCTGATTGTGGCAAACCTGCTGGCGCTGATCCTCTATGCGATTTTCACCCCGCTTGCGCCTTTCATCTTCTGGGCGATGAACGGATTTTTGCTGGGGCGTGAATACTTTACCCTTGCCGCGATGCGAAGGATCGGGCGCGATGGCGCGCGCAAGCTGCGGGCCAAACATTCAACGACGATCTGGGTGGCGGGCACATTGATGGCCATTCCGCTTTCAGTGCCGCTGGTGAACCTAGTGATCCCGATCCTCGGGGCCGCCACGTTCACCCATATCTATCACGCCTTGTCAGGCCAAAAGGCCTGACGGGGATTACCTTGGCTCCAACTGGTTCAGCCAGTCGAAATCCCGCACCGAGATCACGCCCGACAGGATGATTCCGGCGATGATCGCCCACAGAACCACAGAGATACCGGTGGTGATCCACATCTTTCTTTTCATGTGATGCACTTCCGGCGCGCCCGCATGCGTGCCGGGAACGATGTCACCCAGATCGCCCTGGGTTTTGATGCGAATGGGCAGCACCACCAACAACGTCATGAACCAGATGACGGCGAACAACACCAGCGCGGCAGTAATGGTCATTTCAGGCCCTCCGGGGCTGGGGGTTATACCTGCTCCAGCTCGACCAGGCAGCCGTTGAAATCCTTGGGGTGCAGAAACAGAACCGGTTTACCATGCGCACCGATCTTGGGCTCACCTGATCCCAGAACACGGGCTCCGGTCGCTTTCAGATGATCACGGGCCGCGATGATATCCTCGACCTCGTAACATACATGGTGGATGCCGCCGGCCGGGTTCTTTTCCAAAAACCCGTTGATCGGGCTGTCGTCACCCAGCGGATACAGAAGTTCGATCTTGGTGTTGGGCAGTTCGATGAACACGACCGTGACACCATGATCCGGCTCGTCCTGCGGCGCGCCGACTTTGGCGCCCAACGCGTTGCGGTATTGCTCGGACGCCGCCTCAAGATCCGGTACGGCAATGGCGACGTGGTTCAGACGTCCAATCATGTCTCACTCCTGCTGTCCTGCGTTGCATGGGTTATGGGGGCTGATCCGCCAAAGGACAAGTGCGCCAAATCGCGCGTTAACGTCGTGTTAGCCAGAAGTTCCTAGCGTGAAGCATCTGCTGCATAGGAGAGCTGCCATGGACGATTCGGGCCTACTTGCCACCACCACCGCCGCGCCCACCGCGACTCGACCCTTGCTGGGTCAGACCATATTGGTTGTCGAAGACAGCCGGTACGCTTGCGATGCCATCCGCCTGATGTGCCTACACAGCGGCGCGCGCATTCGCCGTGCGGATTGCCTGAAATCGGCCCGAAGGCACCTACAGATCTATCGGCCTTCGGTCATCCTGGTCGATATGGGCCTGCCGGACGGTTCCGGCGCCGAACTGATCGCCGAATTGGCCGAGGCCACGCCCCGTATCAGTGTCATCATGGGCCTTTCGGGCGATGACGGCAGCGAAGACATGGCTCTGGCGGCCGGCGCGGATGGGTTTTTGTCCAAGCCGCTAAAATCAATGTCACATTTTCAAAAATCCATTCTGGAACGCCTGCCAGAGGACCGGCGGCCCAGCGGGCTTCATGCCGTACGCGATGAAATCATTCGCCCGGACCCTTTGGCTTATCAGGACGACATGGCCCATATCGCCGATGTGCTCGCAGGTCCCAACGATCACAGTACATTGGACTACGCCGCACAGTTCCTGCACGGCGTCGCGCGCGAGGCAAATGACAGGCCCTTGGCGGAAGCAGCGCGAAAGCTGGCATTTTCACGCGCGAACGGGACGCCGATCATGGCGCAGGCGGCGCAGGTTGCCGGGATGGTGCAGAACCGACTGGAACAGCGAGAGGCAATTTGAAATGGTGACAGCGTATTTCATCACTGCAACCCTTTTGTGCATCTGGCTGTACCGCCAAACACGGCAGGCCGCGCGTTCCATCCGCGTCAACCGAACCGATCTGAAAGACCCGCTGGACTGACACACGCTGCCTGCGTGAAAAATCCGCCCGCGATACGCGGGCGGTTTTTTTACTGGTCCTGAGGGATAATGCGAAGACCCAGCTCCATCAACTGATCCGAGGTCGGGTCCGAAGGTGCGTCCATCATCAGATCTTCGGCGCGCTGGTTCATCGGGAACATCATGACTTCGCGGATATTGGCCTCATCTGCCAGCAGCATCACGATCCGGTCGATACCAGCCGCGCATCCACCGTGTGGCGGGGCGCCGTAGTGAAAGGCATTGAACAGGGCACCAAAGCGGGATTTTACTTCATCCTCGCCATAGCCTGCCAGTTCAAAGGCCTTCAGCATGATTTCCGGCTTGTGGTTCCGGATCGCGCCTGAAACCAGCTCGTACCCGTTGCACGCCAGATCATACTGGTAGCCGCGCACATCCAGCGGGTTGCCCTGCAACGCGTCCATACCGCCCTGCGGCATCGAGAACGGGTTGTGTTCGAAGTCGATCGCGCCGGTTTCTTCGTCTTGCTCATAGATCGGGAAATCCACGATCCAGGCAAAGGCAAAACGGTCTTTTTCGGTCAGGTTCAATTCCTCACCGATCACGTCACGCGCCTTACCGGCAACCTTTTCAAAGGCTTTTGGCTTGCCGCCCAGGAAGAAGGCTGCATCGCCGACACCCAGACCCAGTTGCTGACGGATTGCCTCGGTGCGCTCGGGGCCGATGTTCTTGGCCAGCGGTCCCGCAGCCTCCATCCCCTCACCCTGATCGCGCCAGAAGATATAGCCCATGCCCGGCAGGCCCTCTTTCTGGGCAAAGGCGTTCATGCGGTCGCAGAACTTGCGGCTGCCGCCGCCCGGCGCGGGGATCGCGCGGATCTCGGTGCCTTCCTGTTCGAGCAGCTTGGCGAAGATCGCGAAACCGGAACCGCGGAAATGCTCGGACACCACCTGCATCTTGATGGGGTTCCGCAGGTCCGGCTTGTCGGTGCCATACCACAGCGCCGCGTCCTTGTAGGAAATTTGCGGCCAGTCCTGATCAACCTTGCGACCGCCGCCGAATTCTTCGAACACGCCGGTCAGAACAGGTTGAATGACGTCGAACACGTCCTGCTGCTCGACAAAGGACATCTCGAGATCCAGCTGGTAGAAGTCGGTGGGCGACCTGTCAGCCCGTGGATCTTCATCTCGGAAACAGGGCGCAATCTGGAAATACTTGTCGAAGCCCGACACCATGATCAGCTGCTTGAACTGCTGCGGGGCTTGCGGCAACGCATAGAATTTGCCCGGATGCAGGCGCGAAGGCACCAGGAAGTCGCGCGCGCCTTCGGGCGACGAGGCGGTGATGATCGGCGTCTGATACTCGCGAAAGCCCTGATCCCACATCCGTTTGCGCATGGACGCAACCACGTCCGAGCGCAGGGTCATGTTCCGTTGCATCGCCTCGCGGCGCAGGTCCAGATAGCGATAGCGCAGGCGGGTTTCCTCGGGGTATTCCTGATCGCCGAAGACCATCAGCGGCAATTCGTCGGCGGCCCCCAGAACTTCCAGTTCGCGTACGTAAACCTCGATCTCGCCGGTAGGCAGTTTCGGGTTCACCAGGTCCGGGTCACGGGCTTTGACGGTGCCGTCGATACGGATGCACCATTCGGACCGCACCTTTTCCAGCTCGGCAAAGGCGGCGCTGTCGCCGTCGCACAGGATCTGGGTTACGCCGAAATGGTCGCGAAGATCGATGAACAGCACGCCCCCATGATCTCGAACCCGATGCACCCAACCGGACAGGCGAACGGTTTCTCCAACATTGGCGGCGGTCAAGGCGGCGCAGGTGTGGCTGCGATAGGCGTGCATGGAATATCCCTTCGGGCGCAGAATTCGTCGCGCCGATACACCCTGTCAGCCCCGGAAAGTCAAGGCGGGTTGCCCCTTCAAAACGGCCTTTGCACATTGCCCGAGTAGAAATATACGCCTAGCCCCACCGCAAAAATGATATTGCCCGCAATTGCGTGCAGCAACACCGCATAGAAGAATGACCCACGCTGCCGGTAGGCCCATGTGAACAGCAGGCCGCCGGCGAATGTCATCAGCGCGACGATCCAGCTCCAGTACATCAGGTGCGCGAACGAGAATATGGCCGCGTTCAGCAGATTGGCCGCACGCCCATCCGGCAGGATCGCGTGATAGCGGCGAAAGAACAGAGGGCGGAACAGCAGCTCTTGCGGCAGCGCTGACAAAAGTGGGTAGCCGACCCAGATGAAGGCCAGCATTTCGGGGCGGTGCACAAGCAGGAAGAACGCGGCATCCGGGCGCGTGATCTGAATCAGACCAACACAAAAGGCAGTCACGATGGCAGAGAACAAAGCCACCTCGCGCAGGGTCCAGTTGGCCCAGTCATAACGAAGTTCGGCCCATTGAAACCCGGGCGTCCGGTGCAATAGCACGATACCAAGCCCGGTCAGCGCAAACAGCGCCGGAAACATCCAGTTCGGAGGGAAAAGAACAGCGATCAGCAGCGGCAAGCCAATATAGAACAGGCCAAATTCCAGCCGCAGCCGTCGCAATGCAACCGGCGGTCCGATCATCATGCTGTTTTTTGTCACCCGTCTATCAGCTCCACCTCGATCAGTCCGCGCAGTGAATTTCCGATCCGCACAGTTTGCGCATTTTTCAGGTCGGTCAAGGTCAGCACGGCTTCGGTGACTGCTTTGTTTTCCAGCAGTTCTTCGCGCAGTATCCCCGGCAAGAGCCCACAGGACAAAGCGGGCGTCAGAACCCGGCCATCAGGCATTTCCATAAACAGGTTCGTGATGGTGCCTTCACAAAGCTCATCCAGTTCATTCAGAAACAACAGTTCGTCCACCCCTTCGGGCAGCGCTGCGCGCGCGGAATCATAGAGCGCACGGCGCGTGGTCTTGTGACGCAACCACAGGTCATTCGAAGCCAGACGTTGATCTGACAGAGCGACGCGCCAGGTTCTGGGATTGTCCACCAGTTCGCCGGTCGACAGATCGAACGAGCCCGACACATCCAGCGTAAGGCGGCAACGCAGCGGGGTGTCACAAGCAGCGCCATTCAGTCGGGCGGTCGCTTCATCGGGGTTGAAAGGAATCTCGAACACCCGCGCAGTACGGGCCATTCGTGCAAGATGGCGGTCCAGCCTGACAAAGCCCTGATCCGGGCGGAAGGCCAGTGTTTCAATCAGGCTGAAATCAGGTTCAGCTGGCGGGCGAAGCGGGCTTTCCATAACGCCTCCTCATACTCTGACGGGGCGGTGCTGTCCCAAACGACACCGCCGCCTACGTTCAGAGTGGCCTGATCATCCTCAAGCATCAAGGTGCGGATGGCCACGTTGAACTCGGACCGACCATCCGGCGCGGCCCAACCAATCGTTCCGCAATAGATGTCGCGCGCCCATGGCTCCAGTTCCGCCAGAATTTCCATCGCGCGGATCTTGGGGGCTCCGGTGATCGACCCGCAGGGAAACAGTGCTGTCAGTATTTCACCCAACCCCACGCATTTGTGCAGCTGCGCCCGCACCAGCGAGACCATCTGATGTACGGTGGCATAGGTTTCCACCCGGAACAGGTCAGGCACATGAACGGATCCGGGCAGCGCGACGCGGCTGATATCGTTGCGCAGCAAATCAACAATCATCAGGTTCTCGGCCCGATTCTTTTCGTCCGCGCTCAGAAAAGCCCGGTGGCGCGCATCCTCATCCGGGTCTTCACTGCGCGGTTGCGTGCCCTTCATCGGCCGGGTTTCGATCCGCCCACCCTCATCGGTGCGGAAAAACAACTCCGGCGAGCGGCTGAGCAGATCGGGCAGCCCATCCTGTTGCACCAGTGCTCCGTGGCCCACCGGCTGCCCCGCCGCCAGCGCGGCATAGAGCGTTTCGCTGTTGCCCGAGACGGTCAGATCAATCGGAAAGGTCAGGTTGGCCTGATAGATGTCGCCGGCACCAATGGCGTCATGCACGGCGCTGAAGGCCTTGCCATATCGCGCTTCATCCCATCGCGGCCGGAATGCGCCCACTTCGCCCGCAGGCGACGGAAGGGCGACCCGATCCGGTGCATCATAGACCCCAAAGCACAACAAAGGCAGGCGTCGTTCTTCCGGCAAAAGACCATTGAGCCGGGGTTCAAGCGCATAGCCCAGCTCGTAACTGGCATACCCTGCCAGCCAGGCACCAGCTGCGCGCGCCTCGTCCAATGCCGCCAGAGCCTGGGGCACGTCCTCCGCCACATCCGCGCGGATCACCTGAGACGGACGCTGAAACCGGGTTCCTCGCCCGGCCGGTCCCTGATCGAAACGAATACGCACTTGCATCCTCATTTGCCGTGAGGGGCCATATAGAGAATACTCTGCCAAGTGAAAGAGGGGAAAGCGGCAATTTCGCCCCTGTTTCCGATACCTCTTGCACCTTTTTGCGCGGTCCCTATAACGCAGGACAATTTGGGCGCTGGGGCGGTGCCCTGACTCGCGGACAATCGAAGGAACAAGGCCATGCCGAGAAGAACCGACATCCAGTCGATCATGATCATTGGGGCGGGCCCCATTGTTATCGGTCAGGCCTGTGAATTCGACTATTCCGGTGCTCAGGCCTGCAAGGCCCTGCGAGAGGAAGGATACCGGGTCATTCTGGTGAACTCGAACCCGGCGACGATCATGACCGACCCCGGTCTAGCCGACGCCACCTATATCGAGCCGATCACACCCGAAGTGGTCGCCAAGATCATCGAGAAAGAACGCCCTGACGCCCTGTTGCCCACCATGGGCGGACAGACCGGCCTGAACACCTCGCTGGCACTGGAAGAAATGGGTGTGCTGGAAAAATTCGGCGTCGAGATGATCGGCGCCAAGCGCGATGCCATCGAAATGGCCGAAGACCGCGCCCTGTTCCGCGAGGCGATGGACCGGCTGGGCATCGAAAACCCCAAGGCCGAGATCGTTACCGCCCCCAAGGACGAGAGCGGCAAGAAAGACCTGGACGCCGGTGTGGCGCTGGCCCTTGAAACCCTTGAAACCGTGGGGCTTCCTGCAATCATCCGCCCGGCCTTTACACTGGGCGGCACCGGTGGCGGCGTGGCGTATAACCGTGAGGATTACATCCATATTTGCCGCTCGGGTATGGATGCCTCGCCCGTGGGTCAGATCCTGATCGACGAAAGCCTTCTGGGCTGGAAAGAATACGAAATGGAGGTGGTGCGCGACACTGCCGACAACGCCATCATCGTATGTTCCATCGAAAACGTCGATCCGATGGGCGTGCATACGGGTGACTCGATCACCGTGGCCCCTGCCCTTACGCTAACCGACAAAGAATACCAGATCATGCGCAATCACTCGATTGCCGTGCTGCGTGAAATCGGTGTCGAAACCGGCGGCTCAAACGTGCAATGGGCGATCAACCCGGTCGATGGCCGCATGGTCGTGATCGAGATGAACCCGCGCGTGTCGCGCTCGTCGGCGCTGGCATCCAAGGCCACCGGTTTCCCGATCGCGAAGATCGCTGCGAAACTGGCCGTGGGTTACACGCTGGATGAGCTGGACAACGACATCACCAAAGTCACCCCGGCCTCGTTCGAGCCGACCATCGACTATGTCGTGACAAAAATTCCGAAATTCGCCTTCGAGAAATTCCCCGGTTCCGAACCCTATCTGACCACCGCGATGAAGTCGGTGGGCGAGGCGATGTCGATTGGCCGTACGATCCACGAATCGATGCAAAAGGCACTGGCCTCGATGGAATCGGGCCTGACCGGCTTTGATGAGGTCGAAATCCCCGGCCTGAACGTGGGCCTCTGGGACGAGGCCGACGACAAGGCCGCCGTGATCAAGGCGATCAGCCAGCAGACACCTGACCGCCTGCGCACCATTGCGCAAGCGATGCGCCATGGCCTGAGCGATGACGAGATTTTCGGCGTCACCAAGTTCGACCCTTGGTTCCTGGCCCGTATCCGCGAGATCGTCGAGGCCGAACGTCAGCTCCGCAAGGACGGCCTGCCCGTCACCGAGGACGGCATCCGCAAGCTGAAAATGCTGGGATTCACCGATGCGCGTCTGGGCAAGCTGACGGGCCGTGATGAAGACAACGTCCGCCGAGCGCGCCGCAATCTGGGCGTTTCAGCGGTGTTCAAACGCATCGACACCTGCGCCGCCGAGTTCGAGGCGCAGACGCCTTACATGTATTCAACCTACGAAGCTCCGATGATGGGCGAGGTCGAATGCGAAGCGCGCCCGAGCGACAGGAAGAAGGTCGTCATTCTTGGCGGCGGCCCAAACCGCATCGGTCAGGGCATCGAGTTCGACTATTGCTGCTGCCACGCCTGCTTCGCGCTGACCGAAGCGGGTTATGAAACCATCATGATCAACTGCAACCCCGAGACGGTTTCGACCGATTATGACACTTCCGATCGCTTGTATTTCGAGCCGCTGACCTTTGAACACGTCATGGAAATCCTGACGAAGGAACAGGAAAACGGCACGCTGCACGGCGTCATTGTTCAGTTCGGTGGACAGACACCGCTGAAACTGGCCAACGCGCTTGAGGCCGAGGGCATCCCGATCCTGGGTACCACGCCCGACGCGATTGACCTGGCCGAAGACCGCGAGCGTTTTCAGGCGCTGGTCAATGAACTAGGGCTGAAACAGCCCAAGAACGGCATCGCCTCGACCGACACGCAGGCGTTGGAAATCGCTGAGGAAATCGGCTTCCCGCTGGTGATCCGCCCGTCCTACGTTCTGGGTGGCCGCGCGATGGAGATCGTGCGCGACATGGACCAGCTGAAACGCTACATCAACGAGGCCGTGGTGGTCTCGGGCGACAGCCCCGTTCTGCTGGACAGCTATCTGGCTGGCGCGGTCGAGCTGGACGTGGACGCGCTGTGCGACGGCACCGATGTGCATGTGGCAGGCATCATGCAGCATATCGAAGAGGCCGGCGTGCACTCGGGCGATAGCGCCTGTTCGCTGCCGCCCTATTCGCTGTCGAAAGAGATCATCGCGCAGATCAAGGATCAGGCGTTCAAGCTGGCCAAGGCGCTGAACGTTGTCGGCCTGATGAATGTTCAGTTCGCGATCAAGGATGACGAGATCTACCTGATCGAGGTCAACCCGCGCGCTTCGCGCACCGTGCCGTTCGTGGCAAAGGCCACCGACAGTGCGATTGCGTCCATCGCCGCGCGTGTCATGGCAGGCGAAAAGCTGGCGAGCTTCCCGCAGCGTCCGCCCTACAAGACCGTGGACGACACCAAGATCGCAGATCAGATGACGCTGGCCGACCCGGACATGCCATGGTTCTCGGTGAAAGAGGCGGTCCTGCCCTTCGCCCGTTTTCCGGGCGTCGATACCATCCTGGGCCCGGAAATGCGCTCGACCGGCGAGGTCATGGGCTGGGACCGCGATTTCCCGCGCGCCTTCCTCAAGGCGCAGATGGGCGCGGGCATGGTGCTGCCGACTTCGGGCCAGGCCTTCATTTCGATCAAGGATGCCGACAAGGGCGCGGCGATGCTCGAGGCCGCACAAGTTCTGGTCGAACAAGGCTTCACGCTGGTCGCCACCCGCGGCACCCAAAGCTGGCTGGCGGAACAGGGTGTGCCATGCGACGTGGTCAACAAGGTCTATGAAGGCCGCCCAGACGTGGTCGACATGCTGAAAGACGGTCAGGTTCAACTGCTGATGAACACCACCGAAGGCGCGCAGGCGGTCGAGGACAGCAAGGCCATCCGGTCCATCGCGCTTTATGACAAGATCCCGTATTACACCACTGCCGCCGCAAGCCATGCTGCCGCTCTGGCGATCAAGGCGCAGGCCGAAGGGGATGTCGAGGTGAAATCCCTTCAGGGATAACCCGCCTGAGCCACAATTGGCTCATCAATGAACGAAAAGATGCGCGCCCGTTGACCTGAACTCAACGGGCGCGCATTTCGTTCAGGCATAAGGAGAATGAAACAATGCGCACATTTCTGGTTCTCGTAATCTTCACTGCACTGGCCGCCTGTGACGTGCCGTTTGTTCCTTTGATCTAACCTGATTGGACCCAGCTTTTCAGCTGGACCCACAAGAGGCCAGTGTTCAGGCTGCCAGCGCCTCGCGTTTTTCATCGCGCGCAAAGAAGAGCAGGTAGAACACCGGCGCGGCGACCATTGTCAGGACGGTCGCAAAAGCCAGCCCGCCCATGATCGTCACCGCCATCGAGACGAAGAACGCATCGGTCAGCAGCGGCGCCATGCCCAGAATGGTCGTGATCGCAGCCAGCATCACAGGGCGCAAACGCGAGACGGAGGCTTCGACGATGGATTCGCGCAGGGGTTTGCCCGTGGCGCGAACCAGGTCGATCTCTTCCACCAGCACGATGCCGTTCTTGATCAGCATGCCCGACAGGCTGAGCAGGCCCAGAAGGGCTGTAAAGGTGAAGGGCAGCCCAGTTCCCAACAGGCCGATGACGACGCCGTTGACCGACATCGGAACCAGCAGCCAGATGATGATCGGCTGACGGATCGCGTTGAACAGCAGGACCGAGATCAGCACCATGATCAGCAGGCTCAGCGGCAATTGTTTACCCAGGCTTTCCTGCGCGTCGCGCGAGTTTTCGAACTCACCGCCCCACTCCATCTTGTAGCCCGGTGGCAGTTCGATGGCCTCGATGGCGTCCCGAACTTCGGCGTGTACCTGAGCCGCCGTCAGGTCGGGCGGGATGTCCGCGCCGACAGTGATGGTCAGAACACGATCGCGGCGATGAACCAGCGTATTGAGGGATTTGTACTCGAATCCATCGACCATCTGTTCGATTGGTACAAATTTCCCGGATTGGTCCGAATACACCACCTGATCGACGATGGAATAATCTCCGTCCGCCGGACGACGCAGGATGATGGGGATCAGGCGGTCACGTTCCCGCAGCACACCGCCCGTGATGCCATCGGTCGAAAATTGCAGCGTGGCCGCAATATCTTCGCGCGTGACGCCCGCGGTCTGGGCCCGTTCCGTGGCATAGATCGGCTGCACCGCCAGTTCCTGTTCGCGCCAGTCATGATGAACGAGCAGGGCGTTGGGCGACGCCGCCGCCATGCGCTGCACGGCCTCGTCCGCAAGTTGTCGCAGTACCACCGGATCGCTGCCCGAGAACCGGGCCTGAATCGGATCACCGCCACCGGGGCCAAACACCAGGCGCTTGGTTCCGAACTCGCCTTCGGGGAACTGGACCGACCCGAACGCTTCCAGATCCGCTTGCAAGGCCGGGATGTCATCCAGACTTTCCGTACGGATGATCATGTGACCATAGCTCGGGTTCGGTTTCTCTGCCGAATAGGTCAGCATGAACCGGGTTGCCCCCTGACCGACGAATGTCGTGACCGAAACCACGTCATCGCGTTGGGTCAGCCAATCTTCGAAAACCGCCATGTCCTGTGCCGTGCGGGCAATCGGCGTGCCCTGAGGCAGCTTGTAATGCACAAAGAACAAAGGCGTGTTCGAGTTGGGGAAGAACTGTTGTTTCATCAACCCGAACCCGGCATAGCACGCAACGGTTACGCCGATGAGACCCGCAACAACCAGCCACCGGAAACGGAGCGCAAACCGCAGGATCGCGCCATATGTGCGGAACAGGATGCCCCCGTAGGCGTCGATCTCACCCTCCTTGCCCTGCTTGAAGAAATAGTGCCCCAGCAAAGGCGTGACCGTGATGGCAAGTATCCAGCTGAGCAGCAGCGAAATGCCGATCACCGCAAACAGGGAAAACAGAAACTCGCCCGTCGCATCCGGGCTGAGCCCGATCCCGGCAAAGGCCATGATGCCGATCACGGTGGCTCCAAGCAGGGGAATCTGGGTTTTTGACGCCACATCTTCAGCCGCATCGCGCGATGGTTTTCCTCGCAACATCGCGATCTGCATCCCTTCGGCCACCACGATGGCATTGTCCACAAGCATACCCATGGCAATGATCAGCGCACCCAGGGAAATCCGTTCCATCTCGATCGAGAACAGTGACATGAACAGAAGCGTGCCGACCACGGTCAGCAACAGGGTCGAACCGACGACGATGGCCGCGCGCCAGCCCATGAAGATGCCCAGCACGGCGACCACGATGGCCACTGACATGGCCAGATTCACCAGAAAGTCGTTCGAGGCCTGCTCGACCACCACATGTTGCTGATAGATCGGCAGAATATCGACACCGAAGGGGATATTCGCATCCAGCTCGGCGAATTTGGCGTCAGCCCGCTTGCCGACCTCGACGATGTTTTCCGTCGCCAGACCGGCGATGCCGAGGGTAAAGGCTTCGGTCCCGTTGTAGCGGATCATGATGTCCGGATCGTTCTGACGGGCGCGATAGACATCGGACATGTCGAACAGGTTGATCACCTGCCCTTGCGAGCCGACAGACAGGCCCGCAATGGCCGAGACACTGTCCGAACCCTCGGCCGTCAGAATGGTGGTACGGGCATCTTCAGACCGCAAAGACCCCGAGGAATTCACCGAATCCGCGTTGGCTATGGCTTCGTTGATCGCTTGCAGCGGGACGTTCTGATTCACCGAGATCGCCAGATCGGGCTCTACAAAAATCGCCTCGTCCGGCAGGCCCTGAACCTCGACATCGGCGACGCCGTCCACGGTCAGCAGTTCGCGACGCAGAAACGTTGCCAGTTCATGCTTTTCGGCGTCCGAAAACCCTTCGGCGGTCACCGCATAGAACAGGCCGAACACATCACCGAACCCGTCATTCACATAGGGTTGGCTGACACCCGACGGAAGCCCGCGGGCGGCATCGCGCACCTTGGCCCGCAGGCGGGTCCAGATATCGGGCAGTTCGGTCCCGTCGTAGGTCGACTTGATTTCTACTTCGATCAGCGATTGTCCGGGTTGGTTGACCGAGGTGATGACGTCCACCTCGCCCATCTGCTGGATCGCGGATTCAAGGGGTTCGGACACTTCAAGCGCCACCTGTTCCGCCGTGGCACCGGGATATTGCGTGGCGATGACCGCGTTCTTGATGGTGAAAGCCGGGTCTTCCAAACGACCAAGCGACGTGAATCCCCAGATGCCACCGAAGAGGGCAATGAGGATGATCAGCCATGTGTAAAGCGGTCGATCAATCGAGGCGCGCGCGATGTTCATCTGTCTGCCCCTCAGTTCGCGAAGCCGGTGAACCGGCGCACGGGCTGACCGTCTGTCAGCACAGCACCGCCAGCCACAACAACTTCGTCACCGTCAGACAAGCCCTTCAACACCCGAACATCGCCCGACTGCGTGGGTTCGATTGTCACCGGAACGCGGCGGACCGTGCCTTCATCCGCGCCAGCGGGAGAGAACACCATGACGCTCAGCTCACCTGTTGCATCCGCGATGACGGCCGTCGCCGGCACGATGATACCTGTGCGCTCGTCCTGGACCTTTACGTTGACGGTGACGGACGAGCCGGGAAGAATTTGCAGCCCCTCGGGCGGCGTCAGGCCGAACTGAATGCGGAAGGTCTGCCCGACGCTGGAAGTTTCAGCGTCGAATTCCCGGATTTCCAGCGGGAAAACTTCGTCACTTACGGGGAATTTGGCGGTGATGGTGATGTCGTCGTTCTGGCCCGAGCGTTGAAACAGGATCTCGGGCACATCCACCTCGATGCGCAATTCGGACATGTCGTGGATGCGGACGATCGGCGTGCCGGCCGATACGGTGGTGAAAGCCTCGACCGCGCGGCTGGAGACCAGCGCGTCAAATGGTGCGGTCAAAGTCGCGTGTTCCAGTTCGTATTCGGCATCGCGCAGTGCGATCGCGGCCAGTTGCGCTTCGGTCTCTGCGTCATCGACCGCCACCTGGCTGGCCGTGGTGCCCCGCAAACGCGACAGGCGTGCGACGGTTCGGTCAGCCTGTTCCTTTTGCAGCTGCGCCCGTTCGAGCCGCAGTTCGAACGGCTCCTGATCCAGTCGCGCAATCAGGCCGCCTTTGGGGATGACAAACCCTTCGTTGACCGGCATTTCGACGATCTGACCGGCGACCTGAAAGGCAAGATCGACCGTCTGCCGCGCTGCAACACGACCGAAGAACTGGCGGGTGAAGCCGGGCGTTGTTTCGTGCACCTGCATCAGCTTGACCGGTTTCGGAGTATCTTGAGCGGCAATCGGAGTTGCCAGAACGGCCAGTGCAAGGCCCAGAGAGGTCAGGAGTTTCATTTCTTCAGTCCCTCGGGAATTCCCGTTTTCAAAACGTTGTCACGGATTTTGCGCGCCAGTCGCGCGAATTCGGCTGTTTCTTCGTCGTTCAGGCCCGAGGCCCTGTGAAACAGGTCTCCGGCCTCGGCCACCAGCATGTTGCGGGCTTCTTCACCACGCTCGGTCAGCACCAGCAACCAGGCGCGGCGGTCTTCCGGGTCACGCTCGCGCGTGAGATAGCCGGCTTTTTCCAGCGAATCCGCGGTGGCGGTGATTGTGGACGGCACACTCAGCATATCCGCAGCCAGAACCCCCATGCGTTTCGGCTGATCCAGCTTGATCAGCATATGGCATTCGGGGTGGCTCAGGTCGGTTTCGATGCTGTCGAATGTCTCTTCCAGTTTCCAGTACAGGGCATATACCCCCATGATCGCCTGAATCTCGGGGCTGAGGCGGCCAAGCCTGGTGCTGATATCGTCGGGCATCGGGGATCTCCGCGCGTTTGGAGGGGTCATATACTTCAGTTTCTGAACTATTCAAGATATGAAGCTACGGCTTTGCGCACATTCCCTTAGGTCAACATACCTTGATCAAATCACACCATGATTGCATTTTGGGCAAATCCGAAACATTCAGGGCTCGCCATGTATACCCCCGCCATCACCGGTACCGGTGTCTTTACGCCTCAGAACGTCATCACCAATGCCGAGCTTGTCGAAGCATTCAACGCTTATGCCGACAAACAGAACGCCAAGAATGCCGAAGCCATCGCCGCCGGACAGATGGAGCCGATGCAGCATTCATCGGAAGAGTTCATCGTCAAGGCATCGGGGATCGAAAACCGCTACGTGATGGACAAGAGCGGCGTGCTGGACCCGGACGTGATGCATCCACTGCTGCGGCAGCGCAGCGATGATGAACCCGGCATCATGACCGAAATGGCGGTGGATGCCTGCAACAAGGCGCTGGCACAGGCGGGGCGCACGGCGGCGGATGTTGATCTGGTAATCTGCGCGGCTTCGAACCACGAGCGCGCCTATCCGGCGATTGCGATCGAAATCCAGCAGGAACTGGGGATCAACGGGTTCGGCTTTGACATGAACGTCGCCTGTTCGTCAGCCACGTTCGGCATTCAGGCCGCGGCGGACATGGTGCGGTCGGGATCGGTGCGGGCGGCGTTGGTGGTGAACCCCGAAATCTGCTCGGGCCATCTGGAGTGGCGCGACCGCGATTGCCATTTCATCTTTGGCGATGTGGCGACGGCAACTCTGATCGAACGGATCGAAGATGCACAAGGGCCGCATTTCGAAATCCTATCGACACGCTGCGCCACTGCGTTTTCCAACAATATCCGCAACAACAACGGCTTTCTGCGCCGCTCGCGCCCAGACGGGCTGACTGACCGGCGCGACATGCAGTTCATGCAGAACGGTCGGAAAGTATTCAAGGAAGTACTGCCGATGGTCAGCAAGCATATCAGCGACCACATGGATGCCGAAGGGGTCGGAAACTCTGATCTGAAACGCCTGTGGCTGCATCAGGCCAACAAGACGATGAACGACTTCATCGGCAAGAAAGTTCTGGGCCGCGAACCCGAGCCGGGCGAGCAACCCAACATCCTTCAGGATTATGCCAACACGTCATCTGCGGGGTCGATCATCGCGTTTTCGAAGTATTCCGACGACTTGCAGGAGGGTGATCTGGGCCTGATCTGTTCTTTCGGCGCCGGGTATTCGGTCGGGTCGGTGATCGTGAAGCGCCACGCCTGACGGTTGATCTTGTCTGGCCTAGCCTGCCCCAGTCACTTGGAAGATCTGAAAGGCTGCACCTTCCGCAGTTTGTATCCGTCTGAGATAGGCCGGGATTTCACCCGCAATCAATCGCGGTTGCAAACCACGACCCTGTGACGCCCAGGACCAGAATTCGGCACGCGGCGCGGACATACAGAGCATGACGTAATCCACGTCCAGCTCGGTCAGACGTGATCCGACCTGGTCGGCGTCCGATCGGAACAGTTCGATCTGCGCCAGAATTCCAGCCTGATTCCGGTGATAATTGCCCGCCAGAACGGAATGGTCGGTATGGCGCAGCACGTTTGCGGCAAAGTCGAAATCAACAAGGACCCTGCCGGCTGGAAGATCACGCAGGGCCGCATAGGCTTCGGGCGTTTTGCAGGATGCCCCCGAACTCTGCTGTGACTGTCGGGCCGGCATCGCGGATGCGGCAAGGGACGGCCCGGCAAAACGCCCCAGCTGCTCATCGATGCTGGCGCCGGTTTTCGGCGAGATGCAGAGGATGAAAGCAACCATCGCAAACCCTGACAACGCGCGGCGACTGCTTGCATAAGAGCTGTACAGGACACGCAGGATCTGCGCCTGGACAGCCACCAGCGAAACACCCAGGAATGTCATCATTCTGGACTGATAGAGGAACACCACCAGGCCGGTCACGATCAGGGCCAGAAACAGAGCGTATTCCAGTCTGAAAGGCGATCTGACTGCAAAGATCAGGGCGGCTGCCATGCACAGGATCGACATCGCGATCAGGGCCAGCGCTTCGCCCCGGTGCAGTTGCAGAATGACGTTGATCTTCTGAGCTTCCGCCACCTGGCTCAGCCAATAGTCGCGCATGTCCTGAGGCAGGGCTTCGATCGGGTTGCTGAGACAATGCGGGGCGAAGCCGTAAGCGCAGGCCAATGTCACCACTCCAATTGCAACACATGCGCCGATGCGGCCCCAAAGTGACCAGCCAGACCCGATCCATGCCGCAATGCAAAGCCCTGCCGCGGCAACGCTCGCCGGCAATGCCACGCTGAGAGTCAGGGCGTCACAACTTGGGAACAGAAAGGCCTCGTGTCCCGTTGTTGCCAGGCTGGTCAGCACAAGCGTCAGGACCAGCCCGATACCAAACGCCATGGTCCGGCGACGGGTCGGTTCGCCGTTTACGATCCAGTCAATGGCAAAAAACACGGCGACAAGTGCGATCTGCAATATCGATTCGGTGCCTATCGACACCGAAAGCGCCAGGCAGACACCCAGCAGCCATCCGGCATATGGTTTGTCCCTGCGCAAAGCAAACAGCATCAGGGCCGTGACGAACAGAAGAATCTGAGCATTGTGGTGATCAAACGAAAAATAGTCGAACTTCCGCGAGTGTTCGAGCGCCAACACACCCACAACCAGCGCCGAAACAGCGCCTTCCCGCGCGCCCAAAACGCTGCCCGTCACCGCAAAGGCCCACAGGGTCAGACCCGCCAAAAGTGAGGGCCAGACGAATGCCGTCACCTGAAGGGCCATATCGGGCGGCAAAACCAACCCGAATGTTCCGTAGAGCAAAGCAATCGGCGCGTCGATCAATCGGGACCAATGCATCAGCGTACCGCCCTCGGGGCCCAACCGATACTGATGGCTGTCGAACCAGCCCTGGCCCTGCAACAGATCCTGCACGACCACCCAGCGCATCACGTCGTCAGAGCCTTCCTGATGACCACTTAGGGCCAGTAACACCAGAAGTGCCGCATAGGCGCATACAAAAAAACGCAGAACCACCCGGTCTGCGAAAATACTGTATGTTCCCTGCGATTTCTGCATGGTCCACTGCCCTTGACGTTCTTGCCCGCGACGGACCTTACAGGACAGACGTGACTGAATTGAGGCAACAGGCACAGTCAGCGTTTGTGTCTTTTCGAGCATGAAAAGAGGTAGGCCGCACAGGCGAAAACTGGCCAGTCACGGGTGCAACGGTTCCCGACCCCGGCTAGCTGACGCTTTCTTCTTCCAGATGCAGCTTCATCTCGATCAGAACCTGTTGCAGCAAACTGGTTTCTTTCAGCAGCCGTTTGGCTTCGTTGACGGTGATGATTCCGTCTTCGATTGCGGCCTGATACTCGGTCATCAACATCGCAAACCGCTGGCTGAGCGCAATGACATCCGAATTGACACCACCGGTGCGGGGGGTGGAGGTGTTGCGGTCGCTATAGGACAAGGTGATGTTCTTCAGGTCCGCCAAAGCCGACGTCACATGCGGATACGTCGCCGCGTTCTCAAGGCGGGCCACCGCGTCCACAGGCATGAACCGGTCCTCGTGTTCAGCATTGTCGGAATAGTATCGCCCCAAAGTGGCCTTGGATTTCCCTGTAATTTCACACGCGGCTTCGATTCCAACATCCTTGACCAGCGCTTCTGTGTGTTTTTTCAGATAGGCCCCGATATCTGCCATTGTTTTACCTTTGTTACCTGCAAACGCCTGCCCGATGTCCAAACGGGGGAAAGCGTGGGTAAATTTCCCATAACCAAGTCATAATTGAAATGTCATACATTGGCTATCCCTCAGATATGCGGGGGATTTTGTGAGTGAGTGGCGGCAGTTCAAGCCGGTAATGAGTGATTGCAGGGTGATATTGTTAAACCTTGCTGCGTTTTGGCCACATGTTGGCCGACGGCGTCGCTGTTGCAGATGTGGGGGTTCCATCCCCTAGAGCGTAGCTCGGCCTCTGCGAACGCAACGGCGACGTCGCTCCATCAAAACGATTGATATCTTGTTCCTTTTCCCCAAGCGTTTTAGACCCGCGTCATGGCAAAGCTGTATTTCAACTATTCAACCATGAACGCAGGGAAATCGACTGTGTTGCTGCAAGCCTCGCACAACTACCGCGAGCGTGGGATGAAGACATACCTGATGACCGCGGCCATTGACGGAAGGGCGGGTGCCGGACGGATCGCATCACGCATCGGTATCTCGGAGGAGGCCGATACCTTTACGCCCGGCGACGATGTCTTTGCGATGATCCGAAATCGTTTGAACGAAGGTCCCGTAACCTGCGTGTTCATCGACGAGGCCCAGTTCCTGTCCGAAGCGCAGGTCTGGCAATTGGCGCGCGCCGTCGACGATCTGGACGTACCGGTACTGGCCTACGGGCTGCGGGTGGATTTTCAGGGCAAGCTGTTTCCCGGATCAGCCGCGCTGCTGGCCCTGGCCGATGAGATGCGTGAAGTCCGCACCATATGCAAATGCGGACGCAAGGCCACGATGGTGATACGTCAGGACGAAAACGGCAACGCCATCACCGAAGGCGCCCAGGTGCAAATCGGTGGCAACGAGACCTATGTTTCGCTTTGCCGCAAACACTGGCGCGAGGCGGTGGGCGACTAGACCGGGTTGGGCAACGCCTCGCCCGCCACAAAGGCCGCCACGTTATCCAGTGCCATGTGCCCCATGCTGCTGCGTACCTCTTCGGTGGCCGTGCCCAGATGGGGCAGCAGGGTGACGTTTTCCATTTCACAAAGGGCCCGGGGCACTTTGGGTTCAAACTCGTAGACATCCAGCCCGGCCCCGGCAATCTGACCCGATTGCAGCGCCGCGATAAGGGCCGCTTCGTCCACGACCTCGCCTCGCGCGATATTGACCAGAATGGCCGAAGGATTCATCGCCTGAAGAACCTGCGCGTCGATCAGGTGTCGTGTTTCGGCACCGCCGGGAACGGCGAGCACAAGGAAATCGACCGACGCGGCGAGTGATTCAAGGTCAGGTATGAACTCGGCCGGAAAGTCCAGTTGCTTGGCGCTGCGGGATTGATAGGCAACCTGCATTTCGAAACCGAAATGGCACCGGCGCGCGATGGCCTGCCCGATACGGCCCATCCCGACGATACCGACGCGTTTGCCCGTTACATGATGACCCAGCATCTGCGTGGGATGCCAGCCTTGCCATTGGCCCGCGCGGACCAGCCGTTCGCCTTCGCCCGCGCGTCGGGCCGTGCTCAACAACAGGGTCATGGCGATATCCGCCGTGGCGTCAGTGACTGCGCCGGGCGTGTTGGTCACCTCGACCGAGGCTGCGCGCGCGGCCTCGACATCGATGTGATTGTAGCCGACGCCGAAATTGGCCAGAAGCTTGCACCGAGGCGCGCCTGCATCCGCAAATACCCGAGCCGAAAACTGATCACCCAGCGTGGGCACGACCACGTCGAAATCCGTCAGCGCCGACAGCATTTCCTGCCGCGACATGGGCGCCGTATTGTCTCGAATCTTCACGTCAAACGCGTCGCGGGCGCGGGCCTCGACTGCCGGCGTCATCGGGCGTGTGATCAACAGTTTCATCAATGCATCCGCCCGCCTGTCGGAACTCGGCCGTCGGGACCGATCAGAACAATCTCGCCGTTTTCATCGGGCAGACCCAGAACCAGAACTTCGGACATGAATCTGCCGATCTGGCGAGGGGGGAAATTGACCACGGCCATGACCTGTTTGCCCACCAAGGTCGACGGATCATAGTGCGCGGTGATCTGGGCCGACGTCTTGCGCTCGCCAATCTCATCACCAAAGTCGATCCACATCTTGATCGCGGGTTTGCGGGCTTCGGGATAGGGTTCAGCGCGGATCACCTCGCCCACGCGGATATCAACCTTGAGAAAATCGTCGAAAGAAATCTCACTCACGTGACAGCTCCTTGGATCGGTCGGTTGCGGCCTTGACGGCACGGTGCAGCAAGTCAGGGAAGCCGCGTTCTTCATGCATCAGCACCTCAAGCGCGGCTTGGGTCGTGCCGTTCGGCGATGTTACATTGATCCGCAGTTGAGACGGATCCTCGTCAGCGGACATCGCCAGTGCGCCGGCCCCGGCCACCGTCGATTTGGCCAGTTTCATCGCAAGGTCATGCGGCAGGCCCTGCGCCTCGCCTGCTTTGGCAAGTGTTTCAATCAGATGGAACACATAGGCAGGACCGGATCCGCTGAGGCCGGTGACCGCATCCATCTGCGTCTCGTCTTCAAGACGAACCGTCTCACCCACCGCCGACAGCAGGTTTTCGGCCAGAGTCAGATCCTCGGCCGAGGCGTGGCTGTTGCCGATCAACGCGGTGATGCCCTGACGGATGGCGGCGGGGGTGTTGGGCATGGCGCGAATGATCGGCGTATCGCTGCCCAGAACGGATTCGAACGTGGCAATCGAGGTGCCCGCCGCGACCGAAACAAACAGCGTGCTGCCACCGCCCAGCGCCTGAATGGCAGGCAAGGCCTCGCCCATCATCTGCGGCTTGACCGCGACCAACACCACGGCAGGGGCTTCGGGCAAGGGTGTGTTGATGTTGACGCCCTGCGCCTTCAGCCAGTCGGACGGGTGCGGATCGATCACCCAAACGGACGCTGGCGGGAGGCCGTGTTCCAGCCATCCCGCCAGCATTGCGGACCCCATCTTTCCGCACCCCAGAAGCACAAGCCCCTGTTCGGCCACACGCGTCATGTCCATTTGCCCCTCCCGCGTTACATGTCGGTTCGGGGCAAAGCTTTACGCCCGGCCGTAGGCCTCTGCAATGGCCACTTGCATGGCTTCTTCTGGCTCTCGATTGCCCCAGGTGACCAGTTGAATCGCCGGATAGTACCGTTCCGCGCTCATGACGGCAGCGGTGATCATCGTATCGATCTGTTCGGCGCTGGCTGTCTGCCCCCCGGCAAGGACCAACCCGTACCGGTACACCATCAGCTTCTGGTTCGCCCAATAGGTAAAGGCACCTGCCCAGCACTGATCATTCATCTTGTTGAGCAGCTCATAGAGCTGCATTTCCCGCTCGGCCGGTGGTTCCATTTCGAACGAACACACCATCCGCAGCGTTTCGTCATAGTTGGACCAGGCCAGAGTGATTGAATAGGTCCGCCACTGGCCTTCGACAGCCATGGCGATCTGATCGTCCCCAATGCGGTCAAAATCCCAGTCGTGATGTTCGGCCAGATGTTCAACAATGTCGATCGGATGAATGTCTTCTTCGAGATACTGCTCGGAAAGGGCCATAATGCCACCTCACTAATCTCTAGCATTTTGGGGCTGGCAGCGCCCCAGCGCTAGTTGCCTGCTCTACAAACCGGGCTTCCCCCATAGGCCTGTACTAAATATGGTGCGATGTGGCGTAGGTTCTGGCAACCCTATTTGTTGGGGATAACAGCAATAAGTTGTGGACAGAAGGCAACGGGGATCAAAATATTGGCTGCCAGGTCAGCTTTGTCTTGATTAAATCCCGCAATGCGTCAGAATGCACGGCACCGCACAATCCCGATCGGATTGCGCGGCGTCCGACTTTGTCCAAAACTGTGAATTCAGGGAACGCCCGGGGCGTTACTTGTCCAGTTTCGCCTCGAGCGCGGCAATGCGGGCTTCGAGTGCGGCGTTTTCTTCGCGCGCTTTCTGTGCCATGGCGCGGACGGCGTCGAATTCTTCGCGGGTGACGAAATCGCGGTCGGCCAGCCAGCGGTCGATCATCGACTTCATCGCGTTCTCGGCCTCTTCCCGCGCGCCCTGCGCGACACCCATGGCGTTGGTCATCAGCTGGGACATGTCGTCCAGTATCTTGTTGCGGGTTTGCATATCACTACTCCGGTATCGCGGTTGATCTCTATATGGGGAAAGAATGCCGCAGGCTCAAGGTTGACTTGCCCTGCAAACCCCGGGCAATGAGACGCACATGCAGGCTGTTCTGAATTTTCCCGATCTGTCGCCCGAATTGTTCTCGATCTCGCTGTTCGGGATGGAGTTCGCGTTGAGGTGGTATGCGCTGGCATATATCGCGGGCATCCTGATTGCGTGGCGGCTGGCAGTCATGGCGTTGCGCCGCCCTGCCCTGTGGCCTACGGACGGCCCGCCGATGAAACCGAACCAACTGGAGGATCTGGTCACCTGGATCATTCTGGGCGTGATCCTGGGCGGGCGGCTTGGCTTTGTGCTGTTTTACCAACCCGCCTATTACCTGTCGCATCCGCTTGAGATCGTAAAGGTCTGGCAAGGCGGTATGGCGTTTCATGGGGGACTGCTGGGCGTGATCCTGGCCTCGTACCTGTTTGCCCGCCGCCATCAGATCCCCGCCCTGTCGCTGGGCGACCTGGTTGCCTACACCGTGCCACCCGGCCTGCTGTTGGGGCGGCTTGCCAATTTCGTCAATGCCGAGCTGTGGGGCCGCCCGAGCGAGCTGCCCTGGGCCGTCATCTTTCCCGGTTTTGCCGCGCAGGACTGCCCCGGCGTGGTTGCGGGAATGTGCGCCCGGCACCCCTCGCAGCTGTACGAAGCGGCGCTGGAAGGCGTGTTGCTGGGTGCGTTGTTGCTGTGGCTGGTCTATCGCCGGGGGGCCTTTCAGAAACCCGGCCTGATCATGGGCACGTTTCTGGCCGGTTACGGCGCATCGCGCTTTATTGTTGAATTCTTCCGCCAGCCGGATGCGCAGTTCGTGTCGCCCGGCAATCCGCTGGGGCTTGCATGGCATGTGGGCGGATATGGCCTGACCATGGGCCAGATCCTGTCATTGCCCATGATCGCGCTTGGCCTGTGGTTTGTCTTTCGCGCAGGGCGGGCAAAATGAGCCTGACCGATCACCTGATCGCCCGCATCCGACAGGATGGACCGATGAGCGTGGCCGACTACATGGCCGAATGCCTTCTGCATCCCACGCTGGGCTATTATACAACGCGCAATCCGCTGGGGGCTGCCGGGGATTTCACCACGGCACCGGAAATCAGCCAGATGTTTGGCGAACTGATCGGGCTGTGCCTTGCGCAATGCTGGATGGATCAGGGCCGTCCCGCGCCATTCACCCTGTGCGAATTGGGGCCCGGGCGCGGCACTCTGATGAGTGATATATTGCGTGCCACCCGAACCGTGCAGGGATTTCACGATGCTGCCCGGATTGTGCTGGTCGAGGCCTCGCCTGCCCTGAGGCAGGTGCAGGCGGACACCCTGAAGGATTACACACCGAACTGGGCCGACAGTGTCGCAGAGTTGCCGGACCAGCCACTGCTGCTGGTGGCGAACGAGTTCTTCGACGCGCTGCCTGTCCGGCAGTTCCTGCGCGACGGTGACGGCTGGAGTGAACGCCTGGTCGGCGAGCGCGACGGCGAATTGCTGTTTGGGCGAGGGCCCAACGGGCCGCAGGTGGCGCTGGCGGACAGGCTTTCGGACACCAAGGATGGTGATCTGGTCGAGCTATGCGCCGCGGCGATCCCCATTCTGACCGTGATTGCCGGTCGGATCGCCAGCCACGGAGGTGCCGCGCTGATCGTCGATTATGGCGACTGGCATTCGTTGGGTGATACGCTGCAAGCCCTGCAAAACCACGAGCCCGCCGATCCGCTGGCGTCACCCGGTCAGGCCGACCTGACGGCACATGTGGATTTTGAGCCTCTGGCCATTGCGACCCGCGCCTGCGGAGCCAGGCACACACGCCTGACACCGCAGGGCGTGTTTCTGGAACGGCTTGGCATAACCGCCCGGGCGCAGGCTTTGTCCCGGTCGCTGAGCGGTTCCGAGCTGGATGCCCTGGCTGCCGCGCATCGCCGGTTGACGCATCCGGCCGAAATGGGAAATCTGTTCAAGGTGATAGGCCTCTATCCGGTCTATGCTGCACCACCGCCGGGATTAGAGCCATGACACTGGAAATTCTGACTTCGGACTTGCTTTCCCCATTTCGGCACGGGTTCTTCACCCGTCGCGGCGGGGCGTCCTCTGGTATCTTCGACGGGTTGAATTGCGGTTATGGATCGTCAGATCAAACCGAAATTGTCGCGCTGAACCGCCGGCGGGTTGCCGATGCGATGGGCGTCGCGCCCGAGGCGATGATCGGCGTGCATCAAGTTCATTCCCCAACAGTTCTGACGGTTGAACAGCCCCTGGAAGGTGAAAAACCGCGCGCGGACGCGGTCGTGACGGCGACACCCGGTCTGGCGCTGACGATTCTGACGGCAGATTGTCAGCCAGTTCTGTTTGCCGATCCCGCGGCCAATGTGATCGGAGCAGCCCATGCGGGCTGGCGCGGCGCGCTTGACGGTGTGCTGGAGGCGACGCTGGACGCCATGGAAGCGCTTGGCGCAACACGCCGGAATGTCAACGCCGTCATCGGCCCCAGCATTTCGCAACGCGCCTACGAGGTGGGCCCCGAGTTTCTGGACGCATTTATCGCCGATTCTCCAGACAACACCCGGTTCTTTGCAAACGGACAGGATGACCGGCTGCAATTCGACCTGCCCGCCTTTGGCTTGCACCGATTGCGGCAGGCCGGTGTCGGGCAGGCGGAATGGACCCGGCACTGCACATATTCCGACCCGGACCGGTTCTATTCCTACCGCCGCACAACACATGCAAACGAGGCCGATTACGGGCGGTTGATCTCGGTCATAAGATTGTGATTTTGGCCCAGATTTAGGCGTCGCGCCACTTTTCCGCCACATTTGTTGTGTTTACCGGACTCAGAATCGTAACGAGTTTTGCCAGCTATCAGATGGTCTTCTGACGTCCTTGTTTCGGACGCTGGCGTGTTGAGTGGAAGGATGGACCGACTATAAATTTCTTGTCTGCAAAACATCCCGGATAAGCCTTATCCATGCCGCAAACGTGCGTCATAAAAGGTTCATAACGGATGCGGGAAACAAACCCGTTCAGAGCAGGACCAGAAAATGAAAACCAAATCTCGCTTTCTCAAAGCCATGGTTGCCGCCACGCGGAGCCAGAAGCTGGAAATGCCGTGGAAGCGGGTATCAAGCCATTCTGTCAGGGTCGCCAGCCGCATCGCGGCACGACGCTGAGACAGAAACACCCTGAGGCCAAGCTGCCGGTCTCGATTGGGTGAACGCGCTTCGGGCTTGCTCCTGCCCGATGTGTGGTGCGTCGCGATCTGAGGGGGTCGAGACGGATTCAGGAGTTGTGTGTGTGCGGGCAATTTTCGCCCGTGAAGTACGAGTTTGTCTGGGGGGTCAATGTGTTGACCATTGGAAAGCGAGATTTTGTCGCAATGCGGGGTCCGACCGACCGCCGCCCAAGGGTCAACCATTTGTTTCAAGACAAAGAACCAGTTCGCCAGGTTGGCCTGTACGGGGATACGCCGCGCCTGACCGGACAATTTGAGGGGAAGGAATATTTATGACTATTCCTAGTTCACTGGCCCGTGCGGCCAGAAATGCGATCGAAACGACAGCCATGCTGCGGGAAGCACCGCGGCCGGTTGCGAAACCAAAGGCTCAGCTGCGCCGATATGAAGTCAGCAGCCTGTTGAAAAACGGAAACGTGGTTCAAACCAGACACATCGCGCCCGCTCTGCCAATGTTCGAAGACGCTTTTTGTGCCTTCACGCGCGGATCGCTGGTTGAAACGGAACATGGGCCCATGGCCATCGAAGACCTGATGCCGGGGGATACTGTCCTGACGCAGGATGGCGCGTCGGAAACCGTGCTTTGGAAGGGATCTGTCACTCTGATCCCGGGACGTCCGGATTCGCGGGGCCGCACGCGGCCGCTTACGCGCGTCACGGCAGATACATTCGGGATGCAAAAACCGATGTCGGGTGTAATCGCCGGGCCTGCGGCACGGATCGTGGGCACACCGACACATTTACGGCATTTGTACGGAAATGACCCGATTCTGACACCTGTATCCGAATTTCAGGATGGAACGGGCGTGATTGAAACAATGCCGCCGACGCCAGTTGAACTGTTTCACATTTGTCTGAAACGGCATTCCGTTATTCGGGTAGATGGTTTACAGTTCGAAACGTATCACCCAGGTGTGAACGCGGTCCGGATGATCAGCCACTCGTTGCGGTCGGTTTATCTGAACCTGTTTGCGCATATCGAGTCGCTCAACGATTTTGGTCCGCTGCTGATGCCGCGTGCCGGGGACGGAGAAATCGACGCGATGACAGCCTGAGTACGATAGCGATTACTGCATTATGGGGGGCATCATGCAGCTGTTACTAAGTTGGATTCTATCCTTGGCGGTGGCTGCCATGCTGCCACCGAACACCGCACCTGCAAAACGTCTGGGGGTTACGCCGTCCGGTTCATTCGTTCTTCCAGAACGTCGAACGGCACGCCTGGTTCGTCTTTTGCGCCGCGGATAACAAGCGAAGTCTTGACGCTGGCCACGTTTGGCGTGGTCAGCAGTTCACCGGTCAGAAACTGCTGAAAACTGCTGAGATCGGGTGCGACGCATTTCAGGATGAAGTCCACCTCGCCGTTCAGCATGTGGCATTCACGGACAAGCGGCCATTCGCGGCAGCGTTCTTCGAACGCGCGCAGCTCGGTCTCGGCCTGACTGTCAAGACCGACCATGGCGAACACCTGCACCTCGAATCCCAGCTCACGAGAATTCACCTCGGCGTGGTAACCGGTGATATAGCCGGATTCTTCCAGTGTGCGCACCCGGCGCAGACAGGGCGGCGCCGAAATTCCGACCCGTTTGGCAAGTTCCACATTGGTCATCCGACCGTCTGCCTGTAGTTCCGCCAGAATTTTGCGGTCGATATCATCCAGCCGAGTCGTGACCATCAAATGCTCCTGATTATTGCGGTTCTTATATCAGCCCCCCACGCGCGCGCAATAATGTTTCGTACATGCGCAATTTTCTTTGTTTTCAAATCTCTCATTTCGCCCTGACCCTGCGCAAGGTGGCTTGAACGGCCTTGAACAGTAAGGGGCTTTAAGCCGGGTCTGTCGGTCGCTATATCGGGGCGACGGGCTGAAAGCCCAATTCAGGCAATTCGAGCGGAGTTACCATGGCCGACACACGACACACCAAGGTTCTGATCATCGGATCGGGGCCAGCAGGATACACTGCGGGCGTTTACGCAAGCCGCGCCATGCTGGAACCCATCCTGGTGCAGGGTATCGAGCCCGGCGGCCAGCTGACGACAACGACCGAGGTCGAGAACTGGCCCGGCGACACCGAGGTACAGGGCCCAGACCTGATGGTCCGGATGCAGGATCATGCCAAGGCCATGGGTTGCGAAGTGATCGGCGACATCATCAACGATCTGGACCTCAGCCAGCGCCCCTTCACCGCCCAGGGCGACAGCGGCACTACCTACACGGCGGACGCCGTCATTCTGGCGACCGGCGCGCGCGCCAAATGGCTGGGCCTGCCGTCGGAAGAAAAGTTCAAGGGCTTTGGCGTTTCAGCCTGCGCCACCTGCGACGGGTTCTTCTATCGCGGACAGGAAATCGTGGTGATCGGCGGCGGCAATACGGCCGTGGAAGAGGCCCTGTTCCTGACCAATTTCGCCAGCAAGGTGACTCTGATCCATCGCCGCGATGAGCTGCGCGCGGAAAAGATTCTGCAAGATCGGCTGATGAAGAACGACAAAATCGAGCCACTGTGGTTCCACGAGTTGGAAGAAGTGATCGGCACCGACGCGCCGCTGGGCGTCGAGGGCGTTCGCGTCAAACATGTCAAAACCGGAGAGATCACTGAAATCCCCTGTAAAGGCGTGTTTGTTGCCATCGGCCACGCGCCCGCGAACGAGCTGGTCAAGGACACGCTTGAAACGCATATGGGTGGCTATGTCGTCACCAAACCGGGCAGCACGGAAACCTCGGTTCCGGGCGTGTTCGCAGCGGGCGATCTGACCGATCACGTCTATCGTCAGGCGGTCACAAGCGCCGGTATGGGCTGCATGGCGGCACTGGATGCCGAACGGTTCCTGGCGGAAAACGAATAACGCGCGTTCTGAATGTTGCGGGGCTGCCCCGGTGAGTTCAGATCCGAAGGCCGTCAGCCCTTTCAGTACAGTGCCCCCGGGGTTTAAGGGGGCACTGCACAGCATACGCTGCTCTGCAATCACTGATCGGCAGCCGATGCCACCTGCCAATCCCTTGACCCCCAGCCGGCGGCGTATCAGGATTGCCGAGGGAAAAGCGAAAAACAGGTGAACATTTGAACAACGCTCTTTGGCGCGGCGGGTGGTCAACCCGACTCAGGATCGTCAGTGGTCTTGTGTTGTTTGTGTTCGCGTTCTTCCATTTCATAAATATTGGCTTGGGCCTGTTTCACACGGATTACCTGCACGGGATGCAGGATGGTCGAAAGGCCGTCACACGCCACGATGTCATGAGCGTGCTTTTTTATGCTGCCCTGTTCACGCATGCAGGTCTGGCCCTGACATCGATCGCGCAACGCAGAACCCTGCGCATGCCCTTCAGCACGGCGTTGCAGGTCGTTCTGGGCTTGCTGATTCCGCTGCAACTGATCTCGCACATCGTGCAGACGCGGGTCGCGCACGAAGTCTATGACGTCAATGACGAGATGGGATATATCATCATTTTGATGTGGCCCAGTATCGCCGTATGGATGCAAAGCGCCTTGTTGCTGATCGTTTGGATACACGGCTGCATCGGTTTGCATATGTGGTTGCGGCTGACCCGGTGGTGGTCGCGGGTCGTGCCCTATCTGATCGGCGTTGCGGTTTTCGTGCCATTATTCGCGTTGGCCGGATTGCTGACCGAAGGTCGACGCATATGGGCCGACTTTGCTGATGAATTCCTGCGCGAGCAATATATCGAGCACTACAATTGGCCATCGCCCGAAGCCTTCCAGACCCTGTTCAGTGTAAAAGACTATGGCCTTTTGATCTTCTGGCTGGCTCTGGGGGCGACGGGTCTGGTTTACATCGGGCGCAAACTGTGGCGGCGCAGGCATTCGGTGCGCGTGAATTACGCCAAAGGGCCCGAGGTGGTCGCGGAAAAAGGCATGACGTTGCTTGAGATTTCGCAGGTGAATGGCGTGCCGCACGCCGCCCTGTGCGGTGGAAAGGGGCGTTGCACCACATGCCGGGTCATCGTAGAGGATGGCAGCGACGCCCTGCCGCCGCCCGGCGACGTCGAAGCACGCAGCCTTGCCGCTGTGGGCGCCTCGCCGCAGACGCGACTGGCCTGCCAGATACGCCCAACGGAACCCACCACCGTTTTTCGGGTTTTCAGACCAGATGGCGGGCGCATACGCGGACATGCCAGCCAGGGTCAGGAACGTCAGTTGGCTGTTTTGTTTCTGGACATGCGCAGCTTTACCGCGCGCACGACCGGCCAATTGCCTTATGACATCGTGTTCCTGCTGAACCGGTTTTTCGATGCGGTCGTGCCAGCCATCACCAAGGAAGGCGGTGTCGTGGACAAATATATGGGAGACGGGCTGCTGGCCGTTTTT
This sequence comes from Ruegeria sp. HKCCA0370, assembly GCF_013033705.1. Lineage (NCBI taxonomy): Bacteria > Pseudomonadati > Pseudomonadota > Alphaproteobacteria > Rhodobacterales > Roseobacteraceae > Ruegeria > Ruegeria sp. HKCCA0370. Next base: position 157,234 of record NZ_WQEP01000002.1, read on the forward strand.
GAAAAGCCGAATGCGGCAGCGTCCGCCCGTGCCGGATTGCAAGCCGCCATCGACATCAGTCACGCCCTTGATGAATTCAACGCACAGCTCGAGGCCGAAGGCAGCCCCGGCATTCGAATCGGGATGGGTCTGCATCTTGGGGATCTGGTGGTGGGTGAGATCGGCGCCGCGGGCCATGCGTCGAAAACCATAATCGGCGACGCCGTCAACGTCGCCAGTCGTCTGGAAAGCGAAACCAAGGCGCTGAAGGTCGAACTGCTGGTCTCGCACGAGTTGCTGAAGGCCGCAGGTGTCGTCGTGCCCCAGAACGATATCAGATTGTTCCAACTGCGCGGCGTGTCTGAACCGATTCCCGCCCTGCCCGTCACCCGTGCGTCCACACTTGAGCAGAACGCCACAGAACAGGAACAGAAATTCTCTGCATGAAGCAATAACCTCTGATCGCAAGGATCAGATCATCGATTTGACCCGTGAATTAGAAATTCCTTCCAATTCAAAAATATTCGGCGCATATCCTCCTTTGTTACATTCACGCCTGTGGACTTCGCCTGTCAGTCGGTGCAAACGCCTCGAAACCGCCTGATATCCACTGGCAAATCAACACTGCGACAAGAGAATTCCAATGACGATGTTAAGCAATCTGGCCCCGATCCCCGAACTGTATGTGTCATACGATTCGGCGCAGAAGCTGAAGGTGGAAGCGGCCGACCTGACCAGCTGGGATCTGAGCCCGCGTCAGATCTGCGACCTGGAACTTCTGATGAATGGCGGGTTCAACCCGCTCAAGGGATTTCTGAGCGAAGCGGATTACGACAATGTGGTCGAGAATATGCGCCTGGCCGATGGAACGCTTTGGCCAATGCCCATCACATTGGATGTCAGCGAAGACTTCGCGGATCAGATCGAACTTGGGCAGGATATCGCTCTGCGTGATCAGGAAGGCGTGATCTTGGGCACCATGACCGTGACCGACCGCTGGACTCCGGACAAGTCACGCGAGGCAGAGAAGGTCTTTGGTGCCGATGACGATGCCCACCCGGCAGTGAACTATCTGCACAACGTGGCCGGCAAGGTCTATCTGGGCGGACCGGTGGTCGGAATCCAACAACCCGTACATTACGATTTTCGTGGGCGCCGCGACACGCCGAATGAATTGCGCGCCTATTTCCGCAAGCTGGGCTGGCGCCGCATCGTGGCCTTCCAGACCCGCAACCCGCTGCACCGCGCGCATCAGGAGCTGACCTTCCGCGCCGCCAAAGAGGCACAGGCCAACCTGCTGATCCACCCGGTCGTGGGCATGACCAAACCGGGCGACGTCGATCATTTTACCCGCGTGCGCTGTTACGAGGCGGTGCTGGACAAGTACCCCGCCTCGACCACCTCTATGAGCTTGTTGAACCTGGCCATGCGCATGGCTGGCCCGCGCGAGGCCGTCTGGCACGGCCTGATCCGCGCCAACCACGGCTGCACCCACTTCATCGTCGGCCGCGACCACGCGGGCCCCGGCAAGAACAGCAAAGGTGAGGATTTCTACGGCCCCTACGATGCGCAGGATCTGTTCCGACAGTTCCAGGACGAAATCGGCGTTGAAATGGTGGACTTCAAGCACATGGTCTATGTGCAGGAACGCGCCCAGTACGAACCGAATGACGAGATTCTCGACAAGGACAACGTCACGATCCTGAACATCTCGGGCACCGAACTGCGCCGCCGCCTGCGTGAAGGGCTGGAAATCCCCGAGTGGTTCTCGTTCCCCGAAGTGGTCGAGGAACTGCGCCGCCGCTTCCCGCCGCGCTCCAAGCAGGGTTTCACCGTCTTCTTCACCGGCTTTTCGGGCTCGGGCAAGTCGACCATCGCAAACGCGCTGATGGTCAAGCTGATGGAGATGGGTGACCGCCCGGTGACGCTGCTGGATGGCGACATCGTGCGCAAGAATCTCAGCTCGGAACTGGGCTTCTCGAAGGAACACCGCGACCTGAACATCCGTCGCATCGGATATGTGGCGTCCGAGATCACCAAGAACGGCGGCATCGCCATCTGCGCCCCGATTGCGCCTTATGCCACCACACGCCGTGCCGTGCGGGAAGAGATCGAACAGTTCGGAGCCTTCTGCGAGGTGCATGTGGCCACCAGCATCGAGGAATGCGAACGCCGCGATCGCAAGGGTCTGTACAAGCTTGCGCGCGAGGGCAAGATCAAGGAGTTCACCGGCATCTCGGACCCTTACGATGTTCCGGAAAACCCCGAGCTGCGCGTCGAAACCGAAAATGTCGAGGTCGACAACTGCGCCCATCAGGTGCTGCTGAAACTGGAAAGCATGGGCCTGATCGCAGCAAACGGATAACGGTCTCATCAGACTTTGTTTGGCGGCCTCCGGTCATTCCGGGGGCCGTTCCTTTTTTTGGTCTTCGATTGACAATTGCCGCTGGTCCTGATGGTTTTCAGGACCTCAAGGCGGGTGTGAAACTGAGATGACGAACAGGTCTCCGACCATTGCCAGTTTCTGGTTTGGATCCGATCTGAGTTGGTTGGAGCAACTCTGCCTTCAGTCCTTTCTGGATCATGGCCACCGCTTGGTCCTGTATGTCGCGCACGAGGTAAAAGGCATTCCGGCAGGCGTCGAAACCCGCCCTGCCAGCGACGTTTTCTGGCCCCCGCCTTTTGTGGTCAAGGCCGAAGACAGACAGGGCGTTGCCGTCTTCTCGGATATTTTCCGGCTGCACCTGATGCGGCAAGGCGAGATGATCTGGGTCGATCTGGATGCCTATTGCGTACGGGCGTTTGAATTTTCGACGGATTTCGTGTTCGGTCGCTCCAGGCGGGGTGACTTCCCAACTGGTGTGCTGCGCCTGCCCACAAGATCGGCGACCCTGGAACAGATGCTGGAATTTGTCATGTCGTCTAACCCGTCCCAACCCTGGCGTGGACGCAGATTGCAGCGCCACAATCGGGAACGAACCGCCAGAGGGGAACGCTGGGGCATCGAAGCCCTGCCCTGGGCCAGTTCGGGGCCCAAAGCCTTTGGCCATTTCCTGCGCCGGACGGCAGAGGACCGCCATGCCATGGCTGCTGCAACCTTTTATCCGCTGGCCCAGGAGGAATTGTGGAAGCTCCACGATCCGCGCATCGCGACGAACGAAATCGAAACCGAAGCCGTGCATTCGGTACACATCTACGGCCATCAGAAGAAACTGATGGCCAACCGGATGGCCGGGCTGCCGGTTTCAGGGTCATATCTGGACAGGTTGTGTAAACGACACGGGATCGAACCAAGTACGGCCCCGATTCTGCGGTTGGCCTGGATGTAGCCCGTCGCATCCGGCCAGGGTTTCGCGGTCAGCCCTAGGTCAACGCCCGCCTAGTTTATCGGCGTTTCCGGAAGGTCGACCTGCCCGCGCATCAGGATATGCCCTTGACCAGAAACCTTGATGCCCGTCATCGCATCAGACGGGCCGACACGCGTGACGATGGCCTTCCCGGGGCGGCCCATATCGTGACCCTGCTGGGCGATGAAGCTTTCCTTTTGCATCAAGCCATGTTTCCACAAATAGGCGGCCATCGCACCGGTGGCAGACCCGGTAAACGGATCTTCGGGCGGGCTGGGCGGTGCCATGAGAAGGCGCGAAAACGTATCCCCCTCATCGGTTGCCCCTTGCAGCGTGACAAGAAACGGCTCGGCCATGTCCGAGCCGGAATACCCCGCAGTTTCAGCCACTTTGCGCAACGGGCCTTCAACCAGTTGAGCGGCCCGCAAGGCCGCATGATCCCGCAGAACGGTGATGCAGAACGGCAAGCCGGTTGAAACCATTTGAGGCGGAGAAATGATGGCTCCCGTTGGCAGACTGACCGCTGCCGCCACCAGTTCCGCTGGGACGCGCGTACCGAATTGCGGTGCGACCTGAGTCATTTCGATCTGATCCCCCTGCAAACGGATCGACACCAGGCCGGCACCGGTTTCCAGCGTCAGACGATCGCCCGAGATCATGCCGCGGGATCGCATCGCCGCGACGGTGGCGATAGTCGGATGCCCCGCAAAGGGAATTTCGCGGCTGGCCAGAAAGTAGCGGACGCGGATGTCGGCCACGTCGGACGGCCCGGTAAAGGTGCATTCGACCAGAGAGGTTTCGCGCACATAGGCCGTGCAGACCTCTTGCGTCAGGCGCGCACCTTCATGGACGACGGCACATCCGTTGCCGCCGAAGGCGCGATCACTGAAGGCGTCCACCCAGTCAAAGTCAAACCAACCCATGATGCCACTCCTGCTTTAGCATTTGTGGCACGATCACTGCATAGGCAGAAAATGTCACGTCTTTTCAGCAGAGTTTCAGGCCGCCTAGTGAACGGCCACCGGAGACAGGTCATGTTCGCGCGCCAGCACGAAGGCCAGCTTGCGGTCGGCGACCAGCGCCAGTTGCTGCCCGTCGGAATCGTGAACGGCGTAAAGCTGATCCAGATCGCCGGCCTGTTCACGAACTTCCCGAGGCAATTCAGATACTTCAACCGTTTTGACATAGACAATACGGTTGCCCTGGGCGTTGATTTCAATCGGTGTATTCATTGCTCTTACCCCTTCCGTATGTTGATCGTCTGAACCACGGTTTCCGGCACGGCGCGGGTCAGATCCACATGCAGCAGACCATTTTCCATGATCGCCTCGCCCACTTCGACACCATCGGCCAGCACGAACATGCGCTGGAACTGACGCGCCGCAATGCCGCGATGCAGGAAGATGCGCCCCTCGCTGTCGTCGCGCTGACGGCCCCGGATTACCAACTGGCGATCCTCGATCGTGATTGACAGATCCTCTTCGGCAAACCCGGCCACTGCAAGAGTGATCCGATATGAAAAATCCGAGGTCTGTTCGATGTTATAGGGCGGGTATCCCTCATTTCCGGCCTTTGCAGACCGTTCCAGAAGGCGTTCCAACTGCTCGAACCCCAAAAGATGCGGGTATGAGCCAAGAGTAAGTTTCGACACGTATTTTCGTCCTTCTTTGTAAAAGCGACGTGGTGTGCGGCCCCGTTCTGGCAACCGCCTGCAATAGAATATGGGAAGAAACCAGGATGTCCACAAGGTCTGGCGCGATAACGTCTGACACACTATCTTGTTGGCCAAGCACCACAACCAACTCGAGTCGCCAATGAACGCGCCTACCGATCTTTCGATGAAAACAGATGAAGTATTGCGTGTTGAGCTTGAGGTCTTCCGCCGACAGCACCGCGATCTGGATGAGGCGATTCAGGCATTGCATGACAAGGGAACGGCCGATCAACTGACCTTGCGGCGCCTGAAAAAAGAGAAACTGCGCCTGAAAGACATCATCCGCCTGATCGAAGACCGCCTGACGCCCGATATCATCGCCTGAACGCCCTGTACCGCATTGCCAGCCAACCGGATTTGGCTATAGTGCGCGCTCTTTCTGAGCGCGGGGACGTATGCGGATGAGCGATGTGAAAGTGGGGATCATCATGGGCAGCCAGTCGGACTGGCCCACGATGAAGGAAGCCGCGGATATTCTGGACGAACTGGGCGTCGCCTACGAAGCGCGCGTCGTATCGGCCCACCGCACGCCGGACCGGTTGTGGGACTACGGCAAAACCGCAGTTTCGCGCGGGTTGCAGGTGATCATTGCAGGTGCGGGCGGGGCGGCGCATCTTCCGGGCATGATGGCGTCGAAAACGCGGGTGCCTGTGATTGGCGTCCCGGTGCAGACCCGAGCCTTGTCGGGCGTGGATTCGCTGTATTCCATCGTGCAGATGCCCAAGGGATTCCCGGTGGCAACCATGGCGATCGGGTCCGCCGGCGGGGCCAATGCCGGCCTGATGGCGGCGGGCATTCTTGCATTGCAGGATGATGCTTTGGCCGAAAGGCTGGACAACTGGCGTGACGCGTTGTCAGCATCGATCCCCCAGGAACCGCAGGGATGAGCCGGATCGGATTTATCGGCACCGGCCATATCGCCGCGCCGATTGCGCGGCTGATGGCCGCCAAGGGGCACCAGATCAGCGTGACCGAGCGCAACGCCAAGGTTTCAGCCGCATTGAAGGCGGAACTGGGCGTAACCGTCGCTGCGCCTCAGGCCGTGATTGACACCTCGGACATCGTGTTCCTGTGCCTGCGCCCGCATATCGCGGCCGACGTTCTGGACCCGCTGACATTCCGCGCCGATCAGCAGATCGTGTCGGTCATGGCGGCGGTTTCGGCCGAGCATCTGGCCGCGCTTTGCGCCCCGGCGTCGGATTTCGTGCAGACCATCCCGCTGGGCTTTCTGGAAACCGGCGGCTGCCCGATGGCGGCTTTTGGCAATGATCGCCTGCTGGCGGATCTGTTTGAACCGGAAAACCCCGTGGTCAAGGTTGCGGATGAAGCCGCGCTGAACGCGCATTTCGCCATTTGTGCCATGGTTCCCGGCATTCTGGACCTGATGGCCACCGGTGCCGAATGGCTGGGTGACGCAACCGGTGATGCGGACGGGGCCGAGTTCTATACAACGCAGTTGATGGCGGGTTTTCTGGCCTCGATGGAAAAAGGCGCCGCCGGACGATTGGCGCAGGAGCGTGACGCCCTGGCGACCGAGGGCACGCTGAGCCTGCAAATGACGGACGCCCTGAAAGACGGGGGCGCGCACGAGGCGTTGCGGTCCGCGCTTGGGGCAATTGGCAAACGTTTGGAGAGTTGAAGATGGCGGAAATGCTCGCCCAAGGTGCAGTGATCGGGATTCTGGGGGGCGGTCAGCTGGGCCGGATGCTGTCCGTGGCAGCCGCCAGGCTGGGTTTTGTCAGCCATATCTATGAGCCGGGTGCGAACCCACCGGCGGGGCAGGTTGCGGATCGCGTCACCACTGCGGCTTATGACGATGCAGATGCGCTGAAAGCCTTTGCTGACGCGGTGGATGTCATCACCTATGAGTTCGAAAACATCCCGACCGAAGCGCTGGACATTCTGGAAGCGCACCGCCCGATCCGCCCCGGGCGCGACGCCTTGCGGGTCAGCCAGGACAGGTTGACCGAGAAGACGTTTCTGCAAGAGCTGGGCCTGAAGACGGCCCCGTTTGCGGATATCGCCGACCTGAACAGCCTGAATACGGCGATCGAACAGATCGGGACACCCGCCATCCTGAAAACCCGTCGCTTCGGCTATGACGGCAAAGGGCAGGCCCGGCTGCGCAAGCCTGAGGATGCCGAGGCCGCTCTGGCCGATATGGCCGGGGCACCAGCCATTCTGGAAGGGTTTGTGGAATTCTCGCACGAGGTGTCGATCATCGCGGCCCGTGGTCTGGACGGTCAGGTCGCCTGTTTCGATCCGGGTGAGAATGTGCACCGCGATGGCATCCTGCGCACCACCACCATCCCTGCCCGCCTGTCCCCGGCCCAGCGCACAGACGCAATCCTGCTGGCGGCGAACATCCTGAACGCTCTCGAATATGTTGGTGTGATGGGCGTTGAGCTGTTCGTGATGCCCGGTGGCCTGATCGTGAATGAAATCGCTCCGCGGGTTCACAATTCGGGGCACTGGACGCAGAACGGCTGTGCTGTCGATCAGTTCGAACAGCATATCCGCGCCGTGGCGGGGTGGCCTTTGGGGGACGGGCAGCGCCATTCCGACGTCGTGATGGAGAACCTGATCGGCGACGACATGGACCGTGTACCCGAGCTGGCCCGCGAGCGGGATGTGGCGCTGCATCTCTATGGCAAGGCCGAGGTAAAGGCCGGGCGCAAGATGGGGCATTTCAACCGCATCAAACGTTGAGGCTGTCGCGCCTGCGCGCGACGCCTTCGGCGAGAGAATTTGGGAAAAGATAAAGGTTTTTCGGGGCCTAACCCAGAAACCGGGCGGCGATGTCGCCTGACATGTAACTGACGCGCCCACCGGCCAAGGTGGCTGCAACGCGATGGGTGCCCGCGTCCAGGATGACCAGATCCGCGCGTTTTCCCGGCACGAGCGTGCCCCTGTCCTGCATATCCAGCACCCGCGCGGGGCCGGACGAGACCAGCGCCCAGGCACCGGCCAGATCCAGCAGACCGGTTTTGGCCAGCATCAACGCCGCGCGGCGCGGGCTGGGATAGTGATAATCCGAGGCCAACGCATCACAGAGCCCCATGGCGATCAGTTCGACGGCGCTTGCGTTCCCTTTGTGTGATCCGCCCCGCACGACGTTGGGAGAGCCGAGGATAACGTAATCCCCGGCAGAACGCGCGGCTTCGGCGGCTTCAAGCGTTTCGGGGAATTCGGCAATGCGCACGCCCCGGTCGCGCCACCATGCCCTTGTCTCGGCGGTCGCGTCATCATGGCTGCCCAAACGCACCCCCATTGAGACAAGTTCGGCGCTGAGTACTTCGACGGCAGCGGGAACCTCGTTCCTGCGGGCATGCATATTGAGCAGCATCTCAAAATGCGCATCCGGATTGCGTCCGGCCTTCAACGCCTGCCCGGTCAGGCGCGGTGGCTTTTTGCCCTGCGCCAAACGATCATGCGGCAGGTGATCATTGAACACCACATAGGGCACCTGCCATTCGGCGATGCGATGGGCCAGACCCTCGTAATCCCCTAGCATGTTGGTCTCGAACCGCAATTGCGGGATCAGATCCGTGACGGCGCTGTCCTTGACCGCAGCGATGGCCCGAAACACCTGCGCGGCAAACTCGGGGCCGCGCACGCCACCTTCCCAGCTGTAGAACTGCGCCAGAACGGCGGTGGTGATGCCATTGGCGGCCAGTTCGGCTTCGGCTGCCAGTATGCCTTCACTCATTTGCTTCATTGCGCCCCGGCGCGGGGCGATGTGGCGTTCGAACCCGTCCCCGTGCAGATCGACGATACCGGGCAGGACAAGATAACCGGTCAGGTCAACCTTGCGCCCGGTCCGATCTTGCTGAATGACGCCCTCCGCTATCGAGAGATCGCAGCGCGACAGACCATCCTCCGGCAACAGAACCTCTGCGCCGGTCAAAGTCAGATCCAGAGAGGTCATCGTGTGGGCTCCGAGTCAGGTTCCGAGCAATCCTGCCCGATGCAGATCTCATCGATTATCTCCATCACGCCGTCCAGCCAGGTGATCTGCCGATCGAAGCGGCCGAATTCGATGAAATGCAGCGCCTGTGCCATAACGCGCGGGTTGTTCATCATGAAGGTGTGGGTCACCGGCAGAACAAGATGATCCTTCATCCCTTCGACCTTGGTGGTTTCAACCGAAACCTTACCGTCATCCGGCCCGTCGATCAGCGATGAAAACAGCGGGTTGAGCGAATTCTCACCCGCGATCACCCCCAGCTCAAAATCCACCGGCGGCAGGCGGCGCGGAATGCCTTCGGGACCTGTGCCCAATTGCAGGCCCGCCGGGCCGTTCAGATACCCGAACACTTCCCATGCGCTCAGCTCATCGACCAACTGGCTGCCCTGATTGGGCGGGCCGAGCATGACGACACGACCCAGGTTTTCGGGCCGATGGTCCTTGAGCCAATAGCGCAACAGGATACCGCCCATGGAATGCGCAACGACATTGGCTTTGTCATCACCACACGCCGCAAGCGCGTCCGGTATGGTTTGCCTTGCCAGTTCCGGAATACCGATTTCGGTCGATGGATACCCGTGGCGCACAACGGTATAGTCATGCGCCTTGAACAGCTGCTCCATCACGGTGAACGAGGCCTCGGTACGCGCGAGACCGTGCAGAAGGATCACGCATTTCGCACTGGCTGCGGCAGGAGCGAGGCAGAAGAGCAAGGCAATCAAAAGTTTCATAACCGCCAGATAAAGCCTATCAGCCTTTGATAAAAGCCCTAGCCCCGGTGACGTCGCAGCACGGCCAGCGCGATACCGCCCAAAACAAGCGTGGCGCCGATGATCAGCCGCACTCCGGCAATCTCGCCCAGAAAGGCGACACCGCCGAGAATTGCGATCACTGGCACGCTGAGTTGAACGACAGCCGCCACGGACGGGGCCAGTTGAGGCAAAACACGGTACCACAAAGCATAACCAAGCCCGGATGTTACCGCGCCGGACAGGACGGCCAGCAGATACCCCGCCCCGCTCATCTGCCAGGCGCTGCCGCCGGCAAGCATCGCCAAGGCAGTCAACGGCAAAGCGACGATGAAATTGGCGGCCGTTCCCTCCAGCGGGTTTGTTTCTGATCGACCCGCTATCGAGTAAAGGGCCCAACCAATACCGGCGGCGGCCATCAAAGCCGCGCCAGCCAAGTCGACTTGAACGGCGCCAGTCGGCCACAGCACATAGGCAAGACCAGCAAGCGCAACCCCCGCCCCCGCCACCTGCCGGGCGGTCGGAGTCGCGCCCGTCAATGCGCCCACAGAAAACATCGTAATTTGCACCACGCCGAACAGAATCAATGCACCCAAGCCTGCATCCAGCGTCAGGTAGGCGATTGAAAATCCGATCATGTAGAGCGTCAACGACCCCGCGCCAATGATCCGCCTTCGATTGCGCAGCGGAAGGCGCCCTCCGCGTGCCAGCACAAGAGCGGCCAGGACCACGGCCCCCGCCAAAACCCGAACGATGGCAAATCCGGTTGGATCGCTGGCTCCGCTGTCTATGGCCAGCCGGTTCAGAATGGAGTTCGCCGCAAAGGCACACATGGTCAGGGCGGTGAGCAAAAACAATCTCATGCCATCCGCATAACCGTTCGGGCGGGATTTGCACACTCACTTTCGCGAAGGTTGTGGGAACAGACATCCGGCGCCGGACAAAGCAGCGTCTAAACACGCCTTGAAAACAGAACTGTCAACACAAAACGGGGCCGCCCGAAGGCGGCCCCGTTCTCAAGCTCCAATGCTCCCCTCTCGGCAGCTTGGCGATACCGCCAAGCGCCTGTCGGGTCGCCAGAATTCGCCAGAGGCGAATACGGCGTGCTTACATCATGCCGCCCATGCCGCCCATGTCGGGCATGCCGCCGGCAGGTGCCGCGCCTTCCTTGGCCGGCTTGTCGGCAACCATTGCTTCGGTGGTGACCAGCAGGCCAGCAACCGATGCAGCGTCTTCCAGAGCAGTCCGAACCACTTTGGCCGGGTCAATCACACCGAACGAGAACATGTCGCCATATTCTTCGGTCTGCGCGTTGAAGCCGAACGCTGCGTCCGACGATTCACGGACCTTACCGGCTACAACCGCGCCGTCGACACCCGCGTTCTCGGCGATCTGGCGCAGCGGCGCTTCGATTGCCTTGCGAACGATGTTGATACCTGCGTCCTGATCGGCGTTTGCACCTTTCAGAGCTTCCAGTGCTTTACCGGCCTGGACCAGAGCAACACCACCGCCCACAACAACGCCTTCCTGAACGGCAGCGCGTGTTGCGTTCAGAGCATCGTCCACACGGTCCTTACGCTCTTTCACTTCGACTTCGGTCATGCCGCCGACGCGGATAACGGCAACACCGCCTGCCAGTTTGGCAACGCGCTCTTGCAGCTTCTCGCGGTCGTAGTCGCTGGTGGTTTCTTCGATCTGGGTGCGGATCTGAGCAACACGTGCTTCGATCTCGGCTTTCTCGCCAGCACCGTCGACGATGGTGGTTTCGTCTTTGGTGATTTCGATTTTCTTGGCGGTGCCCAGCATGTCCATGGTGACGGACTCGAGCTTCATGCCCAGATCTTCGCTGATAACCTGACCGCCGGTCAGGATTGCGATGTCCTGCAACATGGCCTTACGGCGATCGCCGAAGCCAGGTGCTTTGACAGCAGCAATTTTCAGGCCGCCGCGCAGTTTGTTGACAACCAGAGTTGCCAGCGCTTCACCTTCAACGTCTTCCGCGATGATCAGCAGCGGCTTCTGCGACTGGATCACTTGTTCCAGCAGCGGAACCATCGGCTGCAGCGACGAGAGTTTCTTCTCGTGCAGCAGGATCATGCAGTCGTCGAGCTCTGCAATCATCTTGTCTGCGTTGGTGACGAAGTAAGGCGACAGGTAGCCGCGGTCGAACTGCATACCTTCGACAACGTCGGTCTCGGTTTCCAGACCTTTGTTTTCTTCGACGGTGATGACACCTTCGTTGCCAACCTTCTGCATCGCGTCTGCGATCTGCTGACCGATTTCGGCTTCGCCGTTGGCCGAGATGGTGCCAACCTGAGCAACTTCTGCCGAGTCTTTGACTTCGCGCGAGGCTTCTTTGATGCCTTCAACAACCTTGGCGGTTGCCAGGTCGATGCCGCGCTTCAGGTCCATTGGGTTCAGGCCAGCTGCAACCTGCTTCAGGCCTTCTTTTACGATCGCCTGTGCCAGAACGGTTGCGGTGGTGGTGCCGTCGCCGGCTTCGTCATTGGTGCGGCTGGCGACTTCTTTCACCATCTGCGCGCCCATGTTTTCGAACTTGTCTTCCAGTTCGATTTCCTTGGCAACCGAAACACCGTCCTTGGTGATGCGCGGTGCGCCGAAAGATTTGTCCAGAACCACGTTGCGGCCTTTGGGGCCCAGGGTCACTTTAACCGCGTCGGCCAGGATGTTCACACCCTTCAGCATACGGTTGCGGGCATCGGTGTCGAATTTGACGTCCTTTGCAGCCATGTCGTTTCTCCTTGAGAAATAAGTTTGAAATGAAGATCAGAGAAAGCGCGCGCTTACTCGATGATCCCCATGATGTCGCTTTCTTTCATCATCAGCAGCTCTTCGCCGTTGACGTTGACCTCGGTGCCCGACCATTTGCCGAACAAGATCTTGTCCCCAGCTTTGACAGCCATTGCGATCAGTTCGCCGCTGTCCTTGCGCGCACCTTCGCCGGTTGCGACGACTTCGCCTTCGCTCGGCTTTTCTTTTGCGCTGTCAGGGATGATCAGGCCGCCTGCGGTTTTCTCTTCGCTCTCTACGCGGCGAACCAGCACACGGTCATGAAGCGGTTTCAATGCCATCTTTGTAGCTCCTTGGGCTCAAAGTTTATCTATCCTCCCCCCGCCTTCCGACGAGGCGTTAGCACTCGGGGTGTGTGAGTGATAACGACGCATAGCTAGGGAGTCTAAAAGTCCGAGTCAACAATTTGTGAGAGATTTTTTTGCAAAATGGATCAGTCAGCCTGTTCCCAGCTATAGGCCCAATGCTTCAACCCTTCTGCGCCCTCAGACGTAAGCCCATAGATGCCTTTTTCAACCTTCTCGAACCACCCGTAGTGGTTTTCCCGCATAAGCCGGGTGGCGACCGGGACCGCGACCGATCTGGCGACGTCCGCCCCCTTGGACGGGCCATTCTCGGCCAGATAGGCCGCACATTTCAGCGCATCCTGCCGATACGCCGTCACGATACCATGGCGCGTCGCGCCCCCGGCGTTCGGGTCGCCTTGCAGCCGGTCGAATTCGCGCAGCAACCGTGCGGCCCTGACTTTGTTCTTACGGGGCGCGTAGGGGCCGGGATCGCACTGAACCTCGACCGTGCCATCAGCCCGCACGGTGATCAGGCCCAGGCCGAGCCTACGACACAGTGCCAGATTATCCTTGAGCGCCCGCCGGGCCGTTCGGCCCGTGGGTTTGCAGACGGCAACATAGACCAGATCGGTGAGTTTCAGCCGGGTGATCGCCTGATGAAACAGGGACAGCGTGAACCGCAGTTTCAGTTCGACAATCACCGGCGCATCCCCATCGCGCACCGCAACGATGTCGGCTGCGCCGACTTCACCCTTGACGGTGTATCCCTGACGCTCCAGCAGCGCCTTGACCGGGGGATAGAGATCCTGCTCGCGGTTCATATGCTCATGCTACGCAGATTGCCGGAGAATACCAGTCGGGCGGCTTGAACATCGGCAGGTGGCGTGGCTAAGTCTGGGTTCAACTTCTTGACACCATTCAGGCTGGCCCCATGCGTTTGCTCACTTTTCTTGCGTTCCTTCTGTTTCCGATCTCGGCTCAGGCCGCATGCGAGGGGGTGGATCTGCGCCCGCAACTGCCCGAGGAAACCCGGACCAAATTGCAAAGTGCAGTGGCCCAGATCGCTTATCCCGAAGGCAATCACTGGATTGCACGCAAGGGCGACACGGTTTTGCACATCATCGGCACGTTGCACAGTTACGATCCGCGCATGGAAGACGTGATTGACCGCCTGTCGCCCGAACTCAGCAAAGCGGACGCCTTTTATTTCGAAGTCACTCAGCACGACATGGACGCCTTCGAAAAAACCATGGCCAACGACCTGAGTGCGGTGATGATTACCTCGGGCCCTACGTTGATCGATCTGATGGCAGAAGACGACTGGGATGCGCTGTCCGCAGCCCTGGCCCAGCGCGGCATCCCCGGCTGGATGGCTGCGAAGATGCGTCCGTGGTTCCTGACCATGATGCTGAGCATTCCGCCCTGCATGATCGAGGACCCGAATTCAACTTACGGAATGGACGCCCGCCTGAACGATCTGGCCGTTGAAAAAGGTATCCCGCAGCACTCGCTGGAACGAATCGAAGACCTGATGGCCATGTTCGACAGTTATCCGCTCGAGAAACAGGTCGAGTCGCTTGTGCGCCTGTCCGGGGCGATGCAGGGCAATGCGGACCAATTGGCCACCATGGCCAACGCGTATCTGGAAGAAAAGCACGCCGAGATCATACAGCTTGCCCGCCTACAGGGGCTTGAGCAGTCGGGCTTGAGCCCCGAAGCCTTTGATGCGGAATGGCAAAATTTCGAGCAGCAGTTGCTGGTGCAGCGAAATGCCAACTGGATGGCGCAGATTCTGGACATCAGGGGTCAGACAGTTGTGATTGCGGTCGGCGCGGGGCACCTGAGCGATGATTACGGCCTGCTGAACCAACTGGAAGAAGCCGGATACGTTCTGACACGCGCCGAATTCTGAACGGACCCAGCGGTTTTCAGACCAAGCGTCGCAGACAGTGCTCAGCGGCGTGACAACGGCTTTTAGCCGCCCTATAAGGCGCGCAAATTTCCATTCCGCAGGACACTGACATGACGACTCTAGTATTTGGCCACAAATCCCCCGACACAGATTCCACAGGTTCGCCGATCCTGTGGTCGTGGTACCTGAACGAGGTCAAGGGTGAGCAGACCGAACCCGTACTGCTGGGTGAACCCAACACCGAAGCAACATTCATGCTGGAAAACTGGGACCTGCCCAAGCCGCGGATCCTTGAGGACCTGCCCGCGGAAACCCCGGTGGTCATCGTCGACACCAACAACCCCGCCGAACTGCCGGCCAACATCAACGACGCGGACATCCGCGCCATCATCGACCATCACAAGCTGGTCGGTGGCCTGGAAACCAAAGGCCCGATCGACATCACCGTGCGCCCCCTGGCCTGCACCGCCACCATCATGGTTGATCTGATGGGCGAAGATGCGGCCAAGATGCCCGACGCAATCAAGGGCGCCGCGCTTACCTGCATTCTGTCGGATACTCTGGAATTCCGCTCTCCGACCACCACGGCGCATGACCGCGAGGTTGCAGAACGTCTGGCGGCCGAGCTCGAGCTGGACATTTCGGCATATGCGGCAGACATGTTCGCGGCGAAATCGGATGTCTCGTCCTTTTCGGACGCCGAGTTGATCCGCATGGACAGTAAAGAATACGAGGTCGACGGCACCAAATTCCGGGTCTCGGTTCTGGAAACCACCGCCCCCAGCGTCGTTCTGGACCGCAAAGCCAGCCTGGCGGACTCGATGGTGGAAGTTGCCAAGGAAGACGGCGTCGATCAGGTGCTGCTGTTCGTGGTTGATATCCTGAACGAAGAGGCCACGCTGCTGGTCCCCAATGATCTGGTCAAAACCGTGGCCGAGAAGAGCTTTGGCGCAACCGTGGACGGGGACGCCGTCGTTCTGCCCGGTATCATGAGCCGCAAAAAGCAGATCATTCCGAACCTGAAGGTCTGATCCTCAAGCGACCCAAATCTGAAGGCGTCCAATTCGGGCGCCTTTTTTCTTTGCTGACAGCCATTTGCGGACGCGTTGTCGGTTGTTAGTCTGACCGGGGGTCCAGAGCCTATCCCAGGTCAGGTAAATGCAATGGTCGTACGAAAACTAAGCACCACCCGCAGCATCCTTCTTTTTGAAGGTGCCGACAAGGCGGCGTATTGGCGACGCTTTGCAATGCTGCTGACGCTTTCGGTCGTGATTGCCACCATGGGTTTGCTGCGCAACTCCGGCGCTGTCGTGATCGCGGCCATGCTTGTGGCGCCGCTGATGACCCCGATCCTCGGGGTGGCCGCCGCGATGGTCATGGGATGGCTGAAACGCGCGGTGACGCTGGCACTTACGGTCTGTCTGGCTGCCATTGTCTGCGTGATGATGGCATGGTTTCTGGTCTATGTCGCCGATGTTCCCCGTGGCATTTTGATCCCCGACCAGGTCCTGGCGCGCACCGATCCCGGCACCGAAGACCTGATCGTCGCGCTCGCTGCCGGTGTGGCCGGGGCCTATGTTCAGATCAACAAATCCGAATTGAGCCTTCTACCCGGCGCGGCCATCGGTGTTTCGCTTGTTCCCCCGCTGTCGGCCTCGGGCATTCTTTTATATTTTGACGAACCCGCCGAGGCCTATGAGGCAGGGCTGCTTTTCGCAACGAATCTTGGCGCGATCATTCTGTCAGCCTGCGCGGTTTATCTTGTCTATGCTGCGCGGTCCGTGGTTTTCAGCAAGGGAAAGCGCAAGCTGAACTTTACCGCCAGCGTCTTCGTCGCGATCGCGTTTCTGGTCGTCGTCGTCCTGCAACTTGGGAAGTCCACCTACAACCGTTATCTGGAGACGCGCACCGAGGCGCAACTGGCCGATGCCATTCGCGCATGGGCCGATCCGGTTTCCGTGGAAATCATCCGCATCGACGTCAACGCTCAGCGCAAGCGGGCCGAGGTTTGGCTGGTCGTCGATCTGCCGGCCGAGGCGCAGTTCAAAGTTTCTTCCATTGCCGGTTTGCTGCCACCCAAGCTGCGTGAGACCCCTCTGGTCGGGGTGCTGGAGGAGGAGCTTGGACCCGGATACCTGGCCATTATCCGGTATCAGCCGCGTATCGGGGCCCAGATCATCCTGGGAACGGAAAACGTTCAGCAGGCCCCGGACGTCACTGAAATTACCGAAGACGAGTAGAAGTTTCACCCATTCCTTCGCGCAAACGGGAATGCGGGATGGTGTTCGGTCCCAAGCTTTGCCATAGCTGTCGCCAGCGCGATATCAGACCCAGAGGCCCCCATGACCCAGATCGTTTCCTCGCTTTCCGAGATCTCGGACCGTTACAAAGCATTGTTCGTTGACCTTTGGGGCTGTGTTCACAATGGCATCACGGCCTACCCCGAGGCCGTCGAAGCGCTGAAGGCCTATCGCGCCAAGGGTGGACTGGTGGTCTTGGTCACGAACTCTCCCAAACCCCGCGCCGGGGTGGCAGAGCAACTCGTGCAATTCAACGTCCCCGCCGACGCGTATGACACCATCGCCACCAGCGGGGATTCCGCGCGATCTGCGATGTTCCGGGGTGCTGTGGGGCACAAGGTTTATTTCATGGGCGAGTGGCAGCGCGATGCGGGCTTTTTCGAACCGCTGAAACTGCTGGATCACCCCATCCATATCGAGCGTGTGCCGCTGAAGGAAGCCGAGGGTATTGTCTGCTGCGGCCCGTTCGACCCGATGGCCGACCCGGATGTGAACCGGCCGGATTTCCTGTACGCCAAGCAGATGGGCATGAAACTGCTTTGTGCGAACCCTGACATTGTCGTGGACCGCGGCGAGGTGCGCGAATGGTGTGCCGGTGCTTTGGCCAGGCTGTACACCGAAATGGGCGGCGAGAGCCTGTATTTCGGCAAACCGCATCCCCCGATCTATGATCTGGCCCGTCGCAGGTTGCAGGAACTGGGGCACGATATCCCCGACAGTGACATTCTGGTGATCGGCGATGGCCCCCACACGGACATTCTGGGCGGCATGGGAGAGGGCATTGATTCTCTGTTCATCTCGGGCGGATTGGCCGCGGCAGAAACAAAAACGTCGCATCATCCGCACCACGAATCCCTAACCGCCTATATTGAAAGGGAAAAGATCAATCCAACCTACACAATCGGGCGCTTGAGGTAGCAAGAAAAGACTTGATTTTCTGCAACTGCGAAGTAATAAAGTTGCCAACCTTGGCTAAATGATGGTTTTTTCTTTCACGGCCGACTTCGAGTGAGGGCAACATGTTGGACAATCTTCCGCGCGGAACGATCTGTATCGAAGACATCGAAATGGGGATGTCCCGCCACCTGCGCAAAGTGGTGACGGATGAAGATATCGAAATGTTCGCGCAGGTCTCGACCGACCGGAATCCGGTGCATCTGGACGACGACTATGCCCGCGATACGATCTTCGAAGGCCGTATTGCCCACGGAATGCTGACGGCGGGTCTGATCTCGGCCGTGATTGGTGAACAACTGCCGGGTCATGGCACCGTTTACATGGGTCAGTCACTGAAGTTCCTGGCGCCTGTGCGTCCGGGTGACATGGTCTATGCCGAGGTGAAAGTGGTCGACATCGATTTTGCCAAGCGCCGCGTCAAGCTGGACTGCCATTGTTCGGTCGAGGGCAAGAAGGTCCTGATCGGCGAAGCCATGGTGCTTGCCCCGTCGCGCAAGTTCGACTGACTGGCAAACACAGACTTGCAAAAGGCGCCGGACCGGCGCCTTTTTTTGTTTGGGCACTCAACTTCACACAAGGTCGTCAGGAAGAACGGGTTCGTTTTCGCCCTTTCAGCGCACCTGATTCCAGAATGATTTCCGACACCACGTGTTCACGCCTGTAGGCCATCACATGAACCCCGGAAACACCGGCGATGTCCCGGATCTGCTGGATCAGTTCGATACAGATCTTCTTGCCCTCTTCCGCGGGCTTTTCGGCCTTTTCCATCCGCTCGATGACATGATCCGGGATGTGAATTCCGGGCACATTGCTGCGCATCCAGCGTGCCGCGCGTGCCGAAGCGATGGGCCCCACACCGGCGATGATGAATACTTTTTCGTCCAGACCGGCATCCCAAACACGATCCATGAACCTTTCAAAGAGCGGAATGTCGTAGATATAGTTGGTCTGAATAAACTCGGCGCCCGCCTCGACCTTCTTTGCAAGACGTTCCGGGCGCCAGTCATAGGGCGGTATACAGGGGTTTTCCGCCGCACCCAAAAACAGTTGAGGGGGGCGCGTGATCTTGCGGCCGGAAAGAAACTTTCCCTGATCGCGCATCGTTCGGATCGTCCGCAGCAAGGTCAGGGAATCGAAGTCGAACACCGGTTTTGCCCCCGGTTGGTCCCCAACTCCGACACCGTCGCCCGTCAGGCACAGCACGTTGCTGACGCCCAGCGCCGCAGCCCCCAGAACATCCCCCTGAATGGCGATCCGGTTCCGGTCTCGGCAGGAAATCTGATAGACCGGAGAATACCCCGCGCGGGTCAACAACGCACAGATCCCTATCGAAGACATGTGGCAGTTGGCACCAGACGCATCGGTTGCATTGATCGCATCCGCCACTTCACCCAGCGGCTGCGCCGCCTGAAAAACATCCTCGGGGTCAGCGCTGTCTGGCGGGTTCAGTTCAGCGGTCACCGCAAAGCGGCCCGAACGCAGAACTCTTTCCAATCGACTGTGCGAGACATAGCCTTCGGGAACAGGCACATAGCCGATCGGTTCGACCTCGCTGCGATGGGCATCATTCATTTCTTCAGCTCCCGGTTCACCGCGTTGGGGGGTTCAGCAGCCAGAGGTGCCGCAGAGGGTTCGTTTTCGCGCGCCTCCGGGAACGCCTGCGCAAGCGTTTCGCGGGCAGCGTCTCGGGCCTCGCGTTCCTGCGCGGCGATCTCGCGGCTGACCCGCAGCCAGGATGATGATCCCTTCAACGTGTGTTCCACAGGCGGAAGGACCTCTTTTATCTTGTCGCCCCCATGTTGCATGCGGCTGGCCCCGTCCCAGGCCAAAGCCCAGACGCATTTCATATCGGGCTTCACCTCGCAGAACTCACCGGGGCGTACGCCGCCGCATGGGCCGTTGCGCAGTTGCTTGGGGCAGTTCATCGGGCAAGACATACCCGTCGAAGACAAAACGCATTGTCCGCACATCTTGCAATCAAACAAAAGACTTTTGACGCCTTTTTCGACCAGCGCGATGGGGCGTTCAACGCGGTTGTAGCCGATCCTTGCAAAGACCGGATCCATCGCGACCATGCCCCGTTCGACACATTTGTAAATCCACTCGAACGCACGGGCGTTGCGAATCGCGAACAGTCGCAATCGATACATGGTCTGCCTCCTGTGCTGGGTTCATTTGAACCTGGCCGGGCCATCGTCCGCCCCCCAGCGTGGTCCGAGGGCCGGAAACCCAGTCTACACCCAGTATTTTTTTTGGATCAAGCAGTTGGCCGAATGTCGCACAGCATTCCGGGGATGCCCCGTGTGCAATCAGGTCTGACAAATGGTTTTGGTGTGTTTCGCCAGGACGCGTGCTTTGAATTCAAACTGCCGCTTGAACAAATCGCAACGCAACGCTACGCAATCGCCTATGCACATCATCCGGGATTTCCAGTTTGTCGAGCCAGAAGATCGCGGCGCCAGCGTTGCGATCGGGAATTTTGATGGCGTCCATTTGGGGCACCAGTCGGTCATCGAACTGGCCCGCGACGCGGCCCCGGATGCGCCACTGGGCGTCATGACCTTCGAGCCGCATCCACGTGAATACTTTGCGCCGGACTCTCCTCCGTTCCGCCTGATGCGCGGCAATGCGCGGGCGCATCGGCTTGAGAAGCTGGGTGTGGAGAAACTGTACGAGCTGCCGTTCAACGCGGCGCTGGCCGGGCTTTCCCCTGATGAATTCGCGCGCAACGTGATTTGTGACGGTCTGGGTCTGTCCCATGTCGTGGTCGGGGCCGATTTCTGTTTTGGCAAGGGCCGCAGTGGGACGGCTGACGATCTGGTTCGCTTCGGGCAAGAGATGGGATTTGGCGTGACGATTGCCCCTTTGATGCAGCGGTCGGAAAACGTGGTCTCGTCAACCGCCATCCGCACCGCATTGAGCGAGGGTCGCCCAAGGGATGCAGCCGCGATGCTGGGCCATTGGCACAGGATCGAAGGCGAGGTGATCGGCGGCGAGCAACGCGGGCGGGAACTGGGTTTCCCAACTGCGAACATGTCCATCGAAGGGCTCCACCCGCCGAAATTCGGTGTCTACGCGGTATTGGTCGACGTGCTGGATGGCCCGCATCAGGGCAGTTATCACGGCGCGGCCTCGGTTGGGGTGCGCCCGATGTTCCATGGCGAAGTGCCAAATATCGAAACCTTCCTGTTCGACTTTTCCGGCGACCTGTACGGGGCGACCTTGTCGGTGGGGCTGATCGAATTCCTGCGCCCTGAAATGACATTTAAGGGGCTGGATGGTCTGATCGCGCAGATGAATGCCGATTGTGAACAGGCCCGGGACATTCTGGCCGCCCTATGAGCGCTGATCCGATTCAACGCACCGGCCTGCCCGCCCGGTTCTGGGAACGCAAACCCCTGCGCAAGATGAACCAGCGCGAATGGGAAGCTTTGTGCGACGGTTGCGGCAAATGTTGCCTGAACAAGTTGGAGGATGAGGACAGCGGCGAGGTTGCCCTGACCTGCGTCGCCTGCCGCCTGCTGGACGATGAAAGCTGCCGCTGCACGCAATACGACATCCGGCATCAATTCGTCCCGGAATGCATCGTCATGACACCCGACAATATTGACGAACACGCCTATTGGTTGCCGCAAACCTGCGCCTATCGGCTGCTGTGGGAGGGCAAACCGCTTTACGACTGGCACCCATTGTTGTCTGGTACGCCGGAAACCGTGCACGCCGCAGGCGTGTCGGTCCGAGGGCGCACGGTGTCCGAGTTCGAAACCCCCATGGAAGAGTGGGAAGACTACATTATCGAGGAGCCTAGCTGATGTATTTCGCATCTGACAATTCCGGGCCGGTTCACCCGCAGGTCATGGCCAAACTGGCCGAGGCCAATCAGGGCTACCAGATGGCCTATGGCGCGGACACGATGATGAACGAGGTGCGTGACCGCATTCGCAGCATCTTTGAAGCTCCGGGGGCGGCCGTCTATCTGGTGGCGACGGGGACAGCGGCAAATTCGCTGGCCCTTGCCACATTGTCCAACCCTTGGGAAACGATCTTCTGCTCTCCGGTTGCCCATATCCACGAAGACGAGTGCAACGCGCCCGAGTTCTACACCGGGGCCAAGCTGACCCTTGTTCCCGGCGGCGACAAGATGGCGCCGGACGCGCTGCGCGGGTCCATCCTGGGCGAAGAAACCCGCGGGGTTCACGGGCCGCAGCGCGGGCCGGTTTCGATCACCCAGGTCACCGAGCGCGGATCGGTCTATTCGCTGGAGGAGTTGCAGGCGCTGTGCGGGGTCGCAAAGGAATATGGCTTGCCGGTCCATCTGGATGGGGCCCGGTTCAGCAATGCCCTGGTGGCCCTGAATTGCTCTCCGGCTGACATGACATGGAAAGCTGGGGTGGACGCGGTCAGCTTCGGCGGCACCAAAAACGGCCTGATGGGCGTTGAAGCGGTGGTGTTCTTTGACGAGAGCAAGGCCTGGGAATTCGAGCTGCGGCGCAAACGCGGGGCGCATCTGTTTTCCAAGCATCGCTACCTGTCCGCTCAGATGGCGGCCTATCTTGAGGATGATCTGTGGCTGAAGCTGGCGCGTCAGGCCAATGCAAACTGTGCCCGGCTGGCCGATGGCTTGCGTGCAAAAGGTGCCGAGTTCCTGCACGAACCACAGGCCAATATGATCTTTGCCGCTTTTTCACGCGCAAAGCACAAACAGCTGCATGAGGCCGGGGCAATTTACCACCTCTGGGGGGCAGAGCTGGAAGGTGATGATGACGATGAAAGCCTTGCATGCAGACTGGTCTGCGACTGGTCGATCGGAACAGCCGAGATCGATCAGTTTCTCAGCCTGTTGTAACACCCGTCTCTTGGCCAGCTTTCCAGAGATCCTGAAGCAGCACGCTGGTTTCACGGGGGTGCGAAATGGGCAGCATGTGCCCCGCACCTTGAACGACCTCATGGCGTGCGTTCGGCAGACGGCGCTGCAATCCTTTACAGATTGCGGGGATCGTCGGGTGGGTCTTTGATCCGCTCAGCAACAGGGTTGGCATCGATACGCGCTTGCATCCGTCGGGGTCAAGCAACCCGGCGCGGTCATCGTACAGAACGGGATAAGACGCAGGAACAACATGAATTCCACGCACCATGCTGGCGCGCGTCCGCTCTGGCAGGTCAGGCCATTTGGGGCTGATATCAGTGCTCCACATCCGGTTGAACAACCGCGCGGCCAGCGCTTCGTCGCCTGCTTGGAACGCTGCTTCAATCGGCTGGGACTCTCGCAGGTGCTGATCGAACAAATCGGGCGCGTCCTGTTTTGCCACGGCAAAGAACACAGGCTCGATCAGGGTCAAACTTCGTATACGGTCCGGGTGCTCGATGGCCAGTCTGAGCGCAACGATCGCCCCAAAGGAATGGCCGACCAGATCCGTGGGCTCGGTCAATTCGACCGCCGCCAGCCCTGTCACAGCGTCAAAGAAATCGCTTTGACCGTCCCAATCCGGACTGCGCCCATGAGACAGCATGTCCGGTGCAACAAGACACACGCTGCCATCCAATGCCTTGGCCAGGCCGGACCACGCGCCGGAATGTGCAATGGTGCAATGAAGGGCAAGCAAATTGCGCCCTCCGTCGCCCAATCGTCTCACGAAGCCGGATTGAATCGCCGTCGGGGCTGTCATCCATTCATCTCGGACAGATGCCGATCCAGATCGTCCAGGCGATCCTGCCCCCAGAAGCGTTGACCATCCGGCGTGATGTAGAATGGCGCGCCGAACACGCCGCGATCCACGGCTTCTTCCAGATTGGCGGCATAGGTTTCGGCCCCGACCAGCAGACCGCTGTTGGCCAGTTCCGGGTCAAACCCGGCATTTGCCAGGCAGTCCCTGATCACATCATCCTGAGCGACGTCCTTTTCTTCGGCCCAGCAGGCGCGCAGGATCAACTGGCACAACTTGCCCACGTCGCCCGAACCATCCTTGATCGCGGCGATGATCGCATAGGAAGACGGCGCCATGTTGGTCGGCCAGTGCGCCGGTTGCAGGTTGAACTCCATCCCCAGATTCTTCGATTGGCGCAGCAGCTCCTGAGCACGGTATTCGATGCGCGATACATGGCGGTCTTTCGGCGGCGTGCCCCCGGTGCGTGCGAACAGGGCCATGATGTCCAGCGGCTTGTAGTTGATCGTTGCGTCGTGTTTCGCCGCAATCTCTTCCAGCCGGTTCCCCGCAAGATAGCTGTAGGGCGAAATTGTCGCAAAAAAGTAGTCAATCTGGGTCATGTTCACTTTCTCCGCTGCGTTACCTTTGCGGGACGGTAAGGCCATGCTAAGCGGTGTCAACATCACGAATCTGTCACATTGCCATTGCTGCCCGGGGACCTCAGTCGATGCCGACACTTCACGAACCCAAGCTTATCGCTGGGAACGCCAACCTTCCACTTGCCGAAACCATCGCACGCCGCATGAGCCTTTATCGCGGTGTCGACCAGGGATTGGTCGATGCACGCGTCGAACGGTTCAACGACGGCGAGATCTTCGTCGAAGTGTTCGAGAACGTACGCGGCGAGGATATGTTCATCATCCAGCCGACCTCGAACCCGGCCAACGACAACCTGATGGAGCTGCTGATCATCGCCGACGCACTGCGCCGTTCGTCTGCACAGCGGATCACGGCCGTGATCCCGTATTTCGGCTATGCCCGCCAGGATCGCCGCACCAAGGCCCGCACGCCCATCAGCGCCAAGCTGGTGGCCAATATGCTGACCGGCGCAGGGATCGAGCGGATTCTGACGATGGATCTTCATGCCGCGCAGATTCAGGGATTTTTCGATATGCCCGTCGACAATCTGTACGCCTCGCCGATCTTTGCGTTGGATGTCAAAAACCAGTTCAAGGACAATCTGGATGAGATCATGGTGGTTTCACCCGACGTGGGCGGCGTGGCGCGCGCGCGTGAATTGGCCAAGCGCATCAATGCCCCCTTGTCGATCGTTGACAAGCGGCGCGAGAAAGCAGGCGAAGTCGCGGAAATGACCGTTATCGGGGATGTGAAGGACAAGATCTGCCTGATCGTCGACGACATGTGTGACACCGCCGGAACGCTTTGCAAGGCCGCGCAGGTCCTGTTGGACAATGGCGCCAAGGAAGTTCATTCGTACATCACGCATGGCGTCATGAGCGGCCCTGCGGTCGAGCGGGTGACGAACTCGGTCATGAAGTCGCTGGTGCTGACCGACACGATCCAGCCGACCAAAGAGATTTTGAAGGCAAAGAATATCCGCATCGTTCCGACTGCGCCGATCTTCACCCAGGCGATCCTGAACATCTGGAACGGAACCAGTGTGTCTTCGCTGTTCGAAGACAAGACACTGACCCCGATCTACGAATCCATGTACCAGATGGATTGAGCTACAGGGGCGGCCGAACATGTCGCCCCCTGATATCTGAAATACCGATTGCGCGGATATCTGACCATGGGGCGCGATCGGCGATACAAGTGGAATCACCTCCATGACTGCCAACAAACGTATTGTTCTTTCCAGCGATCACGCGGCGATCGAGCTGCGCCAGTCCGTGGCCAACCACATCGCACAGCAAGGTTGGGACGTGGTTGATATCGGCCCGACAAGCCCGGAAAGCACCCATTACCCCAAGCACGGCAAGGCCGCGGCGCAGGCCGTTGCCTCGGGCGATTGCAGCTTGGGTATCATCCTCTGCGGCACTGGGCAGGGTATCATGATGGCTGCAAACAAAGTGCCCGGCATTCGCTGTGGCGTTTGTTCCGACGCATTCTCGGCCCGCATGATCCGCCAGCACAACAACGCCAACATGTTGTCGATTGGCGCGCGGGTTGTCGGTGAGGGTCTGGCGCTGGACATCGTTGACGCGTTTCTGGGTGCCGAATTCGAAGGCGGCCGCCACGCCACGCGCGTGGACATGATCGAAGCACAGGACGACTGAGCCCAATCAATCGTTCAAACGCCTGAAAACATGGCGAACCCGGATCAGGAAATATTCCAATCGTCCGGGTGTGCCACCTCTCCTATCGCGGTCCAGCTTGCCCGGATGCGGGCAATCCGAGTGTCGGACCAGGTCCGGAATACTGCGTCAAAACCCTCGGCGGTGATATGTTCGGCCTGAACCTCTGCGCGCAGCGCCGAGGACGTGTCGACATCCCACAGCGAGATCCCGATCTGCACCGTAGGCGGAGTTCGAAATGCTTCTTTGAACCGAATGTGTGTGCGACGTTCACGCGGCCCCTGACCGGTCCACATATCGCCGCCGTCGGCAAACTCCGAGAACAGGACATTTTCACCCTGCTCAATTCCAATGGGATGGGTTAGAAACTTTTTCATCTTATCATCATTATTCTTGAATTCCCGCAACTTACCCCGGCATTTCGGCAAAAGCACGACAAAAAAACGGCCCCGCAATTGCGAGGCCGCTCAAATTTTTCACTGATGGGCCCGTTACAGGCTCATATGTGTTCCAAGCGCTTCCATGTCGGCCAGCAGCTTGGCTGCATCGTCGACAATGGTCTGTTCGCCGTTTTCCTTCGCCACCTCGTGCGAGGCGCGCGCCTCGGCGATCAGCTCATCCAGATGCGCGCGGGTTACTTCCGCCACCGGGATGGCCTTTTCGGCCAGAACCGACAGGCTGTCGCCGTTGATCTGGGCAAACCCGCCGGTGACCAGGTATTCGCTGGACCCTTCGGGTGCCTCGACCTTGAGCAGACCGGGGCGCAGCGTGGTGATGGTGGGGGCATGATCGGGCATTGCCGTCATGTCCCCGTCCGCGCCGGGAATCTGGACCGCGCTCGCCTGCAGCGAAGCAAGGCTCCGCTCAGGGCTGACGAGGTCGAATTGCATCGTGTTTGCCATCAGGGATACTCCTTAGGCGGCTTCTGCGGCCATCTTCTCCGCTTTGGCGATCACTTCGTCGATGCCGCCAACCATCAGGAAGGCCGCTTCGGGCAGGTGATCGTATTCGCCGGCCACAACGGCCTTGAACGACGCGATGGTCACATCCAGAGGAACCTGAACGCCGGGCGAACCGGTGAATACCTCGGCCACGTCGAACGGCTGCGACAGGAAACGTTCGATCTTACGGGCACGGGCCACGGTCAGTTTGTCCTCTTCCGACAGTTCGTCCATGCCGAGGATGGCGATGATGTCCTGCAACGACTTGTAGCGCTGAAGGATCTGCTGAACGTCGGTCGCAACCTTGTAGTGCTCTTCTCCAACGATGGCCGGATCAAGCAGACGCGAGGTCGAGTCGAGCGGGTCAACGGCCGGATAGATACCCTTTTCCGAGATCGCACGGTTGAGGACGGTGGTCGCGTCCAGGTGCGCGAACGAGGTTGCCGGCGCAGGGTCGGTCAGGTCGTCCGCAGGCACGTAGATCGCCTGAACCGAGGTGATCGATCCCGACTTGGTCGAGGTGATGCGTTCCTGCAAGGCGCCCATGTCGGTGGCCAGCGTCGGCTGGTAGCCCACCGCCGAAGGAATACGACCCAGCAGAGCCGACACCTCGGAACCCGCCTGCGTGAAGCGGAAGATGTTGTCGACGAAGAACAGAACGTCGGTACCGGACTGGTCGCGGAACTGTTCCGCCAGGGTCAGACCGGTCAGAGCAACACGTGCACGCGCACCCGGAGGCTCGTTCATCTGACCATAAACCAGCGCCACTTGGCTTTCCGACAGGTTATCGGGCTTGATCACGTTCGATTCGATCATCTCGTGGTACAGGTCGTTCCCTTCACGGGTCCGTTCACCAACACCTGCGAACACCGAGAAGCCCGAGTGCACTTTTGCGATGTTGTTGATCAGTTCCATGATCAGAACGGTCTTTCCAACGCCGGCACCGCCGAACAGGCCGATCTTACCGCCTTTGGCGTAGGGGGCCAGCAGGTCAACAACCTTGATGCCGGTCACCAGAATTTCCGACTCGGTCGACTGTTCGTCGAACTCGGGCGCGGGCTGGTGGATGGCGCGGGTTTCGGTGGCTTCGACCGGGCCCTTTTCGTCGATCGGTTCGCCGACCACGTTCAGGATGCGGCCCAGGGTGGCATTGCCGACCGGAACCGAGATCGGTGCGCCGGTGTCGGTCACGGCCTCGCCGCGGACCAGACCTTCGGTCGCGTCCATCGCGATGGTGCGGACAGTGTTTTCACCCAGGTGCTGAGCAACTTCCAACACCAGGCGCTTGCCGTTGTTGGTGGTTTCCAGCGCGTTCAGAATTTCAGGCAGCTGATCTTCGAAGTGCACGTCGACGACGGCCCCGATGATCTGTGTGACTTTGCCTTTTGCATTCGCCATGTTTCGTCTCCGGTTTTCTTACAGCGCTTCGGCGCCGGAAATAATTTCAATCAGCTCGTTGGTGATCACGGCCTGACGCGAGCGGTTGAACTGGATCGTCAGCTTGTCGATCATCTCACCCGCGTTGCGTGTCGCGTTGTCCATCGCGGACATCCGTGCACCCTGTTCAGACGCCCCGTTTTCGAGCAGAGCCGAGAAGATCGCTGTCGCAACCCCTTTGGGCAGCAGGTCGGCCAGAATGGCTTCTTCGCTGGGCTCGTAGTCGAAGATGGCACCGCTGTCGTCACCCGCCGCTTCGTCCTCGAACGAGGCAGGGATGATTTGCTGTGCCGTCGGGATCTGGGTCACGACGTTGACGAACTTCGAGTAGAAGATCGTGGCAACGTCGAACTCTCCCCCGTCGAAACGAGACAGGATGTCCTTCGCGATGTCCTGCGCGTTGGCATAGCCAAGACGCTTGACCTCGCTCAGGTCGATATGTCCAACGAACAGATCGCCAAAATCACGCTTGAGCGCGTCGCGGCCCTTCTTGCCGACAGTCAGAACCTTGACCGTCTTGCCTTTCAGGCGCAGCTCTTCCGCCTTTTGGCGGGCCAGCTTGGCGATGTTCGAGTTGAAGCCGCCGCAGAGGCCGCGTTCAGCTGTCATGACAACCAGCAGATGGACATCATCGCTGCCCGTACCACGGAGCAGCTTGGGGGCACTGTCGCTGCCCCCGACCGAAGCCGCCAGCCCTGCCATCACGGCATTGAACCGTTCGGCATACGGACGCGAGGCTTCGGCAGATTCCTGGGCGCGGCGCAGTTTTGCAGCCGCGACCATCTGCATGGCCTTGGTGATCTTGCGGGTCGATTTGACCGACTCGATCCTGTTTTTAAGGTCCTTAAGATTTGGCATATGCCCGCCTCTCCCTTAAGCGAAGGTTGCGGCGTATTCGTCCAGCGCAGCCTTGATCTTGTCGGAAGCGTCACCCTTGATCTTGGGGTCTTCGTCCGTGATCCACTGAAGCAGATCCGCGTGCTTGCCACGCAGGTGTGCCAGCAGGCCAGCTTCGTAACGGCCAACGTCGGACACATCGATCTTGTCGAGGTAACCGTTGGTACCTGCGAAGATGACGCAGACGATTTCAGCGTTGGTCAGCGGCGAGTACTGCGGCTGTTTCATCAGCTCGGTCAGACGCGCACCACGGTTCAGCAGCTGCTGGGTTGCGGCGTCGAGGTCTGAACCGAACTGCGCAAAAGCAGCCATTTCGCGGTACTGAGCCAGTTCCAGTTTAACCGGACCGGCAACCGACTTCATCGAGTTGGTCTGAGCCGAAGAGCCCACACGCGAAACCGACAGACCGGTGTTCACGGCAGGACGGATGCCCTGGTAGAACAGTTCGGTTTCCAAGAAGATCTGGCCATCGGTGATCGAGATCACGTTGGTCGGAATAAACGCCGAAACGTCACCACCCTGAGTTTCGATAACCGGCAGAGCGGTCAGCGAACCCGCGCCGAAGTCTTCGTTCAGCTTCGCCGAACGTTCCAGCAGACGGGAGTGGAGGTAGAAAACGTCGCCAGGATAGGCTTCACGTCCGGGCGGACGACGCAGCAGCAGCGACATCTGACGATAAGACACAGCCTGTTTCGAC
This sequence comes from Ruegeria sp. HKCCA0370, assembly GCF_013033705.1. NCBI lineage: Bacteria > Pseudomonadati > Pseudomonadota > Alphaproteobacteria > Rhodobacterales > Roseobacteraceae > Ruegeria > Ruegeria sp. HKCCA0370. The sequence goes on from NZ_WQEP01000002.1 coordinate 187,192, forward strand.
AGGTCATCATAGATGATCAGCGCATGGCGGCCGTTGTCGCGGAAGTATTCAGCCATCGCAGTTGCGGCGTAGGGTGCCAGGAACTGCATCGGTGCCGGGTCCGAAGCGGTTGCGGCCACAACGATCGAATATTCAATCGCACCGGATTCTTCCAGTTTCTTCACCAGCTGTGCAACGGTCGAACGCTTTTGACCGATCGCTACGTAAACGCAGTACAGTTTCTTCGACTCGTCGTCGCCTGCTGCGTCGTTGTAGGTTTTCTGGTTCAGGATTGCGTCCAGAGCAACGGCGGTTTTGCCGGTCTGACGGTCACCAATGATCAGCTCACGCTGGCCACGGCCGATCGGGATCATCGCGTCAACCGATTTCAGGCCGGTTGCCATCGGCTCGTGAACCGATTTACGCGGGATGATGCCGGGGGCTTTTACGTCTGCAACGCCACGCTTGGTTGCGTTGATCGGGCCTTTGCCGTCCAGCGGGTTGCCCAGACCGTCCACAACGCGGCCCAGCAGCTCGTCGCCGATCGGAACGTCCACGATCGAGTTGGTGCGCTTGACGGTGTCACCTTCTTTGATGTCACGGTCGGAACCGAAGATAACGACACCGACGTTGTCGCTTTCCAGGTTCAGCGCCATGCCCATGATGCCGCCGGGAAATTCGACCATCTCACCGGCTTGCACATTGTCCAGACCGTATACACGGGCAATCCCGTCACCGACGCTCAGCACGCGACCGATCTCGGCCACTTCGGCTTCCTGACCAAAATTCTTGATCTGGTCCTTCAGGATTGCAGAAATCTCTGCAGCTTGGATTCCCATTTATCCGACCTCTTTCATTGCATTCTGTAGGGAGTTCAGCTTCGAACGGATCGAACTGTCGATCATTTTCGAGCCCACTTTAACGACAAGACCGCCGATGAGGCTTTCATCCACGGTCGCATTGATTGTCACCGTCTTGCCCACGCGCTCGGACAGTGTCTTGGACAGTTTTTCCATCTGGGTCTTGGTCAGCGCCTTGGCCGAGGCGACCTCGGCGGTAACTTCGCCGCGCTCTTCGGCCAGCATGTCGCGCAGAACCTTCAGCAGTTGCGGCAAGACGAACAGGCGGCGCTTCTGCGCCATCAGACCCAGTGTGTTGCGCAGGATGGGGTTCAGACCCATCTTGTCTGCGATCGCAGTGATCGCGCCTTCCTGTTCAGCGCGGGACACCAGCGGCGAGGCGATCAGGTCGCGCAGCTCTGCACTGTCGTCCAGCGCTGCTGCCAGATCATTGATGCCGGATTCCAGACCTGCAAGGTCGTTGTTCTCTTTTGCGATCTCGAAGATCGCGGTGGCATAGCGCTCGGCGATGCCAGTGGAAATCGAAGCTGGTTCGGACACGTCCACCCTTCCGATATTTTGGGCCCCGAATTCGCGTGCGGCAGCTACCCCGGGGGCGTGAAGAAACCCCGTCCTTGAAGGGCGGGGATCAAAATCACCGGGGATGTAGCAGAGCCGAACCAACCAAGCAATACGCTATAGCGGTAACAGAATTATCCACAAATTGTTATTTTTCATTAACTTACGGCAAGTGCGACGGTTTGAACACATTGGCCCAGTTGAAAAATGTTACGAATATGCAGGTTTTTGCGATTCCTGTGACTTTTTTTCCTCTGTTTTTCACATGGAATTGCCCGGGTTTGTCAGGCGGGCTTCAGCAAGCCGTCAAGCGCCTTGATCGGCTTTTTGACCGCATCCTTGGTCACGCTGCCGCTTGGCGGGCGGATATGTTTGCTGACTTCGACCATCAGCACCCCACCCGCCATCACCGTCGGAATCCGCTGGCCGGTCTTTTCGATCAGATTGCCGGATTTCAACCAGAAACGCCGGAATGACGGAGGCATGTACAAGGCCGAGCAATGCACCTCGGGCAGGAAGTGATGCGCCTTGAGCTGGTTTTCCAGCTGAGTCGCAGAGTACGGACGTCCGAACCCGAACGGGGTCTTGTCCGACCGTGACCACAGGCCCGCCCGGTTGGGTACGATGAAGACGGCCCGGCCACCGGGGCCCAGCACGCGCCAGCATTCGTCAAGCAACTGGTTTGGCCGTTCCGACGTTTCCAGCCCATGCATCACCACAAGCTTGTCCACGTGGCCGGTCTCGATCGGCCAGAGGGTTTCTTCGGTCAGGACCGAAACGTTGGGCATGCCTGCCGGCCATGGCATCACGCCCTGTGGTCCCGGCATCAACCCGATGACCCGGCGCGCATCCGACAGGTAAGGGCGCAGCAAAGGCACCGCAAAACCGAATCCCGCCACTGTCTGGCCTTTTGCTTCGGGCCAAAGTTCGATCAGACGCCCGCGAATAGCCGCCTGCGCCGCACGCCCCAATGTGCTGCGGTAATAGAAGTTCCTCAGATCCTGTACATCAAGATGCATTGCGGACATCCGGTCAATCGGCTTAGCTGGGCGTAGTCTAGCAATGAAAGGGCAAAAGGCCATGCCTCTTGAAATCGTTACAATCCCGTGCCTCAGCGACAATTACGCCTTTCTGGCGCATGACGCCGTCACTGGCCAGACCGCCCTGATCGACGCGCCTGAGGCCGCACCGGTCCTGAAGGCGCTGGATGACCGAGGGTGGACACTGTCGCATGTGCTGTTGACCCATCATCACTGGGATCACGTGGACGGGCTGTCGGGGATTTTGGCCAAACAGCCGGCAAAAGTCATCGGGGCCGCCGCTGACGCAAATCGCCTGCCGCCGCTGGATCAGCAAGTTACCGAGGGGGACAGTTTCGAGATCGGCGGCGAACCGGTTCAGGTTCTGGACGTTTCCGGGCACACGGATGGCCATATCGCTTTCTACATGCCGCAGAGTTCCGCCGTGTTCACCGCCGACAGCCTGATGGCGCTGGGTTGTGGGCGCCTGTTCGAGGGCACACCCGCGCAAATGTGGGTCTCTTTGAACAAGCTGGCCGCCCTGCCGGACGACACTTTGGTCTGTTCAGGGCACGAATATACACAATCCAACGCCAAATTCGCGATTACAGTCGATCCCGAAAACCAAGCCTTGAAAGATCGCATTGCGGATATCGACCGCGCGCGTGCGGCCGGAAAAGCCACTGTTCCTTCGACTCTGGCCCTTGAAAAGGCCACAAATCCGTTCCTGAGGGCCGCCGATCCGGCGATTCAGACGAAATTGGGTATGGTGGGCGCTGACCCCGAGGCCGTTTTTGCCGAAATTCGGGCTAGAAAAGACCGGTTCTGATGCCTATTTGCTCCTCTTCAGGGCCACGGTCACAACAAATGTGACTGTCAAGTGAAAGAAAACCCTTGAAGCCGGGCCACGATCAACCAAACTCTAGTATTATGAGGACATGGTTGGGATGGGGTTCCGGCCAAGAAACCGCCCCCTTCTGACCCAAGACAGAGGAGCACCCGCGTGCCTTCATTCTCGAGCACATTGGAACAAGCCATCCACGCGGCCCTGGCAGCTGCGAATGAACGGCGCCATGAATTCGCAACGCTGGAGCATTTGCTGCTGGCCCTTCTGGAAGAACCCGATGCCGTGCGCGTCATGAAAGCGTGCAGTGTCGATTTGGACGAGTTGCGCAGCACTTTGGTGGAGTTCATCGACGAGGATCTTTCGAATCTGGTCACGGATATCGACGGATCCGAAGCCGTACCCACCGCAGCGTTCCAGCGCGTCATTCAGCGCGCGGCGATCCACGTTCAAAGCTCGGGCCGGACCGAAGTGACCGGCGCCAACGTTCTGGTCGCCATTTTCGCCGAACGCGAAAGCAACGCCGCCTATTTCCTGCAAGAACAGGACATGACCCGTTACGATGCGGTCAATTTCATCGCGCATGGCGTCGCCAAGGATCCTGCCTATGGCGAAAGCCGCTCGGTATCCGGTGCGGATCAGGTGGAAGAAGACGCCCAGACCACATCCGGCGAAGCCGAACAGAAAGAAAGCGCGCTGGGAAAATACTGCGTGGATCTGAACGCCAAGGCTCGAGCTGGCGATGTCGATCCGCTGATCGGACGCTCGGATGAGGTGGAACGCTGCATCCAGGTGCTGTGCCGCCGCCGCAAGAACAACCCGCTGCTGGTGGGGGATCCGGGTGTGGGCAAGACCGCCATCGCAGAAGGCCTTGCGCACAAGATCGTCGGTGGCGAGGCCCCCGATGTGCTGGCCAATACCACGATCTATTCGTTGGACATGGGCGCGCTGTTGGCCGGAACCCGCTATCGCGGTGATTTCGAAGAACGTCTGAAAGCGGTTGTGACCGAACTGGAGGATCACCCGGACGCGGTGTTGTTCATCGACGAAATCCATACCGTGATCGGTGCCGGAGCGACCTCAGGCGGTGCGATGGATGCCTCGAACCTGCTGAAGCCTGCGCTTCAGGGCGGCAAACTGCGCACCATGGGCTCGACCACCTACAAAGAGTTCCGTCAGCACTTCGAAAAGGACCGAGCGCTGAGCCGCCGGTTCCAAAAGATCGACGTGAACGAGCCTTCGGTAGAAGACAGCGTAAAGATTTTGCGCGGGCTGAAGCCCTATTTCGAAGAGCATCATGACATCAAATACACCGCCGATGCGATCAAGACGGCGGTCGAGCTGTCGGCGCGTTACATCAACGACCGCAAGCTGCCCGACAAGGCCATCGATGTGATCGATGAGGCCGGCGCGGCGCAGCATCTGGTCGCGGAAAGCAAGCGGCGCAAAACCATTGGCGTCAAAGAGATCGAGGCGGTTGTCGCCAAGATCGCGCGTATTCCGCCCAAGAACGTCACCAAGGATGATGCGTTGGTGCTGAAAGACCTCGAAGCATCGCTGAAACGGGTGGTGTTTGGTCAGGATCTGGCAATCGAGGCGCTGTCCAGTGCGATCAAACTGGCCCGCGCCGGTCTGCGCGAACCTGAAAAACCCATCGGCAACTATCTGTTTGCCGGTCCGACGGGGGTTGGCAAGACCGAGGTGGCGAAACAGCTGGCAGATACCCTGGGCGTGGAACTGCTGCGTTTCGACATGTCGGAATACATGGAGAAACATGCGGTTTCCCGCCTGATCGGTGCCCCTCCGGGCTATGTCGGGTTTGATCAGGGTGGTTTGCTGACCGACGGTGTCGACCAGCATCCGCATTGCGTATTGCTGCTGGACGAAATCGAAAAGGCCCACCCGGACGTGTTCAACATCCTGTTGCAGGTGATGGACCACGGCGAGTTGACCGATCACAACGGGCGCACGGTGAATTTCCGCAACGTGGTGCTGATCATGACCTCGAACGCGGGCGCGCAGGAACAGGCCAAAGCCGCCATCGGCTTCGGTCGCGATCGGCGCGAAGGCGAAGACACGGCCGCGATCGAGCGCATGTTCACACCGGAATTCCGCAACCGTCTGGATGCCGTGATCTCCTTCGCACCACTGCCGAAAGAGGTCATTTTGCAAGTGGTCGAGAAATTCGTCCTACAGCTTGAGGCACAACTGCTGGATCGTGGCGTGACCATCGACCTGACCCCAAAAGCTGCCGAGTGGCTGGCCGACAAGGGATATGACGACAAGATGGGTGCACGCCCGCTGGGTCGCGTGATTCAGGAGCACATTAAGAAACCCCTGGCCGAAGAGCTGTTGTTCGGCAAGCTGGCCAAGGGCGGCGTGGTTCGTGTCTCGGTCAAGAAAGGCGAACTGGATCTTGAAATTCTTGGCCCGGACCAACGGCGCATTTCAGGAGACAAACCACCTCTGTTGACGGCAGACTGACCAAAATACAGACAACTCCTTCAAAGCCCGGCGATCCCCATCGCCGGGCTTTTTCTCTGCTGGCAGCATAAAGTGCGACGGAAAAAGACTTCTGCTGCGTGTCATCTTCAATGATGAACGCAAGACAGGGATCGACACGTGAGCAAAATTTCAATCCTCTGGGGCGCCGTCTTTGCCCTATCCGCCGTTGCCGCTGTGGCAACTGCACAGCACAGGTTTCGCTATCACGACGAAACGACCGCAGAACCGCTGAGGTTGGTGCCCGCAACCGAAAACCCCGGGAAAAGCAGCACCTCGGTGAAAGAAAAAGGCGGAAAAATAAAAATGACGGGCAATGGTATTCCTGATCATCTGGTTGGCCGGTTTCCAAACCAAGGCAACCCGCACCAGATCGAACAGCAGAAGGTGAGGTTGAAATTGCCTGCAAATCCAACGGCCAAAGGTGCAATCACACCGCTGCAAATGGGGTGGAACTTTGGCGTGTCACTCAACGGGGTTGTGTTCGACCCGCTGGCGGCCGAGTTCTGGCATGGCGACCCCGGATCCGGGTGGTCCTACAATGCCTTGGGTGGCGCTGTTTCCTTGGGATTGGACGCCAATTTTGCCCATGTACAGCCGAATGGAAAATATCACTATCACGGTGTACCGACAGGGTTGGTCAAGCTGCTGGGATGGTCACCGTCCGAGCATTCACCCTTGATCGGCTATGCCGCAGATGGTTTCCCGATATATGCCGTCACTGGCGTGGTAGGGGGCAAAGTGACCGAAATGACGTCGTCCTATCGTCTGAAACCCGGCAACCGGCCGGGTGGCGCTGCGCCGGGCGGGCGGCATGACGGCACCTTCAACGAGGACTACGTTTTTGTTCAGGGTCACGGCAATTTGGACCAATGCAACGGCGCCTTCACCGTTTCAGCAGAATACCCTTCAGGAACCTATGCGTACTTTCTGACCGAGGATTACCCCGTGGTACCCCGGTGTTTCATGGGCACTCCGGATCAAAGCTTTCGCTTTGGCAGACGGTAATCGGTTTGACCCCATCACGCAGATTACCCAGGCAAGAGGCATGGGTTTTGCTATCTTTCCGTGAGTTTCAGCTCGATCCGGCGGTTCTGTGCCCGCGCCTCGGGCGTGTCAGCCGGATTGACCGGCTGGAATTCACCAAACCCGTTTGCTGCCAGACGATTGGGCGGGATGCCCAGCGCGTCGACCATATAGCGCACGACAGACAACGCGCGACCCTGGCTGAGTTCCCAGTTGTCCCGGTATCGGCCTGAACCGGCCAGCGGAACGTTGTCGGTGTGGCCGTCGACCCGGATCACCCAGTTCAGACCGGGTGGAATTTCGGCGGCGACACTGCGCAGGATGTTGGCAACTTTCGCAACCTCCTGCTGCCCTTCCGCGGACAGCACGGCTGATCCTGTCGGAAACAAAACCTCGGACGAAAAGACAAAACGGTCGCCTTCAATCCGCACGCCTTCCTGATCGCCAAGGACATCCCGAAGACGTCCGAAAAATTCCGAACGATAACGTTGCAGATCTTCCGCCTGCGCTGCCAGTTCCTCATTCTGACCGGCCAGTGCTTCGGCCTCGGCCTCGAGACGCAGGCGTTCGGCTTCTTCCAGCAGGCGGCGGCGGCGTTCTTCCGAAGCGGCACGGGCCAGCGCGGCATTCAGGTCCTGACCCAAAGTCTGGATTTGGATTTCGGCGGCCTCGTTGCGCTCTTCGAAATCATCCAACAGGGCCTGCAATGACCCCAACTGCCCGCGCAGGGCGGCAATCTGCTGGTTGAGAAGTGCCGCCTCACGCTGGGCCTCGGCTGAGATTTCTTTCTCTTCTGACAATGTCGATTCGGCCAGAGCCAGCAAGGCCTGCCTTTGTTCGGCCAAGGTGCGTTGTTCATCAGCATCCGCCTGCGCTTGCGTTTGCGCCTCCAGGGCGGCTTCAAGCTGGGCGCGCAATTCATCAGGATTCACGTCGCCGAATTGTCGCTCAAGCTCAGCCCGCGCGGCTTGCGCGGCGGCCAGAAGAGTCAGCGTGTCTTCGGCCTCTTTGCGTTGTGCCTCCAACGCGAGCGTCATGGCCGTCAGTTCGGCATCCGCATCCTGAAGACGGTTTCGCAATGCCTCGGCAGCAGCGGCTTCGACCAGGCGGGCGGCTTCTTCATCGCTCAGTTGCTGTTCAAGGGTGGCAATTTCCGCCGCGCGTTCCTTGCCGCTTTGCTCCAGATCCGCAACCATTGCTTCCAGCGCCTCGCGGCGGGCGGCTGCCAATCGGGCCGCTTCAGTCTGCGCATCGATTTCCTCGCGACTTTGTGCAAGGGCAAGGTTCAGCGCCTCTTGTTCCGTCAGCAATTGCTCGCGCTCAGTCTCAAGCGCTGCGATGTCGCCCAAAGCCTGCTCCTGCTCGGCAAGCAGCGCCGCAACCTGTGCTTCGAAATTCGTGATACGGGTCTGCGCCTGATCCAGCGCGGCGGCCTGACGGTCGCGTTCGGTGGTCAGTGAGGCGATCAGCGACTGCGCTTGCGCCAGATCGTCTTCGGCCTGCGACAGCGTCGTGTTCAACGCACCCAGCCTTGCCTGCAAGCGGCTGTTTTCACGCTCTTCCAAACCCAGCGCGCCCGCAAGCGCAGCAACTTCGTCTGCCAGCGTCGTCAGTTCGTCTTCCTGCCCCGAAATGGTTTCGCGCAGAACAAACTGAATCACCATGAAAATGGTCAGAACGAATGTCAGCACCATCAACAGCCCGGTCATCGCGTCCACGAATCCGGGCCAGACCGAGCCCTGGAAGCGTTGACCGGTGCGGCGAGACAGCGCCATGGGTTACTCTCCTTCCGGCGTGGTGCGCACCGCGCCTCGCGGCAGGGTCAGGGCCTTGACCAGCAGTTCGATATCCTTGCGGAATTCGTTCATGCTTTCCTGACGACCCGCCGAAATCTCTTCAAGAATGCGTAGCAACTGCACGTCCATCGAGCGCAGGCGCATCCGGCTTTCGGCGTCGATTCCATCGCCTGCACCGTGTTCGCGCATGTGGTCAAGCAACGCATCCTGCCCCAGCGCGACACGCTCCAGAGCCGAAGTGACGCTTTCGGTGTTGGCCTGACGATTGTTCATCTCGGCAATCACATCGACCAGTTGCCCCAGCTTGGCCGAAACCTCAGCCCGCTCACTTTCCTGAGCGGCAAACAGATCCTGCAACGCATCCATCTGTTCGGACATGGCATCCAGCACAGGTGTCAGTACGGCGATCTCTGCCCCGCCTTCTTCACCACCGGCAAATCCGACGCGGGTGATCGAGGACAACCATTCTTCGAGCTCGCGATAAAAGCGGTTCTGCCCGTGCCCGGCAAACACTTCGAGCAGACCAACAATCAGCGATCCCGCCAAACCCAGCAGAGAGGACCCGAACGCAACACCCATCCCTTGCAACTGCGCCTCGAGCCCCGTCATCAGGCGATTGAAGACGGCCAGCCCCTCTTCGCCTTCCTGCGGGTTCAGGCTGCGGATGGTGTCGACAATGGCTGGAACGGTTGTCGCCAGGCCAAAGAACGTACCCAGCAGACCCAAATAGATCAGAACATTGGTTATATAACGCGTGATTTCCCGTTCTTCTTCGACACGCTCGGCCACGGAATCCAGAATAGACCGGGTAGAGGTGGAACTGATCTGTGAGCGCGCGCCTCGCTCGCGCAGCAGCGATGCCAAAGGCGCCAGCAACTGTGGTGTGCGCGCATCTTCGCGAACAACACCACCGACAAAGGCCTCGATCCAGCGCACGGACCCGATCAGCTGCGTAACCTGATAAAAACAGGCGAAGACGCCGATAAAGAACACAATCAGGATGAAGCCATTCAGATACGGATTGGCATAAAAAACCGGCAAAACGTATGGAAGCGCCAGAAACACCCCCAGCCCGGACAGGCCGATCGCCATCAACATCAACAGAATTTGTCGAATTGGATGCGAGAAATGGGGTCTCGCGCCCTGATGTGCCTGCGCCATGCGCGTGGTTCCCGGTATTTGCCTGCTTTGCGTCGAATCTAGCGGGATTCCGCGCGTGACGCCAAGAGTTTATGCGGTGATGTCGCGCACCCGTTGCGCCAACCACTCAAGATCATGGTCACGCAGCCCGATCTCGGCCAGATGTTCTACGGTGTTGTAAAGATATTCGTCATTCGGACCGCGCCCGCCAACCGCATGGGCGATGATCCGGGCCTGTTCCTCCAACGGCATCCCGCCGCAATACTGGACGTGGTCGGCATCGATCACATAGGTAACGGCATTGACGATTTCGCCGTTTTCCAGGTGCACATCCAGCATACGTTCAACATAGGCCGAGGAAATCAGCTCGCGCTCGCGCAGCTCGTGCAGCGTACGGTCTTCGTGACCCGCCTCGACCGCAAGGGCCAAACCGGTGCAACTTGCGTTCTCCTGTTCGTCCAGTGCCAGCACCAGGCCGGGTTTTTCTTCGGTCCCGCGATGGTGGATCGAGCTCATGCAGAAGGACCGGGAATAACCATGAAGTGTCGCGCGTTCACTGCGTGCCACCGGAAAGCCCGGATTCCACAGCAGTGATCCATATCCGAATACCCACATCGTCATTGCACTGGTCCTTGCCTGTTTCGGCCTATAAACATCAATTCCAAGGCGGGAAAAAGGGCCTTTCGAATGCGTCTGATACGAGTGTTGATTTTTGTTTCCCTGGCATGGAGCGCCTATTGGTTCGTGGCCGGATATGGCCTGCGCTCTGCGATCACTGGCTGGTTCGAACAGCAGGAGGCGCGCGGCTGGCAAGCGGATTTCTCGAATGTCGCGACAGCGGGCTATCCGACCCACCACATGACCCGTCTGAACAATCCGGCGCTGGCGGATCCGGTGAACGGCACGGCATGGAGCGCGGATTGGATCGAATTCAAAAGCCCCGCCATCTGGCCCGGTCGTCAGATATTGCGGTTCGCGGACACACCGCAACGCCTGTCATATTTCGACCAGACATCAACAATTGTGGCCGACGAATTGCTTGCCGAGCTGCAATTGCAGCCCGGCGTCTCGCTCGTGCTGGAGAAAATGGCTTTGACGGCCGGAGCCTGGTCGGTGACGGAAAACTCCACCAAGCTGGCCTCGGGCGACACGCTGAGCCTGATCATGGAACAAACGCCAATTTCAGAAGCCTATTCCATCACGGCCCGCACGGATGGGTTTACACCGGGGGAAAAACTGCGGGCCCTGATGCATTCCGCAAGTTCATTACCGCAGAGCTTTGAGACGCTGGAACTGGATATGGTCACCACTTTCGACAAGGTTTGGAGCCGGTCCGCCCTCGAAGACAGCCGTCCGCAGCCCGTGGCCATCGATCTGCGTCTGGCCGAGATCAAATGGGGTGAGCTGCGCCTGTTCGCGACAGGCGATCTGGATGTGGACGCCCAAGGTATCCCGACTGGAGAGATTGCCGTCAAAGCCGAAAACTGGCGGGATATGATCGCAATGGCAAACGCGGCAGGAGCCCTTCCTGATCAGGCCGTAGATCCCGTCACCCGAGGGCTGAACTTTCTGGCAGGGCTGGGCGGAAACCCCAACGCGCTGGATCTGCAACTGAATTTCCGCGATGGTTTCGTGGCGCTCGGGCCGCTGCCTTTGGGCCCTGCCCCGCGCCTGATCCTGCGTTAACGGCAGTAGGGTCCGCTGCGATAGCGGGCCGTATCAAGGTGGAAATGATCCTTGTGATAGCGATCGGAATTCGGCCCCAGCACGGTGCCAAACGGGCCGCACGCCCCGCGCCAGATCTTCTTGAGCTGTTTCTGAGAAGGGTTCTTGCGCCACCCGTTCAGGACGGTCACCACCTCACCGTCAGCCATTTTGAAACCTGAGATATCGATCGCACGACCCTTGCCATGTTCGGATATCCGCGCGCCTTTACGGTTGTTGCGGGTTCGGCAGGCATAATGGGCGGCGATTTGCAACTCGACCACGGGTCCGCGGCGTTTGAAGGTGGGTTTGACGGTCTTGTCGACCCACTTGTTCAACGCAATGGCGGTGCCGCAATCCATCGTCGAGGGGCGGCTGAGCATCACACCCGAAACCGAGGTGATCTGTACCGCATCCTTGACACCACAGGCTGAATTCTTGCTGCCCACCCGGCCAACAGGCTTGCCCTGAATGGCAATATCCCCGCAAACAGACCCTTTGCGCAGCTTGCGCCTTTTGAACAACACCTGCTGTTCGACGGACTCGGGTCGCAAATAAGGCATCAAGGACGTGTCCGGCCCCAGAAGTGGCAGTTCCGACGGGCGCGCCGCCGCAGCGGTGACTTGCGGGGAAACCGGACGCGAAACCGGACGCAGGTTGGCAGTGTCAGAAGGGGCAGGCGCGCTGACAGCCTGCTGAACAGTCAAAGGGCGCATGAGGGGCACCAAAGACTGGTCAAGGGGCGCGGCCTGAACCGGCGCGGCGCTCAAAGCCACGACCCCGATCAGAATATGCCCCCAGCGCAGTTTCATGAACTTGCCTTTCCCCGCCCAAAGTCCGGCGCATCCGTATCCTGCCCGGCATCGATGATGCCGCGACGAATAGCACGGGTGCGGGTGAAGTAGTCAAACAAATGATCGCCGTCGCCGGTGCGTATGGCGCGTTGCAGGGCAAAAAGCTCTTCGGTGAACCGGCCCAGGATTTCCAGCGTCGCATCCTTGTTGGACAGGAACACATCCCGCCACATGGTCGGGTCGGACGCGGCAATCCGGGTGAAGTCGCGGAAGCCGGCGGCCGAATATTTGATGACTTCGCTGTCGGTTACCCGTCGCAGATCGTCGGCCACGCCAACCATCGTGTAGGCAATCAGGTGCGGCGCATGGGACGTTACGGCGAGGACCAGATCGTGATGATCCGCATCCATCTCATTGACATTCGACCCCATACCCTCCCAAAGCGCGCGCAGGCGGGCAATGGCATCCGGGTCCGAACCCTCGACCGGGACCAACAGGCACCAGCGATTGTCAAAGAGTTCGGCAAACCCGGATTCAGGGCCGGAATGCTCGGTCCCTGCCAAAGGATGCGCGGGGACGAAATGCACACCGTCGGGGATATGCGGTTGCACCGCCCGAATGACGCCCCGCTTGACCGAACCCACATCCGAAACGGTGGCACCGGGTTTCAGCACGGATGCAATTTCTTCTGCAACTGCGCCCATAGCCCCCACAGGCACGCAGAGCACGACAAGATCGGCGCCTTCGGCCGCCTCGCGTGCCGTGTCGCAAACACGGTCACACAATCCGATCCTGCGCGCGGTTTCACGGGACTTTTCAGACCGGGCATAACCCGTCACTTCCCCGGCCAGCCCTGCACGTTTCATCGCCCAGAACATGGACGAAGCAATCAGGCCCAGCCCGATCAGCGCAACGCGGTCGTAAATCTGGCTCATGCTGCGCCCTCTTTGAATGCAGTGATCGCCGCAACCACACGGCGGCAGGTTTCTTCGTCGCCCACAGTGATCCGCAAGGCGTTCGGCAGGTTGTAGCCTGCAACCCGGCGGACAATCAAACCCTGCGTTTTCAGGTAGTCATCGCAAGCCTCGGCCTCGGCCTGATCGGCGAAACGCGCTAGGATGAAGTTGGTGCAGGACGGGTCCGACGGCACGCCTGTCTTGGCCAATTGATCGGCCAGCCACACACGAAGTCGCGCGTTTTCGGCCTGACAGAAGGTCAGGAATTCCACATCGTTTACCGCAGCTTCAGCCGCCGCCAATGCGGTCATTGACAGGTTGAAGGGCTGGCGCACCCGGTTCAGCACGTCGATGATCGGGCGGTGCGCATAGCCCCATCCGACACGCATTCCGCCCAGCCCGTACACCTTTGAGAAGGTGCGCGTCATGATTACATTCTCATGGGCGTCAACCAGCGACGCCCCGCCATCGAACCCATCGACAAACTCCGCATAAGCGCCATCAAGAACCATCAGGCAGGCGTCGGGCAGACCCAACGCCAGACGTTCCAGTTCGTCGTTCGGGATCATGGTCGAAGTTGGATTCCCGGGGTTGGTGACAAACACGATCCGCGTCTGCCCCGTCACCGCGGCGAGAATGGCATCCACATCCACCTTGCGGTCACGTTCGGCCACCATGACCGGCGTCGCGCCGGCCATGCGGGCGATGATCGGGTACATGGAAAACCCGTGCTCGGTATAGATCACCTCGTCCCCCGGCCCCGCGTAGGCCTGGGCGACGAATTGCAATACCTCGTCGCTGCCGACACCGCAGATGATCCGCGCAGGGTCCAGCCCATGGCGTGCGCCGATGGCCGCGCGCAGGCTCGCGTGGTCGGTGCTGGGATAACGATGCAGAGTGGCCGCGCTGTCGCGCACCGCCTCTATGGCCTTGGGACTGGGTCCAAACGGGTTCTCGTTCGAGCTCAGCTTGATCACATGCTCCACTCCCGCCACATGCGACTGGCCGCCCTGATACAGCGCGATGTCCATAATGCCGGGTTGTGGGGTGATCTTGGTCATGAGAGGCTCCGTTGAATGGGCCTCTCATACCTGTCTCAAAGGTTTGAGAAAAGCGGCAATTCCCTCATGCGGCCTTGAAGCGCGCTGTTGCCGGGTCAGCGTTGTAGTAAGGCGTGAATTCTTCGGTCCGGTGCGACAGGTCATTGACGCTGTCGATGATGAACTGAACCGTCTCTTCGCTCATCAGATATGAGAAATTCAGACGCACCCAGCCGGGTTTTTTCATTTCTTCCCCGGCGGACAAGGCAGCGTGCAGCGCCTCTGACGTTGCCTGATCGATCCCCAGCAAGCGGTGGGCGTAGGGTCCGGCACAGGCACAGCCGCCCCGCGCCTGAATGCCGTAGATATCGCTGAGCATCCGCGTGAACAGCTGCTGATGCACGGGCTGGCCCGCAGTGTCGCGCACCAGGAAGGAAAAGATCGGCAGACGGTGTGCTTTCTCGACCCCAAGCAGGGTCAGGTTCGGGTTGTTCTTCCAGCCGTGCAGAGCCATTTGATTGTACTGCGCCTCACGCCGGGCGATTTCGTCCGTTCCGACGACATCCTTGACGATGAAGGCCAGCGCCGCACGAATGTCTCCGATCACGTTGGGCGTCCCGGCCTCTTCCCGGGTTGACAGATCGGTGCTGTAGTCGTGCCGCCACGGTGACACGAAACTGACGGTTCCACCGCCGGGCCAGCTGGGGCACGTCCGTTTCACGGCCGATTGGCTCACAACCAAAACGCCTGACGCGCCCGGGCCACCGGGAAACTTGTGCGGCGAAACCACAATCGCATCCTTTCGGGCCCCTTCCGGCCCCATGTCCATCGGCAGGTAGGGCCCACCACCGGCATAGTCCCAAACGGCCAAGGCACCATACGCCTTGAGCATCCGTGTGACCGGATCAGGATCGGTGACAATGCCCGTTACGTTGGACGCGGCAGAAAAGGATCCGACCACCAAATCGGCATCCACATGGGCCTCCAGCGCGGCTTTAAGCGCATGCAGGTCCACACCACCGCCCTCGGCCTCGGGGATTTCGATGACACGTGCCTTGCTTTCGCGCCACGGCAGAATGTTTGAGTGATGCTCGTACGGGCCGATCAAGACAACCGGCTGGTCAGCCTCTGCCACCCCTAGCAGGCTGACCAACCGATTGAGCCCCGCAGTGGCGCCGGACCCGGTAAAGATCACCGCGTCCTCTTCCCGCGCGCCAACAATGCGGGCTATTTCCGCCCGCGCTTCGCGGCGCAGACGTGTCATGTAGGACCCACAGTAGGAGGCCTCGGTGTGACTGTTTGCGTAAAACGGCAATACGTCCTGCGCCACAAAATCCTCGACCTGCCGCAACGCGCGGCCCGAAGCGACGTAATCCGCATAGACAAGCGGCACGTCTCCAAGCAGACCCGGGATCAGAACGTTCTCGCCGATCAGCCCATCGCGCAGATTTGAATTGTGAGCGGTGGAACAGAGTTCCGCACGAAATTTGGACAGGGTCATGACATTGGCTCCTTACTGCCATACCAATGTGATATTTCTGGCCCGAGGAAACTTCACATATCTTTGCGTGGATTTTAAAAAATTTGTGTCATATGATCAGTTATGACATCAAAATTAGATCAAATTGATACACGCATTCTGAAAGAGCTGCAAAAGGACGCCACCCTGTCACAGCGGGAATTGGCGGATCGGGTTGGCCTGTCCCAGAATGCCTGCTGGCGGCGCTTGAAGGCCCTGAACGAAAACGGTGTGCTGATCGGATCCACGGCCCGCATCGCACGAGAAGAACTGGGGTTGAGCCTTGTGGTCTTCGTCATGCTCCGCACCCGACACCACTCCGCCCAGTGGCTTCAGGCGTTTCGGAGCCATGTTCTGACAATCCCGGAAGTGGTGGATTTTCATCGGATCGGAGGGGACTACGACTATCAGCTGAAAGTCGTAACGCAGGACATGTCGTCATATGACAAGGTCTATCAACGATTGATCGAAAAGGTCGAGCTGGACAGCGTGACCTCGTATTTCGCGATGGAAGCGATCGCCGAAGGCAGGCCCCTGCCGATCTGACACGCACTTCATTTGCCCAAAAACATTTGCCCAAAAACACCCTAAGGAGTCGCGGGCAATGTCGCGATGACGGCTTCGCTATGGGCAAACCATAAAAAAAGACCGCGCCAAAAGCGCGGCCTTTCAGAATTCGATTGCGGCGAAGATCAGTTCTTCGCGTAGAATTCGACGACCAGGTTCGGTTCCATGACGACCGGGTACGGCACATCGCTGAGGCCCGGCGCGCGCACGAACGTCGCGGTCATTTTCGAGTGGTCAGCGTCGATGTAGTCAGGAACGTCACGCTCGGCCAGCGCAACGGCTTCCAAGACAACTGCCAGTTGTTTGGATTTGTCACGCACCTCGATCACGTCACCTTCTTTGACTCGGTAGGATGGGATGTTGACACGCTTGCCGTTCACTTTGACGTGGCCGTGGTTCACGAACTGGCGTGCGGCAAAAACAGTTGCGACAAACTTGGCGCGATAGACCACAGCGTCCAGGCGGCGCTCCAGCAGGCCGATCAGGTTTTCACCGGTGTCGCCCTTCACACGCTCGGCTTCGGCGTAGATGCGGCGGAACTGCTTCTCGGTCAGGTCGCCATAGTAGCCTTTCAGCTTCTGCTTGGCCCGCAGCTGCAGACCGAAGTCAGACAGTTTGCCCTTGCGGCGCTGGCCATGCTGGCCGGGGCCGTATTCGCGACGGTTGACCGGGGATTTCGGACGACCCCAGATGTTTTCGCCCATCCGGCGGTCGATTTTGTACTTGGCAGACGTGCGTTTGGTCACGGCTGATCTCCTTCGTTAGGTCGAAGCCCTGACGGGCCACTATGAAGGGCGTTGTCCTCTTGAGGTCTCCCCCATGACAGGCATCCCCTTGCGGGGGCCACCAACACCAATGAAGCCGCGCTTATATCCGCAATGCTGGCGGAGTCAACACAGCATTCCGCAAAGTTCAGAAAAACGATCAGGGCAGACAGCCAGCGAACCCGGCAGCGCGCCGAAACCGTCTGGCGGCACCTTGAAAACTTAGTTTGAGGTCGGGAAAGAAACTACCGTCGCGCTGCTTTTCGCGGCGGGGTTTGGGATCATCGCAAGCTCGGTCACTTCGACAATCCAGAACTCTTCGTCCCGTGGCGGGCAAGCGCCTTCGAACACGAGAGCCCGCGACGTATCGTTGCCATCGGCAACAAGCTTGGCAGAGAACTTCTGCGCACCATTGGTAAGGGTAAGGGTTCCGACCACATTGCCTGGAATGTCACGGACAATTGGAAAGTGGCTGTTCACCTGGCTGGCAACGCCCCCGACATTTCCTATTTTTCCGATGCTTTGTTCGGCAGCCTCGCTCATGACGATTGCTTGACCACGCCATGACCATGCCGATCCGATCGCCAAACAAGAAAGAGGAGCGTCTTCAAGCCCGTCAATTTCCGTCTGACACCAGGAAATAGCTATTTGACCGTTTGTTCCGGCTCTCATCTGCCCACTCGCACTTACAACACCCCAACACTTAATTTTATCCTTATCAGCACAAATTCCGGCGGAAAAGAGACAGAACTGCAGCAATCACAAGATTGTTGTTAATGTGACTCAATATTTGGCGCCATCCGTCAGGGGTGACGGCCCGTCGATGACGGTTGTGGTCAGCGATGGCCGAAACCGATGCCAGATTTCAATTCCAATTCATCGGAGAACGTGTGGAACGCGGTTCCGACAACTGCGGGTACAACGCTCAGAGCAATGGGGGCAGTGTTCCGGATTTCCGTCAGCCGCGCGCCCAAGAACGGTTTCCTGAGATAAGGCTCTCATCAAATCAGGCCGCAAAAACACACGGGTCCTGAGCGTCAACGGGCTGAAGGGCCTTTGTTTGAGCCAATTTTCAAATGGCGCAGGAAATTCATCCATGTCACCCTCGGGTTGCCGGGATCACCGGTACGCTATTGCCAACGGAAGCCTGACTCCGACAATTGTCTTTGAACCCGCCCGGGATAGTCGGATACGATTGCGTCTACGCCCAGATCGATCATCCTGCCGATATCTTCATGTTCGTTGACTGTCCACACGACGACGCACAGGCCCAGCTCTTTTGCGCGCGTGACGTTTTCGGGCGTTACATCCGCAAAGTACGGGCACCAAAGCGAACCGCCAGCCTGCTTTACCAAGTTTGGAATTTCGTCGCGACGGCCACGAAAGTCTGGGCAAACGGACTTTGAGGAATCCTCGCCAACATCGTCGGCATTGTCCGGAAGTTGCGTCAGGTAGGATGAAGGCATATCCGGAGCTTGCCTCTGACACTCCGCCAACAGGTTCCAATCAAAACTGTGAAGCACCGCGCGCGAAGATAACCCTTTGCCGCGAACATCCCCAAGTACTCTGCGGACAAAGTTCTCTCGGTACAGCGCATCATGGGCCAGGTCGGGGTCCGACTTCAGCTCGAGCATCAGATGGGCATCACCGTATTTCGGGTCATCGACCAGATCGAGCAGATCCAACAGCCTTGGAACACGAACATCGTCTATTTGCGCCTGATCCGGGAAGCGTTGACCATAGGCGGAATGGCCGTCCAGACGCCCGATATCAAATTGTCGGATCTGTTCGTAAGTCAGCGAGGATACTTTCGGCTCTTCCCCGGTCAGAAACAGGCCATTGCCATCGCGGAAACTGGCCGAATGCAGGCGATGATTGTGCGTAATGACCGGCACATCATCGGCTGTCAGGACAACGTCAAATTCAAGAAGCGGGACGCCAATGGAAAGTGAAAAGTCGAAGCCGATCAAGCTGTTTTCAGGTAACACGCCCCGTGCCCCACGATGCCCCACGACCCGGATCAGGTTCTCCCCGCCGCGAAAGGCCTCAACCCGTTGAAACGCCATCAGCCTTCCAGCCTTTTGCCTGTTGCGTGGTCAAACAAATGCATGTTCTCCGGTGCCACCGAGAACCGCATAATCGGATGGCGTCCTTCGATCGGGTGAACACCGGGAAGGCTTGCCGTGATCGCGCTTTCAGAGCCCGACAGGTGACCGTGCAGCAACGTGTTGGCCCCAAGCGGTTCAGCCATCTGAATCGCGGCTTCAAGCGGGCCATTGTCATCCGACAACAGATGCTCTGGTCTTATGCCAAGCTTCACGGCGCAGTCCGGACCCCCAGAGGGGCCGACTTCGATTTCTCCGATCTTGACCGCCCCGTTTTCGCGCCGTGCTTCGAATATGTTCATTGCCGGGCTGCCGATGAATTGCGCGGCAAACAGCGTTTGTGGAGTTTCATAGACCTCGAGCGGCGTGCCGATCTGTTCGGCGATGCCGCCGTTCATCACGATCATCCTGTCCGCCATCGTCATTGCTTCGACCTGGTCATGCGTGACGTAAAGTGACGTGATCCCAAGTTTTTCCTGAAGTTCGCGTATTTCCAGACGCATCTGAACACGAAGCTTGGCATCGAGGTTCGAGAGCGGCTCGTCAAACAGGAAAACGGCGGGCTCGCGGACAATGGCCCGGCCCATCGCGACCCTCTGGCGCTGACCGCCGGACAACTGCCTGGGCTTGCGATCCAGCAAAGGTTCAAGCTGCAACAGCTTAGCCGCCTGGGTCACCTTTTGATCGATCTGAGCCTTGGGCAGCCTCGCGATCTTCAGGCCATACCCCATGTTCTGACGCACTGACATATGTGGGTAGAGCGCGTAGTTCTGGAACACCATGGCGATGTCGCGATCCATGGGCTCTTTGTCATTGGCGCGTTCACCGCCGATCCGGATCTCCCCGGACGTGACCGTTTCCAGCCCCGCCACCATCCGCAACAATGTGGACTTGCCGCAGCCTGACGGGCCGACGATCACGATGAACTCTCCATCGGCGATATCGACGTCAACGCCGTGGATCACATCCGTCGGGCCAAAGCTCTTTTTGACATTCTCTAGAGTAACTGTTGCCATTTCTTACTTCTCGCTATCGACAAGGCCACGGACAAAGAGCTTTTGCATCGACACCACCACGATGACCGGCGGGATCATGGCCAGAATGGACGTCGCCATGATCGTCGGCCAATGCGCAAAGTCGTCACCGGACGGGAACATCTGCTTGATACCCATCACGATGGTATTCATTTCGGGATCGGTCGTGATCAGCAGCGGCCAAAGATATTGGTTCCACCCATAGATGAACAGGATCACGAACAGTGCGGCGATGTTGGTCCGGCTCATGGGGACGACGATATCGATGAAAAACCGCATCGGTCGCGCGCCGTCGACCCGGGCTGCCTCGGCAAGCTCATCGGGTATGGTCAGAAAGAACTGACGGAACAGGAAGGTTGCCGTTGCCGAGGCGATCAGGGGAAAGATCAGCCCGTAATAGCTGTTGAGCATACCGAACCCGGCGACAACTTCGAACGTCGGAACGATGCGGACTTCGACCGGCAGCATCAGGGTCAGGAAGATCAGCCAGAAGAACGTCGTTCGTCCGGGAAAGCGGAAATAGACGATCGCGAAAGCCGACAGCAGAGAGATGATGATTTTGCCGACTGCAATTCCGATTGCCATCACCAGACTGTTGAACAGCATCGTGGCCACGGGCACATTTACCCCCGAGAAAAGCGCCGCCTTGTAGTTCACCCAGAACTGATCGCCGGGCACGACTGGCATCGGCGGTGAGACGATCTCGGCCTGGGTCACGGTCGAAGCCACGAAGGCAAGCCATATCGGGAAGAATATGATCAGGACACCGAGGATCATCAAAGCATGGGACAACCAGATGCCCGCGCCGCGTTTTTCGACCATTCCGTGTTGTTGGGCTGCCATCAGTAATGCACCCTCTTTTCCACGTATTTGAACTGGATGACCGTCAACAGGCCCACGACGATCAGCAAGATGACCGATTGCGCCGAAGACGAGCCGAGGTCCTGCCCCACAAACCCATCCGAGAAAACCTTGTAGACAAGGATTGTGGTCGACTGTTGCGGCCCGCCACCGGTGATTGTGTGGATCACACCAAAGGTTTCGAAAAAGGCATAAACAACGTTCACCACCAGCAAGAAGAACGCCGTCGGCGACAGCAACGGCAGCACGATCGTGAAGAACCGGCGCCAGAAATGCGCGCCGTCAATCGCCGCCGCCTCGATCACGGATCTTGGAACGGATTGCAGGGCAGCGAAAAAGAACAGGAAGTTATAGCTTATGCGCCCCCAGGCAGAGGCAACGACCACCAGCCCCATGGCTTCGGTGCCGTTCAGAACGTGGTTCCAGTCATACCCAAGCTGGCCGAGGTACCACGACACGACGCCGACGCGCGTGTTGAACATGAACAGCCACAGAACGCCCGCAACCGCCGGGGCAACAGCGTAGGGCCAGATCAGCAAAGTCCGATAGACCCCGGACCCTTTGATCAATCGATCCGCAATGACCGCAAGAAACAAGGCAGGGATCATCGAGCACAACGTGACCAGCGTGGAAAACACCGCCGTTGTCACGAAAGAGGCGCGATAAAACTTGTCACTCAGCAGGAATTCAAAGTTGCCGAGCCCCACGAACTGGGACGACAGCCCGAACGGGTCAGGTATGAACAGCGACTGCCATATGGCCTGACCGGCGGGGTAGAAAAAGAAAACAGCGGAAATGATGACCTGAGGTGCGATCAACGCCAATGGCAGCAGCCAGCCGCGAAAGGTGACGCGTTTTTCCATCCTGAAAACCCACCGAAGAAAGAAAATGCGGGCCCTGAAAAGGCCCGCATGACGTTACGACTTATTGATTGGCGGATTCGAACCGGCGCAGCAACGCATCACCGCGTTCCTTCGCGCTGTCCATCGCTTCCTGAGCCGTTTTCTCACCGGACCAGATCGCCTCGAGCTCTTCGTCGATGATGCCGCGAATCTGGTCGAACGATCCCAGGCGCAAGCCTTTCGAATTTGCGGTCGGCTCTTTCGCGGTCATCTGGATCACTGCGACGTCGGTGCCCGGGTTTTCGTCATAGAAACCAGCGGCACGCGTAACCTCACCCGCCTCTGTGGTGATTGGAAGATAACCGGTATTCTGGTGCCAGGCCGCTTGTACGTCAGGTGATGACAGGAAGCTCAGGAACTCGCCGACGCCCCGGTATTCTTCGGGCTCATGACCCGCCATTACCCAAAGAGACGCGCCACCGATGATGGTGTTTTGCGGTTCACTGGTGACGGATTCCCAATAGGGCAGCGGACGCACGTCAAAGTCGAACTCGGCCTCGGCCTTGATGCCGGCGTATCCGGCCGAACTTTCGGTGAACAATGCGCACTCGCCTGACCGGAAGTTCGCACCGCCTTCGTTTCTGCGACCGGTATAGATGAACTTGCCGTCCTTGGCCCAGTCACCCATTGCGGTCAGATGTGCAACCTGCACCGGACCGTTCAGCATCAGCTCGGTATCCAGACCGGCAAATCCGTTGTCACGTGAGGCAAAGGGAACGTCGTGATAGGCTGACAGGTTTTCAAGGTGAATCCAGCTTTGCCATGCCGTCACCAGCGGGCAATCCTCGCCACCCGCCTTCAGCTGTTCAAGGACTTCGCCGACTTTTTCCCAAGTGGACAGATCCGTGTCCGGATCAACGCCCGCCGCTTGCATGGCATCGCGGTTGACCCACAGGACCGGCGTCGAGGAATTGAAGGGAAGCGACAGCATCTCTCCGTCAGTGGTTGTGTAGTAGCCTTTGACGGCGCCAATATACGCGTCGGGATCAAAAGACGCGCCGCTTTCGGCCATCACTTCATAGACCGGCTTGATCGCCCCTTTGGCTGACATCATTGTCGCCGTGCCGACTTCGAACACCATCAGGATATGCGGCTGCTCACCGGCCCGGAATGCAGCAATCCCGGCATTCAGGGTTTCCGAGTAGTTGCCCTTGTGGCTTTCGACCACGACGAACTCATCCTGACTGGCGTTGAATTCTTCAACCTGTCCTTTGACAAGTTCCCCAAGGCGACCGGTGAAGGCATGCCAGAACTGGACTTCGGTTTGCGCCATTGCCGCCAAGGGGGACAAGGCCGTGGTGATGGCAAGAGCGCCAAGCAGATTCTTTTTCATGATTCCTCCCATGCATCAGGGTTGATGCTTCGTTGAATACCGACCGCAACGCGTAAACGGCACACATGACGATTTCACGACGTTAACGTCACAAAAATATAATTCAAGGCCTATCTACTTGGTGAAAAAATAACATAGTGTTATGAAATGGCGCAGCAGATCGGGATCAGCAATGAGTCAAATTCTGAGAGTTCGGCAGTTGGAGGCCCTGATGGCCGTGACCACCAATGGGTCTGTCACGGCCGCTGCGTCTGATCTGGGCGTGACCCAACCGGCTGTCAGCAGATTGCTGTCCGATCTTGAAAAGTCGCTCGGGTTTCAGCTTTTTGACCGTCGGGAAGGCCGATTAGTACCAACGCAGGAGGTTCGCTATCTCTTGCCCAGCGTCGAGCGCGTTCTCGAATTGATGAGACAAATTTCGGATGTCAGTCAGGATATCACACAACGCAAAGCAGGGCACATCCGTGTCGCTTGCCTGCCGGGATTTGCCACCAGCCATTTGCCCAAAGTCGTCGCCGGTTTCCTGAAGGATCGGCCCGGTGTCACCCTGACGATCGAACCAGACAGACCTGAACGCATTCTGGAATGGATGATCGGCGAGCAGTATGATTTCGGAATCACTGACAGCTTTCACGGTCATCCGGCGGTAGAAAGCAGGGACATCGACGTTCGCACGGTGTGCGTGTTCCCCACCGGGCACGAGTTGGAAGGCCTTTCCGAAATTACTCCGGCGGATCTCGCGCACAGCAAAATCATCCACACCCGACGCGACAGCGATTTTTTCGGGCGGCTTTCGAAAGTGTTTCAACATGCCAATGTCGAATTGAACTCGCATATCGAGGTCAGGCAGTTCACGGCAGCATGTGAATTGGCGCTGGAAGGTGTCGGTGTCTCGGTCGTTAGCGAGCTGGATGCTGTCCAATACACGTCGAGGGGATTGAGTTATCGGCCGTTCAAGCCGTCTTTGACGCATACCCTTTCGTTGGTGCGTCCAATTCTGAAGCAACCGTCATTGGTAACGCTGGAATTCATCGAACAGTTTCAGGAAAGCCTGAGCCCTTTCAAGGTCGGGTAGCCCCGCATTCGACCATGTTCTTGTGACACCGCAGGAACTGATCCGACAACAAGACCGGTGTCCCGGTGGAAAGTCGCATGTGATCTGCTCGTGCTCAGCGGGGTCTACAGCGAAACTCCCTGCACTGCCACCGGGACCCGGCTGATGTTGGCACGGCGCCGCAGCAGCCTGCTGCAACGCCGTCCAACATGGTGGTTCTTCAGATCGCGGCCTTTCGGCTTTCATCCAGGTAAATTTCACGAAGGCGTTTGGCAATCGGACCGGGTGTACCATCACCCAACGTGACTCCGTCAATTTCCACTACCGGCATCACGAAAGCACTGGCCGAGGTCGTGAACGCCTCATCAGCCTCTTTGGCTTCGTCGATGGTAAACAGCCGCTCTTCAACTTCCATCTGTGCTTCGGCTGCCATGCGCAGCACGGCCTTGCGAGTGATCCCGTGCAGGATGTCGTTGGACAGCGGGCGGGTCACGATCTTGCCGTTCTTGACGAAATAGGCGTTGTTGCTGGTGCCCTCGGTCACAAAGCCGTCCTCGACCAGCCATGCATCGTCGCAGCCCGCTTTCTTGGCCATCATCTTGCCCATCGAAGGGTAAAGCAGTTGCACGGTTTTGATGTCGCGGCGGCCCCAACGGATGTCCTCGATCGAGATGATCTTGGCACCTTTCCGTGCCGCCGGGCTGTCAGCCAACCCGGGCTTGTTCTGGGTGAACAGAACGAGGCTTGGCTTGGTATCGGCCGAAGGGAAGACAAAATCCCGGTCACCGTCGCTGCCGCGCGAAACCTGAAGGTAGACCAGGCCCTCTTCTAAGCCGTTCAGATCAACCAGCTTGCGGTGGATTTCCAGCAGCTCTTCCTTGGTGCAGGGCTCGGCCATCTCCAGCTCGTCCAGAGACCGCTTCAGGCGCACCGCGTGGCCCTCGAAATCGATCAGCTTGCCATCCAGTACACTGGTCACTTCGTAAACCGCGTCTGCAAACAGGAAGCCACGGTCAAAGATGGATACCTTGGCCTCGGTCTCGGGCAGGTATTCGCCATTCACATAAACGGTTCGGGTCATGTTTGTCTCCTCAGCCCCAGAGCGCCGCTTCGGGCGGGTGAACTCCGGCGTCGTCAAAAATCAGCGGGGTGTCGCGGTCTTCGGCCAACAGAAGCGGTCCGTCAAGGTCCGTCACCATCGCACCCTGCGCCAACAGTGTCGCGGGCGCCATGGCAAGCGAACTGCCGACCATGCAGCCGACCATGATGCCATACCCTTCCGCGATTGCGGCTTTGCGCAGTTCAAGCGCCTCGGTCAGGCCACCGGTCTTGTCGAGTTTGATGTTGATGACATCGTATTTCCCCTTCAGCCCGGGCAGGCTGGCGCGATCATGGCAGGACTCGTCGGCGCAAACGGGCACCGGGCGATCCATTCCGATCAAAGCGTCGTCGTCACCGGCCGGCAATGGCTGCTCGACCAGTGCTACACCCAAACGCACCAGATGCGGGGCGAGGTCGGCGTAAACCTCGGCCGACCAGCCTTCGTTCGCATCCACGATGATCCTGGCTTTCGGCGCACCGGCGCGCACGGCCTCAAGCCGGGGCATGTCATCTGGCGTGCCCAGCTTGATCTTCAGAAGCGGGCGATGCGCGTTCTCGGCCGCCTGAGCCTGCATTGCCTCCGGAGTATCCAGCGACAGAGTATAGGCCGTGATCTCGGGTCCGGGCACCGGCAGGCCCGCCAAATCCCAGGCGCGCTTTCCGGCGCGTTTGCTTTCCAGATCCCACAAAGCACAATCCACGGCGTTTCGGGCGGCACCGGCAGGCAGCAGATCCATCAGCGACCGGCGGCTGAACTCAGCAGGCAGACCGGCGATCTCGGCCTCGACCGACTCGAGCGTTTCGTCATAACGCGCATAAGGAACGCATTCGCCCCAGCCCTGATGCTTTCCGTCCGACACTCGCACCGTCAGCACCTTTGCTTCGGTCCGTGACCCGCGCGAAATGGTAAACACCTGCGCCAACTGAAACACATCGCGAGAGACCTCTATCTGCACGCACCTGCTCCTTCATCTTTTCCCAAATACTCCCGCCAGAGGCGGAACCGGCCCGCCACCGGCGGGCCGGTTGGATCACATCGCGGCCAGCGCGTCCACCAACTTGCCCGAGCCGAACCGGAACGGATCGGTCGCCGGCAGCCCCATATCTGCTTCGATCTTGGCCAGATATGTCGTCGCGTCCTCTTCGGACATGTGCTGCGTGTTGACCGAAACGCCGACGACCTGACAATCGGGGTTCGCCACTTTGGCCAGGGCCAGCGCGGTGTCGCGCAGGGTTTCGAGCGTCGGCAGCTGATAGGTCGGCAGACCGCGCATGTGCGCGCGGGTCGGTTCATGGCTCAGGATCAGCGCGTCGGGCTGGCCGCCGTGAATCAGCGCCATAGTCACGCCGGAATAGGACACATGGAACAGCGATCCCTGACCTTCGATCAGATCCCAGTGGTCGTCATCGTTGTCCGGTGTCAGCCATTCGATCGAGCCAGCCATGAAATCCGCAACAACGGCGTCCAGCGGCACGCCATCGCCGGTGATCAGAATGCCCGTCTGGCCGGTCGCGCGGAAGGTCGACTTCATACCACGCTTGCGCATTTCGGCATCCATCGCCATTGCAGTGTACATCTTGCCCACAGAGCAGTCGGTGCCGACGGCCAGACAACGTTTGCCCCTGCGCTTGATCCCGTTGGCGATCGGGTAATCGACCTCGGGTACACGCACGTCATGCAGCTTTCGCCCCGTTGCTTCGGCCACCGCCACCAGATCGGGCTCGTCGCGCAACAGGTTGTGCAGCCCAGAGGCCAGGTCAAACCCTTCCTCAAGCGCCATGACCAGAACCTTTTTCCATTCCTGACTGATGACGCCGCCACGGTTGGCGACACCGATAACCAGCGTTTTGGCGCCGGCCGCTTTGGCCTCGGTCAGAGTCATATCCTTCAGACCCAGATCAGCCTTGCAGCCGTCCATACGATATTGGCCGACGGCGTTTTCCGGGCGCCAATCCTTGATGCCCACAGCCACTTTGGCCGCCAATTGGTCGGGCGCATCGCCCAAAAACAGCAGGTACGGTGTCTCGATCATTGCGGTCACTCCTTTGATTCCGGCCCAAGCTAGAGAAGCGTTTAAACGAGCGTTTCGCGTTTTGATCCGCCCAACACGGCGGGCACGCGAGTTTCTTGCACCATTGACACAAAAGGCGCAAAATTCTTCGAAGTTTCCAAAGTGATTAAACTTTAATCACCACTTCCCAGCTGCTGGCACGCAGCATTCTGCAACCGCATTGCCGCAGATGCACAATCTCCCTTGCGCCAGGTTGCGCAATTTAATACCTCATTGGGCGAGAAAATCGCAATTTCATTACCCACACGAGGTCCAGATGAGCTTTCGCATCCAACCCGCCGCGCCTGCACGACCCAATCGCTGCCAACTGTTTGGTCCGGGATCGAATACCAAACTGTTCCCGAAAATGGCAGCTTCTGCTGCGGATGTGATCAACCTTGACCTCGAGGATTCGGTTGCGCCTTCGGACAAGGACATCGCCCGCGCCAATGTCATCGAAGCCCTGAACACTGTTGATTGGGGCAGCAAATACATGTCCGTTCGCATAAACGGATTGGATACCCCCTATTGGTATCGTGACGTTGTCGACGTGTTGGAGCAGGCAGGCGACCGTCTGGACCAGATCATGATTCCCAAAGTCGGCTGCGCATCGGATGTCTATGCCGTGGATGCCCTTGTCACCGCCATTGAACGCGCCAAGGGCCGGACAAAACCTATCAGCTTCGAGGTCATTATCGAATCCGCTGCCGGTATCGCGCATGTGGAAGAGATCGCAGCCTCCTCTCCCCGTTTGCAGGCCATGAGCCTTGGGGCTGCAGATTTTGCGGCCTCGATGGGGATGCAGACTACAGGCATCGGCGGCACACAGGAAAACTACTATATGCTGCGTGACGGCGAAAAACACTGGTCCGACCCGTGGCACTGGGCCCAAGCCGCCATCGTTGCAGCGTGCCGCACCCATGGGGTGCTGCCAGTGGATGGGCCATTCGGGGATTTCAGCGATGATGAAGGGTACATCGCTCAGGCGAAACGCTCGGCCACGCTGGGTATGGTCGGCAAATGGGCGATCCACCCCAAGCAGATCGCACTGGCCAATCAGGTCTTTACCCCGTCGGATGAGGCCGTTTCCGAGGCCCGCGAAATCCTGGCCGCAATGGAACAGGCCAAAGCCAACGGTGAGGGCGCAACCGTCTATAAAGGCCGCCTTGTCGACATCGCCTCAATCAAGCAGGCCGAAGTCATCGTGGCGCAGGCCGAACTGATTGCGGCGGGCAGCTAAGCCCCCAAAAAAAGGGCGCTCGATCGAGCGCCCTTTCATGAATTCTTCAACGGCCAAAAACGTCATTGGGCGTCCATGTGAAGCGTTCCCCCTTCTTTCCTGACTTCATCATCAGGCAAGAGGTTCCCAGTTTCTGGAAATAGACGATCTTCAATGGATACCAGCCCGCCTTGGGCACTTCCACTTCGGTGCGTTGATTGGCTTCACAGCCCTGAATGCCATTTACCCGGCCAATCTGCTGACCGCCAACCCAAGCCTCTATCCCGTCATTCGACCACGTTTCCAGCTCGTAAACGCCCGGCGAGTCAAACCGCATATACCCTGTGACCTCGGCGGCAACGTTGTAGGCCTGGTCGAAGGTCAAGACATCCTCACCCTTGCTGGTGTCCCGGTAATCCAACCCGCGCAACGGCTTTCCGGGCTTCGCCTTAGACAGCATGCTTTTTGCCTGGCTCAGATCCCGGATCTTCTTGTGTTGATTGCCTGTACCTAAGTATTTGACATTCAAACCCGCCTTCGGAGACGGCTGTGGATTGGCAGGTTGCAGTTTCAGCGGGGCAGACAAAGCGGCCCCGGCAATGACCGACATGGCAACTGCGGTCGCCACTGTTCGAACGAGTTTCATCGTAATCTCCCTGTTTGCGTGCCGTTTTAGCTGGGCGTATCCGCTGGCAGCGTCATTACAAAGACACTAGGGCCTGAAAATTTGCGCTGCAAGAGAGTGTGGCTTCACATTTCCAGTGGCTACGCACGCAGATCCTTGGGTGACCCCATGACCACATAGGATGTGATCGACGTGACATGAGGCAGCGTTCCCAGCACCTCGGTATGGAAGGTCTTGTAGGACGGCAGATCAGCGCATTCGACGCGCAGCAGGTATTCGATCGTACCGGTGATGTTGTGGCATTCGACCACTTCGGGGGCTTGTTGCAGGGCACGCTCAAACCCCTCCTGCGCCGCTTTCGTGTGTTCACCAAGACCGACCCCGATATAGGCGACAAAGCCGACACCCATCGCGGCCGAGTTCAGAACCGCACGATAACCGGTGATCACGCCGGCCTTTTCCAACTCTTGAACGCGACGCAGGCAGGCGGACGGAGACAGCCCGACCCGTTCGGCCAATTCCAGATTGCTGATGCGCCCATCGCGGGTCAGTTCCTGCAATATCTGGCGATTTATCTGATCATTCTTCATCATAAGTTGCAGAAATAGCGGAAACGCGCACGAAAAAGCAATTTCATTTGCTGCCGGTCAGACGATACTTCGCAGCATGACTTACGACATCCTTCTGGCCCTCATCGCCTTTGCCTTCGTGACATCCATTACGCCCGGGCCGAACAATCTGATGCTGATGGCATCGGGTGCGAATTTCGGCTTTCGGCGTTCGATCCCGCATATGCTGGGCATTGGCCTTGGCTTCACGCTCATGGTGCTGCTGGTCGGTGCAGGGCTGGTTCAGGTCTTTGACCGGTACCCGGTCAGCTATTCAGTGCTGAAGGTCGTGTCGGTGATCTATCTGCTCTATCTGGCATGGAAGATCGCGCATGCCGCGCCAGCCACAGGCGATTTGGCAGCGGGGACACCCATGACGTTTCTGCAAGCCGCTGCCTTTCAGTGGGTGAATCCCAAAGCCTGGGCCATGGCCCTGACCGCCACAACCGCTTACACGCCCAGTCAGACCCTGCATGCGATTGCGCTTGTGGCGTTGGTTTTCGGGGCGGTCAATCTGCCATCGGTGAGCACATGGACCTTTCTCGGGCAGCAGATGTCGCGGGTGCTAACGAACCCGCGCAGGCTGGGTGCGTTCAACTGGACAATGGCGGTGCTGCTTGTGGCCTCGCTCTATCCCGTTCTCTGGCCCAGTTGACCCAGACAGGTTTCGGCCAACACATTCTCGGGCGCGGTTTCGGGTGGGTACAGGGTCAGACGCCGCGTTAGATTGTCGTGGGTGCAGGTCAGAACGCGCAGCGCGGGGTCTTTCTTGGCGGCGGCCATCAGTATCCGTTTTTCCATTCGCCCATCTGAAATCGAACATCTTCACCACTCGGATCTTGCCGAGTTGCATCCGGAGCACCGTCAGGCCATATAGCAGGGAACTTTCGCGTTGAGAGGCGTCATGACCCAGTATCTGGATTTCGAAAAACCGCTGGCTGAAATTGAAGGCAAGGCTGAAGAGCTGCGTGCGTTGGCCCGAACCAACGAAGAGATGGACGTAACCGAAGAAGCCGCCGCGTTGGACGCCAAAGCCGCCAAGCTTCTGGATGAGCTTTACGCCGACCTGACCCCATGGCGGAAATGCCAGGTCGCCCGCCACCCGGAACGCCCGCATTGCAGCGATTACGTCGATGCCCTGTTCACCGAATTCACCCCTTTGGCCGGAGATCGCAATTTTGCCGATGATCTGGCCGTGATCGGCGGGCTTGCACGTTTCAACGATCAACCCGTCATGGTGATCGGCCATGAAAAAGGCAGCGACACCAAATCGCGGATCGAACGCAATTTCGGCATGGCCCGCCCCGAAGGCTATCGCAAGGCAGTCCGCCTGATGGAGATGGCCGGTCGGTTTGGCCTACCGGTGATCACTCTGATCGATACCGCCGGCGCCTATCCCGGCAAAGGCGCCGAGGAACGCGGTCAATCCGAAGCGATTGCCCGCTCGACCCAAATGTGTCTGAAGATCGGCGTGCCCCTGGTGTCGGTCATCATCGGCGAAGGCGGCTCGGGCGGGGCCGTGGCCTTTGCCACCGCCAACCGCGTGGCAATGCTGGAACACTCGGTCTATTCGGTGATCTCGCCGGAAGGTTGCGCATCGATCCTTTGGAAAGATGCAGAAAAGATGCGTGAAGCGGCCGAGGCGCTGCGTCTGACCGCTCAGGATCTTCACAAGCTTGGCGTTTGCGACCGGATCATCCTTGAACCCAAGGGCGGCGCGCATCGCGATCGTCCGGCCGCTGTCGAGGCTGTTCGCGCGGCTCTTACCGATATGCTGGCGGAACTGGACGGCAAAGACGCGGCGACCCTGATACAGGACCGCCGTCAAAAATTCCTCGACATCGGCTCGAAAGGGTTGGCGGCGTAACCGTCAGCCGCCCAACCTGCGCAACAACGCAACCGAAGGTTCTCCGGTGACCGCCAGGCCATTGGCGCTTTGATACGCGCTGATGGCAGACGTCGTGTTTTTGCCGATCACCCCATCCGCGCCTTTCGTATCATACCCTTGGGATGTCAGCCGCCGTTGCAATTCCTTGCGGTCGTCCAATGTCAGACCGTTTGCATCTGGCCCGAACGAGGTCTGAAACGGCGCGCCACCGGCGATTCTGTCCGCCAGATGACCGACCCCGATCGCGTAACTGTCCGAATTGTTATAGCGCTTGATGACCTGAAAATTGCGGAAGACGGCAATGCGCGGCCCGGGTTTCTGTGGTTGCAGCACGGCGACCGGTGTACCGGAAACGGTTCCTACCTCGCCCCCCCAGGGCTGCCCCCGCACCCAGCCTGCGCGTGACAGGTAAGCAGCGGTCGAAGCCAGCGAATCCGTCGGATCGTCCGACCAGATATCGCGCCGCCCGTCGCCGGTGAAATCCACGGCATAGGCAAGGTAGGAGGTTGGAATGAATTGCGTGTGCCCCATCGCACCGGCCCAGCTGCCGGTCATCTTGTCAGGCGTGGTGTCACCATTCTGAAGAATCTTGAGCGCCGCGATCAACTGGCTTTCAAAGAACTGACCACGCCGCCCGTCATAGGCCAGCGTCGACAGAGCTGATACAACGGGCACATCGCCGCGACGCGCGCCATAGCGGCTTTCCAGCCCCCACACTGCAACGACGATTTCCTTGTCCACCCCGTACTGCGCCTCTATCTGCGACAGCGTCCCGTTGTATTGCCGCAGCATCTTCTGGCCGGTGCTGATCCGCTCGTCCGAGGCGGCAATGGCCAGGTAGTCTTCGAGCGAACGCTTGAACTCTACCTGATTGCGGTCGCGCTCGATCACATCGGGCAGATACCCTGCACCCTGAAAGGCGCGGTCAATCGTGGATTGTGAAATTCCCTGCGATGCCGCCCTGCCCTTGAACCCGGCAACCCAGGCGTCCCAACCCGCGTTGGGAACAGCTCGCATACGCGATGCAGGCGCGCTGGATGGTGCACCGCCACCCGAACAGGCGGCCAACAATGTTGATCCAAGGCAAATGGAAAAAGTCCGTCGAGTGATCATGGCTGTGGTCTGCTCTTGTTTGTGATTTGCCTCAAGAGTAACCCAGTCGGGCTGGACAGGCCAGAACGGTAAAACCTTGCGCAGTAGGCGCGGGAATGTCGGCGGGATGCCGCTCAGCTCACCAGCAAGCGCAATCCCTGCGTCACGTCCGAACGAACCGCCAGGCGCAAGCCCGGTTCGTCCCCGGCCTTGAGGGCAGCAATGATCAGCTTGTGATAATGCGGTGGCTCAGTGCGCCTCAGACGCCCGTAAAGCGCCCTCATCGTCGGCCCGAGTTGCAGCCAGACCGTTTCGGCAATGGCCAGCATCGCGGGCGCCTGAGCCCGCAGGTAAAGGGTGCGGTGAAATTCCAGATTTGAACGGATGTACCCAACCGCGTCCCGCTTGGTCACCATCTCGGCAACGGTCATGTTGATGGTCTGCAACCGGTCGATAAGCGCAATATGCGCCCGGGGCAAAGCCCGGCTGGCCAGCTCGACTTCCAGCAACGCGCGCAACGCCGCCAATTCTTCTATCCGGTCGTTGGTCAATTCAGGTGTCGAGACCCGGCCGGAATTGGACAGGAACAATGCCCCCTCGGCGGCCAGACGGCGCACGGCCTCTCGCGCCGGGGTCATCGAGACGCCGAATTCCTTGCCGATGCCACGCAAGGTCAGCGCCTGACCCGGCGCCATCTCACCATGCATGATTCGAGACCTCAGGGCCCGGTACACCCGGTCATGAGTGGCAGTTTGGGTGTCAGACGGGCGTGTGCTCAACATCCGCTTATGTGATCACAAAACAGCGCAAGGTCAACTCGGCTTTGCGTCAAACCTGTAACGATGCAACTCTGCACCATTGTCTCGCAACCAGCGGCGGGGTTGCTGACAGGGGCCGAAAATGCGTTCCACCTGCTCCCAGAACGCGGGCGAGTGGTTCATCTCGACAAGATGCGCCACTTCATGCGCGGCCACATAGTGCAGCACCTCGGACGGCGCGAGAATGAGCCGCCACGAGAACATCAATCCACCCTGCGAACTGCATGATCCCCAGCGTGACCGCGTGTCGCGCAGGCTGAGCGTGCTGTACGACCGCCCCAGCATTGCCGCGTAATCATCACACGCGCCAATCAATCGGTCCCGCGCCAATTCCTTCAGAAACCGGGCCAATCTGCGCGCCTCGGCCCCTTCGGGCACTGCGACCTCGTCCGCCATCAACTGAACACGCCGACCCTTGGCGGGCACGATTCGCCGGACAACGCCTTCAATCGGTATCTTCTGTCCGAACTGCACCACGGCCGTTTCCGGCCTGTCCTGCAAATGCTGGCGAATCCACTCTTCCTTGGTACGTGCGAAACTCAGCGCCTCGGATTCAGGCACACCGACCGGATAGGTCAGCGTAACCCGGCCGTCCAGCTGAGAAATTCGCAAACTTATGCGCCGCGCCCGGGCGGATTTGCGCAGCCTCAGCGGCACCGGCGGTGTCCCTGGCAATGCGTGCTCTCCCATATCGCGACCTCTCTTGCGCAAAGACTTTGACAGTGCCCTCTGCCTGTGGCAGGTGAGCTGAATCATTTAGACGACTCACCTGATATCAAGGGGATTTGACATGCCCAAGGAAGAATGGGGCGTAAAGCGCGTTTGCCCGACCACCGGTAAGCGATTCTACGACCTGAACAAGGACCCGATCATCAGCCCCTACACTGGCGAGATCGTGGAGCTTGAAACATCCAAAAGCCGCATGATCGCGGCGGATGCAGAAGATGCCGCCTCGGTCAAAGCGCGTGAAAACGCGTCGGATGGGGAGCTGGTACTGGATGACGACGACTCTGTCGACGTCGAACTGGATGATGATCTGCTGGATGACGATGATGACACCAGTGATGACGTTTCGCTGGATGATATCACCGACATGTCTTCGGAAGACGAAAACTGATCATGTCAAAGGCGACCACAGGGTCGCCTTTTTCGTTCCACGGACAGCTTAGTGCGGAAATTCGCGTTCGATTCCATTTTTGGACTTGCACTCGTCGTCACTGTCTCCTAAACGTCCGTCCACCGCATCAGCGGTACCTAGATGGGGCCTTAGCTCAGTTGGGAGAGCGCTTGCATGGCATGCAAGAGGTCAGGGGTTCGACTCCCCTAGGCTCCACCAAAACCTAACAATACAACTAGATAGCAAGCATTAGAGCGGTGTGACACACAGGTGTGACACAAAATGAAGCTGTATGCGTATCTCTCGCTGTCCAGACATGGGATCTATTACTTCCGTTGGCCCCTGCCCGACACAAAACCAAAACCCCACACTAGACCAAACACCACACGTAGGACCCTTCGGGTGTCTTTGCGTACAAGATGCCCTAAAGAGGCTCGTACTCTGGCACGGCGTATTGCAGCGTGCGGGGACGCAACAAAAAAGCACAAATAACAGTCGGGCATGAACTATGCACAATGATGCCCGGGGTCTCAAGAGTGCTTTGGCAAGGACAAAGGCGCGCGGAATAAACTCAGCCCTTTCAGTGAGTCTCAGAGGGAGCGCATGATTGATACCATCCGATACTGCGAATTGGGCCATGAAGACTATGGTGAGAATGCAGCGCACAAAACCGCATCGCAGTCACGGTTTGCTTTTTTTGCATCGCAGACCACAATTGAGCGACCCTGTTTCGGGGCGATGAATTGTGTGGCGTTGTATCGTGCGCTTGCGTGCAGTAACGTCCGGCACCATGGTCATCCGGCGATACTCTCTTGTTCTATTGGTTGGCGTTATGGTCATCCTGACCGGCCTTGGCGGTGTTGCGCACGCGCTGTCGAATGGTTGTGTGGGCCTTCAATGTGAGCACCATATGCAACCTTCCGAACACTCTGCATTGGCAACGAGCGGTGATGTCTCGGCTTCAGGTCATCATCATGACCCGGAGAGTTCCGAAACCGAAAAGTGCGATCCCTTTATCTGCCAAGCCGTTGCATTGCCGTTCCAAGTCAGTGAAGTTGCCAAGGGTCGGCGTGATACTGACCCGGAGTTCCATGTTGGAACCCAAGTCAAGCTGAGTGAACCAGACGTCCTTTACAGGCCCCCTGACCTTTGAAGCAGCACGAATCCCTGCGGATGTAAGCGACCAGCACGTGCGGCTGTTCGCGATGTGCCGCAGCGTTGCCAGCTTCCAAAATGTCAGGACCAATCCATGAAAAAAAGTCACTTGCTAATCGGCGCATGCGCTGTCGCTGCCGTCGCCGCCTTCGTAACTCTTCGCCCCGGCGCAATTGAAGAGACCACACCGCA
Organism: Ruegeria sp. HKCCA0370; assembly: GCF_013033705.1. Taxonomy (NCBI): domain Bacteria; kingdom Pseudomonadati; phylum Pseudomonadota; class Alphaproteobacteria; order Rhodobacterales; family Roseobacteraceae; genus Ruegeria; species Ruegeria sp. HKCCA0370. The sequence goes on from NZ_WQEP01000002.1 coordinate 223,415, forward strand.
TGAAACACGCAAAGGCGACGCCATGGTCGCAATTCAGATGCCGGCCATCGAAGGCAATGCCGCAATCGGCCAGCGTGTTTTTGAGGTCTCGTGCGCGTCATGCCACGGCGCCAATGCGGTCGGCGTAGAGGGTGCGGGGCCGCCTCTGATCCACAAAATTTACGAACCCAGTCACCACGCTGATGAAGCCTTTCACAGGGCGGTTTCACAAGGTGTAAGAAGCCACCATTGGCAGTTTGGCGACATGCCCCCCGTGGAGGGCCTGACACGAGGTGACGTTGCCATGGTGATCGCCTACATTCGCGAAATCCAGCGCGCCAACGGAATAAACTGAGGGTAACCCAATGAAGAAGATCATGACATTCGCGCTTATGGTTGCGCTTGCCAACGGCGCACTGGCGCATTCCAAAATTGAAGAAACAACCCCTGCCAACGGCGCCACGATAACCACTGCGCCCGCTGAAATTGGTCTCAACTTCTCAAAAAACATCCGGCTGACACGGATAGAGATGGCCCATGAAGAACACTCGGCGGTAAGCTTGGATTTGGGCGACCAGACAAGTTTTGGTCAGGCATTCACGATCCCACTGCCGAGCAATGGAACGGGCACCTATGTCATCGAATGGCGGGGTTTGGGTGAAGACGGCCATGCGATGCAGGGCGAGTTTTCCTTTACCGTGGAATGAGCATGCCAGACATCTGGGCGATTGCTGCGATCCTCGCAAAGCTGGTGCTCTACATCGGCTTTGCGGGCTCTGCCGGGCTTGTGATTGTTGGATGCCTCTATTCCGGCCTTGTCGCGCCGGTGAACCTTGCGATGACGCGCCAGGCCAGGGCCTTGGCATGGCTTGCTCTTGTCGCGACAGCAGTTGGCTTCTTGCTTCGTGGAGCCGCCTTGACAGGCGGGGTTGACGGCATGGTCGATCCGAAGATGCTTGGCCTACTGTGGCAGACATCCGTGGGCGACACACTTGTTTACCGCCTTGCAGGCGTAGCGTTGATCCTTGTGGGGCTTTCCGTTCCTCGCTTTGGTCAGTGGATCGCGCTGTTGGGTGGCACGATCGCTTTATGGTCGTTTGCGCAGATCGGGCACGTGCCGGAACTGGAGAGCTTTGGTATCCAGCTCCTGCTCCTGCTGCACCTGTTGTGTGTAGCTTTCTGGGTGGGCATCTTCAGCCCGCTGCGGAATATGGCCCTTGCTCCTGAACACCTGAAGGATGCTGCTGAACTCGGTCATGTCTTTGGGCAAGCTGCCACTTGGCTTGTGCCGGCGTTGATCGTGGCGGGTCTTTGGATGGCCTGGTTGCTTGTCGGCAATCTCCAAGGGCTTCTGTTCACAAGCTACGGGCAGGCGTTGTTGCTCAAAGTGTTTTTTGTGGCGCTGCTGTTGTTTCTTGCCGCTGCAAACAAGCTCCGATTTGTTCCGGCCATGCAAGGTGGAGAGGTCAAGGCAGCGCAACGCCTCGCCCGCTCTATCGAGGTTGAGGCATTGATGGTGTTGGTGGTGCTGGCAACAACGGCAACACTCACGAGTGTTCTGACGCTTCCGAATTCGGGCCATTAGAGCGGGCCAGACACCGGTGCGCGCGCAGTGTGCAGCAATGGCAACAGCGGTGCACGATCCGATGCGAACAAGAAAGACAATCCCACTCAGGGCCCGCCGACCCTTGCCGCGGGGCCTAGCCATTGGGCTTTGGCAAACAGGGTTCAAACAGTGCCACCTGCGCGCCGGTCAACCGTAAGAAATCAAGCTTGTTCACCGCCTGTCTTTCGAACCATCAACACGCGACCTGCCGAATTCACTGGGGTCTGAACCCTGCAGCTGCCCCTCAAAACCTTAATGAAAGACAGGACATGCCACCATCAAGCTTTGCACAATCGGTATTGTCAATTTCAACGACCTCATAGCCTTCGCGGTCCAGCATCTCTGCGGTGCGTGGGAAACCAGCGGCCATCAGCACCAGATTGTTGAACCGGATCGCGTTTGCCGCCGCCTCCTCTCCGTCAGCAACATGCAGCACCCGGTAGCCTTCAAAGCAGCCCGAAGCGTCCAATCGCCGGGTCGCAAGAATTGTCTCGGCATCCATCAGAGAACAATCCGTTTTGAAGTGCAAAACGCCCTCGGGCGTGAACACTTCCCGCAGTTTGTGACCCCATTCCGAGGTGATTTTTGCCAGTTCCTCAACACCTTCCGCGTCAGTGCGGTCTGACCGGCCCACAAGAATTTCGCGGCCGGTTACAAGGATGTCTCCACCCTCGATGTGGCCGGGACCATTGATCTGTGTGACCGTTTCATAGCAGGCCCCCAGTGCCGGGGCGATCTCGGCCACTTCCCCCATTCGCGAAGGCGCGCCCGGCCGCATCAGCACAGCACCCTGCGGCAGGCACAGGGCCGTATCTTCCACAAACTGCGCGTCAGGGAACGCATCCAGGGGATCAAGCTCGATCACCTCGGCCCCGGTGCTTTTCAGCGCTGCCACGTATGCCCCATGCGCGGCCGTCATCCCATCGAAATCCGGGTTTCCGATATCTTCTGCGCGCAATCCGTCAGCGATGGTCGGTGCCGGGCGGCGAGTGATGGCGCGGGAAAACTCAAAAGTTGGGTCTGACATGCTTCAATCTCTCTGAGGTTCGAATTTTCGGGCGGTGACTTCGATCATCGCGGGCCCGCCCAGGGCGGCAGTTTCGCCTAACGCTTGCGCAATGGCCTGCGGCATATCGGGAACCCTGGTGTGTGGAATGCCAAAGGATCTGGCCGTTGCTGCAAAATCGGGGGGTGTGGGGTCACATCCAATGACCGTCACGCCTGCATCCTGCATCGATGTGGCGATTTCCCGGTACCCGTGATTGTTCCAGATCACGAACGTGACCGGCAGGTTTTCGTCTACTGCGGCCATTGCTTCCGGCATTGAAAACTGCGCCCCGCCATCGCCGACGATGCATATTACCCGCGCCGTTGGATCGGCAATCGACGCGCCGATGGCGGCGGGTATGCCATAGCCAAGCGCACCATACCCCGTTGCCGCATTGAACCAGCCGCCAGCCCGGTCGTGATCATAGTAAAGATTGCCGGCATAAATGGGCTGGGTGGAATCCCCGACCATCAGAGCATTCGGAGACGCCGAGCGCATCGCATTCAGTATCTCCACCTGTTGGCGATATTCCGGACCAATCTCCTGCCAGGCTGCATCGCGCGTTTTTTTGGCACGGTCCGCACCGTCGCTTTGCCGTGCCCTCTGCGGCAGGACCTTACACAGCGCTGGCAAAACCAAGCCGACGTCACCTTGAATGGCAATCGCTGCCTCATGCCGTGAAAGCTGATCGCTGCACCGATCAACCCGTATCAGGTTTGGCAGTTTCGCAAACTGACCGGTGGCATACATGTCATAATCGGTTGGCCCCAGCTCGGTTCCCAAGGCCAGAACGCAATCGGCGCTTTCCAACAATGCGCGCACCGCGTTCAGGCTGGGGCTGGCCGGTACGGTCAGAGCATGTCCGTGCATCAGGCCGCGCGCGTTGACGGTTTGCACAACCGGAGCATCCAGAGCTTCGGCCAGTGCCTGCAATCCCGCCTCGGCACGTTTCGCGCCGCCGCCCGCCAAAATGACGACTTTCTTTGCCTCAGCCAGTTGCCCTGAAGCCTGCCTGATCAATGCCGGGCTGACCGGAGGATCAGGGTCAGGCGTCTCGACTGCTGTTTCCTGATATTCCGCCGCTGCGACATCCAACGGAACCTCGATATGCGCCGGCCCGCGGCGACCATTGCTGAGGCCGTGAAAAACGCGGTCCAAAACCGGGGCCAGAGCACTGGGGCCGGTGACCTGTTCGGATACCAACGCAACCGTTTTCGCCAGCCCGATTTGGTCTGGCAATTCGTGCAGATGCCCCAAGCCCTTGCCAAGCGATCCGGTTTTGTTGACGCCGGACACCACCAGCATCGGTATTGAATCGGCCCGCGCCTGCGCCATCGGCGTCAGCGTATTGGTCAATCCGGGGCCGGTGATCACAAAGGCAACACCCGGTTTACCCGACACACGGGCATAGCCATCGGCCATGAAACCCGCCCCCTGTTCGTGTCTGGGCGTCACATGTCGTATGCCCGAAGCGGCAAGCCCTCGATACAGTTCCACCGTGTGAACGCCCGGAATTCCGAAGACGCAGGTCACATCCCGCTGGCGCAGCCCGGCAACCAGAGCTTCGCCAATTGTCATACCGCTCATGCGACCTCGCGTGATTTGCTGTTGGCGTGTTCGATGATACGGGAAACTGCGGTACCAAAATCCGTGTCATTGATCGTCAAAGCAACCCGCACCCAGTCCTTCAGGCTGTCACCAAAGGCAGATCCCGGCATGACGGCCACCCCGGCCTGAAGCAGATCCCAGGCATAGGCTTCGCCATCCAGCCCGGTGGCAGAGACATTGATGAGTGCGAACATTCCCGCCTCGGGCCGGTGAACTTTCAGATCCGTTTCGGCTTCAAGACGATCGGCCAACAGGGTCGCGCGACCAGAGAATCGGGCGGCCATACCGGGGGCAACCTCGGATCCGTCACGGATCGCCTTTTCGGTCATGTCCGCGATGAACGGTTGATTGCCAAAAAGCATGGTCTCGGAATAGGGCAGCAGCGCTTCGCAGAACGCGGCGGGCCCGACGCACCAGCCACTGCGGAATCCCGGAGCGGCATGAGACTTCGAGATGGATGATACGCCAATGACACGATCCGCCAGTTCCGGATCTGCCAATGGTGAAACAAATCGGGCACCGTCAAAGATCAGTTCTTCATAGACCTCGTCCGAGATGATCCACAAATCACGCGCAATCGCCAGCTGCCCGATCTCGGCAATGTCCGCGGCGGTCAGAATCGCGCCCGTCGGGTTATGCGGCGTTGTCAGAAGAATGGCGCGGCTGCGCGGAGTGATGCGGGCCGCGATATCTGCTGCCTGCATGCGAAACCCTTTCTCGGGCCGCAGCGGTACAGGTACCATCTCGGCCCCGGATGCACAAACAACACCTTCATAGGTCGCGTACATCGGATCGCCGACCAGAACTTCGTCGCCCGCCTCGGCGACCCCGGCCATGGCTGCGAACAGGGCGGTTTGCGTGCCGGGAAAGCACAGGAAATTCCCGGGCTCGAAAGCCCGCCCGCGAGAGGCAGAATAGCGCGCAGCCAGTGCGTCAAGCAGCCCTGCTTCACCGCGCCCGTTGGAGTACCCTGTCCGCTGCGCCCGCAATGATGCAACGGTGGCTTCGACCAGCGCGTCCGGCACCGGCACGTCCGGTTCTCCTATCGTCATTTCGACGATGTCCGCCCCGGCCTTGATCAGGTCGCGGGCTTTCAGATGTACGCCCCATTTGGCGCCACCCAAGCCCGCCAACCGTTCTGTCACCGATGTGGTCTTCATGACTGCTCCACCTCTTTGGTCAATGGAAACCCGACGATGGCGCTGACGGAATCCAAACCGATCCGCGCCAGCTGGCCTTCGCAAAACGCATCCGGAAGCGCGCCTCCTTCGAGCCACAGGCCGTCGATCACCGCGTTGCATGCGATGGCCAGTTGCATTGCCTCTGACGCATCAACCGAACGCCCGGTTTCCTGCAATGCCGCGACGATCAGCTTCTCGAGGTGATCCCGGAAATAGTCATAGGTTCGCTGGTGAATGCGCTGCATTTTCGGGTCATGCTGCACTTTGTTCAGGAAACCCGCCCACAACGCCACGGCACTTGGATCGACGATCGGCGGTCGTAGTGACGCGTCGACGAAGTTGGTCAACTTAGAAACCGCGCTTCCGGTTCCTGATGACGCCGCGGTCTGGTCCGTCAGCGTATTCATGTGGTGCTCATACGCCGCCTGAACCAGTTCGTCCTTGGATGAGAAATAGTGCCGGATCAAACCTTGGGTCACATTCGCGCGGGCTGCGATCTCGCGCACCGTGGCACCCCGAACGCCCATCTCGGCGATCAGGTCCAAAGTCGCCAGAATCAGCGCCTCGCGGCGAAACTCGGCAGACTCACGTTTGAATTTGCGGCTGTCGTCCTGCACGTCAGTGTCATCCATGGCATGGAGTTATTATACACTTGCATAATTGCGAGATTCGGGGCTTACTGCAAGCTGAAATCAGAAGATTCTTGGATATGGACACAGCCAAAGCAGTTGCACCCGCACCCGAAACAACCACGCCCGACGAAGCGATCAAGGTTGAAGATCTGCACAAATCCTTTGGCACGCTGGAGGTTTTGAAAGGCGTATCCCTGACCGCAAACAAGGGGGATGTTGTTGCCATTATCGGGGGGTCAGGCTCTGGAAAATCCACCATGCTGCGCTGCATCAATTTTCTGGAAACGCCGAGTTCCGGAAAGATAACCATCGGCGGTGAACTGGTTGAAATGCACACCGATGGCAGCCCTTCCAACCGCCGCCAGATCGAACGTATCCGCACGCGTCTGGCCATGGTTTTCCAGCAGTTCAATCTGTGGACACACCGCACGCTTCTGGAGAACGTGATCGAAGTGCCGGTGCATGTGCTCAAGGTGCCGAAGGCCCAGGCGATCGCACGGGCGCATGAATTGCTGACACGGGTGGGCCTTGGCGACAAGGCTGACACCTATCCAGCCTATCTTTCGGGTGGTCAGCAACAGCGCGCCGCCATTGCCCGGGCGCTTGCAGTCGATCCTTCGGTGATGCTTTTCGATGAACCCACATCAGCGCTTGATCCCGAGCTTGTTGGCGAAGTTCTGACCGTGATCCGCGATCTTGCCGCCGAAGGGCGCACAATGCTGCTTGTCACCCATGAAATGAAATTCGCACGCGAAGTCGCAGACCACGTTGTCTATCTCTTCGAGGGCCGCATCGAAGAGCAGGGCCCACCTGCCGAGGTCTTCGGAAACCCAAAATCAGAGCGCCTGAAGCAGTTCCTCAGCTCGGTCGCCTGAACCTAAAAAACAAAACAAAATGAACCAAAAGGGAGTATCAAAATGAACGTCAAGAAACTGCTCGTGTCCGGCCTTGCCGCCGCTGTCCTTTCGGCTGGTATCGCCAGTGCAGAAGAGGTCAAGATCGGCATCGCAGCCGAACCTTACCCGCCATTCGCGTCGCTGGACAGTTCAGGTAATTGGGTCGGCTGGGAAATCGATGTCATCAATGCGGTCTGCGCCGCTGCGGAACTTGACTGTGTCATCACGCCGGTCGCCTGGGATGGTATCATCCCGTCGCTGACCGGACAGCAGATCGACGCCATAATGGCGTCTATGTCGATCACCGAGGAGCGGCTGAAAACCATTGATTTCAGCGATCCTTACTACAACACACCTGCCGTCATCGTCGCGGACAAATCGATGGATATCGAAGCGACCCCCGAGTCGCTGGCCGGTAAGGTTGTCGGCGTTCAGGCGTCGACCATCCACCAGGCTTATGCGCAGGAATATTTCAAGGATTCCGAACTGAAGGTTTATCAAACTCAGGATGAGGCCAACCAGGACCTGTTCGCAGGTCGTATTGACGCCACTCAGGCCGACAGTATCGCCATGGCGGACTTCGTGAATTCGGATGCCGGGGCATGCTGTGAAATCAAAGGCGCCGTCGCAGATGATCCGGCCATCCTGGGCCGGGGCGTTGGTGCCGGTGTTCGCAAGGGCGACGATGACCTGCTTGCAGCGCTGAACAAAGGCATCGCGGCAATTCTTGCCGATGGAACGCACGAGAAGATCACTTCGAACTATTTCTCGGCCAGCATCTACTAAGCGGCTGCCGTGACCGGACTGTTGGAATCGCTTGGATTGGCGCAGAGCGCAGAGCTTCTGTCGCTGTCGCCACCGGGTTGGGGGGGCAATCTGCTGCGCGGATTGTCCCACTCATTGCAGATCGCTTTTGGTGCATATGCGCTCGGCCTCGTGATCGGATTGTTCGGAGCCTATGGCAAGCTTTACGGCGGGAAGGTCACGCGCGATCTTCTTGCCATCTACACGACCGTGATCCGGGCCGTGCCGGAACTGGTCCTGATCCTGATCCTGTATTACGTGGGATCTGACATCATCAACAAAATCTCTGCTGCAATGGGCGGAGGACGGGTAGAGGTCAATGGCGTCGCTGCGGGCATCTGGGTTCTGGGCGTCGTTCAGGGCGCATATGCAACCGAGATTCTACGCGGAGCCATACAGGCGGTTCCACCCGGACAGATCGAGGCCGCCAAATCCTACGGGATGCCCGCCTTCATGACCATGCGCCGCGTGACGATCCCTGCCATGATGAGCTTTGCCGTACCCGGTCTGGCCAACTTGTGGCTGATCGCCACCAAGGACACCGCCCTGCTCGCGGTCGTGGGATTCAACGAACTGACACTGGAAACCCGGCAGGCCGCCAGCAGCACACGCGCCTATTTCACCTTCTTTCTGGCGGCGGGTTTTCTCTATCTCATGGTCACCCTGTTTTCGGGCGCCATCTTCGCGCGGATCGAAAAATGGGCGCGTCGCGGTCAACCTTCTCTGAAAGGAGGTGGCAGATGATCGATCTCAGGTCCTTGATGCAACCCCATCGTATCGTGATGATGCTGATCTTTGCCGGGATCGTGATCTGGTGTGCCATGTCTTTGCGATGGGACTGGTTGCCAAAATACGCACCGCTTGCGTTGCACGGAATCTGGACCACGCTCTGGCTGCTTGTTGTCACCGTCGTTCTCGGATTTCTGCTGGCCGTACCACTCGGGTTGGCCCAGGCCGTTGGGCCCTGGTACCTTGCGGCTCCCGCCAAGGCGTTTTGCACCATCATTCGGGGCACACCCCTGCTTTTGCAGCTTTGGTTGCTGTATTATGGCCTCGGCTCATTGTTCCCTCAATTCCCCTGGATACGATCATCCGAGCTTTGGCCGTATCTGCGTCAGGCCTGGCCTTATGCGGTGCTGGCTTTGACGCTTTCTTATGCCGGCTATGAAGGTGAGGTCATGCGCGGAGCCTTCAAAGGCGTCGCAAAAGGTCAGCTGGAGGCCGCCAAATCGTTCGGCATGCCCAGGCTGACGATGTTCCGCCGCATCTGGTTGCCGCAGGCAATCCGCAACGTTCTGCCGACCCTGGGTGGTGAAACCATCCTCCAGTTAAAGGCTACGCCCTTGGTTGCCACGATTACGGTGGTGGATATCTATGCCGTGTCATCCCGGGTGCGGTCCGACACGTTCATCATCTACGAACCGCTCATCCTGTTGGCCGTATTCTACATTCTCGTTGCCGGTATTATTGCCCTGATGTTCCACTGGCTGGAAGTGAAGGTGCTGGGAACCGGACGCCGAAATGGGCCAGCCGGATAGTACAAGCCGGAAGTAAAGCGAGATCCACGGCCCCACTCCGGGCACAGATTTCGTCGGCGCGTTTTCAGGCCGATTGAAACCATGGGGCCACGATCAAGACGGTTGCCCGAAATGATTTAGGGAAGGTTCGGCTTGCAGGCCCCTGCGGCGAGGCACTGGCAGCCTAGGGCCAGAGCCTGACTTTCTTATCCATTGCACAACGACCTGGAACACCGTGCCGCAATCGTCTGGTCGGCGCAGTGGCGGATGTGGCGAAGCATTGCAAACTTGCCCCCTCGTCCTTTGGGGCGCGTTCCACGAGGCGCGCATTCAGCGCAGGCCCGACAGAACCTGTTGCCGCAAACCCGCATTCGGGTTTGAGCCAACGACCATCATTTTTTGGGGTGAAACACCTTTGATCGCGCGAATGGGCAGTATCTGCCCTGAACGCGGGTCATGGTGAGCCACGAACTGGTCATACCCATCGGGTCTGTTTGCCAATCAGAATAACGCTTAGATCGCCAGATACTCCTCACGAAGACCGGTGTCCTCAAGCACTTCTTTTGCCGTTCCGTCGAACACGATGGTACCGGTGTCAAGAATGATCGCGCGATCCGCCAGTTCCAAAGCGCGCACAGCGTTCTGTTCAACGATGATCGTGGTCATACCCTGCTGTTTGACATGTATGAGGGTTTTTTCGATTTCGTCGACGATAACAGGCGCCAAACCTTCATACGGCTCATCCAAAAGCAGCACCTTGATGTCCCTGGCAAGCGCTCTGGCGATTGACAGCATCTGCTGTTCGCCACCCGACAGTGTAATCCCTTCCTGCTTCCTGCGCTCACCGAGACGCGGAAACAGCTCGTAAAGCCGTTCAAGGGACCATCCGATCGGAGGCGCAATCTGTGCGAGTTGCAGGTTTTCTTCGACTGTCAGGCCGGGAATGATGCGTCTGTCTTCCGGTACAAGACCAAGGCCCACTGCCGCCGCTTCATAGCTTGTCATGTTGTGCAGCGGCTTGTGGTCCAACCAGATTTCGCCATGTCTAACTTCTGGATCTCCAACTCTCGCAATCGAACGCAGCGTCGAGGTTTTGCCCGCGCCGTTGCGTCCAAGAAGGGCAAGAATCTCGCCTTCATGTACGTTGAAGCTGACGCCCTGCACGATGTAGCTTTCTCCATAGTAGGAGTGCATATCCCAAACGGAAAGAAACGCAGGAGCGGTGCTGGCCAGATTGGCGTTTTTCGAAAAGTCAGGTTTCTCGTTCATAGCTTTTCCTTACGCAGCCTCGCCCAGATAGGCTTCGCGAACCTTGGGGTTTCCGCGGATGTTTTCAGGAGTATCTTCAACCAGGGGTGTCCCCTGGGCCAGAACAGTGATGCGTTCGGCAAGGCTGAAGACAACATGCATGTCATGCTCGATGATCGCGATGGTGATGTCGCGTTCTTCCTTGATCTGTTTCAGCAGGTCGATCGTGTTGTTGGTATCCGCCCGCGCCATCCCCGCCGTCGGTTCGTCCAGCAGCAACAGCCTCGGATTCTGGCTGAGGCACATGCCGATCTCGAGCCGGCGCTTGTCGCCGCGCGACAGCGAGGCCGCGTGCATCTCGCGCTTGTCGGCCATGTTCATCTCTTCCAGCATGGCTTCGGCCTGTTCAACAACAGCCTTTTCGTTGGCGATGGTCTCGTATGCATGCATCCGGAACGCGCCATCCCGCATGGCAAAGATCGGAATCAACATGTTCTCCATCACCGTCAATTCACCAAAAATCTCTGGTGTTTGAAACACTCGGCTTATGCCCATCTGGTTGATCTGGAAGGGTTCAAGCCCCAAGACCGATGCGTTGTCGAACAATACGGACCCGGTATCTGGCATGAGCTTGCCGACCAGACAATTCAGCAAGGTCGACTTGCCCGCACCATTAGGCCCGATGATTGCGTGAACCGAATTCTCCTCGACGCTGAGATTCACATCCGTGAGCGCCTTGAGGCCGCCGAAGCGCTTGCTGACGTCTTTGACTCTTAGAATTGCCATGGCTCGCCCCTTATTCCGCCGGTTCCGTTTTGCCCGACGTCGCGTCGTCGGATTTTGATTTCTTGCGCTTGAGCCGGTTCAGCAAACGCTGACCACCTTCGACAAGACCACCCGGCAAGTAGATAACGACAAGCATGAAAAGAATGCCCAGCGTCAGATGCCAGCCCTTGCCGATGAACGGATGGATCAAGAAAACCACCGCGTCCTCCAGCCCGTCAGGCAGGAATGCAAACCAGCTGTGCAACACGTTGTCGTTGATCTTCGAGAAGATGTTTTCGAAGTACTTGATGAAGCCCGCACCCAGCACCGGCCCGATCAGTGTGCCGGTGCCGCCCAGGATCGTCATCAGAACGACCTCGCCCGATGCGGTCCACTGCATACGTTCGGCACCTGCCAGCGGGTCCATTGCGGCCATCAGCCCACCAGCTAGGCCGGCATACATGCCAGAGATGACAAAAGCTGCCAGCGTGTAGGGTTTCGAGTTCAGGCCGGTATAGTTCATCCGCTGCTGGTTTGATTTGACGGCCCGCAGCATCATCCCGAAAGGTGAACGGAAAATTCGGATGGACAGATAGAATACCACCATCATGATCACCGCACACAGATAGTATCCCGCGTTGAAATCAAAGCTCCATGCGCCCACGTCCAGCGTGTAGGTTGCGCGCATCGGCAACCCGAACAGATGCGGCAGGTCCGGCGAGTTCGCCCCTTGCAGAATCTGCGGATCATCTGCGTAAACCTGCAATCCCGTTTCCCCGTTCGTCAGGTTGAATTTGGGGTTGGACAACACCGAATAAGCCAACGCAAAGCTCATCTGGGCGAAAGCCAGCGTGAGGATCGAAAAATAGATGCCCGACCGGCGCAGGCTGACGAACCCGATCAGCAATGAGAATACCCCGGCGACCACAACGCTGAGTGCGATGGCCGGGATGATGTTGTAACTCAGCAGCTTGAACATCCATACGGCGGAATAGGATCCAACGCCCAGAAAGGCCGCGTGTCCGAATGACAGGTATCCGGTAAGGCCGAACAGGATGTTGAAGCCGATGGCAAAGATGCCAAAGATGACAAAGCGCTGCATCAGATCCGGATAGCCCGCGTTGAACTGCGCCATGGCGCTGCCTTCCGGGAACGGATTCAGGATGAAGGGTGCCAGCATCGTAAGGATGCCGACGATGATCAGCAGGCTGGTATCTTTTTTGTTCAGTCCCAACATCGATTATTCCTCCATCACGCCTTTGCGTCCCATCAAACCGCGCGGGCGTGTGAGCAGCACAATAATGGCAACAAGGTAGATGATGATTTGGTTGATGCCCGGGATCGTCGTTGTGGCCCAGGTCGTAGAGGCGAAGCTTTCGAGAATGCCCAGCAGAAAGCCAGCCAGCACCGCGCCGGGAAGAGACCCCATGCCACCAACAACAACCACAACGAAGCTGAGGACCAGAAAATCCATCCCCATGTGATAGTTTGGTGGGTTGAGCGGCCCGTACATGACGCCCGCCAAACCGGCCACCGCGGCAGCGATCCCGAACATGATCGTAAAGCGCCGGTCGATGTTGATCCCCAGCAAGCCCACAGTTTCGCGATCCGCCATGCCGGCGCGCACAACCATGCCGAAGGTGGTGAATTGCAGGAATGAGAAGACAGCACCGATAATGGCAACTGCAAAGCCAAAATAGACGAGGCGCCAGATCGGGTAGATGATCGCGTTGGGATCAAACCCGATCATGGTGCCAAGATCGATAGAGCCACTCAGCGCGTCGGGCGGCGGGGTCTGGATGGGGTTGGCACCAAAGAAATACTTTACGATTTCCTGCAACACGATCGCCAGGCCGAACGTGACAAGGATCTGGTCCGCGTGGGGGCGTTTGTAGAAATGCTTGATAAGCCCGCGTTCCATCACATAGCCAACCGCCAGCATGATCGGGATCGCAAACAGGATTGCCAATGGAACGGACCAGTCGATGATCGTCGCCCCGAACTCCGGGCCGAACCATGCCTCGACATAAGGTGTTTCCACCTTCAGCGGGTTGCCAAGAAAGTCGGTTTGGCTCTCGTCGATGGTTACAAAGCTCAGGTTCATGAGCTTTTGCAAAGTGACGGCACAGAACGCACCGATCATGAACAGGGCCCCATGGGCAAAGTTCACAACGCCGAGCGTCCCAAAAATAAGCGTCAGCCCCAGCGCAATCAGCGCATAAGCCGACCCTTTGTCCAGACCGTTCAGAATTTGCAATAGGATGGCGTCCATTGGCCCACCTCAGGGTTGGTCAGTGTGAATTGAGTGGCACAACAGGATCAACCCTGCTGTAGATGTCTGGCCACCATTTTGGCGGCCAGACTTTGATACGCGGTCTTATGCGCCCGGGTTACACTCACCCAGTGCGCCACCGGCAAACATCGGATGCTCCGGATCGTATTCGACCTGCGCGCGTGGGGTGATCTCGACGATCTCCAGCGTGTCATAGGCGTTGGTCGGGTTCATGTTGCCACGCACGACCAGCACGTCCTTGAAGCACTGGTGATCCGCGCCGCGATACCAGGTCGGGCCGTTGCCCAGGCCGTCGAACTCGAAGTCTTCCAGCGCTTCAACAACACCACATGGGTTGAACGTACCGGCACGCTCGCAAGCATCAGCATATAGCAGAACCTGTGCATAGCAGGTTTGCGCCGAGTTGGACGGCGGCTTGCCGTATTTTTCGCCGAAGGATTTCACGAAGGCTTTGGTGCCTTCATCCTGCAACTGCCAGTTCCAGTTCATCGAACCCAGCACGCCCTTGATGTTCTCGCCAGCACCGGCGGCCATCAGTTCCGAATACAGCGGCACGACGATCTTGAAGTCCTTGCCGTTGGCGACTTTGTCGAGCAGGCCGAACTGAATCGCGTTGGTCAGCGAGTTCACCATGTTGCCGCCATAGTGGTTCAGAACCAGAACGTCCGCGCCCGAGTTCAGAACCGGAGTGATGTAGGACGAGAAGTCTGTTGACGCGAGTGGCGTCTTGACGGTGTTGACCGTTTCCCATCCCAGGGCTTCGGTCGAGGCGACGATCGACTCTTCCTGGGTCCAGCCCCAGTTGTAGTCCGCCGTCAGGTGATAGGCGCGGCGGTCATTGCCCATCTCGGCAGCCAGCACCGGCGCAAGCGCGGCGCCCGACATGTAGGCGTTGAAGAAATGGCGGAAACCATTGGCCTTCTTGTCCTTGCCGGTCGTGTCGTTGGCGTGGGTCAGACCCGCCATAAAGATCACACCCGCTTCCTGACACAGGCCCTGAACCGCAACGGCCACGCCTGAGGACGACCCGCCGTTGATCATGATCGCACCGTCTTTTTCGATCATCGACTTTGCGGACGCACGTGCGGCGTCTGACTTGGTCTGGGTGTCACCTGTGACGAACTCGACCTTCTTGCCGAGGATGCCATTGCCCTTCAGCGCCTTGGACGTGAAGGTGTTCAGGCAACCGCCGTCACCCTCTCCGTTCAGGTGTTCCACCGCCAGCTGTTGCGCCAGCAGCTCGTCATTACCCTCTTCCGCATACGGCCCGGTCTGGGGAACATTGAAGCCCAGGGTCACGGACCCTCCGGTTGGTTCGTTGGTGTAAGCGGCAGCCGACGAAGCCGTGAAGATCGTAGGCAGGGCCAGACCGGTACCTGCAACGGCACCAGACTTCAACACGCCGCGGCGTGTGACAGATTTGTTGGTCATTAATTCCTCCCATTTCCCTTTCTCTCGTCGTCTGGCTCCTCTTCCAGCAGACGAAAGCGCACTTATGTGCATTTCAATAATGGAAAGGCGGTGGAAAATTTCACAACAAATTACTGGATTTGAAACAAAATTTTGTAAACGTCTTGACGAAAATCAAGATCGGTTGAAAAGATTTTTCGTTTGCTTACATTTAAAAATATATTTTTCATATATTTAAATGTAAATATCGGTGACACATTTGTCAGGCATGACACCAATATTCGTTATCTGCGGCACCAAAAGCAGATTTGCAATACAAAGCCAGCATTTTCAGCACGCTGAATGGAAACAAGCTCTTCGCTCATCTGACGGTCCAGTTTGATTGTTGGCGCATGATCGCCCACTGGTTTGCCGGTATGATCGTGCCCGGCACGGGTGGGCGGCATCCCAGTGCGCCGAGCGGTCTTTCGTGCTCCGGTGTTCCGTCCGTTCCTCGATCAGGATCCGTTTGCCTAAGCCACCACCCTAATTTCGGATGCTGACGTCCGCTGTGACTTGTCAAGCCGGTGCGGGGCGAGACAGACCATTGGTCAGGGAACCAAAACCGCTGCCCCTTGCAATCGTCCGGCGCCCAGATCCGCGAGGGCTGTGTTGCCGTCTTTCAGTGAATATCTTTGGGTCCGTGTCTGGATGCCTGCGGCTTGAGCCATTGCAAAAAACTCCTCACCATCCTGACGCGTCAGGTTTGCGACAGACAGGATTTGACGTTCCCCCCAAAGATCGCTGTAGGGAAAGGAAGGAATATCGCTCATGTGAATTCCGCCGCAAACCACGCGGCCGCCCTTGCGGACAGATTGCAGCGCTTTGGGCACAAGGGCTCCGACAGGTGCGAATATGATTGCAGCATCCAGTTCCGCCGGTGGTCGTTCGTCGGACCCACCAGACCATACCGCGCCAAGGTCACGCGCAAAATCCTGCGCCTCGATATCGCCGGGCCGGGTCAGCGCATATACATTCCGGTCCTGCCAGACGGCCAGTTGTGCAAGGATATGCGCGGCAGCTCCGAAGCCATAAAAGCCGATATTCTTGGCATCCTGGGCCATTCGCAGACAGCGAAACCCGATAAGCCCGGCACATAACAACGGCGCCAGTGCAACCGGATCGGCAATCTCTGGCAGGGCAAAGACATACCGTGCATCCGCAAGGCAAGCTTCGGCAAATCCTCCGTTTCGCGTGTATCCCGTGAACACCGGCGCGTCACACAGGTTTTCCTGTGCGCGATGGCAATACGGACATTTCCCACAAGTGGACCCAAGCCAAGGCACGCCCACGCGCTGACCGGTTTCCAGCCCTGTTACGGCATCCCCCTTTCGAACGATCCGCCCAACGATTTCGTGGCCCGGAACCAGTGGAAGTTCAGGATGTTCGAGGTCACCATCGACGATGTGAAGATCCGTGCGGCAGACACCACAAGCCTCGATCTGGATCTCGATATCATGAGCGCCCGGCGCCGGAAGTTCGATGTCTTCCAGTTTCAGCGCGCGGCCGGCCTCGTTCAAAACCATTGCGCGGGTCATGGTCCAACTCTCCAGATACATCCGCCCGAAATCATCTGTTTATTGCCTCTTTTCGTTGCAAATTTCGGGCTCGGCCTTCGACAAAACCGTAAATGTGGCACTGGGTTCCGACGACCTGAACGATAGCACACCTGCGCCGCAGCAAGGCTTGATCCATCGCAAAGTCCCAGATCTGACCGAGCGACCAAAACCTCAACTGCACCTGAAGAGATTACGCAGGATGTCCAAAGGAGATCGACCGGGCACTGACGGGTCTGACCCTCGCCACCGGTTTCAGGTCTGATGAATGTAGCTGCCCGGCGCTTTGAGCAGGTTTTCAGCCCCCCTTCGTTTTCCGCCCATCGGCGGCGGCGCAGTTTCGCCCGATGAACGGTCTTTGATCCAATCCACCATCGCAGGCCACCAGGAACCTTGCTTTTCTTCGGCCGACTCAAACCACTCATCCGGCGAGGTATACAGCGCGTCCGCCGGCCTGTGGCCCAACCGATAGTGGCGGTGCTTGTGCCCCGGCTCGCTGAGGATACCGCCATTGTGACCACCGTTGGTCAGCACGAAGGTGAGATCTCCGTCGGTAAACAGCCGAATTTTATACACTGATCGCCACGGGGCAATGTGGTCGGATTCCGTTCCGACCACAAACATGGGTACGCGTATGTCCTTGAGCGCAACAACCCGACCTTCGACAGAAAAGCGCCCGGCGCTCAGCCGGTTTTCCAAGAACAGACCGCGCAAATATTCGGAATGCATTCGCGCCGGCATCCGGGTCGTGTCATTGTTCCAGACGGTCAGATCCGTAGGCAGGTCGTCTTCACCCAAAAAATAGCGGCGCACAGCCCGGGCATAGATCAGATCTTCGGCGCGGATTGTCGTGAAAGTTCGCGTCATCTGAGGGCGGTCAAGATAGCCCTGCAACCACATCAGATCTTCGACAAAAGCGACCTGGCTGTCATCGATAAACAGCAAAAGCTCACCGGCTTCGGCAAAATCAACCTGCGCCGCCATCAGCGTAACGCTTGCAAGCCGTTCATCGCCATCGCGTTGCATCACCGCCGCTGCAATCGCCAGAAGTGTGCCGCCGAGGCAATACCCATTGGCGTGAATCTTTTGACCCGGAACGATTTTCTCGATGGCCTCGATCGCGGCCATGACACCGTTCAGGCGATAATCCTCGAGGCTGAGATCCGCCTGATCAGCGGTGGGATTGACCCAGGAGATCATGAAAACGGTAAAGCCCTGCTCGACCAGATAACGCACCATGGAGTTTTCCGGAGAAAGGTCGAGCACATAGTATTTCATGATCCAGGCGGGCACGAAAAGGATCGGTTCCGCCTGTACGCGCTTGGTGTGTGGAGTGTATTGAATCAGCTCGAACAGCGCGTTGCGATAAACGACCCTGCCGGGGGTCGCGGCAATGTCTTTACCGATTTCATACCCCTGAGGGGCAGGTTCGTGCTGTTGCGTTATGGTATGGGCAACATCCTCAAGAAAGTGGGCGGCGCCCTCTATCAAATTGCGACCGCCGGTCTGGAACGTGCGATTGATGATTTCCGGGTTTGACCACGGAAAGTTCGAAGGAGAGACAAGATCAAGTGCTTGGCGAATCTGAAATTGCGCGCGTTCGGCGTCGCGGGGGGCGATGCCGGGCATTTCGTCCGTTGCGGCCTGCCACCAATCCTGTGCGCTCAGAAAAGCCTGCTGCCAAAGGGAAAACGGCGCCTTCTGCCAGCCGGGCGCATTGAAACGGTGATCCTGCTTACGTGGCTGAAAAGGCGGAGTGGCCTTCGCGCCGGTCGCCATCTCGCTGGCATAGACCCAGAGTTTGGCCGCATCGCGTGCCGCGCGTTCTGTCAGTTCAAGCTGGCGTCCGGGTGAACGACCCAGGTGCAGGGCCCAATCCATCCAGGTGGCCATTATCGAATGCGGGGAAACACCGGCGGTGGCACGGGCAAGGGCCGCGCGCGTTGCGCGGTCAAGTTTCTCATAGGGGTGTGGCGGGGCATTCTCGTCGGTATCTGCCGCACAAACCCCGGCCTCGGCAGACAGCTTGTCAGGTGAGAGTTCGGTCATCTGGGTTCTCCGATCCGGGCAGAGTGCTAAAATGCTGCAAGCTTTAATCCATCTGTCCACCAAGCCCCGGACCGACCAGTCAACCGCCCATTTTGATTGGACGTACTTGATTGCAGCGCCGGACCTGGCGAGGCTTCCTGAAATGGACGCAAGCGCTTGGGAACCCGTGTTGCCGGGCGCCGTTCGCTATTTTGGCAACATAAAGAACTCTTCGAGTACAATCTTGCCATCCTCAACGGAATAAATGGCAATCTCGCTAAGGTTCATTCTTTGTCCGGTGTCTTTCTGCACGACCTCGGCATTGAAACGCACGCCAAAGCGATTGGGCGGATGAACAAAAGGACCATCTGCCGTAAGCGTTTGGATTTCATGCGTTTTCAGCCAATCTTCCCGCTTTGCTTTGATGGCGTCGCGACCCTTTGTAATCCGAAATTGCCGCACCGGAGGCACAACCGCCTCTATGGACTGAGCGTTTTCCGCGTACATCTCGTCAACACTTGCCAAGCCATTGCGATCACGCATCGCCTGAACAAATGTCCGCCCAATTTCGACCAGTCTTTCCATGCAAGACCTCCTGATACACTCGTGACTGTATCTCGTCGGGCCGCATCCAACCTTGACAAAGATCAAAATGAGACGGTCCTGCAAAGATTGGCCACCGGGCTTGCTTCGGAACAGGTAGAACTGCACCTTGTAAATTTGGACGCAGCAAGTAGCCGCCATTCGTTGGGCAAGATGTGATCCTGCGGGTCTTGGCGCATCTCAACTCTGTACCGGACGACACCATACTGCTCGAAACTGGCAACAACCCTCCTGCCGATATGCGCTTGACGCCAGCTCAGGGCAGGAAGGTGCTGGCCCCTACCCCTGATAATTCCGGGTGTTGAAGAGCGCGAATTGGTACGGGAAACCTATTTCTGCACGCCCCTTGTTTCAGACGGCAGCTCTCGGAAAAACAGCCTGTAGTCGCGCGCGAACTGGCCCATATGCCAAAATCCGAGCCGGTTTGCAGCATCGGTTATCGTTCCGCTGAAAGACCCTGAAAGAAGGTCCTCGCGAACACGGTTCAACCTGAGACGCATATAATACGACTTGGGGCTTTGTCCGAACTGTTCCTTGAAAGCGCGATCCAGAGTTCGCCAAGACGCCCCGCTTTCTTTACAAATCTCTTCAATTGAAATCGGGTCTTCCAGATTGGCAACCATAAGATCGGTTGCGCGATCCAAGGCACGCCGCCTGGTGCCCGCCTGACTTCTGTCAAAATGCGCTTCGTCGTCGGTCAGGATAACCAGGGCTTCCAGCATCAGGGCTTGCTCAGCCGCCTCATACCACTGCGCATCAACACTGTTAAGAAGCCCGGCTACGCGACCCTCCAGGTTCGCCATGCTGGCCAAACCTGCTTTGGACCTCAGTCTGTGGGCGTCCGGGTTGTCGCGCGCCAGGTGAAATCCGCAGGACTCTGCAAAATTCTCCAATCTTTGGGTTTGGAAGGAAATGACATTTCCCGTGAAACCGGCCGTCGAAATACCGTCAAACCCATCACTGTCACCGAAGGACAGGAATGCGTTATCGGTTACGTCCTTTGCCTGCCATTTGTCGACCGCACCATTTGACGGAATCCCGAATGTCATCCAGCCCTTGGGCGAAACACCACGTTGATGAACGCGTTGGTTCATCGCGATGCTGAGAGCGGAGACCGATCGCCCTGAGCGCACCCTTATGGACGTCGACAATCGACCGGGATCGAGCTGTCGGAAGTCTATCTCCCACGGCGTGATTTCCCCGATTTTGTTGGGATGTTCGAAATTCAGCACGGCTGCGGGCGTCACCCCGCCCGATACGGAAAGGACACCCTTTTGCGAATTTGGCGAATTCTTGATGCGGTCCATTCCCAGAGCCTGACACTTTACCGGTAATGTAGCGAATTCGAACCGCAGGGAGTCAAGTGTCAGCAAAAACTCCAAACCTCGCCACCATGGGCCGACCACGGCTTCCTGAGGCTGATGCCCGATCAGAGCGCGTGGTGACGTTTCTAACGCCACCAGAACACCAGCGGTTATCTGAGCTGGCGCATCAGTCAAACCAATCTCTTTCAGCAAAATGTCGCGACCTGATTGTTCAGGCGATGAACTTCAGGAGCACCAAAGGGGGAACGAAGAATGACTAATGTTGTCCAAAGGACTGGCATCGCAGCCTGTTTGCTAGCAGCGCTGAGCACCACACAATCGGCCGCACAACAAGACGCGATTGTGCATGACGGTGAATTTGCGTTCCTGCGCGCCCAATTTGGCGAGCAATGGGATGCGCAGGACGTCGAGATTGAAGCGAGGCTGGCTGAACTTCGGGAAGCCAACGGCGGCAAACCCCCGAATTTCCTGTACATCCTCATCGATGACATCAGCTTTGGCCAGATGGGCGAACGCAAACTCAACTATGTGATGGGCATTGAAACCCCGAATATCAATGACTTTGCCAGCGAAGGCATGTCGTTGATGCGGATGTACACCGAGCCCTCATGCACGCCCACTCGTACGGCCATGCTGACTGGGCGCCACCCGATCCGGGCCGGCGTGGAAGAGGTGAAAGTGGCTTTGGTGGGGGAAGGGCTTCCTGCCAGCGAAGTGACGCTGCCGGAAATCCTGAAACAGGCGGGCTACAACACCTCGCATGTCGGCAAATGGCATCAAGGCGATATCGAAGAGGCCTATCCGCACAATCAGGGCTTTGACTGGGCGGCCTTCCCGCTGCATCAGCAGGTTCAGCTGAGCCTGATGACCCGCGAGGCGATGCAGGCGAACAACATGTTGGGGTACCACGCGTCGGGACAGAACAATGCCCTTCTGCTGGATGAGCGTTTCAAGCCCTATGGTTTGGTGACAGGTGTCGAAGCCGAGGCCGGAGGGCAAGCCCGCGAAGTCGAAATGGCCGCAGGTGAAGAATGGACCCAAGCCAAATACGAAGAGATGAACGAGCGCTACCAGATGCAGGCAATTGAACAGCTCGAGCGTGTCGCAGCCTTGGATGAGCCGTTTTTTCTGCAATACTGGCCGCTTTATCCGCTGAACTTTGTCTATCCCGATCAGGCGCTGTCACGTAACGGAGGCTTCCACGCGGACAAGTTGCAGCTTCTGGACGGTTGGATCGGCGACGTTCTCGACGCGCTGGAGAAG
Source organism: Ruegeria sp. HKCCA0370 (assembly GCF_013033705.1). NCBI lineage: Bacteria > Pseudomonadati > Pseudomonadota > Alphaproteobacteria > Rhodobacterales > Roseobacteraceae > Ruegeria > Ruegeria sp. HKCCA0370. The sequence goes on from NZ_WQEP01000002.1 coordinate 245,216, forward strand.
ACCGGCGAGGCGGGCAACACCATCGTCATGATTATGGCCGACAACGGGTTGATGTACCATTACGAAGGAACATCCGGGCTGAACCAACTGATCTATCGCGGCGGCAAGACCCAACATCTCGAAGGGGGTGTGCGCACTGATGCATTCATTCGCTGGCCCGGTGTGATCGAGGCTGACAGCGCCGCCGGTGACATTTTTCATGTGTCGGATATCTACACGACGATGGCGCGTATCGCTGGCGCCACCGACTATATCCCGCGTGATCGGGTGATCGATGGGATCGATCAGACGGCCCTGCTGCTGGAAGGCGAAGGCAATGGGCGACGCGACTACGTTTATGTGTACGAGGGCCCGGTTCTTCGCTCGGTCGTGAAACAGGAGTTCAAGATGCACCTGCCTGCGCCGGGCGCGCCCGGAGCCGCCGCGCCAACGTACAACATCTATCGCGACCCGCGTGAACTGCATCCGCTGGTCGGGTATTCCCTCTGGGCCGGCGCATCGTTCCAGGACATGATCAAGCGACATCAGAAGATGATCGCCAAGTATCCGAACTCGGAAATCGGTAAAGACGTCCCCTACGGCGGCATCGAGAACCTGCGCCCCGAAAGCGAAAAAGCGCGGCAGGTCTTCATGAGCTGGCAAGAGTGAAGCCTTGATGGCGCGCGGAACCTGCCCGCGCGCCAACGACAACCTATGCAGTCAAGACAACACTGGGCCACTCCCCAATGCTTGGACAAGATCCCGCGTGGCACAAGCCAATGGAATGCCGAGGAAGGTGATGTTCTAAGGCAATCTTTGAACGCATCGGCGCCAGTGTTTGCCCCGATATTGTTCAACCCGGTAGCAACTGGCTTTTTAGGCTTTGACCCGATGTGGTTTTTTGCGGATCGTTTGACCGATGTGCCAACCGCATTCCAACCCAGCTGGACAAATCACCGTGCCCAAAAAACTCTGCTTTGATTACTGACTACCTTAGCCGCCGCGGCTTTTTGAAAGCCTCCATGAGCGTGGCCGCATCGCCTGCGATGCTGGGCGCTGCCTGGAACAACGTCACAACCAAGGTTGAGGCCCGACAGTCCGAACCGGGGCTTGAATGACCTTTGATCGGGTACTCCTCACAGTTCCGCTGCCGTCGAGGAGACGGGATCGAAATCAAGGTCAGCGCTTTCAACAAAGATATAGATCCGAACGCGGCCCGTATCACATCGCCCAGCATCGGCGCCACGGTGGCCGAGCAATACATCGTATCGCGTTATGACACGGTTTCGCAAACTGGTTGGGCGCAGCTGATCGAAGGCACAGATGACGAGTATACGGTCAAGGAATACCGCTACAGCTCGTCCCACATCGTTGTTGCCCCGAAAGGCAAGGGCGAGGCCTTCTGCGCGGGCACCATCTATTGGTTCCTATGTCTCAAGTGGAAGGACCGCACCCCTCAGCAAATCACGCATAACGTTCTCAGCCGTTTTACAGCCTGAACCTAAGCAATTGCAAATGGGCTGGCTTGGCTGATCCTTCCCTACCGGAAAGATCCCGCCGACGCTGTCTTGGCAAAGCTACAGCCTGTACGACATTCCATTCAACACTCTGACCTGCGCAGAGACACTGCCATTGTTTCGAAACCTGCTTTTCCCGCGATACAGGTCTCTGACAGTTTTGCCGCAAAGCAATCGCACAGGGTATTTGCCACAAAGAGCTGCCCTGCCGCATGCCGGAGGGTGGTTCAACGGCGGTCACTAGAAGACCAACACCTGATTGCAACACCTGTTCCACGCAACTTGCAGTTTGAAAATCTGATCATCCTCTCTGCAATCGGACCGTGATTTCGGACAGCCGGGACCAGGATTGGAACGTGATCGGCAAAGCAAGCGCGGCTTCAGCAAATTCCCATGAGTAGCTGACAATCGAAAAGATCATTCCGGGTGTCGCCTCCAGGTTTTGCGTCGCAAACCACAGGTTGAACAGGATCAGACCTATCAGCAGAACGAAGATCACACCGTACAGGTAAGCTTCGGTATCCGAGAGCTTCACTTCGAAACGACGCAGTTTCGTCAGGTGGACAAGCACCGGGCGGACGCGGCGTTGCTCCAGAATGCTGACCTGATGTTCCATCTGCTCATTCAGGGCCCGGTTCCATTGCCAGAACGTCGAATGAAACAGGGCGTAGATGCATATCATTCCCACAAGCACCCCGCAGGCTGACAGAGCCAGCACCGGCGAGAAGTAAAACAGCAATATTGCTGAGACGACGAACTGCATGATTCCTGAAATGGCCGAAGGCAGGATCTCTTCCAGAAAGTCGGCCAGTTCGCGCCCCATTCCGATCCGGGCGTTCAACGAAGAAATCGGCAGGTTTGAAAAACGCGCAGCAAGCGCCTTGCCCAGTTCGACGCGGATCGTTCCGTAGACGCGCGTATCGTATATCCGCCGGATCACGCCGATCAGCGTGAGGGCGACCATAAGAGCGCCCAGATGCACAAAGGGCTGAAACTGTCCGCTCAGCAATCCATCGATGGCAAAGCCGATAAACAGCGGGATTAGCACAGTCAGTGCTGTTTCCGACAGGATCAGAAACCATGTGATCCCGACACGCCACCGAAACACGCTCAGCAACGTGCCGATAGTCAGTTTTCTATTCCTCAGCATGCGGCATCACTGATCATAGTGGACACGAACGCGGACATAGCCCGGCCAGACCGAGGCGGCCTTGAAATCAGGCATGTCCTGAGGGTTCGGGGCGCCGGTTGAACCCAGCCCCTCCAAAAGCTTCGTCTCGGTCATGTTCAGGTCTTCGTCCTTGTTTTCGTCGTGAAACAGCAGCACCGCATAGGGGCCGGCGGTCAGGTCGGGAAACTCATGGCTGACGCTGCCTTTGCGGGACGGAACCTGGGCGTAGTCAATCGCGCTCTGGACATCCAAACCGTCAAAGGCGCGCGCGTCGTCGAACACAAGGATCACAATGTTTCCCTTGGCGTTGCGGATACCCTCCACAATCACGTTCAGACCATCAGAGGCGGCAGGCGTTGCAAGCGCCATCAGGGCGAATGCGGGGGCCAGAATGCTACGTGTCATAACTGTGTCCTTTCTCCGGAAGGGTGCGGCGGGACTGGCTTGAAGACGACAAGGACATCTTCGGCAATGGCGATCAGCACGGGCACCAGCAGCAGCATAAGGGCGGTGCCGAACAGTTCGCCAAAAGCCAGAGAAATGGCGGCAGGGATCAGATACTGCGCCTGTTCCGAGGTTTCCGTCAGCAAGGGCAGCAGGCCGATCACCGTCGTTGCGGTGGTCAGAAAGATCGCCTTGAAACGTCCGATGCCGGCGCTTTTCAGCGCCAGGTTCACGGGCTGACCTTCCTCGCGCGCCTGATTGTATCGGGTGATCATGACCAGACTGTCGTTCACGATCACGCCGGTCAGCGCCAGCATGCCGAAGAACGAAAACAGCGACAGCGACACATCCATGATCAGGTGCCCGACCGCAGCCGCGATAAAACCAAAGGGCACGATGGCCAGAATGACGAAAGGTTGCCAATAGCTTTTCAACGGCACGGCCATCAACACATAGATCAAAACGGCGGCCAGCAGCAGCGCACGTTTCAAGCCACCGCTGATATCGGCCATCTCTTCCAGTTCACCGGCGGGCAGAACTTTGACGCTCGGGTACTTTTCGCGGAGTTTCGGAACCAGCTGTTCGAACACCGCCTGACCAACCTCTTCGGGGGCAACACGGTCACGGTCGATGGACGCGGCCACGATGTTCATGCGCTTGCCATCGCGGCGATCGACGGTGCCAGAGGTGTAGGTGCCCTGGATTTCGGCAACCGTCTCAAGCGGCACCCAGGCACCGGATGCGCTGCGCAACTGGGTCTGCATCAGATCGGCGAGCGTATCGCGGTTTTCCCGCGCGTTCTGCACGACCACGCGGATTTCGGACCCGTCGCGCCGAACCTTGGTCACCTCGGCCCCGCCAAACCCATAACCAATCTGTCTGGCCAAAGCCTCGGCATTGAAGCCAAGGTGCCGCGCGTCCGGTCGCAGGCGGAGCTTCAGTTCGGGCTGGCCGCCCGCCAGCCCATCCCGAACATTCGCCACGCCCTCGATGTTCGACAAAAAGTCTTTCATCTCGGCGCTGGCCTGTTGCAGCAGGTCTTCGTCTTTGGACGCCAACCGGATGCGGAATCCTCCGGCGAGTGTTTCCGAACCGGTGAACTCCAGTTCGGTGGCGCCTTCGACCGCTCCGACCCGGTCGCGCCATTCGCGAACCACGGAAAGGATCGGAACATCCGGTCGTTCGGCCACCGGGATCATTTCAGCGTATATTTGCGCGTTTCCTGCGCCGTTGATGATGCTGAACACCGTCTGAACGGGCGGCGTGGCCATGCCCGCGCCCTCGGCAAGCTCGGCGTTCAGATCGTTCAACACAGTTTCGATCCGGTCCACGTTCGCGCGGGTCAGCGCAAAGGGCGCGCGGGCGTCCATTTCCAGGTTCATCGTGATGATCTGACCGGGCACTTCGGGAAAGAACACCGTTCTGACCTTGCCCTTGTACATCAGGCCAAGCCCCAGCGTCGCGGCGGCGACGAACAGGATCAGCACTGCATAGCGCTGCCGCACCGCGGCGACAAGCAAGGGCTGATAGATGCGATCCCGTACCCAGTCCAGGCCGCCCTGCGCAGTATCCTGTACGCGGCCCCAGAGGCGGGACAGCAGGTACCGGCGCTCTTGCCCCATCGAAACCTGCGCCAGATGGGCGGGCAGGATGAACTTGCTTTCGATGAGCGAAAAGACCAGCGTTAGGATCACGATCCCCGCGAACCCGGCCAGCACCTTGCCCAGCGGGTTGTCGATCAACAGCATCGGGAAAAACGCCGCGATTGTCGTCAGCACGCCGAAGACTGTTGCGACCGCCACGCGGTGCACGCCGCGTTCGGTGTCCTGGACCGGGTCCTTGCCCTTTCGACGTTCCTCGAAAACGCTTTCTCCGACCACAACGGCATCATCGACCAGAATGCCCAGGGCGATGATCAGACCGAAGGTAGTGACATCATTGAGCGAATAGTCCACCCATTTTGAACCCGAAACGGCTATGGCCCCCATGACCGAAACCGGAATGCCCATGGCGACCCAGAAGGCCAGGCGCACGTTCAGAAACACCGACAGCATCAAGTTCACAAGGATCAGCCCCTGCACCCCGTTGGACCGCAACAGCGCCAGCCGGTCCGAGATATAGCCGGCGCTGTCGCCCCAGACATCGACCTGAACCTGCGACGGCAACTGGCGGCTGAACTCATCCACCGTGCGGCGCACAACGTCACTGATCGTCAGCAGGTTCTCTTTCTGTCCGACCAGAACCTCCATCCCGACGGTTGGTTTGCCGTTCAGCCGAAACAGGTACTCGCCGTCCTGAAACCCGTCTTCGATCTTGGCGATATCACCCAAGGGCACAAAAGACCCGTCGTCACGTTCAATGATCGGCAGGGCCGCGTATTCAGGAGCGTATTTTGCGCGATCATCGGCCCGCAGATAGATCGTGCCGCCCTCGGTCCGCAAACGGCCTGCCTGAAATGTCACCGAGTTTTCCTCGATTGCGCGGGTCACATCCGCGACGGTCAGGCCATAGTGGCGCAGCAGCGCAGGGTCGATTTCGATGCGCAGTTCCCGCGGGATCAGACCCCAGATTTGAAGCCGGGACAATTCCGGTTGCGCCAGCAGCTCTTCCTTCAGGCGCTGCGCCAGGCTCTGCAATGTGGCCGGGTCCGTTTCGCCGTAAAGGTTCAGATACAGCGCCGGAAAATCGAAACCCGACGCTTCGATCACAGGGCGGCGCGCGGTATCGGGCAGATCGGTCAACCCATCGATGCGAATGCGGACCCGATCCAGAACGGCTTGCAGTTTCTGGCCACCCGCGCGGCGGACGGTCACGACACTCAGATCGTTTTGGGATTGCGAAGTCACACTGCGCACGCCCTCCAACCCTTCCAGCGCCTGCTCAACTTTGCGGGTCACCAATTCATCGACCTGTTCGGCAGTGGCGTCCGGGAACTCGATCGAAATCGTAACGCTTTCCGCAGGGATGCGAGGGAAGCCCTCGATCCGAATATTCAGCAGCGTCTGCACCCCAAGAAAGAGGATCAGCGCCATCATCAGATTGGCGGCGACAGGGTTGCGGATAAACCAGGATGTCAGCGTGTGCATGGCTCAACCCCCATCCGACAGCGGCGCGACGCGCTGACCCGGCAGAAACGAGGCCAAAGGTGTCTTGGCCACGCGCCATGGGCCGTTCCCGTCGGGGGCCTGTATCGTGACAGCACCTTCGCTGCGGAACAGGATGTTCGGGCTGAACCTCTGAAGGTGGTCGTTTTCATCCACAAGCCAAATGTATCCCGCACGCGTCAGGGCGCTTTCCGGCAGGGTCACGGTGTCAGCAATTCGTCGTCCGGGAATGTGCACCTTCAGAAAGTCTCCGGCGAGTATGCCGTCACCGGGGTTTGCGACATCCAAAAAGACGCGCACCTGTCGTGTGTCCTGATCCAGAAACCCGCCTCCACGCCGGACCCGAGCCTGCCCAAGGCTTTCGCCCGAGCGGTGCGTCAGGTCAGCAGCAACGCCAGAGATCGGATGATCAAACAGCGTCCAATCCGCTTGGCTGAACGCGGCAACCAGCTCGAATTGCCGGTTGTCCGACAGGTGTATCAGGGGATCGCCCGGGTTGACCGTCTGGCCAAGGCTGGCAAAGCGACGGGTGACAAAGCCTGAAAACGGGGCAACAACTTCTGCGTCCTTCAGGTCATTTCTCGCTGCATTCAGGCGAGCCTGCGCCGCTGCAACGGTTTTTTCGGCGACGCGCAATTGCGGCAGGTTCACGGCCAGTTCGTTTGGCGGTTCCACCCCATCCCGTTCGAACTGCCGTTTCGCGACGGTTACGTTGTTCTGCGCGCGCAACAGTGCAAGCTCTGCTCGCTCAAGCTCCATCTCGGCGGCTGCAACGGCGCTTTGATAAGGGGCATTTTCGATTGAAAACAAAGGGTCGCCCCCTTCCACCTGTGTCCCGGCCAAAGCACCGGCATGGACTGCGGTGATGCGCCCGGACACAGCAGATCGCAGCTCGGCATCCCAACGAGGCCGAACTTCGGCAAATGCAGAAACACGCGCCTGCACGGTTTCCGGAACAACAGTTACGACAGAGACGGTCGGTGGCGGAGGTGAGGTGTTTGCTGCCTGAACATCAACCGTATCTTCCGCGTCAAACAACAGGATGACGACCGCCACAAACAGCATCAGCGACAATCCAATCCAGAGCCATCGTCGGGCTGGTCTTCGCTGAGCTTCTGAGGTTTTGTCTGTCATTGTCCTGTTTTTCCTGAGCCGCCTGAACCATTGCGCCTTGTGGTGCACGATTGGATGTCATATACTATGAACGATCGTTCGTTCAATATGAAAAAGCAAAAATGTCTGAAGACACCAAAAAACCAGGGTCAGCCCGGGAAAAGGCTACAGCCAAGCGCCGCAACCAGATTTTGGAAGCCGCCGTCATGTGTTTTCTCGAGCGCGGCTATCATCAGACCGGCGTCCGCGATATCGCAGCGCGGGCGGGCGTCAGCCTTGGAAACCTCTACAACCATTTTCGCGGCAAGCATGATGTGCTTGTGGAAATCGCAATGCTCGAACGCCGCGAACTGGAGCCGTTTCTGAAAGTCCTGAATTCAAATGCACCCGCACCCAAAGTGTTGAAAAAGTTCATCCGGGCCTACGCCAACTATCTGGCTGCGCCGGAAAACGTCATCCTCACCTTGGAGATTTCGAGCGAAGCCGTTCGTCAACAGGATATCGCGCGACTGTTCGTCGAAAACCGAGCCAGACTGACGGAGGCGCTTGAAGAAGTAGTGAGACGCGGCGTGGAGGCAGGAGATCTGCGCGCTGTTCCGGATCCTCTACAGGCGTCGCAATTGGTGATAGAGGTTCTGGAAGGAAGCGCGTATCGCAGCGTTCTGTCGGAAACGCCCATGAGCAAAATCGCTGGAAGCATGGAGGATTTCATTCTGAGCTCTCTGCTGGCGCGTCGATGAAGCCTGTGTCACTTGTCTATTCGAGGCTGATGAAAGCCTGCGAACGGGAAGACGCACTGTGGCAATCGTGCGGATAGCTGAGTTCAGCTTTCCGCCCATCCTTCAGGAAAACGAAGCCTCCCCAAGTTACCTTTAACCCAATTTGGGAAATCGGCGAGATGCGCATATTTTTTCATCCAAGCCAATGGTTGCTGTCTAAAATTTAATCACATGATGTGAAATTAAGCAGATTCCGACGCTGCAGGTTAGTGTTCCGATACTTCAACAGAGAAACAGGTGGCAGCAAAACGAAGCGCTGTAGGTGCCCTATTACACAAGTTGCAACCATATTACCCGCGCACAGCGCAGTACCACCGCGCGCAGCAGGCACCGTCAGCTTAAGCACCAAGCAATTGGGCAACAGGACCGTGCTGAACAAGTTTCGCCAATCTGGGTCTTTCAAATGCCTATTCCCCAGAACCACGACACCTGAACTTGATGCGGTTCTGCTAAACTCGGCTGGCGGAGTGACAGGAGGAGATTCCTTTCGGTTTTCTTGCAAGGCAGCAAAAGGCACAGCGCTGACCTTGACAACGCAAGCTTGCGAGCGCGCTTACAAGGCCCCGCCCAAAGAATGGGGCCAGGTTACAAATCATTTGACGGTAGAGGCTGGAGCCCGGCTGAACTGGTTGCCACAAGAGACCATTCTGTACAATGGCAGTGCGTTAGACCGGCGCCTCAGGATCGACCTGTCACCGGATGCCGACATGCTGATGGTGGAACCGCTTGTTTTTGGACGCGTCGCCATGGGTGAAACGTTGACTGAAATCCGCTTGCGCGATCAGATCGAGATTTGGCGCGAAGGAACGCCGTTGTTTCTCGATGCGATTAGGTTCGCTGGAGATTGGCACACTCACTTGGCTAAGCGGCATATTGCAAACGGCGCAGGGGCGATGGCCCTGATCGTCTTAATGTCGAGTTCCGCCGAAGGTCATCTGGAACCTGTCAGGGAATTGCTACCGGACGCCGCCGGTGCAACCCTGATCCGGAAAGACCTATTGGTCATTCGCATTCTGGCGGACAACAGCTTTGCTCTGCGGCGAACGCTGATACCAGTTCTACGCCGACTGAACAAAGACACTTTGCCCCGATGCTGGATGCTCTGACATGAACCTGACCCCTCGAGAAAAAGACAAACTGCTGGTCGCCATGGCCGCCGAGGTCGCTCGAAAACGGCTGACCCGCGGCGTTAAGCTGAACCACCCCGAGGCTATCGCCTTGATCACCGATGCCGTGGTCGAAGGCGCGCGCGACGGCCGTTCGGTCGCCGACATGATGCAAGCCGGGGCTGAAGTAATCTCCCGGGACCAATGCATGGAAGGCGTGCCCGAGATGATCCACGAGGTGCAGGTCGAAGCCACTTTCCCGGATGGCACAAAACTTGTGACTGTCCACAACCCCATTCGCTAATTTCCAAAGGAGTCACCCATGATCCGCATGCTGTTTCCCGCTCTCATTCTGGCTGGTCCGGCCACGGCCCATTCGGATACCCATATTCACGCCCATGGCAGCGATTACACCGCGCTTGCAGTTGGGTTGGCTTTGATTGGGGTCATCGCCATAACTGTAATTTTGAAGCTGCCGAAATGATTCCGGGTGAGATTATACCTGCCGAAGGCTCACTGACGCTGAACGCGGGACGCAGTAGCCGTCTTGTTATTGTCGCCAATACCGGCGATCGACCAATACAGGTCGGCAGCCACTACCATTTTTCCGAAGCAAACTCGGCCCTGGATTTTGATCGGTATGCAGCTTTGGGTATGCGGCTGGACATCCCGGCGGGTACCGCGGTGCGATTTGAGCCAGGCCAAACTCGCGAAGTTATACTGGTGCCATTTGAAGGGCGCCGGCACATTTACGGTTTCAATATGCATATCATGGGGGCTCTGAAAGATGCCGGGCAAGATCAGTCGGTGTGACTATGCCTCCATGTTCGGCCCCACGGTCGGCGACAAAGTACGATTGGCAGATACCGATCTGATCATCGAGGTAGAAAAAGACCTTATCGTGGAGCGCGCAACAACTGCGCGTTTTAGTGAAACCGGCCACCGCGAAGATGTGTATGGTGAAGAGGTCAAGTTCGGTGGCGGCAAAGTCATTCGAGATGGGATGGGGCAGTCTCAGGCCACACGTGCCGAAGGTGCCGTGGACACTGTGATCACCAATGCTCTGATCGTGGATCACTCGGGTATCTACAAGGCGGATGTCGGTCTGAAGAACGGGCGCATCGCCAAGATCGGCAAAGCCGGAAATCCAGATACGCAACCCGGAGTAGACATCATCATCGGTCCCGGCACAGAAGCCATCGCGGGCGAAGGTCGCATCCTGACGGCTGGCGGGTTCGACAGCCATATTCACTTCATCTGCCCGCAACAGATCGAGGACGCGCTGCATTCTGGCCTGACGACCATGCTTGGCGGTGGCACCGGCCCGGCACATGGCACTCTGGCGACCACATGTACCCCGGGCCCGTGGCATATCGGCCGGATGTTGCAGGCGGCGGATGCTTTTCCTATGAATCTTGCTTTTGCAGGCAAGGGAAATGCTTCGCTTCCCGCTGCTTTGGAGGAACAGGTCAAAGCCGGGGCTTGTGCCCTGAAACTGCACGAGGACTGGGGTACGACCCCGGCGGCCATCGATTGCTGCCTTTCGGTCGCTGACGCGATGGACGTTCAGGTGATGATCCACACTGACACGCTCAACGAATCCGGGTTTGTTGAAAATACGGTTGCCGCGATAAAGGGTCGGACTATCCACGCTTTCCACACTGAAGGCGCGGGCGGCGGCCACGCACCAGATATCATCAAAATCTGCGGAGAGGACCATGTCCTGCCCTCCTCTACCAACCCCACGCGGCCTTTTACGATGAACACGGTCGAGGAACATCTGGACATGCTGATGGTCTGCCATCACCTCGACAAATCCATCCCCGAGGACGTGGCTTTTGCTGAAAGCCGCATCCGGCGTGAGACCATCGCGGCTGAAGATATCCTGCACGACATGGGCGCGTTCAGCATCATTGCGTCCGACAGTCAGGCTATGGGCCGCGTGGGCGAAGTGTTGATCCGGACGTGGCAAACCGCCGACAAAATGAAGAAACAGCGCGGGCGCCTTCCCGAGGAAACAGGCGAAAACGACAACCTGCGCGTCAGACGCTATATCGCCAAATACACGATCAACCCGGCCATTGCCCATGGCCTGAGCCACGAGATTGGCAGTATCGAAGAAGGCAAACGTGCCGATCTCGTTTTATGGAACCCTGCCTTTTTTGGTGTGAAACCCGAGATGGTTTTGCTGGGCGGTACGATTGCTTGTGCCCAAATGGGTGACCCAAACGCGTCGATCCCCACACCGCAACCAGTCTATAGCCGCCCGATGTTCGGAGCCTATGGCCGCTCGGTCGAGCATTCGGCAATCACATTTGTCTCTGAGGCCGCACAGGCCGACAGGATTGGCGATACACTGGGCTTGGCGAAGCAGACCGTCGCTGTCCAAAACACACGAGAGATTGGCAAACAGGATCTTTTGCTCAACAACGCGACGCCGCATGTCGAAGTTGATCCGGAAACCTATGAGGTCCGAGCAGACGGTGAATTGCTGACCTGCCAACCGGCCGAAGTGCTGCCGATGGCACAGCGATACTTTATGTTCTGACAAAAAATTATGCTGCATTGCACCGTGCGCAAGGCAGAAATGACCAAACACCCACTTCAACGTGAGGCCGATATGACAGATATTAATGCTCAAGGGAGGACCAACGTTTACGAGGGTCCAAATGGCACACTCAGCAACACAATCACACGCAGGCTTTTCGCTGCCCGGTCTGATCGCGTCCATCGGATCATCAATCTACGGGGCTCTGATCAGTGTGGCCCAAGCTCAATCGCGCGTGCGGCAAGTCGAATTCCTGCAATCGCTCAGCGACGAAGAGTTGAAAAAACGCGGCCTATCACGCGAACGGATCGTGCATCGGGTGTTTTCGGATTCGATCTGGCTCTGACCATTTCTGCTCCAGAGGAGGCGACGGTATGACCGCCCTGCTCTGCACCGCACACCGTTACTCGGATCACATGCACGACGATACTGCCGATTGTCTGTCGTTGACCTATGACGATCGGTTTTTGCGCCGAAAGGTTTTAACATGCGAAAGCGGCGAACAGATTCTGGTCGACCTGGCTCAGACAACCTCACTGGATCACGGTGGCGCGCTGATCCTGGACGATGGGCGCGCGATTGAAATCCAGGCCGCGCCCGAAGCCTTGCTGGAAGTCTCGGCTCCGGATCTGACACGTATCGCATGGCATATCGGCAATCGCCACACGCCCTGCCAGATCGAAAAGGATCGTCTGTTGATCCAGGTCGATCATGTGATCCGAGACATGCTTTTGAAAATCGGGGCCACAGTACGTGAGGTGCACGAACCGTTCACCCCTGAAGGCGGGGCCTACGGCCACGGCAGGACACATGGCCACGCCCACTGAAGCTGATATCCTGACGCTGACCCAGTGGTTGTCTCCGGCATATCCTGTGGGAGGCTTTGCATATTCTCATGGGCTGGAAGCCGCAATTGACGAGGGGGCGGTCGCCAGTTCACAAGACGCCAAAGCCTGGATTTCTGATGTGCTGGAACATGGGTCGGGATGGAATGACGCTCTGTTCGTAGTGTCCGCATACAACGCGCAGGATAGTGATGAGCTTATCAGCGTTGATACCAAGGCACGGGCGATCTGCGCATCATCGGAAAGAAAAATGGAAACCGAATTGCTGGGGCAGGCATTCGGGACCGTCACAGGAGATGTCTGGGATTTAGACATCCAACAGCTTTCCTATCCAGTGTCGGTGGGCTATGCCGCGCATCTGCAGGGCCTTCCCATACTGTTAACGACAAAGCTGTATCTACAAGCATTTGCAAGCAACTTGGTCGCGTGCGCAACGCGCCTTGTGCCGCTGGGGCAAACCGACGCTCAAAAACTGATCCGTAATTTGACACCGCTATGTGCTCGTATCGCTGAACAAGCGCAAATGGCAGGCTTGGACGAATTGAGTTCGACTGCGTTCCTGACGGACATCGCGTCGATGAAACACGAAACACAGTATTCAAGGATATTCCGAACATGAGCAGTATGAACGGCCCTCTTCGCGTCGGCATCGGTGGTCCGGTTGGAGCCGGAAAGACCACCTTGACGGCTGCCCTATCTGAAACGTTGCGCGATGTTTGTTCAGTGGGCGTTATCACCAATGATATTTACACTCAGGAAGACGCCGAGGCGCTGATGCGCTTGCAGGTCTTGCCAAGAGACAGGATCATCGGTGTCGAAACGGGGGGTTGCCCACATACAGCTATCCGTGAAGATGCATCGATAAACCTTGCAGCGGTCGCTGAAATGCGAAACCGGCATCCCGATCTTGACATCGTTCTGATCGAAAGTGGCGGCGACAACCTGTCGGCTACATTCAGTCCAGAACTCGCAGACCTTACAATCTATGTGATCGACGTCGCAGCAGGAGAGGAAATCCCGCGAAAAGGCGGACCGGCAATAACGAAATCCGACATCCTGGTCATAAACAAGACCGATCTGGCGCCGCATGTTGGCGCTTCACTGGAGGTCATGGATAGAGATGCAGCCAGAATGCGCAATGGACGGCCCTTTTTATTCACGTCCCTTCGTCACAAAAAAGGGGTCGGCGCAATTGTCGACCTTTTAGTGAAGAAGGGGGGGGTAATGATTCCAGAAAGAAATTAACGCTCAGAACGAAGATGCCAATCTGTCGACACCTGCCATCGGCTCTGCCGTTCAGAGGCACCTAATTCATAGATTTTTCGTCATTCTGTTTTCGATTGGCGCACAGATTTTACCACGCGCGACTCCAAGCTTTTCCATCAATTCCGCACCTTTCGTGGCGGTATCTTTCAGTGCCGCTGAGAAATACTCACGCGAACCCTTCGGGACGTTGGCTGCCACCCGCGACACCGCGTCCTCCGATAATAAATGCGTTTTCCTTCGCCTCACTCAGAAAATGCGGGCTGCTAGCGGACCACCGACACATCTCTTTTTCGTTGCGCATCCCTGACAAGGGCAGCAAGCCGATAGAAACCGTGCGCCATTTTTGTGTAAGGCGTAAGAAGGAAGAACGCGAGGACCGACCCCAGATGGACGGCAAGCAGCGCAGGCATTACTGCGGATGAACCGAAAGCGTAAAGAACAAGCCCGCTCAACGCTACAAACCCAAGCAGTAACATAAATCCGATTTCTCCGCCCCAAGCTGAAACATCGCCGAGATTGCGGTCTGACTTCTGTTTCAGCCGGACCATCATGTAGCAGCCAACAGTGAGCAAAACGCCCCCTGTGACTCCAAACAGCTTCGGCAATGACCAGAACCCGTAAGGTGCGTGCAGATCGAACCCGTAATGCATGATCGTCGCCACCGAAGTCGAAGCAAAACACAGCAGAAACCCGTACATGATCGCATGATGCACGTGGCGGCGGGCCTGGCTAAAACGGTCTTCGTCCTCGAAATTGCAACCCTCCCCGTGGCCAGCAGCCAGGTCCTGCATTTTGGCCGTTCGGCTTAGCGCGGCTTTCAAGTCGCCCGGTTGGATCGGCTTGCCTCCAACTGCGTGCCAATAACGCCGCAAGCTGAGGCCAATGCTGAACAACGGCAGCAGGAATGCCGGAGCAAAAATCACTACCATCGCGTTGTGAGAGAGGACAGAGTAGAAGCCTTCGCCTCCGGTCGAGCCGATCGCGCGAATGGCCCAAAAAATAAGCGCGAAGCCGACGACCAGAGCCAGAGCGATCGCCCCACCGTGGCTATGGAAGCAGCGCGCCAGAGGTTGCGGCCAGGCGAAGCTTTCCCAACTGTCGCGCCGGACCTCGGCCAGAGCCTTCGGCAGGTTGAGGTCGAACTCATGCGGCGCCGTGTATTGGCAGGCATAGTAACATCCTCTGCAGTTATGGCAGAGATTGGCCAATTGCGTGATATCGCCGTCCGAGAATGCGCGTTCAGCGTGAAGCGACGGAAAGACCGAGCAATAGCCTTCGCAATACCGGCAGGCATTGCAGATCTCAGCCTGACGGCGGGCTTCCTGTATCAGTTCAGTTCGCATAAGAAGCGGCCTCTCGTCCTGCAATGCGTCCGAAGACGGTTCCGATGGTCATGCCGAACCCGGCCAGATAACCCTGCCCCAAAATCGACCCAGCCATGGTTTCGCCTGCCGCCCAGAGGTTCTGGATTTTGCCGTTTGCCATTGAACATTGCGCAGATTCATCCACCTTGAGCCCCAGATAGGTGAAGGTCACACCGGTGCGCAGCGAGTAGCCATAGTAAGGAGGTTCGGTGATCGGGCGCGCCCAATTGGTTTTGGGTGGGGTCAGGCCGGTAGTTGAAACTCCGTCCAATTCTGTTGGATGAAAGCCACTTGTGTCACCGCAGGCGGCATTGAATTCTGCGACGGTCGTGGTCAGCTTATCGGCGGGCAGGCCCATCGCTTTGGCCAGTTCCTCGAGCGTGTCCGCCTTTAACGGCGGAAAAACCGACGGCATGAACAGGTTCAGCGATTTGGCATCAATGATCACATAGCCCACCTGATCCGGCTGGGCTGCGACCAGGCGACCCCAGATTGCGTAACGCTTTGGCCAGACGTCCTCGCCCTCGTCATAGAACCGCTCGGCATCTTTGTTGACAACAATTGAGAATGGAACGCAGTCCAGACGGGTGACGATGCCGCCATCGAATTTCGGAGCACGCCCGTCGACGGCAACGGCGTGGCATTGGGTCGGGTCTCCGACGCTCTCAACGCCTTGATCCAGAAGATCGGCCAGCACGACACCCCGGTTATAGGGTGTGCCACGGATCAGGAAGTTGCGTGCCGCAGGTCCCCACGCACGCGTCAGCCAATCGGTGTCAGCCTGAAAGCCGCCCGAAGCGACGATGACCGCTTTGGGTGTTATGCGATGGGATTGGCCTTCACAGGTAAACTCTACCCATTCAATCCGGTCTCCGTTCAATTCGAGATGCGTGACGGCGGCTTCGTACAGGACTTCGACGCCCAGCTTCGCTGCTGTCCGGTAATAGGCATTTACCAGCGATTTACCGCCGCCCATAAAGAACGCATTCGTCCGCGCCAGCGATAGCGTCCCCGACAAAGAGGGCTGGAACCGAACCCCGTGCTCCTCCATCCAGGGAAGACATTCCTCAGACGTGCGAATTGCGAGGCGCGCCAGATCTTTGTCGGTTTTGCCCCCGGTAACCTTGAGCAGATCTGACAGGTATTCGTCTTCGCTGTATTCCTCGACCAGCGGGCCTAAAGGGCTGGAATGCATGCAGCGAAAGTTTCGGGTGTGGCGCGAGTTTCCGCCACGATAGGGTTTGGGCGCCGTTTCAAGGATCAGAACGCGCGCGCCTGCTTCGGCGGCGGTCATCGCAGCGCACAAGGCGGCGTTACCTCCGCCAATCACAGCGATATCGTAGGCTTCCTTTTGGGTGGCCATGTGGTTTCCGCCTATTGAGTTTGGTCCGTTGTTCGGTCGCGCTCCTGCAAGGCGCGAATGCGCATGCGTTGTGCTGCGTGGATATGAGCGCGCATCTCATTTTCAGCCGCCGCGCCATCCCGGGCTTTCAAGGCGGCCATGATAAGGCGGTGTTCGGCTACTGCGGCCTCGGCTCGGTCGCCGTCCAGCAATTGCGACGGACCCAGGATCAGCAACGCCTTTTGTAAAGACAACATGGATTTAGCCAGAAACCGGTTTTTGGCCGCATCCAGAAGCGTCGCATGGAAAATCCGATTGATCCGCGCGGCCTCCGGACCGGTGCCTGCCTCGGCCAGCCGGTCATTCAGCACATCCAGCTCATCCAGTTCGACATCGGACGCCGCCCTTGCCGCCAGACGGGCCGCAGTTCCCTCGAGCACAGCGCGCATCTCATAGAGCTCCATCACTTCGGCGTAATCCAGGCTGCGTACCGTCGCGCCTTGACGGGGGATATGTGTTACCAAGCCATCCGCTTCCAGCTGTCGGATCGCTTCGCGCACAGGCGTGCGGCTAACTCCCAACCTCTCGGACAACTCTATTTCGCGCAGGCGTTCGCCGGGCGGCAGGCTACCTTCGCGAATCTCATCCAGCAGGCGCTGATAGGCGGAATTGCCTTGTGGGCCAGGCTGTAACGGGTCGTCCTGCAGGGTCATCACGCGCTCACTTGTGTTATTGCGTCCACTTGTATACATTTGGATACACACTAAGTCAACCGCACCGGAATCTACATTTTGTCCACCCAGATCAACGCACCCTCCTCAGCGAAAAAACGTGCAGTGACCTTCGCGCTTGCAGTGTTGGGCACCGGAGCATTCTGGTTAATGAATTTGCCCCTGCCCTTCCTGTTCGGCCCAATGAGCGCCTGTCTGATTGCAGCCCTGGCGCATGCGCCGATGGAGGGATTCGGGCAGGTCTCGGTGGCGGCGCGCACTATCCTGGGCGTTGCCGTGGGAGCATCGATCACTCCGGCCCTGTTTGCCGAATTGCCGAAAATGGCCGCGTCGATTGCGCTGGTGCCGTTCTTTATCCTGCTGATCGCACTGGTCGGAGTGCCATTCTTCCGCAAGGTTTGGGGCTTCGATACTACAACCGCTTTTTATGCGGCCATGCCCGGCGGGTTGCAGGACATGATCATCTTCGGATCCGAGGCGGGTGCCAATCCGCGCACGTTGTCGCTGATCCACGGCACACGCGTGCTGATCATAGTGACGTTAGCCCCGCTATTTCTGACTGTTTTCTATGGCGCTGAACTGACCAACCCAATCGGTGAACCCGCACACGCCCTGCCGGTTCACGAACTGGTCCTGATGGTGTTGGCCGCCTTTATCGGCTGGAAGGGCGGCGAGCGCATCGGTCTCTTCGGCGCGTCGATCCTGGGACCGATGATCCTGACAGCTGCTTTGTCCCTCGGGGACTTCATCCATACCCGCCCCCCGCGCGAGGCCATCCTGGCCGCGCAATTCTTCATCGGTTGCGGAATCGGAGTGAAGTTTGTCGGTGTCACCTGGGTGGAATTGCGCAAGGTCGTGGCGGCGGGTTGCGCCTATGTGGTTGTTCTGGCCGTGTTGGCTGCGGCCTTCACTGCTGTTGTCACCACGTTAGGGCTTGGCAAGCCGGTCGAGGCGTTTCTGGCCTTCGCGCCCGGCGGGCAGGCCGAGATGACAGTTCTGGCCATCGTTTCAGGCGCGGACCTGGGCTTTGTGATCACTCACCATCTGACAAGGATTGTGCTGGTGATCATCGGCGCGCCCATCGCCGCCAGTCTTATTCTGCGGTGGTCCAAACCTCGGGGTTGATCATGTGGATCGGCGCGCCGTCAGCGTACGCATTTACCTGATCGAAGATATCGGCAAATTGCAGGTCGAACTCATCCTCGGTCACAAAACCGATATGCGGCGTCGCGATCAGGTTGGGATGTGCCAGCAAAGGATCGGTCGCGTCAGTCAGTGGCTCGGAATCGAATACATCAATCGCGGC
The DNA here is from genome assembly GCF_013033705.1 of Ruegeria sp. HKCCA0370. Lineage (NCBI taxonomy): Bacteria > Pseudomonadati > Pseudomonadota > Alphaproteobacteria > Rhodobacterales > Roseobacteraceae > Ruegeria > Ruegeria sp. HKCCA0370. Next base: position 263,831 of record NZ_WQEP01000002.1, read on the forward strand.
TTTGCCGGGGCGACCGGCGTTGAGCGCTTCAAGCAAAGCGCCCGGAGCAATCAGCCCGGCCCGTGAAGTGTTCACGAAGATCGCCCCGGGCTGCATCTGCGCAAAATCCGATGCGGTAATGATCGCACGCGTGTCCGGTTTCAGGCGCACATGGATCGAAACAACGTCACTATCGGCAAAAAACGCCTCGCGGCTCGGCGCGACCCTAGCGCCATCCGCTTGCGCACGCGACCGACCTTCATCGGACGACCACCAAACGACATTCATTCCGAACGCCTCGGCATAACCCGCAACCGCACGCGCGATACGGCCGTAACCATAGAGCCCCAATTGACGACCGCGTAGCGTCTTGCCTACCCCTGCCTGCCAGTGCCCTGCCTTGACCGAGGCCATCTGAGCGGGCAAATCCCGCATCCCAGCCATGATCAGCGCCCATGTGAGTTCCGCCGCAGCATAAGACGGCGTGCCGCTATGCATATTCGAACACAGTAAAACACCCTGATCTGTACAGGCCGGCACATCAACATGGGGATAGACGCTGCGCTGGCTGATCAGCTGCAAATTCGGCAACTTTTCCAGCAAGGCGCGAGTGACTTTGGTCCGCTCTCGGAACAGCACCAGCACTTGAGCCTCCTGCAAACGCTTGGCCAAGATGTCAAGATCCTCGACATGATCCGTCCACACCGTCACTTCATGATCGTTGAGCCTCTCAAAACATGGCAGCCCACGCAGCGTGTCGAACCAATCGTCCAGAATGTGTACTTTCATCGGCTTTCTATACTCTGCTCGGTGGTCAGTTTTCTGGGTGTCGGCACAAAATGCTGCACGTCAAGTGCTGCCAGCGCGTTTCGGACGCGTTCGCTTTGGTCCAACAGATGATTGAATTGCTCGTCGCATCCCGCGATTGGCGTGGGGTATTCGGCTATATCCCGCCGCAAGGCAGCTTGCGCCAACCGGAGCTCCTGACGCGCGATATCGAGGCATTCCGAGTAGTCGTCCATCGTAACCTCTCCTATTTGTATACAAAGGTATACCAATTTGAAAGTGCCTAATCAACTCCCTTTCCACACGGATTGTGGAACGTACACATGGCCGTCTGCCAACTTGCGCGCGGTACGAACCAAGCCTGCTGCGTTTACAGTGAACCCATTCTCAGTGGTGAAATCCACCAATACGTCGATCGTGCCCGAGGCATGTTCCAATATGACTTCAGCCGGGCTTGTCGTCGGGCGATCCAGCAAACCGTCCGCGACCGTGCCGGGCGTCAAAGCGCAGGACGCCATGCACTGCGCACCGGTAACCGCCATGGTCGGGTGGGTCTTCCACGGCATGAAATACCGCACCGCAAGCGTTCCGCCCACTTTCGCAGGAGCTACAAGGCCGAATTTGGGGGTCACGGATTTGGACACATCCCCCATCTCCATCCGTTCCCCGGCTTCGATCCGAACGGCTTCCATCCGGTCAAAAAAGGCGCGGTTGGCGTCGAGATCCTCGGCGCTTTCATAACCCGTAAGTCCGAAATCTGCGGCGCAGGCAATGGCCATTGGCATGGCGACGTCCATGCAAGTCAGTTCGATCCCCTGTACTGTGTCACGCAGGTTGCCGGTGGGCAGGAAAGCACCGGTTGCTGACCCAACCACCCCCATAAAACTCAGCTGCACCGGTGCAGACTGGCCGGGCACCCCGGCAATACCTGTATCACCCTCATAGGTCAGCCTTCCCCCGGGTGTCTGAATCCGGGCCACTACACGGGCCCCGGTGTTGACCGCCCGGATACGGATTTCGGTTTCATCGCCTTGGGGATCAAACAACCCCATTTCGATTGCAGCGGGGGCGACACCGGACAGGATGTTGCCGCAAGTTGGTTTGAAGTCGACCAACTTATCCTCGACCGCAACCTGCGCGAAGAAATAGTCGATATCGGCCCAGTCATCCTCGCTGACCGACAGCATCGCGACCTTGGTCGTGACCGCCGCGCCACCGCCGATACCATCAATGTTCAGCGATTGCCCGGCCCCGAGGGCAGCGATCAGCACTTTGGCCAAAGTGTCCAGATCCTCGGGCAGATCCGAGCGGCGGAAATACGGGCCCCGAGAGGTTCCGCCCCGCATGAATACATATGGGATTGCTGTTTGGGTCATCGGGTGCCCCCTGGCCAAGACTGAGTGGTGTTTCTTCTGCCCGGCCCGGTACACAGGCCGAGCGATGTCATCGGGCTGCTCATTTCAATGGCCAGGGCAAGCTGACCATGTCCTGTAACAGTCCAGGTGGGAAATCGCGGTTCAGAGCACCCGCCATCAGGCACATAAAGCCGATACCGCAGGCGGTCAGGATCAGCGCTATCTGCCAGCTGGCCCCCGCCCGAATGCGGAAAAACGCCATCAGGAAACCCAGCAATGCAAGGATGAACCCCACCACCCATGTCGCCGCGATGAGACCAGCGAACCAAGCCAGCGTGGACCACAATCCATGGGGGGCACTGGCGTCCTCACCCGCAATTTCCTTGTCCGCAAAGATCGCGTCGCCCTCGGGCCGCCGCATCATCTGGATCAGCAGGATCACGCAGCAGAACAAAGAGATACAGCCGATCACCAGGGGGATGATTTTGTCGGTCATGTTGTAGTCAGGGATCATGTTAGCATTGACCAAAGCCACGATCAGATAGGCCATGATCACCAGTAGAAAGACCAATGGCGCACGCTTTGTACCTGCCTGAACCTCACCCTCGGCCATGATCATCTTGGCTTGCCGGATGCCCAGAATAACCGAGGCAACCGTGACCACGATCAAGACAATGACGATGGGGCTGAAGACATATTCCATCCCTTCGCCAAAGCTCTTTCGGAAACGGAACGATGCAATCTGGAAGGCCTGATTGGTGAACTTTTCAACCGGGTTCGACAGAACAAAGCCGATCAGGAAAGCTGGGCGCGACCAGTCGAACCGTCGCAGGAAGATGCCGATCAAACCAATCACAAACAAGGCCAGCAGGTCTTCGAAGTTCTGACCGGATTGGAAGGCTGCAAAGCTGATCAACATGAACAGGAACGGCGCCAGATAGGTAAAGCGGATCGTGGTCAGCTTGGCGATCCCGCCCGAGGCCGCGATGCACAGGATGGTGCCTACCACGTTGGCCAGCGCCAACAGCCAGACGATCGAATAGGTGATGTCGAGATTGTCCTGAAGCATGCTCGGACCGACTTCGATATCCCCCGACCCCAGCAACGCAACCGCACCAATGAAGATTGCCATCGAGCCCGAGCCTGGAATTCCGAACAGAAGCGTCGGCACCAGACCGCCGCCTTCCTTAGCGTTGTTCGAGCTTTCCGGGCCGATGACCCCGCGCACTTCGCCTTTGCCGAAATTACTTTTGTCCTTGGTGGTTTGAACCGAATGACCATAAGCGATCCAGTCAACGACCGAACCGCCGAGGCCCGGAATGACGCCGACGACGACCCCGATGATCGAACAGCGGACCGACAGCCAGATATTCGCAAACCAGTCTTTGACGCCGTCCAGCCATCCAGCACCTATCGAGGCGCCTTTCGCAATCGACCGATCCTGCCGCAGCAGCGAGACGATTTCGGGCACCGCAAAAATACCCAAACCGACAATGACAAGTTTCAAGCCATCGGTAAGATAGGGAATGTCATAGGTCGCCATCCGAAGCGATCCACCGGCATCGGCCTCGCCAATTGTGCCGACCATCAGGCCTAATCCAGCGGCAGCGACGCCCTTCAGTGGGATGCGTCCTGCCAAAATGGCGACCATCGACAGGCCAAGAATGGTGATCATCAGCATCTCGGGCAGTCCAAAGGCCAGAACGATTGGGCGCGCGATCAGAATGAACATTGTCAGAAAGGTCGCGCCGACCAGCCCTCCGAACAGGGACGAGGAAAAGGCCGCCGACAGCGCCCGCGCGGCCTCGCCCTTTTTGGCCATGGGGAAGCCATCCAGCACTGTGGCCTGCGATGCCGAACTGCCGGGGATGCCCATCAGGACCGATGCGAAAGTGTCAGAGGTCGGAACCACCGCCACCATCCCGATCATCAGGGCCAGACCCAGGATCGGGTCCATGCCGAACATGAAAGGGAGCAAGAGCGACAGGCCGGCAATGCCTCCAAGCCCCGGGAAAACACCCACGGCCAGCCCCATAACGACGCCGAGCACGAGATAGCCCAGAACGATGGGTTGCAGGATCAGACCCCACGCATCACCAAGCGCAGGTAGAGCGGTGGCGAAAACCTCCATAGCGGCCGCCTTTCATAAATTGTCTTGTATGTAGAAAAGCGCGCGCCCTTCGTTGGGCGCGCGACGACGTGTCGGCTTAGTTCAACTCGACACCATAGGCTTCCTTCAGCCAGTTCAGGACATATTGCTTGGCATTGTCATCCACATTGGTCGCGGTTTGCAGCGCAGCTTTTGAGCCGTCGCCGACGAACACCGGATACTTGCCTACGCGTTTGGACGAAATGTCTGCAAAATCACCACGCTCGGTTACAGCTTGGAACGCCGCGGTGTAGGCATCGACGACCTCTTGTGGCGTGTCACCGGGCAAGAAGGCCAGTTTCTGAACCGGGAAGCCCGCCACGAAGAAGGCTTTCCATGCGTCCCATGCTTCACCGCTGGTTTCACAGCCATCGGTCGCCTCGCAGACCTCTTTGAAAGTCGGGATATCCGGGAAAGTCGGATCGCGCACGATGTTGCCGTCTGCATCCAAGGCACCCCATGTCATCATCGGCACGGCCTGACCAGCCTCGACCAGCGGCGCCGAACCGCCCAGATAGCCCGAGGAGGTTTGATAATCGATGTTGGCCTCTCCACGTTCGAACATCAGGCGTCCGTCTCCACGGCCTTTGATGCCAAAGACAGGCTCAACATTCATACCCAACATCTGCCACGCCAGCAGCGGGACCAGATCCAGCCGGGTCGCGCCCTGCGAGCCGTAGATGAAGTTGGTGTCTTTCAGCGCGTTTGCGGAGCCATCAAACTTTGCGCCATCCTCAGCGTTCAGATAGGCGACGCCACCGGTTCCCGATGCCATAACCGGAATCCAGTCGTTATATTCATAACGCACGCGCGGATCGTTCAGCAGATACGGGAATTGAGTTGAACCCGAGGTGCCGAACAGCAGCGTACCGTCATCATGGCTTTGCTCCTGAAACCAGTTCGCACCCTTGGTCGAACCCGCGCCCGGCATAAATTTCACCACCACGGTCGGTTGACCCGGCAGCGCCTCGGACAGAAGCGGCGCAAAGAAGTTGGCCCATTTGGCAGACCCGCCGGTTTCCGAGAACGGGATGACCCATTCAATGGTCTTGCCCGAGAAATCGACCTCGGCTGCGGCGGGTGCTGCGATACCGGCGGCGGCGATCAGCCCCACGACGGCGCGACGGGTGAAGTTGGAAATGGCCATTGGTTCCTCCCTGTTGACCAGACAACCACGTCGGCGCCCTCCGCGCCACCGTGATCGCAAATAGAACTGTGGGGTTGATTCCCCCTCCCATCTGGCAATCATGGAGCGCCAACCTTGCGCGAAACTTGCAGGAGCCCGAATGCGGATCGTCATCGTCGAGGATAATGAGACCCTCGCCAACGCCATTGCCTATCGCCTGCGGGATCGGGGCCATGCTGCTGATGTACTGACAGACGGCGATGCAGCCGATCTGTATCTAGAGCAGGAAGGCGCGGACCTGATCGTTCTGGACATCAACCTTCCGGGTCGGTCAGGGCTTGAAATCTTGCGGTCGTTGCGCAATCGGGGTGACAGCGCCCCGGTTATTCTGCTGACCGCGCGCACCGAGACCAGTGACCGAGTGTCTGGTCTGGATATGGGCGCTGACGACTACCTGGTCAAACCTTTCGAGATGGACGAGCTCGAGGCGCGCATCCGCGCCCTGTCTCGTCGCAAGCAACTGGATTACGGCTCGCAAGAGACCATCGGAGAACTGGAATTTGACCGCACCGCGCGGCAGGTCAGCGTAAAGGGACAGGTGCTTGACGTGCCACGCCGAGAAATGGCTGTGCTTGAATGCCTGCTGGAACGGCGCGGCAGAATTGTCCCCAAGGGCCAGCTGACTGACTATGTCTACGGCGTTGGTGCGGATGTCGAAGACTCTGCCGTTGAACCTCATGTATCGCGATTGCGCAAACGCCTTCAGAACCTTGGTATTAGGATCAAGACAGCCCGCGGTCTTGGGTATCTGCTTGAGGTGCAGAAGTGATCAGGCATGGTTCGCTCCGGCTTAGGCTGTTCATTCTGATCCTGACGCCCTTGGTGTTGCTCGCGATCCTGCTTGGATATTGGCGCTACACGGTCGCCCAGCAAACGGCGCAAGAGCTTTTTGACGACAGCCTGTTATCTGCTGGTCTGGCGATCTCGCGCGATGTGGCGGTGTCAGACGGCGATGCTTTATCGCCCACCACCCGCAGCTTAATCCGCGATGCATCGGGGGGAGAGATTTTTTACCACGTGACCGGACCCGGCGGTATCTACGTAACCGGTTACGCATATCCACCTGCCTCGGCAAACCCGACAAAACAGGACGTTTACCAACCCCAGTTTTTCGAAGCTGTCTATCGTAACGAGCCGGTGCGCGTATTGAAAATGACCGAACGGGTCACACTGGATAACCTTGTAGGAGATGCGACGGTCACCGCATGGCAACGCATCGCGGATCGCAACGCGTTTGCCAACGAATTGTCGATCCGAGCAGCTATACTGATGGGCATCCTAATGGCCACCCTTGGCTTTGTCGTCTGGTTCGGCGTTGCGCGCGGCCTACGACCGTTGCTGGACTTGCAGGACGCCATTGACCTGCGTTCGCCCGACGACCTCAGCAAGATAAAACGCCCGGTCCCGACCGAAGTCCGTGGCATTGTTCAGACCCTGAACCGGCTGTTCGGGCAGGTCGAAGACAGTATAAACGCCCATCAAGTGTTTATCTCAGAAGCCGCGCATCAACTGCGAAATCCAGCAGCCGCAGTCCAGTCCATGGCCGAGGCGCTGCGAGATGCAAAAACGGATGAAGACAGGGACAAACGCATTGTCGAGCTTGTGGCAGCAGCAAAGAACTCGGCTACTGTGGCGGAACAGCTGTTATCACTGGAACGGCTGCGGCAACCTACGCATCAGGATCAGATGGAAAAGATTGATTTCCGCTTGGTCGTTGAAGAAGCTTGTGCAGAGATGGGCGTACAAATTCTGGCAAATGGGATCGATTTTGAGGTCACGATGCCGGAGTCTGCAATCATGGTAACAGGGGATAAGATCTTTTTGACTGAGGCCATCAAAAACCTGCTGGACAATGCAGTTAAACATGGTGGCGCTAAGTTGAGCCGAATTTCAATTGTGCTGCTCTGTGACGGAGGAAGTGTCAAACTTACTGTGGCCGATGACGGAACTGGTCTTTCACCCGCCCAAAGCGAAGCAGCATTCAGTCGGTTTTCGCAGCTAAAGTACTCGGAGGGCAGCGGCCTTGGATTGTCAATTGTCTCAGCGGTGGCAAAACGCCATGGAGGAGTGGTTGAAATCAACCAAGTCGAAAAAGGAGCAAGCGTTACACTTGAGCTTCCCATAGCCCTGTAAGTCGTTTCCAGCATTTAGCGGCCCGAAACTCTTCAATATCAAAGGGTACTCTTTGCGGTTGCAGCGAACTGGTGCTTCGTTGCGCATTGCGGTTGTTTCCGGACTATGTTCCGAACGGCTGGCCTCGCAACCGTCGGCTAATTTTGCGCGTCATAACAAACCGCCAACGTCGATAAAACCGATGTTGGATCAAGCGATCTATGGTTGAGTTGTGGCCGTTCAGTGGAGGGCGTACGAGAGACTGCCTGGCGGAACAAAGCAAGCGCTCTTCTGAGACGCCTGTGTTCTGCTTTCCGACATAAAGCCGTTCCTGACGACCACTTGAGTCTCACACCCGTTTATTTCATGTATTTCCCCCGTCAGTGCAGATCAATGATGTCGCTTAGGCTGTTCAACGACCACATATAACGCCAGCAAGGTGTTTGATCCTGTACCAGTTGGCCCAACTTATCGAATGTTGTCCGCGATGCGGATACCTGCAAATCTATCTATGTTGCCAGCCGGAGCCATTCATTGCCTTTGAGATACGCTGATATCTATCCGTCAGAACCGCTGTTGAACAGCGATGCGATGCAGCGCCCTTCGGCGGCGGGTTTGATGTCAGTGCGGTATTTTCGGGCCGAACCTGATCGGATGCCCGAGGAAGTTTTTGCAGAACATCATGTCCTTCTGAACCTTCAGGAAAATGGGCATCGTGTTCAAAACTGGCGAGATGGGACACTGCGTGATTTCACCTTTCGCAAGGACGAAGTCATCGTGACCCCGGCAGGCATGCGGTCAGGTTGGCGGTGGTACGGACAGTCTGACGTGATCGTGATCACCTTGCATCCGGACAAAGTCCAGCGCTTTGCACAGTCGGAACTCGGTATGCTGTTGGCGCCGGAGCAGTTTCACGACCAGCCGCAGTTTTACGACCCTGACCTATGTGCTGCAGGCGTCATTTTGCGCGATGCGCTGGCAACGGACGATATGTCATCTGCGGTAATGTTCGAAGCCATGAGCCGGGTATTTCTGGTCAAGCTGCTGCAGAAATACGGCAAACGCCGCGCTGAAGAGGTCGAGCTGTCCGCGCGCTTTACCTCTCAGCACTATCAACGGGTGCTGGCCTACGTTCAGGACCGTTTGGATCAGACGATCACCGTCGATCAGATGGCGTCCGAGGCGGGCATGAGCCCCTCGCATTTCGCGCGGGTTTTCAAGGAGACGCTGGGCTCGACTCCCATGCAATATGTCATGGCCTACCGGGTCGAGCAGGCGATGAAGATGATGGAAGACCCGGCGCGCCCTCTGGGGGATATCGCCATGGCCTGTGGGTTCTCAGATCAGGCGCATTTCACGCACAGTTTCAAACAGGTAGTAGGGCAGACCCCCCGCGCATTTCGTGCGGCAAATGCTGTCTGAAGCAGAATCTTTCAAAAACGCGGCAGTCCGGTACAAGTATGCCTGCCGTCGACAGCGTATCTCAGGTGTCATCGGGCTTGTGCCCATCCAGAAAGACTTTGGGAGATATCGCTATGAACACCCTCGCTTTGAACACCGCCGCAGCACTTATGGCGTCGACGGCCGCCGTCGCGCAGGTTGAAACCCGCACCGTCACATTCGAGAACGAAGGCGCCACCCTGTCCGGCACGCTGTACCTGCCGGAAGAGCGCGGATCTGAACCACTGCCGACGGTCGTCGTGACCGGGGCCTGGACCTCGGTTCAGGAACAGATGCCCGCCAACTATGCCCGCGAGATGGCCGAGCGCGGCTTTGCTGCCTTCACCTTTGATTTCCGCGGTTGGGGCAAATCGGGCGATCTGCCGAAGAACGTGCGCTTCATCGAAAGCCCCGAGGCCAAGACATCGGACATCAAAGCTGCCCTCGCATTCGTCGCGACCCTGCCCGAAGTGGACGCCGATCACATCAACGGCCTGTGGATCTGCGCTTCGGCTGGCTACATGGTCGATGCGGTTTCCGGCAACCCGCTGGTTCAGCGGCTGGGCTTGGTTGCACCATGGTTGCAGAATGAAGAGATCGTCGAGGCGGTTTATGGCGGCGCAGACGGTGTTGCTGTGCTGATCGAGGTGTCCCACGCTGCCGAGGCCGCAGGGGGTCAGATCATTCCTGCCGCAGGCCCCGAAGGTGCCGAGGGCGTGCTGATGCCAATCGGCGGGTACTATTACGAGGCTGACCGTGGCGCGATCCCGGAATATGACAACAAGTGGAACAATGCGGGCTTGGAGGGCTGGCTGACCTATCACCCCGCCGACAATCCGCAGCGTTTGGACAAGCCACTGGCCATTGTGCACTCGGAAAGCGCGGCGATCCCACAAGGCGTACAGACCTTTCTTGCCGGTTTCGCAGGCGATGCGACCGCGCAATGGCTGGAGGATGTCACGCAGTTCGATTTCTACGACAACCCCGAGGATGTCACCCGCGCGGCCGATACCGTCGCTGACCACTTCCGCGCCGGTTCGAGCAACTAAGCCCTGTCTGGACACCGAGCAGTCGTTCGGCGTCCACCCTCATCTATTCGGAGCATCCCCATGCATAGAAAACTCACATCGACTCTTGCTGCCGTCTCCATGATCGGAACCGCAGCTTTCGCCGAACCACAGGCAGGCATCTCGACCGCAATCACCGATATCGCGGCAGGCGCAGACCGCCACGACTGGGCCCGCGTGCGCGACGCGTTTGCCGATACCGTCACGACGGATTACACCAGCCTCTGGGGCGGAGACCCGGTTACACAACCCGCTGATGAGCTTGTGGCGGGATGGTCCGCCTTTCTGCCCGGTTTCGACGCGACGCATCATATGGTGACCAATCACACGATCACCTCTCTGTCCGATACATCCGCCATGGCACAGGCTGATTTCACAGCAACCCATCGCCTTGATAAAGACTTGTGGGTGCTGGGTGGTCGCTATGACTATATCTTGGAGACATCAGACGACCGTTGGGTCGTTACTGCGATGACAATGACGGCACTTTGGGAAACCGGAGATCGTGGGCTTGTGGCTCTTGCCGGCCAGCGCGCTGCCGAGGCGAATTGAGGGAAGCAACATGACCAGTCAGCGCATCGCACTCGTGACGGGAGCCAATCGCGGCATTGGTAAAGAAGTGTCCCGGCAATTGGCCCGAGACCACGGGATGAAGGTTTTGATGGGTGCACGCGATCTGGCAAAAGGGCAGGCTGCTGCGGATGAAATCGGATATGCGGCGGAAGCCTTGGAATTGGATGTCTCAAGTCCGGACTCTGTCGCTGCCGCCTTCTTTTTGATGGTTGAACCTATCTACGGTCGTCTCGATGTTCTGGTGAACAATGCGGGTGTGGACTATGACACCGACCAACAGGTCCACCTCGCCGATCTGGATCGGGTTCGCCGCGCTTTTGATACGAACCTTTTCGGCCCTTGGGATACCACGATTGCGGCGGTGCCACTGTTGCAATGCGGCACGGATGCCCGGATCGTCAACGTCTCATCTGGCGCGGGGTCGCTGAACAGCATGTCCGCCGGCACACCCGGTTACGGCGTTTCCAAAGCGGCTTTGAACGCGCTAACCCTCAAGACCGCTGCCGCGTTGAAACCTCAGGGCATTCTCGTTAACGCCGTGTGCCCCGGTTGGGTCGCAACAGATATGGGCGGCGGAGGACGTCCGATTTCTGAGGGTGCCAAGGGCGTTGTCTGGGCCGCGACCTTGCCGAAAGGCGGCCCGACCGGAGGGTTCTTTCGCGACGGCGTTGCGATTGATTGGTAGGTTTATCCTGGCGCCATAAAATCAATCAGCTTCCTCACCCGCGCGGGCAAAAGGCGACGACTGGGATAGACTGCGAACATATCCCGCGTCAAAGGGATAGTGTCCGTGACCTCAAGCCGTTGCAGGTCTCCGTCCACCATATCCAAAGGCAGCATCGCGACACCCAGGTTGCGGCGGGCCGCCTGAGCAATGACATCAAGGTCCGTTAAACTGTGCGCGGTGTGCTTCAGTTGCAGAGTTTCCCCGCTCTCAAGCACCCAGGGCTGACCAGCTGTCAGGGCGGGCAAAGCAAGAAAGTCCGGTCTGTATATCGGCCCGTCCAACGCACGCTCCCGAATGAAGCCCTGTCCCGCACAAAAGCAATAGGGAACCGACCAGAGCCGTTTCGCGACAAGGCTGGAATCTGTCAACGGGCCGACCCGAAAGGCCAGGTCGATATTGTCGCGAAAGAAATCCAACATGATGTTGGTCGTGGTCACCTCAAGTGCCACATCCGGATTCTGCTCCGCAAAATCCAACAGCCGAGGGCCAATGGTCGTGCGCGCGGCCAACGGAGGCGCCGTGATGCGGATGCTCTGGCGTCTGGTATCGTCGGTAAAGCCCGCGATACCTTGTAGCGCCTCGATCGGGTTCTGACATCGGTCCAGAAGGCGGCGGCCCTCTTCTGTCAGGCGAACCTGGCGGGTTGTCCGCTCGAACAGTTTGGTGCCCAGATGGCCTTCCAACTCTGCAATCCTTCGGCTGACCCGGCTGAGGGGTATATCCAGGCGGTCCGCAGCCCTGGAAAAGCTGAGATGGTTGGCGACGACAGTAAACAGGGCAAGGTCGTTATAAATCATTATCCTATTTTTGGGATTATATCTTCCGATATCAACCATTATCATTCAATGACGTGACCTCTACCTTCTGCGCAACAGAAGGAGACAGCTCATGCCTTTCGCCATTGATATCACCCAGATCGGCAAACCGGACGTTTTGCGCAAGACCAACAGGGCGGCCCCGACCCCCGATGCCGGGGAAATCCTGATCCGCAACAAGGCCGGGGCGGTCAACTTCATCGACACGATCATCCGTCGCGGTGAGATGCCCGAGGGAATGATGCCCGATCTGCCTCATGTACCCGGTGTCGAGGGGGCCGGATTGGTCGAGGTGCTGGGTGAGAGGGTCGAAGGCTTCTCTGTCGGAGACCGAGTGGCGTGGATGGGGCCGATTGGTGCCGGTGGGTACGGGACCCATTCGGTGATCGCAGCGCCCTATGTCACCCGGCTGGCTGAAACGGCGGACTTCGAAACCGCGGCTGCTATCCCTGTCAACGGGATGACCGCCTATCACATGCTGGTCAATTTGGGTGGCGCAATGGCAGGCAAATCCGTGCTGGTTCACGCGGCAGCCGGGGGCGTAGGGACTATGGTCCTACAGATCGCGAAGCATCTGGGCATGACGGTGATCGCCTCGACCAGCACCGACAAGGTTGGGTATGCCAAAGATCAAGGTGCCGATCACGTCATTGATTATCGCACTGAGAACGTCACCGAGCGGGTGATGGAAATAACCGGCGGGCGCGGCGTGGACCTGACGCTGAACCCGGTTTCCGGAGAGTCTCTGAAATCAGATTTCGATGTGCTGGCGCCTCTGGGTACCGCAGTCCTGTTCGGATTTCTTGCCGGTCCGCCCGCAGGCAGTTTTGCCAAGGACTTGGCGAAGCACTTCCGGAAATCCGTCTCGGTCCGTGTCAGCGATATATACACCTATCTCGTCAATCGCCCCGATCAGTTTAGCGCGGATATGGCCACAGTGTTTGATCTGCTTGAGACGGGAATTCTGCGCCCGCAGGTCACCGCCCTGCCCATTGCCCAAGCCGCCGAGGCGCACCGCCGACTGGAAGCCGGTGAAACCACCGGCAAGCTGGTGCTGAGTATCGACTGATCAATCCAACAAAAAAGGAGCCATAGAAATGAGCACGGTTTTCGAAACCGCCCTGAAAGGCAAGCACATTGTCATTGTCGGCGGTAGCAGCGGTATGGGGAAGGCAACTGCAAAGATGGCCACCGCCCTCGGGGCAAAGATCACAATCGCAAGCCGCAGTGCTGCCAAGCTGCATGCGGCGGCAGACGAGATCGGCGGCGGGGTGCAGATCGCACAGGTCGATACAACCGATGAGACCGGCGTGAGATCATGGGCTGGTGTACTGGGCCCGGTGGATCACCTGGTGATCTCAGCCTCAAGCGCTGCGCATGGTGCGTTCGCCGATCTGCCCACAGACGATCTGCGTGCCATGTTCGAGGCCAAGTTTATCGGCCCCTATTTGGCTGCGCGCGAAGTGTTGCCTGTGTTGGTCAAAGGCGGCTCCATAACATTCTTTTCCGGTGTGCTCAGCCGCCGCCCATCCGCCGTGGCAACGGGCCTCGGCGCCGTAAATGCCGCGGTCGAGGCGTTGGCGAAGGGGTTGGCGCTGGAGCTGTCCGGACGGGCGCGGGTGAATTGCATCAGCCCCGGCATGGTCGCAACCGAAGCCTATGCCGCAATGTCGGAAGAGGCACGTGAAGGCATGTATGCGCAGGTTGGTGGCAGCCTGCCTGTGGGACGCGTCGGAGAGGCCGAGGACATCGCGCAAGCCGTGATCATGGCGATGACGAACAGGTTTTTAACCGGCTCCGTTCTGGATGTGGATGGCGGCCATCTTGTACGTGACTGACGCCTGACCCAAGTCTGGCGTTAAGAACACAGCCTGCCCAAAACAGCCTTTGGTCTGGCTTTGGTCAAAGCTGGCAAATCGTTTGAAGGCGGTGCGCAAGTTGGGCCGAACGCAAGCGCAGGCGCAATTTCTTAGGCTCCCGGCTCATTGAGTTACAGCTAAGACAGAACGGTTGCCGCGAGAGCGCTTGCTGAGAGGGAGATCTTCGGGCGTCTGTCATACCGAGTGGCGACACGGCACCAGTCCTTCAGGCGTCCGAACATGATTTCAATCCTATTTCGTCGTTTGTAGCGGCGCTTGTCCTACCGGGCAGGCTTGCCGCGTGATTTGCGGCCTGGGATGCACGGATTTAATCCCTTGTCTACTATGGCTTCTCTGAACCCGTCGGCATAGTATCCGCGATCTCCCAACAGCCAGTCAGCCGAAGGCAGACTGTTCATCAGAACCCTGGCGCCCGTGTAATCGCTCACTTGGCCAGCGGAGATAAAGAACCGAAGAAGGCGACCGACGCTGTCAGTGATGGCATGCAGTTTGGTGTTCATGCCGCCCTTGGTGCGACCGATCAGTCTTTCACGCCCCTTTTTTCAACCGCAGGCTGGAGGCCGTGCGGTGTGCTTTGAGGTAGGTTGCGTCCACTGCCCGTCAGGGCAATACGCAGCAATGTCCCGGGAGGGGATCATGAGGGTCTTGTGATCGGTTCCCTCCGCAGCGAGCCCCATCATGATCCGAGCGAACACACCCATATCGCTCCACCGCTTCCAACGGTTGTACAGCGTCTTTGGCGGCTCATATTCGCGAGACGCATCAGACCACCGCAACCCATTGCGCTTGATAAAAATAATCCCGCTCAGCAAACGTCGGTCATCCACTCGCGGCTTGCCATGGCTTTTCGGAAAGTAGGGCCGTAAACGCGCCATCTGTTCGTCAGTCAGCCAGAAAAGGTTGCTCATGATACACCTCTGAAACTCAGCAGCTTGAAGCACGCAGCCAAGGCGACGGCAACCAAATCAATGGGTCCTGACCTTAGAGTGCGCCCGTAAGGCATCGTTTTTAACAATCCGAAGGGAGTTCGAATCTCTCATCACCCACCAGCCTTTCCCCAAAAATTCCTGCGCTGTTCCGCATCCGGGGCCAATCATCATTGATGCCGGTCCTGAAAGTCTATCGCGAATAAAACCCTTCTCGCAGTTCCTGTCTGAGACGCAGACGCTCGGGGTATTCTTTCAGAAATTGTTCGGGGGGCTTGCCCTCCCAGACTTGCGCGTAAACCCGCATCTTGTTGCCGCCATAGATCTTTTCGAGGTCTTCATCGGAATACCCCCTTGCCCAGAGATCATCGGTGATTGCCGCAAGGATTTTGGCCAGCTCACCGTTGCCGGTCGCCCCTTTGTTGAACGCGTCGATCATGTAGCCGCCATCATCATACATGCTTGCGTTTGCAGTCGCGAACTGCACAACCAATTCGGTCGAGAACATGTCGTCGGTTGCGATCCCAACGTGGTCGACCCCAACAAGTTGGACATAGTAGTCGATCATGTCGGCGGCTTGCTTGGGTGAGATATCTTCAGGCCAAACGCCGTCCATCATCCATTCAGTGAATGTCGGAGACACATAGCCACCCGATTTGGCCGCACGCAGGGCCTCGTCATCGGGAATGGCCCGATAACACCCGCGTGGCGTCGCACCGGGTTCGTTTGCGTAAAGGCCGGCAGGAACCGAATGCGTGTAAACAAAAGGCACGCCGGGATAGTTTTCGTCCATGTAGTCCATGGCGTCGTTGGCCGTTTTGGAACCCGTGTGGCTCAGGTCCAGAAGGATGCCGAAACGCACCATTTCATCGATCACCGACTTGCCCCAAGGGGTCAGACCGATATCGCGCCCGTTATAGGCCGCCAACTGCCCCGACCCGGTGCGGAAGATATCGTTGTAGGCCAGGATCATACTCTTGATCCCCATATCCTTGAGCAACGCCATCTTCCTCAGGTCGCCATCCAGAATCGTCGCCGTCTGGCTGTTCCAGATGACCGCCGTCTTGCCTTGTAATTGGGCGGCTTCGATATCGCGGGTTTCATTCACGATCAGGTAATTCTCTGGCTGTTGCGCCATCGCCGACCGGAAGTGGTAGTGCTGATCAAGAAGGGTTTCAAAAGACATATCCGCTGCGGCCAGCGTCATCTCATGACCTGTTATTCCGTTGTCCCGAGCCCGCGCGAAGTAAGTGTGCAGCTGTTCGTCTTCAGTCCAGCCGGTGCCGTAGGGGCTGGCCAACATGCCAAGAACGATTGTGTCCTTCACAAACTGCTTCGCCTCATCCGACGCATCCCATGTCTTGCTTTCCTCGCTCGCGTGCAGCGCGGCACCGAATACGATTGCAATGGCGCTTGCGGCCAACAAAGTTTTCATGACTGAGCCTCCCAAATTGGCTTCGGGTGAATTGCTGCTTTCGAGCCGCATCAAAAAACGATCCGGGTTCGCAGGCTGAACAACGTGATACTATCCTGATTGGGGTTCAGCAGCGGATTGGAAATGAACTGCAGTGACGGCGTGATTTGCAGACCGGGTGAGATTGAAAAGCGATAGAATGCTTCCAGCGTTAACTGATCGCTATCGATGTTTCTTGCTTCGGCCCAGTTCAAACCCAAACCGGCCAGATCGGTGTTTCGACCGTAATAGCCCAGCCCGGCAGAAACCGAACGATCATACAGCGCTGCAGTGCCTTTCGACGCCCCTGCCCGAACGAACGGCATCCATTTGTTGTCGACAAACCAAGCCGCGGAAAACACGGCCCCATAATCTTCTGCACGGCTGCCATCGTCGGCCGCATCTGCATGCCAGAGGGTCAAATGGACATTGTCGAAATAGATGCGATCAAAGCCCGAAGTGTAACCAATCTCAAACGATTTGAAGAGATTGCCGTCGCTGAACACGTCAAGACTTGGATCAGACGGATCGGCGTTTGCGTCAGCAACGCTGGCAACGGCGTAGAAGTTTTCGCTCAGCTTTATCCCACCGGCAATGCCAATTCCCTGGTTGGGTGTGTTGATTGTCGGGTTGGTGTTGAACGACAGGTTTTGGAACCCGCTGTAGGGGCTGACCAATCCATAGATATCCACAAAGTCCGTCACATCAATCTGGCCGACTTGCAGCGTCCACGCGCCGTTCTCGGCCCTTTGGGTCCAGAACAGGTTGGTCAGCAACAAACCATTGTCGTTGAAGGCAGTCCCGGTGATCGACAATGCGCCTCCGTCCAGCCCAAGGAATTGCGGGGCAACATCGGTGTATCCGTGCCGATCTTCGATTTTGAATGTCAATGAACCCCGCTCGGTTGCCTGCCAACTGCCGTAGACGCGAGCGATTCCACTAGCGGCTTCACCAGCTCCCAAATCGGCGTTCGTGGATTGACCCAACGCCAGGTAATCCACGTTGAACCGAAATCCACCCTCAGCCAGCCGATCTTTCCACCGAAACCAACCCGGCGCGATGTTGCGCGGAAATTCGGAACGGTATTGCGGATCGGTCAGGCCATCGCCAGGTTTAAGCTCGGCCTCGACCGAAGAAGGCCCGGACAACCCCTGGGCAGACGCTGTACCCGCGCAGGCAATACTCAATGCGGCAACAAGGCGCCTTATCATTCCGACGCCTTTGCGCCGCCAGTTTTACGATTGCCAGCGGCTCGGGCGCGATCGGCTGCACGCTGCCGCCATTCCAGACCGTCGGCCTTGGTTTCCAGCGTTTCAACGCTGTCCGTCTCCAATTTGAAGGTTGCATTCATCGGCACAAGCCCATCCACGACCATCATGTTCTGAACCGAGGGTTCAATCGTCAGCCTACCTTTGAGCCGAACGGGTTCATGGAAGTAACTGGGGGCCCAGTCGCCGTTCAACCGCACCCGGATCATCTGATTGGGCGGAGGCGGGGGCATGTGGCTGCACATCCCGCGTTCTGGCACCAAATATGCAACCGCTCGCCCGTCCGGATCGTTCGGCGCGGGAATGGCAAAGCCTGTCAGCGTAACACTCTGGCCATCGAGTTGCGGATTTCCGTTTGTTCCTGCCTTTCTTCGCCGCTCTTTCACAGCCTCTCGCTGATCGAGCAGCCAGTCGACATCAACGCCACCCTCGGCCAAGGCGTCTTCAGTCTCGGTCAGAAGCTCTTGCCATTTCTGTCTTTCCTCAACGCTGCCGACATCCTGCTGCAACCTGCCGCGCAAGCGCACGACGAAGAGGACATCGTCAAACTGTTCAGGGCTCAGATCACGATAAGGGTCATCGAACACCTGCACCGACGGGTCCGGTAGGTCAGACCAGTCAAGCGTCGCATGGGGCGTTGCCATTGCGGTATGACCGCTCAGGACAAAGCCTGCGACAACTGCAGCGCGAAACCAAGGGAACATCAAATCTCTCCAACCGGTTTTGGGGTCAGTCCAGTGTGTTCTTGTATATCACACCGTCTTTCATAATCAGTCGGATCGTTTCCGGGCTTTCCGGCCTCGGGTCGGCGCCAAACCATTGATCCCCGGTTCCAACGACGGAAAAGTCTTCAAGTGGGTTTCCGTCGATCAGCAGGATGTCAGCATAGGCCCCTTCCTCGATCACACCCAGTTTCCCGGCCGTATACGGGTTCATGAAATCGCCGGAAAGTGCTGCGATCTCGCCACCGATCGAGGTCAATGTGACCATCGACTGGTAGGGGCCGAAGAACTCGTTGTTGAGATGCTTTTCATAGGCGATCTGGATGTTGCAGGCCTCGACCGAGCCGACGCAGTCCGTCTGGAAACCGCGCTTGACCGGGCACTCCTTCATGTTCGGGATGTAGTTCGCGAAAGTCGCCGAAGCGGAGATTGCCTTTGCAAGGCTCGTAGGTTGGTTCTTGACAGAAGGAATATCGAGCAATCCGGGATCGAAAGCGGTGAGGTTCGTGGTGATGTACGCCCCCATTTCATTCATTTTTTCAGCGATCTCACAATCGAACGAAAAGCCATGCTCGATCGACATCACTCCTGCGTTGAGTGCGTTCATGATGGCTTCCTTACGATAGGAATGCGCCATGACATAAGAGCCATATTCGTTGGCGACCTGCACGGCGGCTTCGATCTCATCTTTTGACCCCGCGAGCAGTTGCCAGGGGTCAAAGGCCGACACCACACCGCCCGACTGCATAAACTTAAGTTGCGTGGCACCCATCCGGAAGTTGTTGCGGCCATACAGGTAAATGTCGTCTACGCCGCTGACTTCCTGCGCCATGTTCAGACGGCTGAAGTTCGTATCGCTCCCCGGCGGGGCTGTAAAGTTTCCGAAATCGGCGTGACCGCCCCGCGTACCGATGAACGCCCCCGAAGCATAGTGGCGCGGTCCGACGATCTGGCCAGCGTCGATTGCGCGGCGCAAACCGCCATTGGCCCCACCTGCATCCCTGACCGTGGTGAAGCCCTGCATGAGATACATTTCCGCCATCAAGGCACCGTGAATGGCGAAATCTTCCCATGTCGTATTGGCTTCCATGGCGCCGAGGCTCGGACCCATCAGCATCAGGTGCGCGTGGTTCTCGATGAAGCCCGGCGTAAGTGTACGTCCACCGCCGTCGATCATCGTTGCGTTCGGCGCATCGATCGCCTCGGTTGAAACCGTTTTGATGAGGTTGCCTTCGACGAGCACGCTTGCGTTCTCGATGCGGGCTTCGTTAACGCCATCAAAGACGTGCACATTGGTAAACAGCGTTTGGGGTTCTTCTTGATCCTGAGCCAGCGCAGCCGCCGAAAAACCAACACTTGCCGCGACAATGACCGCCGGGCAAAGGGACATTCGCATATTGGTCATAGGGTCTCCCTTCATATTCACGTTTTGCCAAGTGTAGCCCAAAAACTCTTGGGCGGGTTGCCACTTTTGGACTAACATGTGCGAATGTGACCGCAAAAAAGGCCACTGAACGAAACCATTGGTTTAAAAAAGGGTGACGGACGTGCCACTCAGCTCCACTTCTGAAGCGCATAGCGAAGGCTTTATCCGCCTCGCGCTGGCCGCCCCGTTTCTGCAATATCTCACCGACCGCAGGATCAATCCGCAACCGGCCTTGGATCAGGTCGGCTTGAAGGCCGACCTGCTGTCCGACCCATCTGTCTATGTCCACTCGGAACTGGTCTATGGTCTGTTGAATGCCTTCTCAGAGTTGTCAGGGGATCGATACCTTGGCCTGAATGTAGGAGAGACATTTGACCTGCAAGGATGGCCGCCATTCGCCCGGTCACTGCAATCCTCGAACACTCTGTTCGAGTTTTTTGCCCGGTTCGTAAGGCTTGTTCCACAAGAGTCCAACGCCGTCCGGCACAGTCTTGTCGTGGAAGCAGACAAAGCGATCTATCGGATCGCGCGGCAACAAGAACCAACCGTTCCGCCCGTTCAGGTTACCGGGTTTGGAGCTGCCATCTATGTGCGCCTGTTGCAAAGCGTGGTCGGAAACGCGTGGGATCCGTCCCGGGTGCGATGGGAAAGCAGATATGTCCTTGGCTTGCCTCGCGGTTACAAAGGTATCGAAGTTGGCCTTGGAACCAACCCCGGAATGCAGATCAGTTTTCCTGTGGAATGGTTGTTTCTACACCATGCGGCAGAGGAGTCCGAAGCGCCGCCAGCCACGATTCGACACAATGAAGACGTCACCGTAGTGGCCGCTTTGCGGTCTGTCTTGCGTGGAAAACTGGATGAGTCAGAGCTGGGGCCGGAGGTTGTGGCCGGATTGCTGGGTATCCAGCCCGAGCGGTTCCTGAAAGCACTTCTGAAACATCAGACAACACTTCCCCGAGAGGTAAGGCGTCTGCGGGTCGATGTCGCCAAGGAGCACCTCAGAGAAAGCAAAATGACAGTTGCCGAGATCGGCCTCATGCTTGGCTATTCCGACAAGTCCCACTTTACTCGGTTTTTTCGAAGCCAGACCGGTGTGACGCCAACAAAATTCCGCCTTGGATAGCAACCGCGCTGCGAATGGGCGGGTTGGCGTTCCACTGCCTCTCTCATGTATGTCCACCAAGGGATGGCCATGATTTGCGCCACGTTCATGGATCAATACCAAAGGTTGAAAAAGCAATTGCCCGATGGCCCTTTTGGCAACGCATGCGCCGTCACGCATGCCTGTTGCGGCTCGATCGGATGTGATCTTGAAAGCGGCAGGAAAGGATATGCCCTTGAACCGTTCCGCGGTTTGTGCAACTTCGAATCGCTGACGGCACCGGGCGTCTCTGGGAACCTGTGCCCTTGGCGGCAGTGCAAGACGGCGCTTGGGTACATCTGCGGATTGGAAAATGCGCTTCGGTTACGCTGAAGATGTCAGGAGTTCGAGTGTCTCTTCACCCACCTTTTTACCTTCTGAATTTCGACGCTCAAATACGGTTGAATCGTCGTGGCGGTGTTGCAACCGGTTGCAAGTTCAGGTCGATGATGCATAATGCTGGGGCAATGCCAAACTTACCTGTTTTCCTGCCTCGCTGTTATCGGAGTCCCGCAGCGTGAGTGTGACCCTGAAAGACGTGGCCGCCTTGGCTGGCGTTTCACGGTCCGCCGTTTCGCGCACCTTTACCGAAGGTGCCTCGGTTTCCGCAAAAACGCGCAGCAAGGTTGAAAAGGCCGCCCGTGAGCTGGGCTACAGCCCCAATGCTCTGGCTTCGTCGCTGACGACCGGGCGCACCAAGCTGATCGGGTTGATTTCGAACAACTTTCACAACCCGATCTTTCTGGAAGTCTTCGACCAGTTTACACGCGCCTTACAGGAACGCGGCCTGCGCCCGCTGATCGTGAACCTGACGGACGAGACCGAGCCCGCCAATTCCGTACGCATGCTGCGGCAATACTCAGTGGATGCGGTGATCGTCGCCTCGTCGACCTTGCCGCCCAGCTTTGCCAAAGCGTTCCACGATGCGGGCGTACCGGTGGTGCACACGTTCGGCCGGTCTGCCACCTCGCCCGAGGTGCATGTGGTCGGGATCGACAATGTGGAATGTGGGCGCATGGCCGCGCGCGAGCTGGTCGCGCGGGGTTATGCCAGCGTGGGCTATCTGGGCGGGCCGCAGGATGCGACCTCGTCCCTGGACCGACAGCGGGGCTTTATCGAAGAAATGGCCAACCATGCGCAGATTCCGGTCAACCACTCCTTCGCCGGGGCTTATTCCTTCGAGGCCGGCCGGGCCGAGATGCTGCGCCTGCTGGCCGGTGACCCGGCGCAGGCCTATTTCTGCGGCGACGACATCCTGTCGATCGGGGCGTTGTCGGCGCTGGCTGATCACGGGCTGAAACCGGGCACCGATATCGGGATCATCGGCCTGAACGACATGGAAATGTCGCGCTGGGAATACATCAAACTGACCACCATCCATCAGCCGATCAAGCAGATCATCACCTCGTCCGTCGATCTGGTCGAAGAGATGCTGAAAACGCCCGACCGCTACCCCGAAGCGCGGATCTTCCCCTGCCGGGTGGTCGAGCGGGGCACGTTGCGGCCCCGCCCCTGATCAGCGGAACATCGGCGGGCGGGCCTCCTGCCAGGCACCATCTGCTTTGCCCGACGCAACAGCCGCGTGCACCGCTGCGATCGATCGCACGCCATCCGCTGCGTTGGGCAGGCCATCCCGGCTTTCACCGCGGATCGCATCCGCCAGATCGCAATAGATATTGGCAACGGCCAGCGGGAAGCCTTCGGGGTGCGCGATGGCGACCCGAGACAGGCGTTGCACTTCATCATGCAGCCCCCCCTCGCCCTTTTCGATGATCTGGGTGCGCCCTCCTACCGGGGTGTAGATCAACTGGTTGGGTTGCTCTGACGCCCAGCGCAACCCACCGGTTTCGCCAAAGACCTGTATGTCAAAGCCATGCTGGCGCCCGATCGCCACAGAAGATGTCCAAAGACGCCCGACCGTGCCGCCTTCCATACGGAAGTTGATCATTGCATCGTCTTCCAGTTCCCGGCTTGCGATCGTTGAGGCCAAATCAGCCGAAAGCGTCTTCACCTCGTCATCACAGATAAAACTGGCCATATGCAGGGCGTGGATACCGCAATCGGCGAACTGCCCGGAAACCCCTGCCATCGCAGGGTCATAGCGCCAGCGCACGCGCGGATTGTCCGCATCGGTGGCATCCCCATGATGGCCGTGGCTGAAATTGGTCACCACAAGACGCACCCGTCCGATCTCGCCCGAGCGCACCATAGCGCGGGCCTGCCGCACCATCGGATAGGCGGAATAGCAGTAGTTCACCGCGCAGATCTTTCCCGATGCTTCGGCGACGCGGACAATTTCCTCACCCTCTTCCACAGTCATGGTCATTGGTTTTTCACACAAGACATTGAAGCCCGCCTCAAGATAGGCCTTGGCGATCTCGAAATGTGTCGAATTCGGCGTGGCGATTGTCACCAGATCGATCCGGTCTTTACGGTCCTTCTCACCCGCCAGCATTTCTTGCCAGTCGCCATAGGCACGATCGGCGGCAACGCCCAATCGCTGCGCGTATTCCCGGCCCGCTTCGGGCCGGTGATCCAGCGCGCCAGCAGCAAATTCAAACAGCCCGTCAGCCTGTGCCCCCAAGCGGTGCGCGGGGCCAATCTGGCTGCCTTCACCACCACCGATCATGCCCCATCTCAACTTAGCCATGGTCATCGTCTCTCATATAACTTTTTTGTTTGAGCGATCAGAAATCGCGGATGTCTTTCCACTGCCGCTGCTCTGACGATGCCAAGGCGGCAGCAAGCACCCGGTTGACCTCATGCCCGTCGCGAAAGGTCGGCCAAGCGGCTTTTCCGGTGTGGATGGCCTGAAGAAAATCTTTGGCCTCGATAACGATCTGGTCCTGATAGCCTGTTCCGTGGCCCGGACCCTGGCAGAAGGGCTCGTAATCCGGATGCGCCGGGCCGGTCAGAATTTTTGTGAACCCACGGGACGCTTCGGGCCCTACCCGCTTATACAGCCAAAGCGCGTTCTGGTCCTCCTGATCGAACCGGATGGCGCCCTTTGTTCCCGATATTTCATAAGCATAGCCCATTTTTCGCCCCGTCGCGACGCGGCTGAAATACAGGTTGCCCATAACGCCATTTTCAAAACGGCACATCATCTGGGCATGGTCGTCATTTGTCACCTCACCACCCGGTCGGGTTTTGTGAACCGTTTCAACATCCGCCATCACCTGTGCGATCGGACCAACCAGCGCCAATGCACCGTTGACCATATGCGGTGCCAGATCTCCGATGGTGCCATTGGCCATGCCCGTCGTACGCCAGGAGGCAGGAGCGTGCGGGTCGGCATAGAAATCCTCGGTGTGCTCCCCCCGGAACCAGGTGATATCCCCGATTTCACCATTGGCAATAAGCTGGCGGGCGTATTGCGTCGCAGGTGTGCGAACATAGTTGAACCCCACCATGTTGACCGCGCCAGAAACTTCGGCAGCAGCAACCATGGCCAGACTGTCGTCAAGGGATGCGCCCAGTGGTTTTTCACACAAGACCGGTTTACCCAATTCAAACGCTGCTTCGGCAATCTGGCGATGTGTCGATTGAGGAGAGGCGATGACAATTGCCTCGACCCTGGGATCCTCAACCAATACCCGCCAATCATCGGTCGCTTTGTCAAACCCATAGGCTGTCCTGTAACGTTCGGCGCTTTCAGGGCTGGACGCACAAATGACCTCGAGCCGGGGTCGCAATGCCGTGTTGAACACCGCACCGACCGCTGACATAGCCACGGAATGGGCCTTGCCCATATAGCCGCCGCCGACGATTCCAATTCCGATTTCAGGCATCTGCAACGGCTCCGAACATATCATTTGCAACCGGTTGCAAAATCAGTATCGTGTGAATCGATTCAACGCAAGGTCCAAACTTTGCCGACCCATTCTGCCGGAGGACAAAACTTGAGCGCTTTGATGGATGGTATCAAAGGAAACCGCTTCGCCGTTCTGGGTCGCGCAGGCATGGACCTGTACGCTGACCCAATTGGCGTCAAAAGCGAGGATGCCAGCACGTTTCATGCCGACCTTGGTGGTTCTTCTGCCAATATTTGTGCCGGGCTGGTCAAGTTGGGCAGCGAGGCGTCGCTGATTACGTCCGTCTCGGACGATGCGATTGGGCGGTTCTGTCTGAACCGGTTGCGGCATTACGGTGTGGACACATCCTATATCCGCGTTCTGGGCGGCGAATACCGCATGTCTCTGGCCGTGTACGAAAGCCGGATCGACGACTTTCAGAATGTGATCTATCGCAACGGGGCCGTTGATTTCCAAGTCACCAAAGAGGATATGGACAGGGTCGATTATTCATCTTTTTCGGCAATCATCTCGGCTGGAACGGTCTTTGCGTCCGAACCGTCGCGCAGCGCCACATTCCGGGCCTTCGAGAACGCCCGAAGCGCAGGCCTGCCGATCATCTTCGACATCGATTACCGCCCATACAGCTGGCCCTCGGCCGAGGTGGCTGCCGAAGTTCTGTCGCGGGCTGGCGAAGCCAGCAACCTGATCGTCGGCAACGACGAAGAGTTCGGATTCATGGCCGGCGGCATCGAAAAGGGTTTTGCCAAAGCGCAGGAACTTGCCAAAAAGCCGGGTCGGATCGTCATCTACAAGATGGGCGAAAAAGGTGCTGTCACCTTTGTGGACGGGCAGGAGCTGCGAACCGGTATTTACCCGGTTACGGCTGTCAAACCCAACGGGGCCGGCGACAGTTTCATGGCCGGGCTGCTGGCCTCGATCGCGGCGGGGCACGATCTGAAAGACGCCGTCATGCGCGGTTCGGCCTGCGCGTCGATCGTGGTGTCGCATCCCGGTTGCGCACCCGCCATGCCAACGACACCAGAACTGGACGCGTTTCTCGCTTCGCATCCCGGCCCGACCACATAGGAGAGTACCATGCATATCGCGCCCTATGACAATCAGAACAAACCCATCGTAGACGCCGATGATCCAACGGTTCCGCTGAACTATTTCAACATCGTCAAACTGAAAAAGGGCGAGGCCTTCGAATACAAGGTCCCGGGTTACGAGACCTGCATCGTGCCCGCCACCGGCAGCGTCGACGTGGACGTCGAAGGCGTGCGCTTTGCCCATCTGGGCAACCGGGGCGAAGATGTCTGGGATGGCGAACCCGAAGGCGCCTATGTCCCGTCGGGGGCACGGGCGCAGATGGTCTGCGTTTCAGAGACGGCCGAGGTGTTCGTGGCAGGCGCAAAGTATGACAAGGTGCTGGATCCGTTCGACGTGCGCGAGCATGACCTGGTGCAATATGGCAGCGACGACACCAAGACCCATCGCAAGATCAAGCATATCCTGGGCCAGAAACAGCATGACAAGGTCGGCCGCCTGCTGGTCAGCGAGTTGTTCACCGTGGGTCAGGGCGGCTGGTCGGGCTTTCCCAGCCACAAGCACGACACCAACCGCCTGCCGGACGAGACCCGGCATGACGAAACCTACAATTTCCGCTTCAAACCCAACTGGGGCTCGGGCCTGCAGATGCTGCAGCGCGAGGACAACGAACCGGGCGATGCCTATCACATCGTCGATGGCTCCACGATCTGCATCGACAAGGGCTATCACCCCTGCTGCGTGCTGCCGGGATACGAGATGTATTACTTCACCATCCTCGGCGGGCTGACCCAGCGGTCGCTGGTGCAGTATTTCCAACCCACCCATGCCTATCAGATCGAAACGATCCCGGGCATCAAAGACATGATCGCCAAATTCAAATGACCCTCGCTACGCTCAAAGACGTCCTGCAACCGGCCTATGAACAGGGCTATGCCGTCGGCGGCCTGGTGACGCTGGGCTGGGAGGACATGCGCGCCTATGTCGCCGCCGCCGAGGCAGAGAACGCCCCGGTGATCCTGCAAGCCGGACCCAGCTGCCGCGAGCACACCCCGCTGCCGATCCTGGGCAAGATGTTCCGGTATCTGGCCGAAAACGCCTCGGTGCCCGTGGTGGCGCATCTGGATCACGGCTATACCTTCGAAGAGTGCAAGATCGCGCTGGACAGCGGGTTCACCTCGCTGATGTTCGACGGGTCGCGCAAGCCCTTGCAGCAGAACATCGATGAAACCGCCGCGATTGCCGAAATGGCCCATGCCGCTGGGATCTCGTGCGAGGGCGAGATCGGCTTCGTCGGGTATTCCGGCGGTGAAGGCTCAAACGGCACGGATCCCGAGGAAGCCGCGAAGTTTGCCCGCGACAGCGGCGTGGACGCGATGGCGATCTCGGTCGGAAACGTCCACCTTCAGCAGAACAAGGAAGGTGGTCTGGACGAGGACCGCATACGCCAGATCGACTCCATGACCGAGGTTCCACTGGTCATCCATGGCGGATCGGGTGTGCCGGTCGAACAGCGCGCGCGGCTGGCGCGTGAAACCACGATCTGCAAATTCAACATCGGGACCGAGCTGCGCATGGCCTTCGGCGCCGCGCTGCGCGAGGCCGTGAACCGTGACCCCGACCGGTTCGACCGGGTGACGATCCTGAAGGAAACCCACGATCCGGTCATGGCTGCCGCCCGCACCGTGATCCGCGCCTTTGGTGCGCCACCGCAGCGGTGACCGTCCCGGCCTGGGCCGTTCTAAAAAATGCGCTGGCGGGTCCTAGTCGTCGCGCCCCGGATCATTGGGATTGCTGGAAAACAGGGCGATCTTGTTGCCCTGTGGGTCCCGCAGATAGCCGATATAGAAACGCGGCCCGTACATGGCGCGAAAGCCCGGCTGGCCCTCGTCCGACCCGCCGGCCCGCAGCGCGGCGGCGTGCAGGTCGCGCACCTGCTGCTGATTGCGCGCCTCGAACGCGACCATCGCACCATTCCCGGCCGAGGCTGCGGCCCCGTCAAAAGGCGGTTTGACATAGAATTCCGGCAGAACCGGCCGCTGGTCCGGCGGCACCGGCAGGGCGAAACTCAGCCCTTCTGGGCCTTCCTCCAGCGCATAGCCGAGATCCGGCAGAAAGGCGCAATAGAACCGTTTTGCGCGCGCGATGTCGTCCGCGCCGACCGTGACATAGGCAATCATGCCGCATCTTCCCTTGCCGGGTGTCGATCCGTCAACCGGCACCAGCGCATCGGCGCAGGTCGATTCCGGACGGGGAAGACCCAATGGCCGTCAGATCGAGCCGCCCTCGACCATGAAATTCCCCGCGCTGCACATGGCCGCGTCATCCGAGGCCAGAAACAGCACCATCCGCGCCACATAGACCGGGTCGATCGGGTCGGGCAGGCATTGGCGGTCGATCTGTTTGGCCAGCGCCTCGGGCGTGACCCACAGGTCTTTCTGGCGCTGGGTCATGATCCAGCCGGGCACGACCGTGTTGACGCGGATACGATGATCGCCCAGCTCGCGCGCCATGGTGCGGGTCAGTCCATGCACAGCGGATTTGGCGGTGGCATAGGCAGGGAAACCCGCCCCGGCCTCCCACCACGAATTCGACCCGATATTGATGATCGAACCTGCACCCTTGGCGATCATTCCGGGTGCCGCCGACTGAATGGCAAAGAACATGTGGCGGATATTGGTCGCCATGCGCTCATCCCAATAGTCGGGCGTGACGTCACGCCAGTCGTGCCGGTCATCCCGGGCCGCGTTGTTTACCAGCACATCCGCGTCGCCCAGCTCTTCCACCAATTGCCCTATTGCGGCGTTCATCTCGTCAATGTTGCGCAGATCGCATTGGGCGAATGCATGCTCTCCGTCCAGCTCGGAAAGCAAAGCAAACCCGGCATCGGCGTTGAGGTCCAAAAACCCAACCTTTGCCCCCTGTTCGGCAAAAGCCCGAACGGTTTCCGCGCCAATTCCGCCGGCGCCTCCGGTGATGAAAACCGTCTTACCTGCAAGGCTTGGGTAATTGGCGAAAGTATGGCTCATCCGTCACGCTCCATGATCCATTCGACCTCGGGGGCCGGCACGAACCGCCATTTCCGCAGCGGTCCGGCCATAACGTTCAGATAGTACATCTCGAACCCATAGGGCGCACCGCAAGGGTGATGGCCACGCGGGACAGTGACAACGTCGCCATCGGATACCGCCATCGTCTCATCCAACTGGCCGTCATCGGTGTAAACCCGCTGGATCCCAAACCCGTTCGACGGGTTCAGGCGGTGGTAGTAGGTCTCTTCCAGATAGGTGATGCGGGGATAGTCATCCTCGTCGTGGCGGTGGCTGGGATAGGAGGACCAGTGGCCGTTCGGCGTGAACACCTCGGTCACCAGCAGGCTGTCTGCGTAGTCCTCATTCTCCATGGCGATATTGTTGATGTATCGCGTATTTACCCCTTTGCCGCGTTCGGTCAGGGTTATGCCATCAGGTCCAATCCGACGCGCCGTATGACCGCCCTTACCCGGCGCCGAACAGATGGCCACAACGCAGTCGGTTTCCGCCACGGCCTCCCACTCGGTTCCGTTGGGCAGATACAGGCAATGCGGCGGTGTTTTTTCGAATACACTCATCCGGTCACCCAGAACGCCCCAATCCTGCCTGGCCCCGGTGATCCGCGCCTTGCCTTCGACCATCACCAGAATGACTTCACGATCCGCGGTCACTTCGTTTGCGCGATCCCCGGCCTTTAGATGATAAAGCCCAAAGCCCACGTATTTCCATCCAGCGCTTGACGGAGTGATGTCATGTACCTTGCCGCAGGTTCCGACCGGTTTCTTCAGCAGGTCTGCCATTCTTGTTCTCCTTCTTGGGCGGCCCCCGAGTGCCCGCCTGTGTTGAATTCAGGCAGCTTGCCTTTGGTTCCGGGCCGATAGGGACTGGGCCAGCCGCGCCTCGGTCCATCCTTCCGCAACCGCGCGACGCAGAATATCTGCCTGGCTTTCCGGCGCATTGCCCCCGACCGGGGGGTCCGTGTCCAGATTGGTCGGGAAGGGATAGCCCTCTGCCGCGGCCGCTATGACTGCGTCCAGTTCTGCTACCGTCAGATCCCCCCGTTGTTTCAGAGCAATCAAAGATGGGAATACCGCCTCGGACATCGCCCGCCGATCCACCGACTCCATCGCGCGCCCGAAGGCGGATGAGATTTGCAGCAGGTTTGCCATGCGATTGATGTCGGCGCTACTGTTCGCGCCCGCCGCATGGAACAGCGCCGGATTGAAGAACACCGCGTCCCCCTTTTCCAATGGCAACTGGATACAGCTGTCTTCGAAATGCGCCCGGTGTGCTTCATCGTGGAACGCCAGATAGCCCGGCGGGTAGAGCTGCGAGAACGGCAACAACTTGGTCGGCCCGCTTTCCACCGGCATGTCACAATGCGCAACCGCCCCTTGCAGGGTCAGCGAGGCCGTCACCAGATGAGCCTGTGCGGGATACCTGGCCGCGCTTTCGGCGCTTTGAAACCCAAGGTGATAATCCCGATGCGCCTGTTGCGCCTTGCCACCGGGGCGCACCTGATTGATTTGCGCGGTAACCTGATAGTTTGGTCCCAACCACGCTTCACACGCTGCCGCAACCGCCGTGTTCCCGAAATAGAGCGCAAAGCCCTCGGGGTCGCGCAGGCATTGCTTTTGCAGCGCGTTCCACACCCGGTCATTCGCGCCCGAGGCGGCAAAGTGATCGCCTTCACCGGCGCCACCCTGGCGTTCTTCTTCGATGATTTCACGAAACACATCCGTCGCCCGATCAATGATCGACGTGTCGGGATACGCCCCTTTCAGGGCGATCACACCGGCGGATTTGCCCAGCACCCGGCCCCATTCCGCCAGCAAGGCCCTGCGCGTATCAGGCCGTTCCAAACCGGGGCTCAGTGCCTGCATATCATAGACGGGCACGTTCTTTTCGACCGAGGCAGCAAAAGGCACCGTCTCGGCGGAAAGAGTCTGAGAGGTCAACACCTTGAATTCATCCAGATCACAGGATTCCCGGTCGAAATAGCCGACGAAACCGAGTTCTTGATTCACCATGATCTTTCTCCTCTTTCATGGCTTCGGTGTTGCCCCGAAGGGCGGGTTGTTACGCTTTGATCTCCAATCCTGCCTGACCGCAGACTTCGACAATGTGGTCAAAGCCCTTCTTGGAGTACTCATAGGGCGGCGCCTTAACCGGGTCCTGCTCTGCCTCGACCACGATCCAGCCGTTGTAATCCATTGCTTTCAGTGCATCGGCCACGGCCTGAAAGTCGATGCAACCGCCACCCGGCACTGTGAACGCGCCCGCAATCACCGCATCCAGAAAACTGCGATCGTTCTCACGCGTGTCCTGTACGATTTCGGGGCGGATATCCTTGAAATGCACGTGATGCACCCGGTCGCCCCAACGGTTCAGCGTGGCCATCACATCGCCGCCACCAAACAGCAGATGGCCCGTATCGAAACACAGGCTCAATTCGGGGCCTGACCCCTCCATCAGCCAGTTCACCTCATCTTCGCTTTCGATGATCGTGCCCATGTGATGGTGATAGGCCATGGGCATGCCTTGATCTGCCATCCACTTGGCAAGTTCGGTCAGCTTGCCCGCATAGGCCAGAACCTCGTCCCGCGACAGTTTGGGGCGATCATTGACAGGCGTTCCGATCTGTCCCTGGACGGTATTGGAACATTCGGCATAGACGATGCACGGGCTGTTCAGCACAACGAATTGTTCGACCTGTTCACGCACCACGGCGATCTCGGCGTGCAGGTCGTTGACCAGCGTGCTGCCCGAGCACCACCCCCCACAGAGCGCGATGTCATTTGCGTCCAGATAGGCCCGCAACCCTTCGGTGTCGGCGGGCATCCTCTGGCCCCGTTCGACACCTGTATAACCGATCTCGCGCGCTTCTTTCAGCGCCTGCTCCATCGTGTAAGCTGCGGTCAGGTCCGGCAGATCGTCATTCTGCCAGGCAATCGGAGAGATGCCGATCTTCACGCTCATTTCGTGTTTCTTTCCTTGATGGCGGCTTCATAGGCCGCGCGCTTTTCATTCACTTCGGGGCGGGTGCTGACCTCGGGCACCGCCACTTCCCACCAGGTTCCGCCATATTCGGTCGATGGGTAGGGATCGGTGTCGATCACCACGACATAGGGGCCTTTGACCTCATCGCGTTTGGCCAGCGCGTCTTCAAGTTCGGCAATCGAACTGACCTTGACCGAAGTCGCCCCCATCGCCGCCGCATGGGCTGCGAAATCGATGGCTGATTTTGTCTCATGCACAGTGTGGTCGAGAAGGTTGTTGAACTCGGCCCCGCCTGTCCCCATTTGCAGACGGTTGATGCACCCAAACCCGCGGTTGTCCGTGACGACAACGGTGAACGAAATCCCCATCATCGCCGCCGTCGCCATTTCCGAGTTGGCCATCATATAAGTGCCATCACCGGTAAAGCAGATCACGTCGCGGTCGGGCTGGGCCATCTTGATGCCCATGGCACCGGCGATCTCATACCCCATGCAGCTGAAACCATATTCCATGTGATAGGCTCCGGGGAGTGGTGCCTTCCAAAGTTTGTGCAGCTCACCCGGCATCGTTCCAGCCGCGCACATCGCAACAGTGTTTTCATTGGCGGCCCGCTGCACGGCGCCGATCACCTGCATATCCGTGGGCAGTGCATTGCTGTCCGCAGGGGCATCCGTCAGCGCATCAACTTTGCCGAACCAATCAGATTTCAATGCCGCAGGCAGATCCGGCGCGCGATGGCCGCCCAGCGCTTCGCTGAGCTCATCCAGACCAACCCGAGCGTCGGCCTGTAACGGCATCGCTCCGTGCTTCTCGGCGTCATAGGCGGCGGTGTTCAAGCTGATCAACTCACGCTCGGGGTTCGCGAACAAACCCCATGACCCGGTGGTGAAGTCCTGAAACCGGGTGCCGACGCCCAGCACAAGATCCGCCTTTGCGCAAATGTCGTTGGCAGGTTCGCCCCCGGTCACACCAACAGGACCAAGGTTGAGCGGATGATCCCAGGCCAATGCGGACTTGCCGGCCTGTGTCTCGGCCACGGGGACATTGTGTGCCTCGGCAAAACGCTGCAACGTGGCGGTTGCGTCCGAATAATGCACACCTCCGCCGGCAACGATAACGGGACGCTTGGCGGCCTTGATCGCGGCAACGGCGCGCGCCAGTTCCCCCTCATCCGGGCGAATGCGGCGCTGATACCAGACGCGCGCCTCAAAGAAGCTTTCGGGATAGTCATATGCTTCGGCCTGCACATCCTGACAAAAGGCCAGCGTCGCCGGGCCGCAATCCGCCGGGTCCGTCATCGTGCGGAAGGCGCGCGGCAGAGCCGTCAGCAGATGTTCCGGGCGGGTGATGCGGTCGAAATACCGGCTGACCGGTCTGAAACAATCATTCGCACTGATGGTTCCATCCGAGAACACTTCGGGTTGCTGCAAAACCGGATCGGGGCCACGCGTCGCAAATACATCGCCAGGCAGCAACAAAACAGGCAGACGGTTCACGTGGGCCAGAGCAGCGGCCGTGACCATGTTGGTGGCCCCCGGTCCGATCGACGATGTCACCGCCATGGCGCGCCGCCGACCCAACTGCTTGGCATAAGCAATCGCGCTGTGTGCCATGGTCTGTTCGTTGTGACCGCGATAAGTGGGAAGACTGTCTTTCACCCCATGCAGCGCCTCGCCCAGACCTGCCACGTTGCCATGGCCGAAGATCGCCCAAACACCTGCGATGAACGGCTCTCCGGCCTCGTTCATCTGCGCCCCGAGATAGCGCACCAGAGCCTGCGCCGCGGTCAATCGGACTGTTTTGCTCATCATGATCCCTTTCAACTCGGATCCGCCATCGGCGGTCCGCGGGTTTTCTCATTTGCGAAGGTGTCAGGCCTTTTGCCAGAGCCTGAAATCAGAGTGGCGTCAGGTGCCACCGCCCGATGGATGCCCCCTTGGGGGCATCCGAGTGTTTTGCTTTAGACAGTACCGCCCAGCGATCCCTCAAGCTCGGCCATTTCCTGACCGCCGGCCATCAGGTCCTGCAACTCTTCGGGTGTGATTTCACCGCGTTTAGCAGTGCCCAGAGTTTTGCCGCGGTTCAATACGGTAAAACGATCACCCACCGCCAGCGCATGGCGCACGTTGTGGCTGATGAAAACCACGCCGACACCCTGGCTGCGCACCCGGTCGATCGTGGCAAGAACATTCGACGTCTGACGCACACCAAGCGCCGAGGTCGGTTCGTCGAGGATCAGGATCTTGGCGCCGAAATACACCGCCCGCGCGATGGCCACCGTCTGACGTTCGCCGCCGGACAATGTCCCAACCGCCTGATCCGGTGCGCGCAGATTGATGCCCATCTTGCGCATCTCTTCCATGCAGACTTCATTTGCATGATCCACATCGAACCGCTTGAGCAACCCTTTGCCCTTGGTGGGTTCGCGCCCCATGAAGAAATTGCGCGTCACGCTCATCAGTGGGATCATCGCAAGATCCTGAAACACGGTCGCGATGCCCGCTTCCATTGCATCGCGCGGCGTGTCGAAATGCAACGGCTGACCTTCGAACAAAATCTCGCCCTTGGTGGGTTTGTGCACCCCGGACATGGTCTTGATGAAGGTGGACTTACCCGCGCCGTTGTCGCCCAGCAGGCAATGGCATTCCCCGGGCTTGACGTCAAAGCTGACGCCAGCAAGTGCGATGATATTGCCAAAGTGCTTTTCGATGTCTTTCATCTGAACGATGGGCGCCTGGTCATCGACGGCATCGCCATGGTGGAACTTGGTGTCTTCGGTCATATCAGCGCTCCCCGGTTACGCGCTTGCGGATCGCGTTGTTGAACAGAACGGCAATCAACAGCATGGCACCCAGGAAGACCTGGAACCAATCCTGATCAAAGTCGGTATAGGTCAGTCCGATGACGACCATTCCAAAGATGATCGAGCCGAAGAAAGCCCCGATGGCCGAGCCGTATCCGCCGGTCAGCAGGCAGCCGCCGATCACCGCGGCAATGATCGCCTCGAATTCCTTCTGGAACCCCCGCCGCGCATCGGTCGAGCCCGCGTCCATGACGGTAATGATCGCCACAAGGGCGGCACAGCACGCCGTCAGCATGAACAGTGAAACCTTGACGCGGTTCACCGGAACACCCGAATTGGATGCAGCCGTGCTGTCTCCACCCGAGGCGAAAATCCAGTTCCCCACCGGGGTACGCAGCAGCACGTAGGTTGCCGCCAGTGTAATGACAATGAACCACAGGATTTCGACGGGAATTCCCGGGACCTTGGGCGCGCCGCTTTTGAATGTATCGATCATGCCGTTGGCGGCCAGCCATGCGAACAGGCTGCCGAATGCTTCGCCCGAAAAGAAGGGGGCCAGCCAGTCGTTTTCGACCGCGTCGCGCACACCGCGCAACTGGGTCGAACCGCCTGTCGCCATTTTCAGGCCCACCAGTGACAGGCCACGAAGGATGAACAGAAACGCCAGCGTTACAATGAACGAAGGCAGGCCCGAACGGATCACGATATTGCCGTTGACCGCACCGACACAGGCCGCAAATACGAATGTCATTGGGATGGCAAAGATCAGCGGCAGTTGCCAGGTCACGACGCAGACGCCGAAAAACAGCCCCGAAAACGCGACCATCGATCCGATCGACAGGTCGAACTCTCCACCGATCATCAGCAGTGCCGCACCGATCGCCAGGATACCCAACTGTGCCGCGGGGGTCATGAAGTTCATGACACCGGCCAGAGTGAACATCGATTCATCTGCGGTAATCGCAAAGAACACGAATACCAGAACCGCACCTGCAATGGCGCCCAGCTCGGGTCTTTTCATCAGTTTGGTCAGGAATGGTTCTTTCTTGACCCTTTCGTCCGACAGGACGGGCGCTGATTCACTCATGGTTTCCTCCCAATTCGGTGAGACCGGCGCGTTGGCGCCGATCCTGTTGTTTGTCGGATGGCGCCGAAATCAGCGGATACCCTGCGCGGACAGTTCGATGACCTGTGCGGCCTTG
Organism: Ruegeria sp. HKCCA0370; assembly: GCF_013033705.1. Lineage (NCBI taxonomy): Bacteria > Pseudomonadati > Pseudomonadota > Alphaproteobacteria > Rhodobacterales > Roseobacteraceae > Ruegeria > Ruegeria sp. HKCCA0370. The sequence goes on from NZ_WQEP01000002.1 coordinate 299,717, forward strand.
TCCTGAGTGATCAGGTTCGGACCCGAAGGCACGTCGCCGCCCGGCATCAGGCCGTATTTGGCGTGCAGACCCATGAAGTTCACCGACAGGTAGCCCTGAAGGTACTGCTGCTGGTCAATGGCAAAGGCCGCGTCACCATCCACGATTGACTGGAGGAAGTTGGCCGACAGGTCGAACGAGGCAACATTCAAATCCCGCCCCGAGGCTTTGGCCGCAGCAACCGAAGGCTCGCCGGCCGAGCTTGCGCCCAGCGCCATAACGGTATCGACGCTTTCGTCAGAGGCCAGAGCGGCAGCAACCTTGGACTCGATCTCGGACGGATCGTTCGAGGTCGGCAGAACGGTTACTTTACCGCCAAACCCCTCGGTGAAACCTTCGCAGCGCAGGTCAAGTGACACGTTGCCGACCTCGTGGTTGACACAGATCGCATTGGTTCCACCCATCGAGGCCAGCTTTTCACCAGCCGCCTTGCCCGCATCATATTCGTCCTGGCCTACATGCAGCAGAGCGCCCAGTTCCTTGGCCACTTCCGCGCCCGAGTTGATCGAGATCACCGGGATACCGGCGGCAACCGCACGTTCGATCGAGGGGCCAAGCGCATCCGCATCCGGGATCGAGACGATCAGCCCGTCAGGCTCCTGGTTCACGGCGGCGTCGATCAGCTGCGACATGGCCACCATGTCAAAGGTTTCAGGTGCACGATATTCCACGTTCACACCGACATCCTTTCCGGCTTGCTCAACACCGTTTTTCACGACGTTCCAGAATGCGTCATTGGCCTGGCCATGCGACACGACGACGATTTCCTGCGCAAATGCAGGTGTGGCCAAGGCCAGTGCCCCCGCAGCAAGCGCGCCTTTAACGAATTTCTTCATTTCAATTTCCTCCCAATGGTTCAGTCTGATCTTCTGTCGGGGTACCAGCCCCGATCATCCGGCTGTGCCGAATCTCAGTGGCTGCGGCGCTGGGCCGAGCTGATGTTAGTTTGAAGAATTTCGATCATTTTGCAACCGGTTTCAAAATTTCTTCCATCCGAACCGGTTTTCCTGCCCGCGCCGACAGGGTTGCGGCCTCGGCCATCGCCAGCGCTGCAACACCGTCCTTCAGCGTGACCGGAACTTCGGATCCACTTTCAACAGCGTCGACAAATGCGGCCCATTCCACGCGGTATGCAGGCATGTAGCGTTCCAGGAAGAAATAGGTAGGCTTGGCACCCACGACACCGTCCGCCGTTGACTTGACGACAGTGTTTTCCAGCATGTTCTGAGCCTGTAGCAACCCCTGGGAGCCCAGCAGTTCGACCCGCTGGTCATAGCCATAGGCCGCGCGCCGCGAATTCTTGATGACCGCGATGCGGCCATCCGCGTAAGTCATTGTAACTGCCGCTGTATCCACATCCCCCGCGGCGCCGATTTCAGCATCCACAAGCGAAGACCCAACCGCCGAGATTGTTTCGGGAACGTCCCCCATCAGGAAGTTCGCCATGTCAAAATCATGGATCATCATGTCCCGAAACAAGCCGCCAGACACCTTTACGTAGCTGACCGGTGGTGGCGCCGGGTCAAAAGATGTGATCGACAGGAGCTCTGCCTTGCCAATCTCACCCGCATCCAACCCCGCCTTCAAGGTCGCAAAATTGGGATCAAATCGCCGATTGAACCCTATCATGACCGGCTTGCCGCGTTCCGAGACCGAATTGAGACATTCCGTGGCGCGCTTCAGGTCCAAATCAACGGGCTTTTCACACAGAACGGCTTTTCCTGCACCTGTCGCTGCTTCAATCAGGTCAGAATGCGTATCTGTTGGAGTTGCAATCAGAACCGCGCCGATTTCCGGATCCGCAATGATCTCTTCGGAACTGCGCGCCTCGGCCGCATGATTGCTGGCAAGGCTGGCCGCGGCCTCGGGCAAGGCATCGGAAACAGCAATGAGTTTGCTGCCCGGATGCGATGCAATCGCCTGCGCATGAACACGCCCGATGCGCCCGGCACCCAACAATCCGACGTTCAACATACAGATCTCCCGAATCTTGTTGTTGCGCGCAACAATGATTCTATTTGCAACCGGTTGCAATATTTTTTTCACAACCTTGGCGCTTTTACGGCTCAGGCCCCAAATCATCCTGAAGAATTCGCGTTATGACCCCGGATCCCGATCTGCCAGCTGCAACTCACACGCTGAAATCCGCGCATTGGCCGTCCTACGGGAATCCCCCAATTTCGGAACATGGTGAATCAGGTTAATGTTTGGTTAAGGAACACACACTACCACTCTGTGACCCCTTAGAAGGGCTGGCATGACCCCCTCGTCCAGCCCTTCATACCTCACCCAACAACCGCGAAGAAACAGCCCGCATTGCGGCCTGACGTGTTCATCGAAATCGAAATTCGAGAATGGCGATCCCTGAAGGACTCGAACCCTCAACCTGCTGATTAGAAGTCAGCTGCTCTATCCAGTTGAGCTAAGGGACCGCTGCACCCTTCTTGCGGTTTTTACGAGCGGGGTTCAAGAGCCAAGCGCATGAATGCGCTGTTCGGATCGTCATTGTACCCAAAGATCGGTCCGCAATAGGAATAACCCAACGCTTCGTAAAGCTTGCGGGCGGCATCATACTCTGGAAGATGCTCTGCCCCGGTTTCCAAAACCAAAGCTTCGACGCCTTCTGCGCGCGCCAGATCGGCCAGATGAGCCATCATGAAACGCGCCAGTCCGCGCCCCCGTGCCTGTGCGAGGATATGCACCGATTTCACCTCGGCCGCGCCATCGGGCAACAGCTTCAAGGCGCCGCAGCCCAACGCCTGCTGATCGTCGTAAATCGCACAGAATCGAATACCCGGTCCGGCCAGTGATTCTGCGCTCATCGTATGGTTGCTTTCCGCAGGGCCGGCCGATTCGCTGTGGGCGAAATGAGCTTCCACAATCGGGCGCAACACGTCCGAGGTGGGGTCGGCCTCCCGAATTTCGATCATTCAGTGAGTCCAGGGCCCACGGCGGTCAGTGGCGAAGTTTTCTCCGTAACCGCGCGCGCGCAGGTTGGGTTTGCGCTTGTGCGGCTCGCTGACCTGCGCATCGATACCATTGTCCCTGGCATAATCCATCGCCTCTTTCTTGGTGTCGAATTTCAGGCGTATCTGGGTTTGCGTGTCTTTGGATGATGTCCAGCCCATCAGCGGATCAACCTCACGTGCCGAAGCGGGGGCATATTCCAGAACCCATTTGCGGGTCTTGGCCATCCCTGAAGTCATCGCATTCCTTGCAGGCTGGTAAATCCGTGCGCGCATGTCGCCTCTCCGTACTCACTTGGCTGGACCTGTTTATGCGTCAGAGTGCAGCCCGGGACAAGACAACAATTGTCGCGGATTGTCGAAGCAAGCCAATGACAGAAACTGTCATCTGGGCCAACTATGATCTTCGACAAATCAGCCGAAGGATAAGCAGATGATCCATAGTGAATGCATTCTGGGCGTCGACGCGAACCCCGGGAACAACCGGGCGATGCCCTCGACCGAAGCCCATACCGTAATCGCCGTCAAACCGATGGTGACGAAAGCTCTCGACGGCGAACTTGCCGCGTTGGCCGGCAAGGTTGGTTCGGATCACGATCCGGATGCGTATCTGCCCAGTGTTGAAACTTGGGGATTTGTACCGGATCAGCCCTTGCAGTTGGACAAAATAAGAACAAATGTAAGGGCCTGATCCGGAGCCTGCCCATGCCATACGCCCATTCCGACAAGACCCAAATGACAACCGAAGATGTTCGGGCCCGCCTGAAACTGGAAGGCGGCAAACGGTTTGTCATGCATACGGAGTTCGCCCCCGCAGGAGACCAGCCAACCGCGATCAAGGAACTTGCGGGCGGCATTCTGGATGGCGAGCGCGATCAGGTTCTGTTGGGGGCGACCGGTACGGGCAAAACCTTCACCATGGCCAAGGTGATCGAGGAAACCCAACGCCCCGCCATCATCCTGGCCCCCAACAAGACATTGGCGGCGCAGCTATATGGCGAGTTCAAAGGCTTCTTCCCGGAAAACGCGGTCGAATACTTCGTCTCCTACTACGACTACTACCAGCCAGAAGCCTATGTCGCGCGATCAGACACGTATATCGAGAAGGAATCGCAGATCAACGAACAGATCGACCGGATGCGCCACTCGGCCACGCGGGCGCTGCTGGAACGAGACGACGTGATAATCGTGGCCTCGGTCTCGTGCATCTATGGCATCGGCTCGGTCGAGACCTACGGGGCGATGACGCAGGATCTGAAGGTCGGACACGAATACGACCAGCGGCAGGTGATGGCCGATCTGGTGGCCCAGCAATACCGCCGCAACGATCAGGCATTTCAGCGCGGGTCATTCCGGGTGCGGGGCGACAGCCTTGAAATCTGGCCCGCCCACCTTGAGGATCGCGCCTGGAAATTCTCGTTCTTCGGTGAGGAACTGGAAAGCATCACCGAATTCGACCCGCTGACCGGCGAGCGCGCCGCGACAATGGAACAGGTGCGCGTCTATGCGAACTCGCACTATGTCACGCCGAAACCGACGATGCAGCAGGCCATCATCGGCATCAAAAAGGAACTGCGCCAGCGGCTGGATCAGCTGGTGGGCGAGGGCAAGCTGCTCGAGGCGCAGCGGCTGGAACAGCGCACCAATTTCGATCTGGAGATGCTCGAGGCCACCGGCGTCTGCAACGGGATCGAGAACTACTCGCGCTATCTGACCGGCCGCGCGCCGGGCGAGCCGCCCCCGACCCTGTTCGAATTCATCCCCGACAACGCCATCGTCTTCGCCGACGAAAGCCACGTCTCGGTGCCGCAGATCGGCGGCATGTATCGGGGCGACTATCGGCGGAAATTCACGCTGGCTGAACACGGCTTCCGCCTGCCGTCCTGCATGGACAACCGCCCCCTCAAATTCGAGGAATGGGACGCCATGCGCCCGCAATCCATTTTCGTCAGCGCCACCCCGGCAAAGTGGGAGATCGAACAGACCGGCGGCGTCTTCACCGAACAGGTGATCCGCCCAACGGGCCTTTTGGACCCCGAGGTCGAAATCCGCCCCGTCGAGATGCAGGTCGACGACCTGCTGGACGAGGTGCGCAAGGTCGCGGCCAATGGCTTCCGCACGCTGGTCACCACGCTGACCAAACGCATGGCCGAGGACCTGACCGAATACCTGCACGAACAGGGCATCAAGGTCCGCTACATGCATTCCGACATCGACACGCTGGAACGGATCGAGATCCTGCGCGACCTGCGGCTGGGCGCATTCGACGTGCTGGTCGGCATCAACCTGCTGCGCGAAGGGCTCGACATCCCAGAATGCGGGCTGGTCGCCATTCTGGACGCGGATAAAGAGGGCTTCCTGCGCTCGGAAACCTCACTGGTTCAGACCATAGGCCGCGCCGCGCGGAACGCCGACGGGCGGGTGATCATGTATGCCGACAAGGTCACCGGTTCGATGGAGCGCGCCCTGAACGAAACCAACCGCCGCCGCGCCAAGCAACTCGCCTATAACGAGGAACACGGCATCACCCCTGCAACGGTGAAGAAGAATGTCGAGGACGTTCTGGCCGGTCTCTACCAAGGCGACGTCGACATGAACCGCGTCACCGCCACCATCGACAAACCGATGCACGGCGCCAATCTCGAGGCTCATCTGGACGGGTTGCGCGACAAGATGCGCAAAGCCGCCGAGAACCTGGAATTCGAAGAAGCCGCCAACATCCGGGATGAGATCAAACGTCTGGAAGCGGTCGATCTGGCCGTCGCCGACGACCCGATGGCGCGTCAATGGGCGGTCGAGAAGGCCTCGGAAGACGCGGTGAAATCGCGCGGGCGGTCAACGGCTGGACGGCCGGGGCAGCGGGGTGGGAATGTGAAGAGGCGGAAACGGTAGAGCTTTACTTTCCAAAATTGAACTTGAAAGGCGTTTCATGAAATCAAACTATTCGCGGCAGATATCTCTTATGTGCCCGACTTGCGGCTCTAGAGACTTTTCTTTTGACAACGGAGTTCCTGAGGAAAGCCGAAGTTATGTCTGCACTGGGTGTGAGTTGGAGTTTTCATACCAAGAGATTTACGATAGTAATCAAGAGATTATATCGCGAGCGATCGACGAAACTAAGCGCGAAATAATGTCTGATGTGAAGAAGAAATTTAAACGTATGTTCAAATAGGCTCTAAATGGAAGTATCGGATATTATTGCCGGATTGGCTCTATTAGTCTCCGCATCTGCCTTGATTGTAACCCTGAGATCCTTCAAATCTCAAAGCCGTTTAACTGATCGGGAGATCGAGTTAGTGCGCATTCAAATCCAACAAGCGCACGGTGAAGCCAAGCGAGAGAAAACTGCTTCAGTGTCTGCCCGACTAAACCGAATTGATAGAACAAATTGGCGCCTGCGTGTTTTCAACACGGGACCAGCAACTGCTCGCAACGTTCGTCTATTGCTGGATGACCAGAACCATATTATCGAAGAAAGCTTCGCGAATGATAAGTTTCCAATGAATAAGCTTGAAAAGGGTCAAAGTGTGGACTTAGCCGCTATGGTTCACATGCAAACCCCTCCTAAGGAGTGGCTACGTATCGCTTGGGAAGACCCTTCGGGAGAAGTCAAAGAAAACCGTGTGGAAATTACGATCTAGCAAGCGTCGGATGGATGTTCACACCCATTTTTGATGGCACACACTTCACCCTTGCACCCCACCTCCCCCTCCTCCACGTTTGAAATCACAAATTGTGATTCCAAACGGTTGCCATGACGAACACCTTGCCCAGCACGCACGAAGTCCAAAGCGCCATTCACCGGGTGCGCGGCACCCGTGTGGTGCTGGCCGAGGATCTGGCGCGGTTCTACGGCAAATCCGTCAGCGCCTTCAATCAGGCCGTCTCGCGCAACAAGGACCTGTTCGAGGGCTACTGCTTTCAGCTGACCGACGCCGAGGTCGCCGATTTGATATCACGGAATGTGATTTCAAAGCCCAAAGGCCGCGGCGGGCGGCGGGTCAATCCGTGGGTCTATACCGATTACGGCGTGGCCATCGCCTCGACCCTTTTCAAGGACCCGCGCGCCATCAAGATCACCCGCATGATCACCGAGGCGTTCGTTGACGGCGCCAACGCCGTGACCGAAACCCCGCGCAGCGCGCCCGAGGTCCTGCCGCCCGAAGGCACCCCCGCCCCGCTGCTGCCCAATGGCGATCAGTTGCGGGCGCTGGCCGAAAACATCCTCGATTCCGGGCAGCAGAGCTTGGTCGATTACATCGCCAACCCCACCACCAAGCGCCAGCAGGCGGTGGCGGTGATCATGAAGACCCTGGCCGAAACCGCAGGCGAAGAGGTGCGTACCCAGCACGAGCGTCTGCGCCTGCGCATCGCCGAACGGTTGGCCGCCGGCGATTATGCCGATGATGACGACCGCAAGGGGTTGCTGGACCTGCTGAATGCAATGAAAGGCTGAGGCAGCCCTTGCCCCGGACCTTTCGGCCGCTAGACTCCGGGACGTGCGCGTTGTCTTGTTATCACTGATCCTCGGCACACCCGCCGCCGCGTGGGAAGCAACGGTGGGCCAGATCTGCACCCTGTCACACATGACGGACACGGCAGAGATATTCCTGACCTATGACCCGGCAAAACCGCTCTATACCCTGTCCGTTACCCGCAAGACCGAAGGTTGGACCAACACCCCATGGTTCGCGATGCGGTTCGAGGGGCCGAACCCCATCGAAATCGCCACTCCGCATCATGTTCTGTCCGACGGTGCATCGATGCTGACAGTCACCGATACCGGATTTGGAAACGTGCTGGACGGGCTGGAATACAACCGAACCGCCTATGCGTTTACGCAGGACAGGGTGAGTGAATTTCCCTTGGACGGTGCAGCGCCCCAGGTTCGCATTTTCCGCGAATGTGCCGGGGCTCAGCTGTCCTGACCGGGTCAGAAATCGAACAGATCTTCCAGAAAACCGCCACGTTTCTTTTTCTTGCGATAGCCGTGATCCGCCCGGTCATCGTAACCGGGCTGTGGCGGAGAATACGCTGTTGACCGCTCGATGATCTTGTCCAGTTCGCCCCGATCCAGCCAGACACCTCGGCATTGCGGACAATAGTCGATTTCAACCCCGTTTCTGTCCGTGATGACCAGTTGAGTTCCGTCAATCGGGCATTGCATCATACGATCTCCTGTTTTGCCGTCTAATCTATATGAGATGGGGTTGATCCGCTGCATTGCCATCCCTCTGTGACATGACGCCCGTTCGCTTGGGTCAAGCGGGATGACACAGGCAACTGGCCCCGGCCCAAGAAGATTTTCTGGACTTCGCGATTACAACCGTCAGGGGCGCACGAACTTGGCCGTTCCAAGAGACCGCTGTTGCGGTTCGGGACTGTTGTGAACTTGCGGCGCAGTTGCCCGGGGCGGGCTGGCAGCGCCACAGGCGACCCCGTCGCCATCCGGGTCATTGCGCTTGTGATAACCCGCCTGCCCCTCGTAAAACGGCCCCACTCCCAGCGACTGCGTTGCATCACAACCTGCCAATGCGATCAGGTGGATCACCGCCTCTTCCCGCTCAAATTCGGACAGGCGCAGAAAAACACCCGTGGCGATCAGCACGGTGGTCAGCGGCAACAACAGAACCATGACCAGTATGCGTAGCGGAGACAGCGCATGCCTGCGCGTCGCCTCTGCGCGCCGGTGTCGTCTGGACGGCAGCGGCTTCGGATCAGGCGTATCCTGCGAGGGTTTTTTGAACAGCATTGCCTGATCTGTAACGTCGATTTGTGGCAAAGCCGAGGCAATCCCATAACGCTGAGGTAAAACAAATGGCGCAATCCATTTCAGGCACTTAAGATGACAGGGAACCGTCATCTGCCCGTTTTTTTGCTGCCGAACCGATATCGTGACCCTATCCGATCCTTATCACACGCCCGACGCAGCGGCGCGCTTGCAAGCACAGGACCTTCTCTTTCAGGCCAAATTTGCCGCACTGGCCTTTCTGCGCCCTGACACCGGGTTGCCGTCTGTCTCGCGGATCGCGCTGGCCACGGATGAAGCAGGTTGCCCTGTCTCTCTGATTTCAACCCTTGCGGAACACACGTGCGCGCTGAGCACTTGCCCCAACTGCGCCCTTCTGATCGGAGAGCCCGCAGACAAGGGCGACCCGCTGACCCATCCGCGCCTGACATTGCACGTGATCGCTCAGCCAGTTCACCGGGACATGGCAGGCTATGGTGACTTGCGCGACCGGTACTTGGCGCGACGGCCCAAAGCGAAACTCTATATCGATTTCGCCGATTTCGGACTGGTCCGGTTCGCCATTCAGGACGGCCTTTTGAACGCCGGATTTGGCAAGGCCTATCGCCTTACCGCACAGGATTTCTAGCCATCAGCGGACCACATGCACGGCACATCCCGCATGACGAACGACATGAGACGCGGTAGAGCCCAGAAGCAGGTCCTGCATCCCCGGCCGGTGGGACGCAATTATGATCAGATCGGGCTTGTTCGCCTCGGCCCAATCCAGAATGGTCCGGCCGGAATGTCCCTCGATCACCAAACCCTTGGCATTCGGCAGCTGCGATGCCAGTTCATCCAGTTCTGTCTGAATCGCCTTACGCGCCTCTGTCAGATATTCGGACGGCATATACGAGATTGCATAGTTGGGAATATGCTCGACCACATGCAACAATGTCACCTGCGCGTCTGGCGTGGCCAGAATCCGGGCCAGCTTCAAAGGCCCGGATGTATCTCTTTCAGCATCGAACGAGATGGGGACCAGAATGTTGTGATACATGATGTGAGCCTCCAATTTTGCAGGCTAACTTTGAAACAGATATGAATTGCAGGCTTTGATTCAGGTCAGGAACTGCCGAATGTCTCAGCGACGTCATACATGACCGGCTCAAAGCTTTTGCAGAGTTCGTTGATCTTGCGGTTGCGATCGCGCATCTCCGGCGTGCGCAGCATGGCAAGGAAATCTTCGCGGCGTTCCCATTGCGAATAGTTTGCTATTCGGGTTTGTGCGTCATTGACGTGCAGCCCGGCGGAAACGAAACCTGGCTGCTTCGAAATGAACTCGGCATAGGCATCCGTCAGAGCTTCCAGAAGGTCCTGGCAGGTGCCAGGCGTCATTTCAAAGGTCGTGATAACTGTTTGAACACTGGCGTTTTTGGCGATTTTCAGCATCGGGATTCTCCACTTTCTGTCCCAAGCCTAACACATGAAAATGAAACGTAGCCTATTTCCTGCCGACCTTGCAAACCGGGTCAGTCATTTACGGTCAGATCAGAGTGAAATGGCCACCCTTTTCGGGGTGGCCAGACAGCCTTTTAACGTTCCATGCGCATCAGAACCGAGGCCGTACCTTTCACATGCTCTGGCCAACGCAACAGAAAAATGTCGCCTGTCGCCCCCTGTTCGACCTCAACATGAGGCGCACTGAAGACATGGTTGTTGAACACCCCTGAAAGCACACCGATCGTCGCAACCCCATCGCAGCCTCGTGCCTTGCCGTCGAAAGGCAACTGCCCGTTTGCCGAAACAGGCCAAAGATTGGACACCGAGTGCTGCGTATAGCGAACCCTCAACGGGTTTGCGGATTTCCTGGTTACGCCATGATACGTATTGTTCTGGAAAGTCACGTTCGTGTGCCTGTCTTTGTTCAAGTCGGCGAAGGTTGTATCTACACGTTCCGCTCGAAAGATCCCACCGTTCGTGGCACGAAACTTGTTGCCGGTCACGACCAGGCCATTGAGAAAATGCCCGGGCCCATAGGGGCGAATGACGATGAAACTAAACCAGGACGGGGCCTGACTGGAATAAAAGATGTTGTCCGTGATGCTCATCGCACTGAACGAAAAGCCACTCGTATAGGTCGGCGACGGGTCGCGTTCATTCGTCCATTCGATGAAACAGTTGTCGACATAATTCTCGGCGATAGTGGAGCTGTTGTAGGTGCCGATCATGATCAAACCGGCCGTACGCACACCTTGCGGGATGCTATCGCCCTGAAAGACATGGTTGCCCAGAACCATGTTGTTGTCGCCCCCCAGAACGGCGAAATGTCTGAAACGCACCGCTCGGTTGTGGCGCAGCTTCACATCGTTTGAATTGGTATTCAACGCAATGGAATACCGGTCCGTTACGACAAGGGATTCTTCTGCTGACAGGAACTGGCAATTGTCGATCAGCATGCCCTTGCACCCCGTTCCGGTCGACGTGATCCCCCGGTCTTTCGGGCGGCTGACAAAACAGTCGTTTAACGAAAATGTACTGCCGGCGGCCGCCAAACGAATTCCGCTGCATCGGCTGTTGCATTGAAATTCGATCTGCTCCATGCCGAATTTTCGAAGCGTGCTGAAGCCGCTGAAATCCAGCAGGTACTTGAAGGAATAGAATGTGAAAGACTGGGTCCCCGACGCCCCAACAAGAGGCGCGCTCAGCGTGATCTCACCTGCACCGACATTCTTTGACCGTACATAGATTTCGCGCCCGACGCCGCTGCCGGCAACGTAGGACCCGACGGGAATGTTGGCGACATTCGCGACATTGGTCAGACGCGTTTTGTCGGACGGGTCATAGGTCGCAGTCGAGGTGAACGTTTCCGTATCCCACGCCGAACTGCTTTTGACGTCAAACTGACCATTCCGGATCACGCGACGGGTTGAAAAACCACTCTGCTTGTTGGGAACCGCTGCTGCCATATCGATCGGCGCGGTGACGGAAATCTTGCGACCACCCAAATCCAGCGAGTCATGATCCGAATTGTTCAGAAGGGCCTGAAACGCTTTTTTGAATGCCAGTTCTTCGTCTCCGAAAGCCGAAATGTAAGCCGGCAGATGGAAATCCTTTGTCAGCAACAGCATCTTGTCATCCGGCATGGTAACTGTGCCTTCCAAGTCCATTTCGGACGTCATACTGGTGTTTTCGGCCAGATGATAAGTCCCTTGCGGAACGTAAACCCGACGGCCACCCGCCGCCTGGTCGGCCGCTTCAAACGCAGCCGAATCGTCCGTCACACCGTCGCCGATGGCCCCGTAGTCGCGCACATCCACAACACTGATCATCTCACGCAGGAAGACACCGGTGACATCCGTGATCTCCAGATCGTCGACGCGCACCAGCGCCCCATTCGCGCCCTCAATATCCAGACCGAAATGGCCATACAGGGCGGCCAGCCCCCAGGGCATGTCCACGCCGGGGCGCTTGCCGGTTCCGACAATCGCCGTTACTTCATGCACGCTTCCATAGCCCGACAGCTGTGTTGCAGGCCCCTGCTCCACGACACCTGCCACATGCGTGTCACCTGCGCCCCCGGCCCAGGCCGCTATGCGCACCGACGGTAAAGGACCGCTGATCGCCTTGACCCGCGCTTTGATCTGCAAATAGCAACCGGGCAAAATCGGTGTCTGGCCCATATATCGAAGCTGTTGGGTAGTTTGAACTTTCAGGATCTCCAGACAGCCACCAAAATCGGCATCCGCAGGCACAAAAACCCCGGTGCCGGATCCACCATATGTGGGCGAGCCCGGCGTTCCGTCCCCCGCAGACCATACGGTCAGGCCATTCGCGAATTGAGGCGGCATGAAGACGATGCCGTCAGTGATTGCCTTGTTCATTGAAAACCCTTTCTAAATCGCGCCGCGCCAATCTGGCGACGCGTCCAAACCCCGTGTCCAGGTCCGCCCCGAACGCGTCAGTCTGAATACCGAAAGAGAGTTAACCACGGCTCATCTCACCGTGACGGTGGTGTTGCCTCAGGCCGCGGGGTCCGCGTTGCCCAACAATTGGACGCCGTTGATTTTCCAACCGCCTTCCAGAGGGATCATCTGATAGTCCAGTATGTGCACACGCCCGTTTGCATCCGTGATCATCACCTTCTGCCACAAGGCTCCTGCAACTTCACGCAATTCCAGAAAACGTATGTCGGCTGGACGCCAGACCATAGGATATCCATTGCGCACCATCTGTCCGAAATTGTCGGGGGTCTGAAAAAGGCGCTGGATGCTGGGGCTGGCAAAGGTGAAGGCCGTGGCAAAATCATCCGCCTTGAAGGCCTGTATCTGCGCCGAAATGTTTGCTTCGATCTCTGCGTTTTGCGCAAATGCGCCCGACCCCAGCCCGACACTCAGGGATACAGCAAGCAAAAATCGACGCATGGGGCCACCTCCTGCAAAAAAGAGTAGCCCCATACGGGATCAGGTCAAATCAGGCCAGCTCTCCGGCCAAAGCCTTGTCGATCAGGGCAATTGTTTCAGGCACACCGTACAGCGCGATAAAGCCGCCAAAACGCGGGCCCTGCGATGCACCCAGAAGCACTTCGTACAACGCGGTGAACCAACCGCGCATGGGGTCGAACCTCTCACGCCCGATGGAATAGACCACCGATTGCAGCGCCTCGTCCTCGGCCGGGCCATCATAAGCTTCAAGCGCGGCTTTCAGCGCTTCCAGCGCCTCACGCTCCTGATCCGTGGGTGCGCGGTGTTTGCGCGTTGGTTTGACGAAATCGTTGAAGTAGCGAACCGCAAAGCCCGCAGCCTGATCCAGATCGGGATGGCTTTCAGCTGTTGCTTCCGGCGCATAGCGGCGAATAAAGCCCCACAGCGTCTCCTTGTCTTCCGCGCCCGAGACCGACGCTAGGTTCAGCAACATCGCAAACGGTACGATCAGGGTCGATTCGGGAACGTCGCCACCGTGAATGTGCCAGACCGGATTGTTCAGCTGAGCTTTCAGGTCCTGCCCCGGATAGGCGCGCAACTGTTGATGATATTCGTCATAAGCCTTCGGGATCACGTCAAAGTGCATCCGCTTGGCTGTTTTGGGCTTTTGATACATGAAATACGCCAGGCTTTCGGTCGGCGCGTAGGTCAGCCATTCGTCGATCGACACGCCATTGCCGGACGATTTCGAGATCTTCTGGCCATTCTCATCCAGGAACAGTTCATAGGAAAAATGCTCGGGCGCGCGGCCGCCCAATGCACGGCAGATCGCGTCATAGATCTTTTCGTTGGTAGCATGTTCCTTGCCGTACATCTCGAAATCGACACCCAGCGCTGCCCAGCGCGCCCCGAAATCAGGCTTCCATTGCAATTTCACGTTGCCGCCAGTGACGGGCACGGTCCATTCCTTGCCGTCCTCGTCATCGAATGTGACGGTATAGGTCTCTGCACACACTTTCTTCATAGGCACATACAGAACCCGCCCGGTTTCCGGATGGATCGGCAGGAAAATCGAATAGGTCTGTTGGCGCTCTTCCCGCAGGCTTTTGAGCATGATGGCCATCACGTCATCATACTTGTCGACCGCGCGCTTCAGGATCTCGTCGAACTGGCCTGACCGATAGAAATCGCGTGCAGAATAGAACTCATAGTCGAATCCGAAGGTATCGAGGAACCGGCGCAACATCGCGTTGTTGTGCTCGCCGAAGCTGGGGTATTCGCCAAATGGATCGGGAACCGAAGTCAACGGGCGCTGCAAATGTTCTTCAAGCGCCTCCGGGTTGGGCACGTTGCTAGGCACTTTGCGCATCCCGTCCAGATCGTCCGAAAAACAGATCAGCTTGGTCGGTATGTCCGAAAGCGCCTCGAACGCGCGCTTAACCATCGTGGTCCGCGCGACCTCGCCGAATGTTCCGATATGCGGCAAGCCAGACGGGCCGTAACCGGTTTCGAACAGCACATACCCCTTTTCCGGAGCGCCCTTCTGATAGCGTTTGAGCAACCGGCGCGCCTCTTCAAAAGGCCAGGCCTTGGACGACATCGCGGTTTCACGCAGTTCAGACATTTCAATGTGCTCCATCGGGGAAAGTGTCGCGGTCACCCCATGCAACCGGACCGGCCCCTCCTATTGTGCCAGTGCAGCATGAGTCAATAAAGCAGTGGCGCAATTCGCGACACACTGCGCCAAAAAACAGTCGCCCTCGGGCAGGTAGGGAAACGTTCCTTGGCCCGCAAACACTCTGCCCGGGATATCTGCGCTGCATTTTCACCGGCCAGCCTTGCTCAGGCCACATTGGTGGGCCGATTGTTCACCCGAAACAAAAAAGACACGCGCGCGGGCGCAAACTTGACCTGGTTGTTTCGCACGCTCACCGAGCAGTGTTAGACAAAGGCGACACGGGGGGGGTCCCCGGACCAGAGGAAACGGGATGCGACGCGAAACCACCAACCGTATACGCTTTGTACTCGAAGATATCGTGCCGCCTATCCTGCGTGACAGCGCCGCGTTTCATTGGCTGGCATGCAGGGTTTGGGGCGACCATATCACGCGCCTTGCCGAATTCCGTGAACGCGCAACCTATCTGACGGATGACGAATACGAAAAGCTCTACCGCGATCATCCGCGCGTGCATCAGGGCACCGACAATTCCGAAGCCTGCATCAAGCGGATTGCCACGGATATCGTCGGGCAGAGCATCTGCGATATCGGCTGCGGCACCGGAGTTCTTTTGCAACGCATAAAGGCCGCCCGGCCCGACATCACGCAACTGAAAGGGGTGGATTTCGTCGTCGATGATGCGGCTGCCATCGACAATATCGACTATGTTGCAGCTCGGATCGAAGAACTGCCGTTTGAAGACAACAGCTTTGACACCGTAATCTGTACCCACGTGATCGAGCATCTTCTGGAATACCGTCAAGCAATCGCTGAACTGCGTCGTGTCGCGCGAAAACGCGTCATTATCGTCGTCCCGCGTGAACGCGAAAGCAGGTACACCTTCAATCCGCATTTCAACTTTTTCCCCTACACCCACAGCTTTCTGCGCGCGGTGTATCCCAGCCCGGACATCCATGTCTGCGAAGATCTGGGGCGCGACATCTACTATTGCGAAGACCGCCCCGAGGAAAAACCGGAACCGGAGCACCAAGGATGACTCCGCCCGCCCCAACGACACTGGTCTGGGCTGGTTTGCTGTTCACACCAGTTATGATCTCGGCCGGGCAAATTCTGTTCAAACTGGCGGGAAACCGGATTGATGTGCGCGAAGCCACCGGATTGGCGGGCCTCATCCAGACGCTGTTCGATCCTTTCCTTTTGACAGCCTTTGCCATCTATGGCTCGGCTACGGTGCTGTGGGTGTATGTCCTGCGGTATTTGACTCTGTCCCAGGCCTACCCTTTTATGGCCCTCAGTTTCGTTCTTGTGCCACTGGCCTCGCACGTCTTCTTCGGCGAAACACTTGGGCTGCGCTACTGGCTGGGGGCCGCGCTTTTGATTTCGGGAATGATGGTCATGAATACCTGATCGCGCGGGATGGATGAAACAAGGTGTTGAACCTGACCCGCTGCGCTCATATCGTGCGTCCTCGAACGACCCCAATCAGGACCATCCCATGACCGAGCAAGTGCCCCACCCGATGTCCCCGCAGGATTGCCTTGTGGCGATCATGGTTGCAGTCTCGGCCTCTGACGAAAACATCCGAACCGCCGAGCTGGTCAAGATCGAGGTTGCCGTGAACATGCTGCCGGTCTTTGCCGGGTATGACATCGATCGGACCCGTCATGTATCACAGATTGTTTTTGACCTGTTCGAACAGGAAGACGGTTTGGATGCGCTGTTTGGCCTGATCCGCGAAAACCTGCCCGAGCGTCTGAACGAAACGGCCTATGCGCTGGCTTGCGATGTTGCAGCCGCCGACGGTTCGCTGGCTGAAACGGAACTGCGCCTGCTGGAAGAAATCCGGTACGAGCTGAATATCGACCGTCTGCATGCCGCCGCAATCGAACGCGGGGCACGCGCGCGCCACACGGTCTGATCTTGGCAATCTGCGAGTTTTAGCTTCCGTAGAGCGAACCCCAACGTTCCAGCAAGGCCCGTTGCAGTTTCCGCGACCTGCGGTTCCAGCTGCGTGCGCCTTCAGGCCGTTCGCGTTGTGCGCGAGGAATCTTGGCGCGATGGGCCACGTCCGCCGTAAAAATGGCAAAGGCCAGATCGACCCCGTCCGCCGTTGTCAGGAAACCGCCCAACCCGGATACGAAGTTCAATGTGCCTGTCTTGGCATCGACCTTGATCGGGTGGTTCTTGACCGGCCGCCCATTTCGATCCGTCAAGGCAAAAGGCTTCATCAATGGGCGCAATACGCCCATTTTCCGGGCCGCGACAAGGGCCGCAACCAGATCCGCCGGCACCATACGCGAGGTATCGCCAAGACCGGAATGATCGACCATCGCGATCCCGTTCACGCCAAAGCTCTGAGACGCCCAACGGTTCATCTCGGCCGCCGACTCCGCCAGGTTGCGCGGGTCAACGCTCCGCGCTTTGGTTGCGGCCAGTCCGACCATCTCGGCCGTCAGGTTCGTCGAGTATTTCAGCATCCCCTGCAAAATACTGTTCAATGGATCGCTGCGATGCACCACAAGGTCGACGCCTTTTGGCGCCTCTCGTGTCACTTGCACCCGATTCAAAACGATTCCATTGGATCGGGCCAAAGTACGAAACACATCACCCGCGTACAATGCGGGTTTGCGCACAGGCAGCCAGCGCGCCCCGCCATTGCCCAGCGCGCCCTTGGCCACGGTCCAGCGGTCCTGCCGCGCACTTGGCTGATAGGTATAGATAGGCAAGCTGCGGTTCTCGACCCGCATGGCTGCCACATCCACTGCCGGCACATATCGTGCGCTGCGTGCATCCATGGTCACATCGTAACCCTTACCGGCACGCTTCCACTCGAAATGGACCCGATTGAAATTCAACGATATCCCGCTTACCGCCGGGCTGTACCCCACATGATCCGGCTGACCGGGATCAATGCTGAACACGAAGGGCAGCGCCCCGTCATAGACCTTGAAGGCTCCTCGAACCTCGGTGATTCCGGCTTCGCGCAGGTTGGCCGCCATCGTGGCCAGTGCATCCGTATCCAACAGCGGGTCACCCCCGCCTGCCAGTATCAGATCGCCACGCAGAATCCCGTTTTCAATTGGCCCATCTGCGATCAAACGGGTTTCGAACCGGTGGTCGGGTCCCAGAACGTCCAGCGCGTAAAGCGCGGTCATCGCCTTGCCGACACTGGCCGGGGGCAAGCCCGCACCTTCACCAAATACCTCCAGCGGCTTTCCGGTCGCCACATCCGCGACGGCGAAAACAACTTCGCCCGTCAACCCTGCGGCTGCAACCAAACGCTCGGCGCCACTCAACAGCGCCGCACGCGCGCGCGGCCTGAGCGAGACCAGCGGCGCCTGCGCCAGACCAGCTGCCGGGATCAGAGACGCCCCCAATCCTCCCAGAAACACACGACGTGAAAAACGACCAGCCATAGTTGGAATAAAATCCCACAGATCAAATGCGCGCAACCACTCGCTGCGATTATGCGTCGGGCAAGGCTATTCCGGCAACACTTCCGCGCGCCATTCGCCGCGCGTCCGAATTTCCGTGGAACTGACATCAACCATCGGCACATTCACGAAACACCAGGCCGGAGCTTGCGCCCGCCCCAAAAGATGCCGCGCCTGCCCGTCGATCCTGTACTTGGCATAGACCCGCGCCGCCCTGGACATCCGGGCAGATATCCGGTCGCCGGGCCGTGCGACCACACCGACAGGGACACTGTCCATGATCCCTCGCCAATCTTTCCAACGGTGAAATTGCGCCAGATTGTCCGCCCCCATCAGCCAGACAAATCGCACCTGTGGATACAATCGCTGCAACGCTGTCAGAGTATCCGCAGTCGCGCGTGTACCTGTCAGCGCCTCGATGTCCGTCACCTCGACACGCGGATGCTGCATCACATTCCGCGCTGCCGCCATTCGCCTGTCCATGGGCGCGGGCCCGCGTTCCTTCAACGGATTGCCCGGCGATACCAGCCACCAAACCCGATCCAGCCCGAACGCCTTCATCGCCTCAAGCGTGACGTGCACATGGCCCTGATGCGGTGGATCAAACGACCCGCCGAACAGACCGACGACCTGTCCAGGTCGCGCATAGGGTATGCCGTACCGCTCCATACCCTGCTGATGTTCAGAACTGCGAGGCGTTGTCAATCAACAGGTTGCACCACATCACCCAGCTGAACCCGCCCGGGTCGCACGACTTCGGCGCACCATCCTCCGTGCCCACGCACGGAGGAATAGCCACCCTTGCCCAGCGCTTCTTCCATCCGGCTGCACGGCGCACAAATCACGGTGAGGCGCAAAATTGCCTCGCCCACCTGCACCTCGCGCCCTTTGAGCGCCGTCAGATTGATCCCCGAAACCACAAGGTTGCGCCGCGGGATTTCAGGCGCAACCGGCCCCTGCCCCAGATATGACCCAATCGCCGCCAGATGCTCCTGCTGGATCAGAGTCACCGCCCGCTTGCCAACGCAGGCGCGGTCACTGATCAGACCGGCCTCGGTAATCACGGATTCCTCGAGTGACACCATCTCGGCCCGGCGCTCTGGTCGCGCTCCGATCCAAGTCACGCAACCGGGCTGCGCCCAACCCGCAATCAATTCGGCCAGTTCCGACATAACTCCCCCATTTACAACGCACCCACACTATGCCGCCCGACCCAAAGACGAGATTCACAATACCACCAGCTTGCCCCGCCCGTCCCGCTCGGATATCCAGCGTTTCAACCAAATTTCCCGACCCAGAGGACGCGACATGGCCGCCTATCAATATGTCTACCACATGCAGGGTGTCACCAAGACCTATCCCGGTGGCAAGAAGTGCTTTGAAAACATCCACCTCAGCTTTCTGCCTGGCGTGAAAATCGGTGTCGTCGGCGTCAACGGCGCCGGTAAATCGACGCTGATGAAGATCATGGCCGGCCTCGACACCGACTTCACCGGCGAGGCATGGGCCGCCGAGGGCGCCAAGGTCGGCTATCTGCCGCAGGAACCGCAACTGGATGAATCCCTGACCGTTCGCGAAAACGTCATGCTGGGCGTGGCCGGGAAAAAGGCCAAGGTCGACCGATTCAACGAGATCGCGATGGAGATCGCCGAGAACTACTCGGACGAACTGATGGAGGAAATGACCACCCTTCAGGACGCGATCGACGCGGAAAACCTGTGGGATCTGGACAGCCAGATCGATGTCTCGATGGAGGCGCTGCGCTGCCCGCCGGACGACGCCGACATCGCCAACCTCTCGGGCGGTGAAAAACGCCGCGTGGCGCTGTGCAAGCTGCTGCTGGAAGCGCCCGACATGCTGCTCCTGGACGAACCGACCAACCACCTGGACGCGGAAACCATCGCCTGGCTGCAACAGCACTTGATCGACTACAAAGGCACCATCCTGATCGTCACCCACGACCGTTATTTCCTGGATGACATCACCGGCTGGATTCTCGAGTTGGACCGCGGTCGTGGCATTCCGTACGAAGGCAACTACTCTTCGTGGCTGGAACAAAAGGCCAAGCGGCTTGAGCAAGAGGCCCGCGAAGACAAATCCAAGCAGAAGACGCTTCAGCGCGAACTGGAATGGATGCGTCAGGGTCAAAAGGCGCGTCAGGCCAAATCCAAAGCCCGGATCAACGCCTATAACGAGTTGGCGGAACAGTCCGAACGCGAAAAGCTGACCCGCGCCCAGATCGTCATCCCCAACGGCCCGCGCCTTGGCAGCAAGGTGATCGAGGTCAATGGGCTGGCCAAGCACATGGGCGACAAGCAACTGATCGAAAATCTCTCGTTCAGCCTGCCGCCCGGTGGCATCGTCGGCGTGATCGGACCCAACGGCGCCGGTAAGTCGACCCTGTTCAAAATGCTCACCGGCCATGAAAAGCCCGATGCCGGTACGATCGAATACGGCGACACGGTGCAGCTGTCCTATGTCGATCAGTCGCGCGACGACCTCAACGACAACGACACCGTCTGGGAGGCGATCACCGGCGGCGCCGAGATCATCCAGCTGGGCGACGCGCAGGTCAATTCCCGCGCCTATTGCTCGTCCTTTAACTTCAAGGGCGGCGACCAGCAGAAAAAGGTCTCTCTGCTGTCAGGCGGTGAGCGTAACCGCGTCCACATGGCCCGCCTGCTGAAAGAGGGCGGCAACGTCCTGCTGCTGGACGAACCGACCAACGATCTGGACGTCGAAACCCTGCGCGCGCTGGAAGATGCGCTTGTCGATTTCGCCGGCTGCGCCGTGGTGATCTCGCACGATCGTTTCTTCCTCGACCGGATCTGTACGCACATCCTGGCCTTTGAAGGTGATGCCCATGTGGAATGGTTCGAGGGCAACTTCGAGGACTACGAAGAGGACAAAAAGCGCCGTTTGGGACCGGATGCGCTGGAGCCCAAGCGGTTGAAGCACAAAAAGTTTGCGCGGTAGACGCCCCAGAGAAATAAATTGATGACCAATACAGGCCGCTCTTGGAATACCAAGCGGCCTGTTTTTTTACCGTTATTCTCAAAGCCAGGCAAATTTGATACTCTAATTGCAATTCCTTTGTTTGAGTATTGTTATGGCAGAACCCATCACCGCACTTGCTGCACCCCTGATGCCATTTCTGGACTATCTGCGGCCAAACAAATCACCCTATGTGCTGGTATCTGTCGCAATTCTGACGTGCTTGCTGTTACCTCAGAACAACCTGTTTGAGAGCCCATTTGGATGGATGTACCATATTCCAATTTACTGCGTGATTGCCTGTACGGTCGTGCTGTCCTTTTTGTACCGCCCACCCGAGGTTGTACGGCACAACGCCAAAGCATCCGGGCACTTGGCCACGACGACAAACCTGACCGAGGTGTCCGATGACAGCATGGTCGACATGGATCATCAGCTAAAGTTCTCTCGGTCGTTCTGTCTAATATGCGGGCTCGTTTCTCTCTACATTTTGTTCAAGTCCGAAAGCAGACCATTTTTCGAAATATTCACCGTGCTTTATTTTGTTATCGTTTTTCATATTGCGGTGTTCATGGGTTATCTTCTGTTTCGATCCCTGCGAGAAGAAAGCATAAACAAATTTGCGGTTTTTCAGATTGGTTTCATTACAGGAATAAGCCTACTCGGAACCGCACTGTCTTACGACCAAATCAACAAGAATGATTATTCCATTCTGTCGAATTGCACTCAAAACTCGCTGCTCATTCTGGACAACAACGAAAATATCGCAAGGTTCGAGGAAGAAAGGGGAATATTTCTGGACGGAATGCCTATTCCACCAGAAGACCAAGGCTTTCCCCCAGCCGAGACGGCATATACCAAATGCGATACACCGGAAACGGTCGTTTTTTCCGGTTACTTGTATGAGATTGACCCCAAGGACATCACCAAAAGAATCGATTGGAAAGCAACAAACACCATTATCTTCGCGATAGCCTGGCTTGCATTTATGTTGTTTTGGGTTCTTCGTTTGAAGAAATTCATTCGCGTGGTGTTCGTAGATTAAAAGGCGAAGAGGGATAACTTTCCAACCAATCTCTCGCAACGCTCAGGGCTGAAAACCTTTGGATGAACGCAACGGCGCGGCCTTCTTCGCCGACTGAAACCATCGCAAGATACCTGACAAAATCGACAAATGCTGATACAAGCGGCAAAACCACGTCAAAATTACGTGCGGTTTTCACGGCCACAGAAGAAGTTTGACACTCTCTCTTGTCACCCGGCCCCAACACTGCTAAACGCACCCAATCTTGCGGCCTCGGATTCGTTCCGGGGCCTTAGATATTTTGAACCGGGGACCTTCGGGGCCCTATACCCTTGGCACCTACGGGGGCCTCTCACATAGCGGGGAACCCCCTCGCACTTGCTAAACGGAAGACAGAAAGCATGGCACTCAAGTCGTACAAGCCGACGACGCCGGGCCAGCGCGGGCTGGTGCTGATCGACCGTTCGGAGCTTTGGAAAGGACGTCCGGTCAAGTCTCTCACTGAGGGTTTGACCAAATCGGGCGGCCGGAACAACACCGGACGGATCACTTCACGCCGCCGCGGCGGTGGCGCAAAGCGTCTCTACCGGATCGTTGACTTCAAACGGAACAAATTTGATGTCGCGGCAACCGTCGAGCGGATCGAATACGACCCGAACCGGACCGCATTCATCGCACTGGTAAAATACGAAGACGGCGAGCAGGCCTATATCCTGGCTCCGCAGCGTCTGGCTGTTGGTGACAAAGTCGTGGCATCTGCCAAGGCCGACATCAAGCCGGGCAACGCAATGCCGTTCTCGGGCATGCCCATTGGTACCATCGTCCACAATATCGAGATGAAGCCTGGCAAAGGCGGTCAGATCGCACGTGCGGCCGGTACTTACGCTCAGTTCGTTGGTCGCGATGGCGGCTACGCTCAGATCCGTCTGAGCTCGGGCGAGCTGCGCATGGTCCGTCAGGAATGCATGGCCACCGTTGGTGCCGTGTCCAACCCCGACAACTCGAACCAGAACCTCGGTAAAGCCGGTCGTATGCGCCACAAAGGCGTTCGTCCGTCGGTTCGTGGTGTTGCAATGAACCCGATCGATCACCCGCACGGTGGTGGTGAAGGTCGTACCTCGGGTGGCCGTACACCGGTTACACCGTGGGGTAAGGACACCAAGGGTAAGCGTACCCGCAACAAGAACAAAGCGTCCCAGAAGCTGATCATCCGCTCGCGGCACGCCAAGAAGAAGGGACGTTAATCTATGTCTCGCTCTGTTTGGAAGGGTCCTTTCGTCGATGCTTATGTGCTGAAAAAAGCCGAAGCAGCGCGCGAGTCGGGCCGCAACGAAGTCATCAAGATCTGGTCGCGTCGTTCCACCATTCTGCCCCAATTCGTGGGTCTGACCTTTGGTGTGTACAATGGCCAGAAGCATATCCCGGTAAACGTCACGGAAGACATGATTGGTCAGAAGTTCGGTGAATACTCGCCAACTCGTACCTACTATGGTCACGCCGCAGACAAAAAAGCGAAGCGGAAGTAAGTCATGGGCAAGGAAAAGAACCCCCGCCGCGTGGCTGAAAACGAAGCAATGGCGAAAACTCGCATGCTTCGCACCAGCCCGCAGAAACTGAACCTGGTTGCGCAAATGATCCGCGGCAAGAAAGTCGAGAAGGCTCTGACCGACCTGACTTTCTCGAACAAGCGTGTCGCGCAGGACGTCAAGAAGTGCCTGCAGTCCGCAATCGCGAATGCCGAAAACAACCACAACCTGGACGTTGACGAACTGATCGTCGCCGAAGCTTGGGTTGGCAAGAACCTGGTCATGAAGCGCGGTCGCCCGCGTGCCCGTGGCCGTTTCGGCAAGATCATGAAGCCGTTCTCGGAGATCACCATCAAGGTGCGTCAAGTTGAGGAGCAAGCCTAATGGGACATAAAGTCAATCCGATCGGCATGCGCCTTCAGGTCAACCGCACCTGGGACAGCCGCTGGTACGCTGACACCAAGGATTACGGTGATCTTCTGCTGGAAGACATCAAGATCCGTGAGTTCATTCAGAAAGAGTGCAAGCAGGCCGGTGTTGCACGTGTGATCATCGAACGTCCGCACAAGAAGTGCCGCGTAACGATCCACACCGCACGTCCGGGTGTCATTATCGGCAAGAAAGGTGCAGACATCGAAGTTCTGCGCAAAAAGCTTGCTGGTATGACCGACAGCGAACTGCACCTGAACATCGTCGAAGTGCGCAAGCCCGAGCTTGACGCGCAGCTGGTTGCCGAGTCGATCGCTCAGCAGCTGGAACGTCGTGTTTCGTTCCGTCGCGCAATGAAGCGCTCGGTTCAGAACGCCATGCGCATGGGCGCCCTGGGTATCCGGGTGAACGTCGCTGGCCGTCTGGGCGGCGCCGAAATCGCACGGACCGAATGGTATCGCGAAGGCCGCGTGCCTCTGCATACCCTGCGTGCCGACATCGATTACGCACATGCCGAAGCGATGACTCCTTACGGGATCATCGGGATCAAGGTCTGGATCTTCAAAGGTGAGATCATGGAGCACGATCCGCAGGCACGTGACCGTAAAGCACAGGAACTCCAGGACGGCCCTGCACCTCGTGGTGCTGGTGGCGGTCGTCGCTAAGGAGGGAAAGATATGCTTCAACCAAAGCGTACTAAATTCCGCAAGATGCACAAAGGCCGGATCAAGGGCGAAGCCAAGGGCGGCTCTGATCTGAACTTTGGCACCTACGGTCTGAAAGCCCTGCAACCCGAGCGCGTCACCGCACGTCAGATCGAAGCTGCACGTCGTGCCATGACCCGTCACATGAAACGTCAGGGTCGTGTCTGGATCCGTATCTTCCCCGACACTCCGGTCACTGCAAAGCCGATCGAAGTTCGTATGGGTAAAGGTAAGGGTTCGGTGGACCGCTGGGTTTGCAAGGTCAAGCCCGGCCGCGTGATGTTCGAGATCGACGGCGTCAATGACGACATCGCCCGCGAGGCCCTGCGCCTTGCCGCGATGAAGCTGCCGATCAAGACCCGCGTCGTGGTTCGCGAAGACTGGTAAGCGATCCGGGGGTTTCCCCGCTCGTGACAAAATTGACCCCCGTCGGGAAACCGGCGGGGGTTATCATTTGGGGGCGCTGCCCCCGCCGCGGCAAGCCGCGACTCCCCCGGGATATTTAGCGCCAGATGAAGCAGGGGATCCGGATTTCATCTGGCAAAAAATATCCTGGAGCGCGAGGCAGAGCCTCGCAAATGAGCCATCGCAATCGCGATGAAGCTGGGTTAAGAGGGCGCTATGGCACAGATTGAATCACTCTTCGTAACCCGTCTTTATCGCGCAGCCCTGTCCGAGCTCGGTCCCGCGATCGATGCGGAAGAGTTGGAAAACTCCTGCCTTGTCATCGCCGAGGATGACGAGGCCGGGCAGGAGTGGTGTGAGGAAAACGGCTATCCCGGCTACACCAGCTATGCCTCGCTGACCGATCTGCCCTGGCGTTTCCCGATCTTCGCCGATCTGGTCACTGCACTGGACCAGCATGTCGCAGCCTTTGCCAAGGATCTGGAGTTTGATCTGGGAGAGGGCGAGCTGAAGCTGGAAGACCTGTGGATCAACATTCTGCCCGAGGGCGGGATGCACTCCAGCCACCTGCACCCGCACAGTGTGATCTCGGGCACGACGTATGTAGCGATGCCCGAAGGGGCGAGCGCGCTGAAACTGGAGGACCCCCGTTCAGGCCGCATGATGGCCGCGCCGACGCGCCTGAAAGGCGGGCGGCGGGATTTGCAGCCATTCATCTACATGAAACCGCAGGTGGGGGATGTCCTGCTTTGGGAAAGCTGGCTTCGCCACGAGGTCCCGATGAACATGGCCGAGGAAGAGCGGATATCTGTCAGTTTTAACTATCGGTGGGACTGAACGCTCCCACCGAATAACGGCATCTTGAATGCAGGCGAACACCGTTAGCACTCCGCCCAGAATGAACGAAAGCCCTGTCAGGCGGCAGGTGAAGGCCAAGAAAATTCTGGACGGAACGCTTCATATACCGGTCGTCCGTCATCAGGCTTGGGGTACCCTTTGCTGTCATCGTAAAACGCGTGGTAAGTCGCTGCAGGAAACTTGCTGTCATCATACCCCATCACGTTGGGTACAGCCACGCGTATGCGTTTTTGCTTATCATCCAGCATCAGCGCGGCCCCGCACTCAGAACAGGTGCAAAGCTCTAAAGGGCCATCGGGATTGTTGGCGTTGAATGGTTGACGGTTCATCTTATCTTCGGGGCCTGCTGACAGGTCTGTGTAGTTAAAGAACGCAACATGGGTTGTGTGCTGTCCGGTCACGGACTTACAGACATCACAGTGGCATTCATGGTTGTCTATCGGTTCTGCCGTCGCGACTATCTTGACGTGTTCACATCCTCCTGAATAAGGGCTGGTCATTTTCTTACCTCCTCTGTGAACTTCAAACCTTTGTGGGCCTGTTCTATTGGGCGCCGAACGCGGCCCGTTGGCAATACAGACCTTGGCCTGAGTTTGGATGAGGAATACTTCGCGGAAGTTTCGTGATTGGTAACCCGTTCGGCGACCGAGAGCATCCAATTCCCTCGCCTTAAAGAAGACGTCAAACTTTCCCTTGCCCCCCACTCCCTAAACCCTTATACGGCGTCATCCTGCGTGTCCCCCGGCTGAGTCGGGGGATTCGCATGTCTATCATTCATCCACCAGGTCCAAGGTGACCCGTGTACGGGGCCTTCTGGTGTTTTGAGCAAAGGAAAAAGGCGATGAACGCCCAAGAACTGCGTGAAAAGACCCCGGACCAGCTCCGCGAGGAACTGGCCAACCTGAAGAAAGAAAGCTTTAACCTGCGCTTTCAACAGGCAACCGGTCAGCTGGAAAACACAGCCGGCATCAAAGCGGCCCGCCGCAATGCTGCCCGCGTCAAAACCATTCTGAACGAAAAGGCCGCTGCTGCGGCATCGGAGGAGTAATCCCATGCCCAAGCGTATCCTGTCCGGAGTAGTAACCAGCGACGCCAACGAGCAGACCGTGACTGTTTCGGTTGAACGCCGTTTCAAGCACCCGCTGCTGCACAAGACCGTTCGTAAGTCCAAGAAATACCGGGCTCATGACGAAAAGAACGCCTTCAAGGTCGGCGACACTGTACGCATCATCGAATGCGCGCCGAAATCGAAGACGAAACGTTGGGAG
The DNA here is from genome assembly GCF_013033705.1 of Ruegeria sp. HKCCA0370. Taxonomy (NCBI): domain Bacteria; kingdom Pseudomonadati; phylum Pseudomonadota; class Alphaproteobacteria; order Rhodobacterales; family Roseobacteraceae; genus Ruegeria; species Ruegeria sp. HKCCA0370. The sequence continues at coordinate 327,194 of NZ_WQEP01000002.1, forward strand.
GTTCTGGAGGCGTAAGCCCCCAGAATTTTCCATTTGTCGAAACCCTGGGGGAACTAACAAGACCAGCCCCCACAGGTCGGGAGAAACCACATGATCCAGATGCAGACCAATCTGGATGTCGCTGACAACTCCGGCGCTCGCCGAGTTCAGTGCATCAAGGTCCTGGGTGGTTCCAAGCGTAAATACGCCTCCGTCGGCGACATCATTGTCGTCTCGGTGAAGGAAGCCATCCCGCGCGGTCGCGTGAAGAAAGGTGACGTCCGCAAGGCCGTCGTCGTACGCACCGCCAAGGAAGTCCGTCGCGAAGACGGCACCGCGATCCGTTTCGATCGCAACGCCGCCGTCATCCTGAACAACAACAACGAGCCGATCGGTACCCGTATCTTTGGCCCCGTTGTTCGTGAACTGCGCGGCAAGAACTTCATGAAAATCATCTCGCTGGCTCCGGAGGTGCTGTAATCATGGCTGCTAAACTCCGCAAAGGCGACAAGGTCGTCGTGCTGGCCGGCAAGGACAAGGGCAAAGAGGGCACCATTTCCTCGGTTGACCCCAAAGCCGGAAAAGCTGTTGTTGATGGCATCAACATCGCCATCCGTCACACCCGCCAGTCGCAGAACTCGCAAGGTGGTCGTCTGCCTCAGGCAAACCCGATCGACCTGTCGAACCTGGCACTGCTGGACAAGAACGGCAAAGCGACCCGCGTTGGCTTCCGCATGGAAGGTGACAAGAAGGTCCGCTTCGCCAAGACCACAGGGGACGTAATCGATGCTTGATAACGCAACCTACACCCCGCGTCTGAAAACTCAGTACGTTGAAACCATCCGTGCCGCTCTGAAAGAAGAGTTCGGTTACAAGAACGACATGCAGCTGCCCAAGCTGGAGAAGATCGTTCTGAACATCGGCTGTGGTGCCGAGGCCGTCAAAGACTCGAAGAAAGCGAAAGCTGCGGTCGAGGATCTGACTGCGATTGCCGGTCAAAAGGCCGTTGCAACCAAGGCGAAGAAGTCGATCGCGGGCTTCCGCGTCCGTGAGGACATGCCGCTGGGCGCAAAAGTGACCCTGCGTGGTGACCGGATGTACGAATTCCTGGATCGTCTGATCACCATCGCGCTGCCGCGCGTTCGTGACTTCCGCGGTGTAAAGCCTTCTTTCGATGGTCAGGGCAACTTTGCCATGGGCATGAAAGAGCACATCGTTTTCCCGGAAATCGATTTCGACAAGGTCGACGAGGTCTGGGGCATGGATATCGTAATTGCCACCACAGCGAAAACCGACGCTGAAGCAAAGGCACTGTTGAAAGCGTTCAACATGCCGTTCAACGCATAAGCGCCGGGAGGATTGAGACATGGCTAAAAAAGCAATGATCGAACGCGAAAAGAAGCGCGAACGCCTGGTGGCCAAATATGCCGCAAAGCGTGCCGAGCTGAAAGAAATCGCGAATGACGAGAGCAAGCCGATGGAAGAGCGCTTCAAGGCGCGCCTGAAACTGGCGAAGCTGCCGCGCAACAGCTCGGCCACTCGTCTGCACAACCGCTGTCAGCTGACAGGTCGTCCCCACGCTTACTATCGTAAGCTGAAGGTCAGCCGTATCGCGCTGCGCGAGCTGGGTTCTGCTGGTCAGATCCCCGGCATGGTGAAATCGAGCTGGTAAGGGAGACATAGATATGAATGATCCTATCGGCGATATGCTCACCCGTATCCGCAACGCGCAAATGCGCGGCAAGTCCACCGTTTCCACCCCGGCTTCTAAGCTGCGCGGTTGGGTTCTGGACGTGCTGGCGGACGAAGGCTACATCCGTGGCTATGAAAAAACGACCGGTGAAAACGGTCATCCGGCCATCGAAATCAGCCTGAAATACTACGAAGGCACCCCTGTCATTCGCGAACTGAAGCGGGTCTCGAAGCCCGGCCGTCGCGTATACATGGGCGTCAATGACATCCCGCAGGTCCGTCAGGGTCTGGGTGTGTCGATTGTCAGCACTCCGAAAGGTGTGATGTCGGACGCAAACGCTCGCTCCAACAATGTTGGCGGCGAAGTGCTCTGCACCGTCTTCTAAGGAGGTCTGCAATGTCTCGTATTGGTAAAAAACCGGTCGAGCTGCCCAGCGGCGTTACCGCCACTGTGTCGGGTCAGACCATCGAAGTGAAAGGTCCGAAAGGCACCCGCAGCTTTACCGCCACCGACGACGTAACGCTGTCGGTTGAAGACAACGTGGTCAAGATCGACCCCCGCGGCATGTCCAAACGCGCTCGTCAGCAATGGGGCATGAGCCGCACCATGGTTGCCAACCTGGTAACCGGTGTGACAACCGGCTTCAAAAAAGAGCTGGAGATCCAGGGTGTTGGTTACCGGGCTCAGATGCAGGGCAACACCCTGAAGCTGAACCTGGGCTACAGCCACGATGTTGATTTCACTGCTCCGGAAGGTGTCACCATCACCGCCCCGAAGCAGACCGAGATCGTTGTGGAAGGTATCGACCAGCAGCTGGTGGGCGAAACCGCGGCGAAAATCCGCGAGTGGCGCCGCCCCGAGCCTTACAAAGGCAAAGGCATCCGCTACAAGGGCGAGTTCATCTTCCGCAAGGAAGGCAAGAAGAAGTAAGGACGAACACAATGGCAAACAGCAAAAGAACCCTGTTTCTGAAGCGCCGCCTGCGCGTTCGGAACAAACTTCGCAAGGTCAACGCGGGTCGTCCGCGTCTGTCCGTACACCGTTCGAACAAGAACATCTCTGTTCAGTTGATCGACGACGTACGTGGCGTGACCCTGGCCTCGGCCTCGACCCTGGAAAAGGATCTAGGCGTTGTTGGCAAAAACAACATCGATGCGGCGACCAAAGTCGGCGCGGCCATTGCAGAGCGTGCCAAGAAGGCAGGCGTCGAAGAGGCCTATTTCGATCGTGGTGGCTTCCTGTTCCACGGCAAGGTGAAGGCTCTGGCCGACGCTGCGCGTGAAGGTGGTCTGAAGATCTAAGACCTGCGGGCGGGTTTCGATCCGCCCCGATGATCCGGGGGCCTCGGCAACAGTCGGGGCTCACTTGGATTGAAGAAACGGCGCCGTATGCGCCACATGAGAAAAGGGATGCCAAATGGCAGAACGTGAAAACCGTCGGGGCCGTGGCCGCGACCGTGAGGAAGCACCGGAATTTGCAGATCGTCTGGTTGCGATCAACCGCGTGTCGAAAACCGTAAAAGGTGGTAAGCGCTTTGGCTTCGCCGCTCTGGTGGTTGTCGGCGATCAGAAAGGCCGCGTGGGCTTTGGCAAGGGTAAAGCGAAAGAAGTACCCGAGGCCATCCGCAAGGCGACCGAACAAGCCAAGCGTCAGATGATCCGCGTGCAACTGCGCGAAGGTCGGACCCTGCACCACGACATCGAGGGCCGTCACGGCGCCGGTAAAGTGGTTATGCGCACCGCACCTGAAGGTACCGGTATCATCGCCGGTGGTCCGATGCGTGCCGTGTTCGAAATGCTGGGCGTAAAGGACGTTGTGTCCAAGTCGCTGGGCTCGCAGAACCCGTACAACATGATCCGTGCTACCATCAACGGCCTGCAGAAAGAGCAAAGCCCGCGTTCGGTTGCACAGCGTCGTGGCAAAAAGGTTGCCGACATCCTGCCCAAGCGGGACGAAGCACCGGCTGCTGCTGAAGCAGAAGCATAAGGAGAGCGACCCATGGCAAAAACCATCGTCGTCAAGCAAATCGGTTCCCCGATCCGTCGCCCCGCTGAACAGCGCGCTACCTTGATCGGTCTGGGCCTGAACAAGATGCACAAAACCCGTGAACTGGAAGACACTCCTTCGGTCCGCGGCATGGTCAACAAGATCCCGCATCTGGTTGAGATCATCGAAGAACGCGGCTAATCGCTAAATCTTCGCAGAGTTCGAAACGCCCCTGATATTTTTCAGGGGCGTTTTTTCTTGCGTTTAACTGCGTCTGACGTATCGTTTTGATCCATTTTGATTAAAGAGTGAGAAAAGATGAAACTGTTCCTATCCGCGCTTTGCGCGACGGCCATTGGTGTCTCAGCGCACGCAGCCTGCCCTAACAAGGCTCCAAAACTTTCGAAAAGCTATTTCTCAGACGGCGACCAGAAAGTGAATGCAGCCTGGCTCCAAAACAACCTTGCGGGACGCAAAGTCGTTTACACTGGCAAAGACACAGAAACATATTTTTCCGACGGAACCTATTCCTACAAAAGGGATGGCCAAACATGGAAAGCAAACTCATACAAATTCTATGACAACGGGATGCGTTGCATTGGATATCAAAACCCTCGGTTTGATCTTTACGTCGTGAACAACGGCAAACTGATTCTGGTTAATGAACAAAAAGAGCGATACGAGGGGAAGATTAGGAAATAGTCGGTTTTTAGGGCATTTCGTACAGCTTTATCGCAAGGCGTTAGCACTGCCACACGGCCTGCGTTCAATAGGAGAAGCGCCCTTACGGCAGTTTCTGAGTGCTTCTGACGCAAGTACATAATATTCCGAATGTCTTGCGCGATCCGTATTGCGTTGGGATCAACCTTTGTCATACCGAAAACGCATAGCGGCTAGACCGAAACCTGTATTGTTAGCGATAACTATTAGCCCTATCTCAGCCTTGTCCAAACAAGGAACACAAAAGGTAACGTCAGGGAATTCGCCCTGATTTGAGAAAGGAACACAGAAATGACAACCGCAACACTGACAAATACCGGCTTCAACTTCGGCACCCGGATCATGGACATGATCGAACGGATCAAAACCGCACGCAAACGGGCCGCTGAATATCAGCGCACATACCGCGAACTGCAAAGCCTGACCAACCGCGAACTGGATGACATCGGCATCCGCCGCTGCGACATCGCAGATATTGCGCACAAACATGTTTACTGCTCTTAATCGCGGATAATCCGCAGCAAGACACAAAGGCGCCGAATGGCGCCTTTTTTTGTATCACGCGTTGGCTCACAGCACGACCAGTAGACGCGTAACAGCAGGATAGGCCCACTGAAGATCACAATGCCGCTGTACGGAGCTAAAATCCGGCTCTACGGCGCTTTCCAACCGTGGGCTCCCGCAACATACGTTTCCCTGACCCCTGGCCTTCTGACGCCCTACCCCAAAGACCGCCTGCGGCAGAGTGGTTCAGACTCCACTGCAATCCGCTGTTTGAGCTTGATATGGCCGAGAACTTCTCGAAACGCACGGTGCTTGGGTTTGCCTTCCAGATAATCCGCCAGCTTTAGCAGATTGATTGGGTGCTTTTTAACAAGCGCTTCGATCCGCTGCACGGCGTCGTCCAGCACATAGTGATCGATGAACTGGCAAGCCACCTGCGTCGGGGTCAGCAGGCAATAATCCTGAGCGCGCTTGTCTGTGTAGCGCGTAATGTCAAAGGGCGACGCGCCGAGGGCGTGGAACTTTGGAATATGTACACGCATGTCGGCTTTCACGTGCTCCAGTACCGTGCCGGAAATCTGTCGAAACCCCAGCGGACCAAGCTTGGTGACAACATGCTTACGCATCGCCGGAGAGATCATGTCCACATCCGCCCGATCGTATTTCAGATCATCGAATACCGACAAGAGCCCCAGCTTTTCATCGGCTATCTGGAAATACGGCTCACCGTTAAACGCGCGCATCTTCGCCAGCACCTGCTCACGTTCAGCCGTTGGATCAGAGACGAAAGCGACCTCGTCGGTTTGAACTGCCGAGGTCGCGAAACCACCTAGCAAGCGTCGTAGCAATGTGTGCTGCTTATTTCCATGCTGCGGTGTGTTCTTTGAGTCAGCCATAGCATTCAATGTAGCGCCAGCGGGCTGACTTACCATTCTTACCCGTCAGCCTTCATCTCGGTGTCGATGAGGATGGTGATCGGCCCGGTTGAGAATGGTCCGACGCCAAACTCCGTGTGGTCAATCTCAGCTTCGGCCGAGAACGCCACCCAGTCGCCTTGATAGTATTCAATGGCACCGCCCAGCGGATGCGGGCCTTGGTGAGTCAGCGTGGCGTTCAGGGTCACGGGTTTGGTTACTCCATGAATGGTCAGGTCGCCGGTCACATCCGCCGTGGTGTCGCCCGTCCGTTCAATTCCCGTACTGGCGAAAGTGATTTCCGGATAGGTTTCGACCTCGAGAAAATCCGCCGACTTAAGGTGATCGTCCAAAGGCCCAAACCCCGAGGACAGGCTGTTTGTGTCGATCGTCACGTTCAGTGTCGATGCCTCGACATCATCCGCGTTCAGATCCAGCACACCTTCGACTTTGGTGAATTCGCCATGCTGGGTGGACACCCCTGCATGGCTCCAGCTGAACCGGACTTCTGTATGCCCCTGGTCAGTCTTGTAGGTCTGCGCATAGACAGGTGCCACGGCAACGGTCAGGGCGGCGGCAGCAATCATAGAGTTAAAGCTCATGGCCGAGTTCCTTTCATCCGGTAGGGGCTGGATATTAGTTGAATTTTCATCTAATTGAACGCGCAACAAACCGCAATCGGAATCAAGGAGAACACGAAGTTGTGAAGAGTGATCTGCCAACATCGCTGGAAACCGACATCTGGGTTGCAATGAACCGGACGACACGGCTCATCCAGTTTGAAATCAGTGCCGCCCTGAAAGACGCTGGCCTGCCGCCTTTGAAATGGTACGACATCCTTTGGTCCCTCGAGCGGCACGGTGGTCAACTGCGCCCCTACGAGCTGGCGCAGGACACCATATTCGAGCAATCAAACCTGTCCCATTTGAGCAGGCGCCTGGTTGCAGAAGGACTGATCACATTTGTGTCCTTTGACGGTGACCGGCGGGGTAAAGTCCTGAAGATCACCGACAAGGGGAAAGAGCTGCGAAAACGTATGTGGGAAATCTACGGCCCCTTGCTGCACGAAAAGATGCGCGCCTTTGGCAAGTCGGATGACTGGCAGGCCTTCATCGAAACCGCGCGCAAGCAAGCTGAATAGGAAGCCGCTAAGGGCGCAGAGTACACAGTCTGTGCCAAACAAAAAAACCCCCGCTCGCGCGGGGGTTCTGATTTTCTAAACAACGGGTCCGATCAGAGACCGGTGGTCACGTCGATGGTGTTACCCTCTTCCAGGGTCACATAGGCCTTCTTGACGTCTTTCCGCTTGCCCAACTGGCCGCGGAACCGCTTGACCTTGCCTTTGGTCACGGTGGTGTTCACCGCTTTGACCTTCACACCAAACAGTGCCTCAACGGCCTCTTTGATCTGCGGCTTGTTGCTGTCGATCGCCACTTCAAAGACAACCGCGCCGTTTTCGGACGCCATGGTCGACTTTTCAGTGATGATCGGCTTGCGGATCACGTCGTAGTGTTCTGCCTTCGCGCTCATTTCAGACGAGCCTCCAGTGCTTCGACAGCCGCTTTGGTGAGCACCAGGGTGTCACGCTTGAGGATGTCATAAACGTTTGCACCCATCGACGGCAGGATATCCAGACCTTCGATGTTGCGCGACGCCTTCAGGAAACCTTCGTTCACGGTCGCACCGTCGATGACCAGAGCGCGTTTCCAGCCCAGGTTTGCAACCTGTTTGGCCAGAGCGGCGGTCTTGCCTTCGGCTTCGGCGCTCTCGATCACAACCAGTTCACCTGCTTTGGCTTTTGCCGACAGAGCGTGGCGCAGGCCAAGCTTGCGGAACTTCTTCGGCAGGTCGTGGCCATGCGAACGAGGAGTCGGGCCCTTGTAGATACCACCCTTGCGGAAGATCGGCGCGTTGCGGTCACCATGGCGTGCGCCACCGGTGCCCTTCTGGCGATAGATCTTCTTGGTCGAGTAGCTGGTTTCCGAGCGGGTCTTGACCTTGTGGGTGCCGGCCTGCGCGTTGTTGCGCTGCCAACGGACCACACGGTGCAGGATGTCCGCACGCGGCTCGAGACCGAACAGATCGGCGTTCAGCTCGATGTCGCCGGCTTTGCCGCCGTCCAGTTTGATTACATCAAGTTTCATGCTTCACCACCTTCCGCGGGAGCTTCTTCCGCAGGTGCATCAGATGCAGCCGATTTCACAGCAGCCGGGAAAGGCAGGCCTTCCGGTGCTTTCTTCTTCACGGCGTCTTTGACGGTGACCCAGCCCGATTTCGGTCCGGGAACGGCGCCTTTGATGAAGACCAGACCACGCTCGGCGTCGGTTTTGACGACTTCCAGGTTCTGGGTCGTTACACGGGCAGCACCCATGTGACCGGCCATCTTCTTGCCTTTGAACACCTTGCCCGGGTCCTGACACTGACCGGTCGAACCGTGCGAACGGTGGCTGATCGAAACACCGTGCGAGGCGCGCAGACCACCGAAGTTGTGGCGCTTCATCGCACCGGCAAAGCCTTTACCGATCGATGTGCCCGATACGTCAACCTTCTGACCTTCCAGGAAGTGTTCTGCCGAAATCTCGGCACCCACTTCGATCAGGCCATCTTCGGAGACGCGGAACTCGGCCAGCTTACGCTTGGGCTCGACCTTGGCAGCGGCATAGTGGCCGCGCATGGCCTTCGAGGTGCGTTTCGCCTTGGCGGCACCGGCGCCCAGCTGAACGGCGGTGTAGCCGTCTTTGTCAGCGGTGCGCTGTGCAACGACCTGCAGGTTGTCCAGGTGAAGAACGGTGACAGGGATCTGCTTGCCGTCTTCCATGAACAGGCGGGTCATGCCAACTTTTTTTGCGATAATACCAGAGCGCATTCTCATACCCTCCGATTACGACTGCAACTTGATCTCGACGTCCACACCAGCAGCGAGGTCGAGCTTCATCAGCGCGTCAACGGTCTGGGGGGTCGGATCAACGATGTCGAGAAGACGCTTGTGCGTGCGGATCTCGAACTGGTCGCGGGATTTCTTGTCAACGTGAGGGCCACGGAGAACCGTGAACTTCTCGATCTTGTTCGGCAGCGGGATCGGGCCGCGCACGTTCGCGCCGGTCCGCTTGGCAGTGTTGACGATCTCTTGCGTGCTGGCATCCAGAACGCGATAGTCAAATGCCTTCAGCCGAATACGGATGTTTTGGCTTTGCATATTTACAGCCTTTTATTCAGGCGTTGGGGTTGAGAGGAGGACAGACGCGCATCGCCAACCCTCATCGAACCCAAAAGGCGGGAATCACCCCGCCTTGATGTTCTTAGTGAGAACTCGCGCGTGATAGTGGGGTTGGTGGGGTTTGGCAAGGGGGTAAAGACCATCAACCATCCGATTTCCCAACAGGAAAGTAGTGGAACCTATCGCTCGAATAAATCAACTTTAGATTGAACTCCTTAGAAAGCACGGTATTTTGGTGTGAAGACGGCTTTCTGAAAGGTTTATCCAACGAAAAAGGCCGCTCACTCGAGCGGCCTTTCATTATAGCGTCGGGGGTCCGTCACGAAAGTCGCGCTGCCGACCATGTATCCCGACGTTTCAAGACTTTATGTAGTAAAGGGAATTACCAATGTCAAGGTTTCTATCCCAATCGGATACAAGCGAAATTTCGGATTTTCTTTCAGCCCCGAGGCTGGGGACTTTCCAAGCGCTGACAAGGCAGAAAACACCTGAAGACGCAATTGAACTACATCAAGCGACAATGAATCTAGGTGTGTCGATCATGGCCGTAACCGGATTAATTGAGGTCGCAGTTCGAAATTCAGCCTGCAACACGTTAAACGATGCCTTTCAGGTAACGGATTGGCTCACGAACCCTCCGACATCCCTTAACTGGTCAGCCATAGAAAAATCATCCATCAAAAAGGCTGCAAAAAACGCTCAAAGGGCAAAGTACTCAAAGCTTAGCGGCCCAGAAAAGACTGCACTGGACTCAGCAGCATTTCCAAACGGCAGACCTCAAGGGATCAAACACAGGAAAGTTGCAGAAAAGCGACAATCAACGATAGCCGTATCAGAAGGCGAAATCATAGCACAGCTAACTATGCATTTTTGGAAACGTCTGTTCTCAGAAAACTACGAGGACACTCTTTGGCGAAGAGGCCTTAAGCGAGTTTTTCCAAATAAGAATTTGAGTCGCGCTTTGATTGCGAAAGAACTCGAAGTTATCTACCAAACCCGCAATCGTTTAGCACATCATGAACCCGTGTACGGAGGAAGGTTGTCCGACACACTATTTGCAATTGACTTTGTTTCGAAGAATCTTGGCAGTCGCGTAGCAAGCACCGAAAGCCCGTTTTATAAACTTGTTTTGCCCCAACTAGACATATTGGAGGGGCAAGTTGCGATTTTCAGGTCGACTTTCGTGAGACTATCCTGAGTTCTTTAACACAGCCCAAATCACAAGAAAGGCCGCCCCGGTGTGGGACGGCCTTCTTTAGTTCAACCGAGTGGGCTCTCATTGCTCTTTCAGAGCAACTGCCGCCCACCGCTTTCCAAAATTATTCAATAATTTTGGAAACAACGCCGGCGCCGACGGTGCGGCCGCCTTCGCGGATCGCGAAACGCAGGCCGTTTTCCATCGCGATGGGCGCGATCAGCTCAACGCCGAACGACACGTTGTCGCCGGGCATGACCATCTCGGTGCCTTCGGCCAGGGTCACGGTGCCGGTCACGTCCGTCGTACGGAAGTAGAACTGCGGACGGTAGTTCGCGAAGAACGGAGTGTGACGGCCGCCTTCTTCCTTGGTCAGGATATAGGCTTCGGCTTCGAACTTGGTGTGCGGGGTCACCGAGCCCGGCTTACACAGAACCTGGCCACGCTCAACGCCGTCACGGTCAACACCACGCAGCAGCGCGCCGATGTTGTCGCCCGCTTCGCCGCGGTCCAGCAGCTTGCGGAACATTTCAACGCCGGTGCAGGTGGTCTTGGTGGTGTCGCGGATGCCGACGATTTCGATCTCGTCGCCAACGTTAATCACGCCACGCTCGACACGGCCCGTAACAACGGTACCACGGCCCGAGATCGAGAACACGTCTTCGATCGGCATCAGGAACGGCTGGTCAACCGCACGCTCGGGGGTGTCGATATATTCATCAACAGCCGCCATCAGTTCGCGGATCTTGTTCTCGCCGATTTCCGGGTTGTTGCCTTCCATCGCCGCCAGAGCCGAACCTGCGATGATCGGGATATCGTCGCCGGGGTAGTCGTAGCTGGACAGCAGTTCGCGAACTTCCATCTCAACCAGTTCCAGCAGCTCTTCGTCGTCAACCTGGTCAACTTTGTTCAGGAACACGACCATCTTCGGGATGCCAACCTGGCGGCCCAGCAGGATGTGCTCACGCGTCTGCGGCATCGGGCCGTCAGCGGCGTTCACAACCAGGATCGCGCCGTCCATCTGGGCCGCACCGGTGATCATGTTCTTGACGTAGTCAGCGTGGCCGGGGCAGTCAACATGCGCATAGTGGCGGTTGTCGGTCTCGTATTCCACGTGGGCGGTCGAGATGGTGATGCCGCGCGCTTTCTCTTCCGGCGCACCGTCAATCTGGTCATACGCTTTGAAGTCACCGAAATACTTGGTGATTGCTGCGGTCAGCGTGGTCTTGCCGTGGTCAACGTGGCCAATCGTGCCGATGTTGACGTGCGGTTTTGTACGCTCAAACTTTTCCTTTGCCATTCCTCAGGCGCCCTTTTGCAATTTGGGGGACCCTTGGTCCCGTGGTTACATCTGCGCGCGCGGGATATTTGGTTCAAAGGGGAAAATCAAGCACATCCTAAGGGAAATGCGCCGATCACGTTGGATTTTGCGTGACCTCGACAGATTCCAGAGGCTGGATCAGGTCCGGCCGCCGGTCGAACCATCCATTTTCTTTGTGCTCTTCAGCCAGCCATTCCTCGACCCGGTCGGCAATTTTGAGGGCCAGACCGCTCATCTGTTCTTCTTTTGTGCGCTCATGCCCCGATCCTTTGAGGGCACTTCCGCCGGTGGTGTCTTCCAGCACTTGGAATTGCTTACCCTTGGCCAGAAACTCTTTTTTCTTCACGTCATAGACGTTGACCAACACAATCGCAGTGCTTTTAGGGTTGTAGATCACAGGGATCCCCGGCGGGGCCAGCATGTAACCCTCAAGGCTGATGCCAAGGTCATATTCCTGTGTGCCTTCGTAACGCCCTAAACGAATATCAACCGCGTTCTGGATCGCCTTCGTCCATTCGTCAGGTGTGGCGTCCCGCGATACAGGTCCCTGAACGGCCTTGTCTGCAAAGGCATAATTCACACGAAGCTTGAATTCTCCTAGGGATTCAGGCGGCTCATACACCTGTGTCTGTGTGCAAGCGGCCATCAGGGCCAGTCCGGTGATCAGCGTCAGAATGCGCAACATGTCTCGTCTCGATAGGCCTGTTTTTTGTTGATCTAGCGCACCGATACGGGTTGTGCCAAGCCGTATCGGCGGAAATTCACCCGCGCAGCAGCGCGATCACGAAAACTTATAGTCGCGCGGGAAGCCATAGGGCGGTTTTTTCCCGACACTGGCCCGTTTTGCCAGCCATTGCGTCATATCCGCCTCATGTCGGGTCTTGTCGCCGCCCATGGACCATTTCAGGCCTTCTTCCCAGTTGAAGGTCGTTACATCCGACAATCCGCCATCCAGCTCGAGCGTTCCCTGCCGGCCGCGTGCCATATTGTACTTTTGCAAACGCACGCCTTTTCCGCGCGTCATCTCGGGCAGTTCCTGGGTTGGGAAAACCAGGAACTTGCCGTTTTGCGACACCACGGCGACGTGGTCGCCCGCGACCGGCTTGCAGATCATCGCGGTCTCGTCACCCTTGACGTTCAGCACCTGTTTGCCGTTGCGCGTCTGCGCCAGCACGTCATCTTCCGGCACCATAAAGCCGTTGCCCGCGTCCGAGGCCACCAGCAGCTTGCGTCCTGGCTTGTGGATCAGAATGTCGATGATCTGCGCCTCGTTCGGCAGATCGACCATCAGGCGTAAGGGCTCGCCCATGCCGCGCCCGCCGGGCAGGTTGGCTGCGCTGACGGTATAGAATCGGCCATTCGAGGCAAAGACCAGCAACCGGTCGGTCGTTTCCGCGTGGAAGATGAAACGCGGGCCGTCGCCGTCCTTGAACTTCAACTCACGCTTCAGGTCGATATGGCCGGTCATGGCGCGAATCCAGCCCATCTGTGAGCAGACGACCGTGATCGGCTCCCTGTCGATCATCGCCTCAAGTGGCACTTCTTCGACCTGTCCGGCCTCGGCGAACTGCGTGCGACGCGCGCCGCCTTCGTAGTCTTTGCCAAAGGTCTTCTTGGTCTCTTTCAGCTGCTCGGCAATCTTGGCCCATTGCAGGGCGGGATCGGCCAGCAGGTCTTCGAGATTGGCGCGTTCCAGCATCAACTCGTCACGTTCGCGGACCAATTCCATCTCTTCCAGACGGCGCAAGCTGCGCAGGCGCATGTTGAGGATCGCGTCGACCTGAACCTCGGACAGTTCGCCTTCACCCGGCTTGGGCGTGACGTAATCAGACTCGTCGGTGGCACGGACGTGATCGATGCCCCAGTCCTCGCGCATCAGCGCGGCCTTGGGGTCGTCGTCATAGCGGATGATGTCGATTACACGGTCGAGGTTCAGGAAGGCGACGATAAAGCCTTCGAGCACTTCCAACCGGTGGTCGATCTTGGCCATGCGGTGACGCGAGCGGCGCAGCAGCACCTCTTGCCGGTGATCGAGGAAGGCGCGCAACACTTCCTTCATCGAACAGACCTTGGGTGTCACCCCATCGATCAATACGTTCATGTTCAGGCTGAACCGCACCTCGAGGTCCGAGTTGCGGTATAACATGCCCATCAGCACCTCGGGGTCCACGTTTTTCGAACGCGGTTCAAGGATCAGACGGATATCGTCGGCGGATTCGTCGCGCACATCTGCGAGGATCGGGATTTTCTTGGTCTGGATCAGTTCCGCGATCTTTTCGATCAGCTTGGATTTCTGAACCTGATAGGGAATCTCGGTGACCACGATCTGCCACTGGCCGCGCCCCAGATCCTCGACCTCGAACTTGCAGCGCAGCCGGAACGAGCCGCGCCCGGTGCGATAAGCCTGCGCGATGTTCTCGGGCGGTTCGACGATCACGCCACCGGTCGGAAAATCCGGGCCGGGGACATATTTCAGCAACGTGTCGTCCCGCGCGTCCGGTGTTTTGATCAGGTGCAGGCAGGCGTCACAAAGCTCCGAGATGTTGTGCGGCGGGATGTTCGTGGCCATGCCGACGGCGATACCGCTGGCGCCGTTGGCCAAAAGATTCGGAAACTGCGCAGGCAGCACCACCGGTTCAGTCAGCGTGCCATCATAGTTGTCGCGGAAATCCACGGCGTCTTCGTTCAGACCTTCCAGCAGCGCCTCGGCCACGATGGTCATCCGCGCCTCGGTATATCGCGAGGCCGCCGGATTGTCGCCGTCGATATTCCCGAAATTCCCCTGCCCGTCGACCAGCGGGTAACGCACGTTGAAGTCCTGCGCCAGGCGCGCCATTGCGTCGTAAATCGCGGCGTCGCCATGCGGGTGGTAATTGCCCATCACGTCGCCGGAAATCTTGGCGGATTTGCGAAAACCTCCGGTTGCGCTGAGTCGCAGCTCTCTCATCGCATAGAGGATTCGCCGGTGCACCGGCTTCAATCCGTCCCGCGCGTCCGGCAGGGCGCGGTGCATGATGGTGGACAGCGCATAGGTCAGGTAACGCTCGCCTATCGCGCGGCGCAGCGGTTCTGCAACCTCACCCCCGTGGTCGGGGGCCTCCATGTTGGGGTCGTCGATCGTATCGTTCATATATGATGTGATACGACGCAAGAACGCCTTGGTAAAGCAAGCAACGCGTATTTTACTGGGGACAAGTCGGGCTTTTTGCAACAGGGGGAGGCAAGTCGGTGTTTTCCCCGAATTTTCGACTCTGCCCTTCTATTATGCTACCATTCCAACAATTGAATGATTGCTGCCTATTTTGTTGTTACGATTGAATCGGGGGATGCGCCATGACGCGCCTTGTACTTGTTACTTTCGCCGCACTCGGCTGGACATTTTACGTGATGAGCGGAGGTCCTGACTTTGAGCCGCGCGGAGTCCGCACAGCGGAGCCGGAGCGTGTTGCCATTGCCCCGAAACCTTCAAGGCCGGCTATCGAATCCGCGCCCGCCGAAACTTTGGTCGCGCGTGCTGCGGTAAAGCCTCCGGCGCCGGTCGCACCGGTCACTGAACCCGTGGCCGAGCTGGACGAAGCAGAAACCAAGGCGCTGTTGTCGCAAGTCGCAGCTGGCCTGAAGGCAAACCCCTCACTGTTCGCTGACGAAAACGTCACTCTGACCCTTGCGTCGCTGGAACAGGGTCTGGCCTCCCTCGAACAAGTCACCACCGACGCCGAGCTTCCAACGGTTGAACTGCCCGCCCCTGTTGAAGCCGCCAAGGATATCCGTGAAATTTCGGGAACCCGCGTGAACCTGCGTGATGGGCCGGGGACGATCTATCCGATCATCGGCAAAGCCAGGATCGGCCAGCAGGTTGAGGTATTCGGGGATTCAGGTACCGGCTGGTTGCGCCTGCGCGTGTTGCCGGGGCAACAGGTTGGGTGGATTTCGGCATCACTCGTCCGGAAAACAACGAACTGACATCGAAGTGTCATTGCCCTGCCGCAAACCCCGCCATAGCTATGGGCGGGGATCAGGCTCGGAAGGCATATGCAGAAATCGATTCTTATCACGGGATGCTCTTCAGGCATCGGTCTGGACGCGGCACACGGTATGCGTGCAAGAGGCTGGCGCGTTTTTGCATCCTGCCGCCAGCAACGCGACTGTGATCGCCTACGCGCACAAGGCTTTGAAAGCCCCAGAATCGACTACACTGATGCAGACAGCATTACATCGGGTTTGTCCCACGTTCTCGAGGCTACAGGCGGCTCGCTGGATGCCCTTTTCAACAATGGCGCACATGGCTTGCCCGGCGCGGTTGAGGATGTTCCTACGGATGGCCTGCGCCATATATTTGAGACCAATGTCTTTGGTTGGCACGAGCTGACCCGACAGGTCATTCCCGTCATGCGGGAACAGGGTCATGGCCGGATTGTGCAGTGTTCCTCGGTTCTGGGGCTTGTCGCCTTCCCGTGGCGCGGCGCGTATGTCGCCACAAAATACGCGATCGAAGGGCTGACCGACACGCTGCGGCTGGAACTTCGGGATACCGACATCCACGTCGTCCTGATCGAGCCCGGCCCCATCACCTCTAAACTCCGGGAAAAGGCGATCCCATTGTTCGAGAAATATATCGACTGGGAAAACTCGGCCATTCGGGAGAAGTACGAAGACTCGTTACTGAAGCGCCTTTATGAAAGCAGTGGGCCAGACCGATTTGAACTGCCCGCCTCTGCCGTCACGGACAAGCTGGCCCATGCGGCCGAGGCCCGACGCCCCAAACCACGTTACTATGTGACCACTCCGACATATATCGCCGGGATACTGCGCCGCATTCTGCCTACAAACGCCTCTGATCGAATCCTTTCGGATATCTGAGACGATATTTCCCGTTCGCTTTTCGACGCCCTGACGCTAGATGGGTGGTAATCGAAAAAAACCGGACGGTGACTTCAAATGGACCTTGTGATGGTCATTCTGCTTCTGGCTATGGCGGCAGTTGTCGTAGTGCTGGCCTTAGGCATCGCGAATTTTGGCAAAGGCGGCATGGAAGCGGCCAAGAAAAGCAACAAGATGATGCGCCTGCGCATTCTATTTCAGTTCATCGCCGTGTTGCTGATCGTGCTTTTCGTGTATCTGCGCGGACAGGGAGTTCAATAAATGGTCGTACTCAACAAAATCTACACACGCACTGGCGATGACGGGAAAACCGCCCTAGGCAACGGAGAGCGCGTGGCAAAATATTCGGGCCGCGTCGCAGCCTATGGCACCGTGGACGAACTGAACGCTTTTGTCGGCGTGGCACGGACCGAGGCCGAAGGTGATGTCGAAACCGCGCTGTCGCGCATTCAAAATGACCTGTTCGATCTGGGTGCCGACTTCTGTCGCCCCGACATGGAAAAAGACGCCGAGGCCGATTATCCCCCCCTACGCATCGTGCCTGCCCAGATCGACCGACTGGAAGCCGAGATCGACGCAATGAACGAGACGCTGGAACCTCTGCGCAGCTTCATCCTGCCCGGTGGCTCGCGTTTGGCAGCTCATCTGCACGTTTGCCGGACCGTTTCGCGTCGGGCGGAACGGCTTGCGGTCGAGCTGACGAATATGGAGCCCGTCAACGACGTGGCGGTCAAATACCTCAACCGTCTCAGCGATTGGTTCTTTGTTGCAGCACGCTGCGCAAACGCAAACGGCAAAGACGACGTGTTGTGGGTTCCGGGCGCGAACCGCTGATCGCGAAATACAGAGTCGCGGGTAATATTCTTTCGCCTCTTGGCAAAAAAATTGCAAAACGCGACGTCCCGACGCCATGACGTGACGATTTTGCTCTGTTGTGCCACTGCGGCAGGCGCTATCTAGTCGGTCGAGAGCATTGGTGGAGTCGCCTGCGCGGCTTACCGTTTTTTTGAGGAGAAAGCGCTACAATGAAGGTACTGGTGCCTGTCAAACGCGTGATTGACTACAATGTGAAGGTCCGCGTGAAAGCGGACGGTAGCGGTGTTGATCTCGCCAATGTCAAAATGTCGATGAACCCGTTCGACGAAATTGCAGTAGAGGAAGCGATCCGCCTGAAAGAAGCCGGCAAGGCCGACGAAGTCGTTGCTGTTTCGATCGGCGTAAAGCAGGCGCAGGAAACCTTGCGCACCGCGCTGGCCATGGGTGCCGACCGCGCAATCCTGGTTGTGGCGGCTGACGATGTACACACCGATATCGAGCCTCTGGCCGTTGCCAAGATCCTGGCCAAAGTGGTCGAGGAAGAGCAGCCTGGCATTGTTCTGGCAGGTAAGCAGGCGATCGACAACGACATGAACGCCACCGGCCAGATGCTGTCGGCCCTGCTGGGTTGGTCCCAGGGCACCTTTGCGTCCGAGCTGGACATCGAAGGTGACACCGCCAAGGTCACCCGCGAGGTCGATGGCGGGTTGCAGACCATCAGCGTCAAGATGCCGGCCATCATTACCGTGGACCTGCGCCTGAACGAGCCGCGCTATGCCTCGCTGCCCAACATCATGAAGGCGAAGAAAAAGCCGCTGGACGAGAAAACCGCCGCCGATTATGGCGTCGACGTCACCCCGCGTCTGGAAGTCGTCAAAACCGAAGAACCGCCGGCACGCGCGGCGGGCATCATCGTGGGCTCGGTTGACGAGCTGGTCGAGAAACTCAAAGAAGCGGGGGCTGTGTAATGGCTGTACTTCTGCTTGCCGAAGTGAACAACGGCGAACTGGCGATGGATGCGACCGCAAAGGCCGTGACCGCCGCGAAAGTGCTGGGTGACGTAACCGTTCTGGCCGCAGGCGGGTCTGCCGCTGCTGCCGGTGAGGCCGCAGCCAAGATCGACGGTGTCTCCAAGGTGCTGGTCGCCGAAGACCCGTCGCTGGGCCACCGCCTGGCGGAATCGACCGCAGCCCTGATCGTGGGCCTGGCCGATGGCTACGAGCACATCGTGGCACCGGCCACCACCGACGCCAAGAACGTGATGCCCCGCGTTGCAGCCCTGCTGGACGTGATGGTGATCTCGGATGCCTCCGGCGTGGTTGACGGCTCGACCTTCGAGCGCCCGATCTACGCGGGCAACGCGATCCAGACCGTCAAGTCGAACGACGCCAAGAAGGTCGTCACCATCCGGACCGCCAGCTTTGACGCCGCCGGCGAAGGCGGCTCGGCCGCGGTTGAGACAGTGTCGGTCGGCGAAAACCCCGGCCTGTCCGAATGGGTCGAGGACAAGGTGGCGGAAAGCGACCGTCCAGAGCTGACCTCGGCTGGCGTCGTTGTTTCGGGCGGCCGTGGTGTCGGCTCAGAAGAGGACTTCAAACTGATCGAAACGCTGGCCGACAAGCTGGGTGCGGCGGTTGGTGCGTCGCGTGCGGCCGTTGACTCGGGCTATGCGCCGAACGACTGGCAGGTGGGTCAGACCGGCAAGGTTGTTGCCCCGGATCTGTATGTCGCCGTCGGTATTTCGGGCGCGATCCAGCACCTGGCCGGCATGAAGGACTCGAAGGTAATCGTGGCTATCAACAAAGACGAAGAGGCGCCGATCTTCCAGGTCGCCGATTTCGGCCTGGTCGCAGACCTGTTCCAGGCCGTGCCGGAACTGACCGAAAAGCTCGGCTGAACCGGATATCCGGATTGATCCGCAAAGGCCCGCCAACAGGCGGGCCTTTTTCAGTTCAGGTTCCGCAAGGCGATCAGCAGGTGTTCGGCAATTTCTCGATGCGCGGACGGGCCGATCATATGTTCCGCAATCGGCTGCTGAAGCGTCCCGAACATTACGTCTTCGAGAGCATCCGATCGAGCGGATACAGCGACCGAAACCTCGACGACATCAGCGTATAGCGGGCGCAGCTGTTCGATCATGGCGGCGTCGGGCACGATATGGTCGACATGCGATCCGGTTTGCCGCTGCACATGCAGCCAAAGCAGAACCACGCCGGGTTCGAGCCGTTCTATCAAGTCACCGGTGGCGCGTATCCAGACCTCTCGCAATTCCTGCGCTACGAGTTCGAAACGTGCGTCTTCTGTTGCGCTCAGCTGCTCCAACAAATGGCGCACAAAATGGATTTCCGTGAAGTCAACATCCGGGTACAGCCCCAGCAAGTCTGCGGTGGGTTCAAGGAACCGATCGTTGCGACGCGGGTGTACGCGGTAAAACCGGTTCGATTGGCGCAGAAGATCGGGCACCTGCAACACGCATAGGTCTGACTGATTGACCAGATTCAGCACCCCCGGATCAGTGGACAACGCTTCGACTCCGCAAAAAAGGCTGCCGAAGTTGACGCATGGCTTTCCCAATCGCTTCTCAAGCACGGCAGGAAACGGGTAATCGACGAATCTGCCAAAAGTTTCCTCTCCTCCCAGACAGGCCACATAGGGCTGATCCAACGTGCCGGGTGGACCCCGGAACCAAAGTTTCGAATTGGCATACTGGCAGGTGGACTCCCTACCGCTGTTTGTCTGATGAAAGCTCATATTAAGCCCCCCGTTTTCTCACCCGGTGCCATCTTGTGGTCATAGATATTGAGATTTTCCTAATGCGCGCATTTGAAGCGAAATTGACCGCCTTGATCCTCTTGCCGCCTGCCCCGGTCTGCCGATACTGTCGCGGTATCCTACAGGGCAAAGGCAGCTGAACATGGAAGTTAAATCGGTCGGGGTGATTGGCGCGGGGCAAATGGGCAACGGCATTGCCCATGTTATGGCGTTGGCGGGATACGACGTCTTGCTGAACGATGTCAGCCAGGATGCTCTGGAAAACGCCATTGCCACGATCGAAGGTAACCTGGCGCGGCAGGCGTCGCGTGGCAAAATCACCGACGAGGCGATGAAGGCTGCGCTGAAACGGATTACGACCACGCTTGATCTGCCGAAACTGGGTCAAACCGATCTGGTTATCGAGGCGGCAACCGAGCGGGAAACGATCAAGCAGGCGATTTTCGAGGACCTCCAACCGCACCTGCTGCCGCATACGATTCTGACGTCAAATACATCCTCGATTTCCATCACCCGTCTGGCAAGCCGCACGGATCGGCCCGAACGATTCATGGGTTTTCATTTCATGAACCCTGTCCCTGTTATGCAACTGGTGGAATTGATCCGCGGCATCGCCACGGATGAAGAAACTTTCAACGCCTGCAAAGCGGTGGTGGATCGGTTGGGCAAAACGGCGGCCAGCGCCGAGGACTTCCCGGCCTTTATCGTGAACCGGATCCTGATGCCCATGATCAACGAGGCGGTCTACACACTCTATGAAGGTGTGGGGAACGTTCAATCCATCGACCAGTCAATGAAACTTGGGGCGAATCATCCCATGGGCCCGCTGGAGCTGGCGGACTTCATCGGGTTGGATACCTGTCTGGCGATCATGAACGTGCTGCATGACGGGTTGGCCGATACCAAATATCGTCCCTGCCCTCTACTGACGAAATATGTCGAGGCCGGGTGGCTGGGGCGCAAGACCGAGCGCGGTTTTTATGATTATCGTGGGGAAGTTCCGGTACCGACACGCTGAAGGGGGCCAGCCCCCCTCGCCCGGACTTTGTCCGGGCTCACCCCCGGAATATTTTTGGCCAGATGAAGACGCGGATCAGGTCTGCTCCGACCTACCCAGAGACATGGTGTGATTTCTGAGCCAGGCCATGAAACCGCGCGGATCGCGCTCCAGCAACTCCATATCGTGGTCCGAAATCGGTTCGCCGATCACCGGCGACTGGGGTTTGTTGCAGGATCGGACGATCTCATGCAGCAACAATCCCTGCCGTAGAATTGCAGAGACACGGTTGGCGATCTGATACCAGCGTGAATTGCAGCCCGGAAAGAAAATCGGCACCACGCGCGCGCCCGAACGGCGGATCATCTTGGCGGTGAACACGTTCCATTCCCGCTCGATCGCAGGTCCGAACCAATCATCCGAGGACATCACAACACCGGATGGGAACAGCGCCACAACGCCGCCGTTTTTGAGATGCTCCATGGCTTTGCCGCGCATTTCCAGCATCTTGGCCTGCGCCTCGGGGTCATGTGGGAACGGAACCGGGATCATGAATGACGTGGCCGCTTCGTCCAGCCCTGTCAGGACCGAACGGGTCAGGATGCGGTAATCGCTGCGTACCCGGCCGATCAGTTCCGCCAGAATCATGCCATCGACCATACCGTGCGGGTGGTTAGCGACGACGACAACCGGGCCGGTCTTGGGAATGCGGTCAATCTGTTCCTGCGGTGTGGTCAGGTCGATTCCCATAGTCTTGAGGGCACCGCCCCAGAACCGCTGGCCGCGATAGTATTCGTTCTTTTTTTCGAACTTGTTGACCATGCGCAAAATGGTCAGCTTGCCTGTGCACCACTCGATGGCCCGAATGGCGGTCGCTGTCCAGGCATCGTCGAATGAATTCGCATAGGTCAGCGTTCTACGGTCGTAGATCTCACCCTGATCTGTGGTCCCATCCACCACCGGGTTTGTCTTGGTCTCGTGCGTCGTTTCCGCCAATTCCTGGTCTTCCCGTTCTTCCTGTCCCGGCGGGGTGGCTTAGAACCCCTCTCCGAACTTGTCGTTCACAAGCGTTTCCAGAGCTTCTGCCAATGCCTCAGCATCCGGCCCGGACGTCTCGACGTCAATAGTTGTTCCGCGCGATGCTGCCAACATCAAAAGGCCCATGATGCTGTCGCCTGATGCAGAAAGTCCGTCTTTTGACACCTCAGCATGTGCATCGAACCCCTCTACAACCTCAACCAGCTTTGCCGAGGCGCGTGCATGCAGGCCCTTTTCATTGATAATTTTCAGGCTTCGGCTCGTCATATTCAATAATCCGTTTTTAATCCAATGTCACATTCTGAGCATTGATGTACTTCCGTCCAGCCTCCATTGCCTGACGGACGGCATCACCAATGGGCAAGTGGCGACTTTTGGCCAATTTGATCAGCATCGGCAGGTTTGCCCCATACAGAATACGCCGGTCCTGAGGCGCGCAGGCACGCAGGCTGAGATTCGAGGGGCTTCCGCCAAAGAGGTCGGTGACAACAACGACACCATCGCCGGTGTCCACTTCGTCAGCGGCACGGCAGATTTCGGCCTGTTTTTCGTCCCGGTCATGGTCAGCCTCAATCGCGACCGCCACGAGGCTGGCCTGTGGTCCGACCACGTGTTGTGTGGCGGCCAGGTATTCCTGAGCCAACCCACCATGTGCAACGATCACAATTCCGATCAATCCGACCTCACATTCAACGACCGACGTTCCATCTCGCGATGCCTAATTGCCACCTGCTGCCCATCTTCCGCAAGGGCCTTTGCAACGGCCTCTGCCAGGGCAACTGATCTGTGCTGGCCCCCTGTGCACCCAAACGCCACGGAAAGATGCGCTTTGCCCTCGGCCCGAAAGGCCGGCAGCAACAGGGTCAGCAAGTCCAGCACACGTTCAAAAAACGGTAAGTAGTTAGCGTCTGATTGCACATAGTGCGCAACGTCAGGGTTTCGACCATCCGCTGCGCGAAATTCCGGGCGCCAGTATGGATTCGCTAGAAATCTGCAATCGAACACCATGTCCAATCCGCGCGGCAGACCGCGTTTGTAAGAAAAGGATTCGATGGAAACCGCCAGATGCCGCCCGCCTTGCGGGGCGAACCAGTGCTCGACCTCTTCCCGCAGCTGATGCACGTTCAGAAGGCTGGTGTCGATCAGCGTATCCGCAATCTCACGTATCGGCGCCAGCAGCTCTTTTTCGCGCTGAACGCCGGTTTCCGGGCTGGCATTCTTGGCGACGGGATGCCGCCTTCGGGTTTCTGAAAACCTGCGCACCAGAACATCATCACTGCA
The DNA here is from genome assembly GCF_013033705.1 of Ruegeria sp. HKCCA0370. Lineage (NCBI taxonomy): Bacteria > Pseudomonadati > Pseudomonadota > Alphaproteobacteria > Rhodobacterales > Roseobacteraceae > Ruegeria > Ruegeria sp. HKCCA0370. The sequence goes on from NZ_WQEP01000002.1 coordinate 350,508, forward strand.
ATCCAGATACAGAACCGTCAGATCGACCTGCGCCAAGCGGCCCAGCTTTTCAGCCAATTCTATGAAACCGATCGTCGAGAAATCCCGGTTGCGGGCATCTATACCCAATGCCATCGGACGGTCGCTGTCAGCGCTGTCGAGCAAGCGCGACAAAAGACCCATCGGCAGATTGTCGATGGCTTCAAAGCCTAGATCTTCCAGCACATGAATGGCCGTGGATCTTCCTGCCCCGGAGGGCCCCGTGACAAGTACGATCCGCCTTGGCGATGTCATGTAATCGGCCATTCCGGGTTTACGCGCTCATTTCCTAGAAGCTGCATCATCGCTACAGCCAAGTTGGGCACGCCCGCGCCCCGAAGCAAGGGAACAGTTTGCCTCAGCACGGAAACCGTCAAAGGGTCGGGCAGACGCTCGGGCTCTGGCTGATCCAGATCCACAACGTAACCCAGCGGAACCGGACCACTGGGTTCGGCTTTGACCAGGCCAATTTGGCGCGCCTCGATCAAGCCGCGTATCTGCGATACGGCCGAGGCGATCACCCGATTCTGCCGCATCTCTAGATTGACGCGGTCATCGGCGACCAATTTCGCGCCGAACGCCATCATTTGCAACGCCAGCCCGGACTTCCCTGTGCCGGACGCACCGATGATCAAAAGCCCGCGTCCGGCAACCGAAACGCAGGAGGCATGAACACAGGCGCTGTCCTGATCTTTCGCGAGTGACAACGAATCAATATGCATGGATTTAGACGGGCAACCCCACGACAAAGCGGGCACCCAGCGGATCCGATGTGATATCGGCCTCTGTCGGGCGGATGTTCTCAGCCCAGATCACCCCGCCATGGGCTTCGACAATCTGCTTGGAGATCGCCAAGCCGAGGCCAGAATTATTGCCGAAATGTTCCGCCGGACGCTGCGAGTAGAAACGCTTGAACACTTTGGTAAGCGCCTGTTCGGGAATCCCCGGGCCGGTGTCTTCGACAACAACCAGCACGCGGTTGTCCCGCTGCCGGACCCAGACGCGAATTGCGTCATTTTCCTCGCAGAACGAAATGGCGTTGGTGATCAGATTGACAAAGACCTGCGCAAGACGCGCTTCCAGCCCGTTGATCACAATTGGCTCAGAGGGCAGATCCGTAATGTAATCGATGCCCTTGGAGCGTGCATCTTCACCCAGATACTGGCCGAGATTGCCCAGCAGCTTGAGCAGGTCAAAGGGCTGCTCTTCTTCCTTGACCAGTTCCGCATCCAGACGCGACGCATTTGATATGTCGCTGACCAGCCGGTCCAGACGCCGTACGTCATGCTCGATCACGTCCAGCAGCTTGTCGCGCTGATCCTCGCGCTTGACCATCCGCAGCGTTCCCACGGCGGATTGCAGGCTGGCCAGCGGGTTTTTGATTTCATGGGCAACATCGGCGGCAAACTGTTCGTTTGCGTCGATCCGGTTGTAGAGCGCGGTCACCATACCCCGCAAAGCGCGGCTGAGGCGTCCGATTTCATCAGGACGGGCGCTGAGGTCGGGAATGCGAATGCGCCCGGGATTGACACCCGTGCCCCGGTCTTTGCCCATCTCTGCCGCGGATGCCAGATCGGCCAGCGGGTTGGCAATGGTCGAGGCCAGGACAAGGCTGAGGCCCACGGAAACCAGCAGCGCCACGACAAACATCTGAAGAATGCGCTCCTGCTCGCGGCGGGCAAGCGCGTCGATTTCACCAGCCGGGCCGGTAATCGCCACCGCGCCGGCGGGTACATCCTGATAAAGAATTGGTGCGGCAGCCACGATGACCGTCTCACCCGCGCCATCCTGTACCGCCTGCACCTGACTTTGACCGGCAATCGCTTGTGGAATAATGGTCTGAACACGCTGCGCCAACGTCGGTGCCTCGGTTTCAGTCGACCAGTTGAGCAGGTTTGACAAACCCGTCCAGACGGCATTCAGCGTGTCGCTGATCACCGTACTGCCGGTCTGCATCTCGGCCTCGGATTGCAGAAGAACCGGCATGTCAGAGGCTTGCGGGGCACCACGTGTCCAGCCGATCAGCGTGCCACTGGCGTCATAAACAAAAACCTCGCCCCCTTCGGGCAAGGTGAGGCCAGACAAGGTATCCTTGACGTCCAGGTTCCCGGCATTCTGCCCGGTTTGCTGTACGCCCTGACGCAACCGGGTTTCAAAAACGTTGCTGACAAGTTGCGCATCGCCCAGCAGATTGCGGGCGGTCTGCTGAACCTTCTCTTTTCGCGAGTCGTCCAGATACAGCAACCCAGTGACCAGAATCACCAGAGCGATCAAGTTGAACGTGATGATTTTGCGCGCCAGAGGTGAACCACGCAGAGAAAACAGGTTCCTCCGGGATCGCTTTTCCCTCAGCTCCGCTGACTCGGGGTCTTGGGGAATGACCCAGTCATCCCCAAGAACGACGTCACCGTCGCGCAATTCGCTGGCTTGTTCGGTGTCGCGCACGAGACCCCATTACCTCTTGCAGGCGGCCGCGCCTATTCTTCGTTGTACCGGTAACCGATACCATACAAGGTCTCAATCGCCGAGAACTCGGGATCAGCCGCGCGCATCTTTTTCCGCAGACGCTTTATGTGGCTGTCGATCGTCCGGTCATCCACATAGACCTGATCATCATAGGCGACATCCATCAACTGGTCGCGGCTTTTGACGAATCCCGGACGTTGGGCCAGGGCCTGAAGCAGCAGGAACTCGGTCACGGTCAGGGACACATCATTGCCTTTCCAGCTGACCGCATGGCGCAGCGGATCCATTCTCAGGTCGCCGCGTTCCATGACTTTGGTGTCATTGCTGTTGGATGCGACCGCATCGCCGCTTGTCGCCTCTTGGCGGCGCAGCAAGGCCCGAATGCGCTCGACCAGCAAACGCTGCGAAAAAGGCTTCTTTACATAGTCATCCGCGCCCATGCGCAGGCCCAGTACCTCGTCGATCTCATCGTCTTTCGAGGTCAGGAAGATCACCGGCATCTGCGTCTTCTGACGCAGCCGTTGCAACAGATCCATGCCGTCCATCCGCGGCATCTTAATATCCAGAACAGCCATGTCCGGCAGTTTCTTGTTGAACGCATCCAACGCGGCCTGGCCATCATTATATGTTTCAACCTCGAAACCTTCGGCTTCGAGGGTCATGGATACAGACGTAAGAATGTTTCTATCGTCATCCACAAGTGCAATCTTTGACATCGGGCTCACCCCTATTCCTGCTCACTCGCGCAATAATTCGCTTATTTGTAAGGCATTGTTGGCGGTTTTAAGACGCCGAATCAATCCGTAACTGCGAATCATGCCTTTGTTGCGGCAGGTCTGCGGCAAATTTGCCTTGATGCCCGCAAAAATCTGCCCGCTTTTCCGACATTGAATTTCTGATGGCGCTAAACCCGAACTTGGTTGCGCTAACTGCGTCAAACCCGCCTGTTCATGCCATGAACGACCGTGATAAGACGCGCTCAGCCGCCGGTTTTCCCGGCTCACTGCCCCAAAGGCGCAACGGCCAACGACCTTCGCGCCGCCACAGGAGAAGACACACATGACATCTGGACGGGTTAACCCGCAATTCCGCCTCGAAGATCAGGGCATCGAGGGTCTGGGCAATGTCTATTACAACTTCATGGAACCGGCGCTGATCGAAGAGGCGCTGAAGCGCGGCGAAGGCACACTTGGCAATGGTGGAGCGTTCCTAGTTACCACAGGAAAGTTCACCGGCCGGTCGCCCAAGGACAAACACGTCGTCAAGACCGACAGCGTTGCCGAAACCATCTGGTGGGAAAACAATGCCGAAATGAGCCCCGAGGGCTTTGACGCACTGTACGAAGACATGCTGGCCCACATGAAAGGCCGCGACTATTTCGTACAGGACCTCGTCGGTGGCGCGGACCCGGCTTACGCAATCAATGTACGAATGATTACCGAACTGGCGTGGCACAACCTGTTCATCCGCCACCTGCTGCGTCGCCCGGACCGCGAAGACCTGGATGAGTTCACGGCCGATTTCACCGTCATCAACTGCCCCAGCTTTCAGGCCGACCCGGCAAAGCACGGTTGCCGCAGCGAGACCGTGATCGCGATGAACTTCGACCGCAAACTGATCCTGATCGGCGGCACTGAATATGCCGGTGAAAACAAGAAGTCCGTTTTCACCCTGCTGAACTACATGCTTCCTGAAAAAGGCGTGATGCCGATGCACTGTTCGGCAAACCATGCTGTTGGCAACCCGGTCGATACGGCCGTGTTCTTTGGCCTGTCCGGCACCGGAAAGACCACCTTGTCCGCAGATCCTTCGCGCATACTGATCGGGGATGACGAGCACGGCTGGTCTGATCGCGGTACCTTCAACTTCGAGGGCGGTTGCTATGCCAAGACCATCAACCTGAATGCCGAGGCAGAGCCGGAAATCTATGCCACCACTTCGAAGTTCGGAACCGTGATCGAAAACATGGTCTTTGATCCCGAAACCAAGGAACTGGATTTCGACGATGACTCGCTGACCGCCAACATGCGCTGCGCCTATCCGCTCGAGTATATCTCGAACGCATCCAAAAGCGCATTGGGTGGTCACCCGAAGAATATCATCATGCTGACCTGCGATGCATTTGGCGTTCTGCCACCGATCGCGCGGCTGACGCCGGCCCAGGCCATGTATCACTTCCTGTCGGGTTTCACGTCAAAAGTGGCCGGGACCGAACGCGGCATCACCGAGCCGCAGCCGACATTCTCGACCTGTTTCGGCGCGCCGTTCATGCCCCGTCGCCCTGAGGAATACGGCAACCTGTTGCGGGACAAGATCGCCCAGCACGGCGCGACCTGCTGGCTTGTGAACACCGGCTGGACCGGCGGCGCCTATGGCGTGGGCAGCCGGATGCCGATCCGTGCGACACGCGCCTTGCTGACCGCCGCTCTGGAAGGGTCTCTGCGCGACGCCGAGTTCCGCAAGGATGCCAATTTCGGCTTTGACGTTCCAGTCTCTGTCCCGGGGGTTGCCGAAGTTCTGCTGGACCCGCGCCGTACCTGGGACGATCAGGCAGCCTTCGACAAACAGGCCGAAAAACTGGTGCAGATGTTTGCCGAGAACTTTGAACAATATCTGCCCTTCATCGACGACGACATCAAAGCCGTCGCAATCGGATAAGACAGGAAGAGGGGCCACAGCGCCCCTTTTTTATTTCACCCACTGTACTTCTTGCTAAGGTTGTTTGTCGCAAAAAGCACATACAATTGCGTTGTTTCAAAATGCAATTTGCGCTAGCCCTGATAATCGCTAAGACGAAAAAACCCGGCACTTTTGCGCCGGGTACTGACTGAAATTAGATTGGGAGTCGCTCATGTGCGCACACTCACAACGCTGGATTGAGCAATCCTAATCAGTCACCTAGTCTAAGCGAGAGGGGATGAGTGTCAATACGAGACTTGCTGACTTGCGCGTCATTCAGCATGGCTCAAACAGTCGCAATTAGGCGGCAAATGACACGGCAAACGATAGGTAACATTATGACTGAGATCTCGAAACTCACCGAACTGCGCAAGCTGATGCAAAGCATGGAGCGTACATTAGGCTTGGAGAAACTATCTCCGGTTGAACGCGACATCTACTATGCCGCCGAAGAGCTTTCCAAGTCCGATCAGGAAGTGCGCACATTCGGTTTGATCGAGCACACGTTGGTTCAAAGTGTTTCGCGCCCAACATTCTTTCGCGCGCTGAAATCGCTGGTCGAAAAAGGCTATCTTTCTCAAAGCGGCAGCGCCAACCGGGGACGGTACATCGTTCATGCACCCAAATGATGCGATCCACCCGCGCAAGAGGCCGTGATAACTTTGCGCGGGTGGGCTACTGAAACGCTTTTGGCCTCTTTGGCCTATGTGCTGGCGTCGTTCCTTACATTCGCCGTCCTGATGCCGTTGCAGAACGTGTTTTTCCCGGAATACCCAAGCCGCGCGAGCCTGTTGTTTCTGCCGCATGGCGTGCGAGTTCTGACAGCCTGGCTGTTGGGGTGGCGCGCCGTTTTCGCATTATTGCCCGGCGTGTTCATCGTTTTTGCCTATTTGGGTGGAACGGATGTGCTCCTGCCCAGCCGCCTGATGGCCATGGCGATTGCGGTTCTGACGGTCCCGACCGTGTTTTATCTTCTGAAGGCAATCGGGTGGGATCTGTTTCCCCGTCCGGATCGCAAACCCTGTTGGATATGTGTGATGGGCGTCGGAATCGTAACGTCCTTCCTTGTCTCCGGGTTGACCAACCTGGCTTTTGGCAGCGCGACGGTGGAATATATCGCATTCCTGATCGGCGATATCTCGGGTTTGTTCTTCCTGATGCTAGGCCTGTATTTTGCTTTTCGGCTCGCCGACAAGCGGCCGAGTTGACGCGTTACCCCACCAAACCGCGTCGAAGCAGGTTCAGGCCCGCAATCAGCAAAACGAACAAGGTCGCTTTGCGAAAACTTGCCTGATCAATACGGTCCTGCAGCTTCATGCCTATCCACATCCCGGCCAGGGCCGGAACGATCAGGGCTGCCGAAAACTCAAGTGTTTCTGCGTACAGAATGCCTGATCCAAGATGTGCGACCAGCAACAAAACCGCCCCCAAACCGTAGATTACACCCTGAATTCGAATCTGTTCGGTCTTGGGGGTGTTCAGCGCCGTCAGATAGGCAACTGTCGGAGGCCCCCAAACTCCTGACATGCCGCCGACAAACCCCGCCACGCCACCTACCACAGCCTCGACTGCGGTCGAGGGTTGGTTCAGCGCCATTCTGAACCCCAGAACTTGTAACAGCGCAAAAACTGACACAAAGCCGCCCATCAGAACCAGAAAGACAGACCCCGGGATCAATGCGACCAACTGTGCGCTGAGCAGCAGAAGAAGACCGCCAACAACAAGGAAAACCCGAAAGCGCCGAATCGAGGCGATCGCGGCGACACGGCCACCGCGTAGGGCCTGCAGCCCATTGGTCACCAGCGTCGGCAGAATAAGTCCCGCCAGGGTCAGATCCGGCGGCAGAAATGAATTCAACCCTGATACCAAAATCATGGGCATCGCGAAACCAACCATGCCTTTGACCCATCCAGAGGCAAACGCGATTGCCATGGCCATCAGCAGTTCCTGCGGGGAAAGAATGGAAAACAGGGTCATGTCCCCTAGATATCATCTGGATTTTCTTCTGCATTGCAAAAATGTTGGGGTAATATTTGAACTTTTTCGCAGCGTAATAAGTATTTTTGTTGCGCTGCACGTGCAGCATGATATGACCAGACGACCGAGGAAAGGACGCGATTCATGGCCCACGACGGACAGGATATGACCGAGATGACAACTGCTGCAGTTTTGCCCGATCTTCTGAACTTGACCCGGGCTGCCGTACCCGCGGTAGCAGCCGTTTTTGAAAAAGCCCGTGAATCCGTGCGCGGCATGGTCTCGGCGGATGGCCGTATCTCTGGTGCTTTGATCGAGGCAAACCAGACCGCCGCGCATGGACTGGCATGGCTGGCCACGTACAACCAGTCGCTGCAACAGATGCAGCGCTGGGCCGAAGCACTTCAGGCCGAAGGCAAGTTCGGCGAACTCGAGCAGTTGCTTCACCAGATAGCCGTTGGCGAGTACCTGCATCAGGTCGCTGGTGGCATCCCGATGAACCAGGGCGAAGTCGTGCGCCTTCAGGATATGGGCCTCGGCTGGGATGCGCTGTCGGGCTTTCAGTCGTCCGAAGTACAGACCTTGATGGCGCAGGCAAATTCACAAGCCGCACGCAGCCGTTTGGTCGAGCTGATGCAGGATCAGGCCGGCGCCACCATGTTCGGCGCGTCGGGCCTGGACGAAGAACTGGAAATGATCCGCGACCAGTTCCGCCGCTATGCGCAGGAAAAGGTCGAACCGTACGCCCATGAATGGCACCTCAAGGATGAGCTGATCCCGCTGGAAATCATCGAAGAACTGGCGGAAATGGGCGTTTTCGGGCTGACCATCCCGGAAGAGTTTGGCGGTTTCGGACTGTCCAAAGCATCCATGTGCGTCGTTTCCGAAGAACTGTCGCGTGGCTATATCGGCGTGGGCTCGCTGGGCACCCGTTCGGAAATCGCGGCCGAGTTGATCATCGCCGGCGGCACGGACGAGCAAAAGGCCAACTGGCTGCCAAAACTGGCCAGCGCCGAAATTCTGCCGACGGCTGTCTTCACTGAACCCAACACCGGCTCGGATCTTGGTAGCCTGCGGACCCGTGCCGTGAAGGACGAGAACGGTGATTACCGGATCACCGGCAACAAGACCTGGATCACCCACGCCGCGCGGACCCATGTCATGACTTTGCTGGCGCGGACCGATCCCGACAGCACCGATCACCGCGGCCTGTCCATGTTCCTGGCGGAAAAGACGCCCGGCACGGACGACAATCCCTTCCCCACCCCCGGCATGACCGGGGGTGAGATCGAGGTTCTGGGCTATCGCGGCATGAAGGAATACGAGCTGGGCTTTGACGGCTTCCACGTCAAGGGTGAAAACCTGCTGGGCGGTGAAGAAGGCAAGGGTTTCAAACAGCTGATGGAAACCTTTGAAAGTGCCCGCATCCAGACCGCCGCGCGCGCCATCGGCGTGGCGCAAAGCGCGCTGGATATCGCCATGCAATATGCCATCGACCGCAAGCAATTCGGCAAATCGCTGATCAACTTCCCGCGTGTCTCGGGCAAGCTGGCAATGATGGCGGTCGAGATCATGATCGCGCGCCAGCTGACCTATTTCAGCGCGTGGGAAAAAGACCACGGCCAACGCTGTGATCTTGAGGCGGGCATGGCCAAACTGCTGGGCGCCCGTGTGGCCTGGGCAGCCGCCGATAACGGGCTGCAAATCCACGGCGGGAACGGCTTTGCACTGGAATACAAGATCAGCCGCGTTCTGTGCGACGCGCGCATTCTCAACATTTTCGAAGGGGCGGCCGAGATCCAGGCACAGGTCATCGCACGACGTCTGCTCGGGTGACCGGAACCGGCGCCCGTTTCCCCAACTGACCCGGCCATTGCGCCGGGTCTTTTTCTTGGTTTTTGAGGTTTTGTACGCCTCCTACCCACGGACCTTCCGTTTTGTACGGACCATTTTTGCATCTCTGACCGGCAGGGCAACGGCGAACCGTGTCCGCAGCAATCCAAACTTCCCCTTTGATCCCGGCCCATTCGCCGTTAGAGCGTCAGATTGACCCGACCGAAACCCGATCAGCACCTGGTACATCGCATGACCCGATCCTTCTTTGCACTTTGCGCCACTCTGGCGGTGCTCGTTCTTGCGGGCTGCACCACCCCTGCGCCAACGGCCGATCAGAGCGATGTCGAAGCGCTTGCCCAGTCGATCCGAATGCTCGGGCCGGATGTCGATCCGGCCGAGGCTCAGAGAGCGGCCACCATCGCCTATTCCTACTCGCAGCAGTTGGCGCGGGATTGGAATGTCACCGACCCCGCCATCATCCACAACGCCAAGGTCATCAACGGGTTCCGCGAAAAGGGGCTGTGCAACGATTGGGCAGAAGCCATGACCAAGCGGCTGCGGCAGGAAAACTTCCGAACATTGGATCTGCACTGGGCCACGTCGCCGCCGACGTCTTTTCGCATCATCCACCATTCGGCATTGATCAGCGCCAAGGGGGATTCGATGTATGACGGCATTATTCTTGATCCCTGGCGCAACAGTGGCGCGTTGTTCTGGGCGCCGGTGCGTGAAGATACGCGCTATAACTGGAAACCCCGGCAGGAAGTGCGTGCGCAACTGCTGAACGGGTCTCTTCCCTACTGATCCGGTTCCAACAACATCCCCTATGCGCTAAGACCCAGCCATGACTCGCCTGATCCTGACCCTGCCCTTGTTGGCACTGTTCCAATGCGAGAAGGACGAAACCGTCGCCGCCTATGGTGCGGCGGACCAGACCTGGGTTCTGAGGGAGATCGATGGTCAGCCCTATGAGGCGAGCGCTCTGCTGCGGTTTCCCGAAGAAGGCAGGATTACCGGGAACGCTCCGTGCAACAGCTATGACGGAACACTCAACGCGCCCTACCCGTGGTTTGAGGTTCAGAACCTCAACGCGACGCGCGCCGCCTGCGCGGGGCTCGAAGCGGAAGGGTTCTACTTTGCCGCCCTCATGGCCATGACCCAATCCGAGGTGTCAGGCAATGTGCTGATCCTGCGCAATGAGGACGGGCACGAGATGGTGTTCACAGCCGCCGAGTGACCTGATCCACGAACCGGGCCCGCGCTTCGGGCAGCGGATTATGCCCCAAAGACGGAGCAACGCGGTGCTCCAGAAAATATCCGGTCGTGCGCAGGGCCTCTGCGACCTCGGCATCGGGCGCAGTGCCTTCACCTCGCAGACAAGGCGGCAGGGGCAACAGCTTGTCCGCCCATTCCCCGGCGCCATTGGCGCTGACGGAACGGCCTGTTTTGGGGGATACATAGATCAATCCTTCGGTCACACCAGTCACGGCGCAGGCGGTCAGATCAAGGCCAAAGCCAAGTTCGTCAAGCAACGCGAGCTCCCATCGCAGATAGGCCAGAGGCCAGACTTCATCCTGCCCCAACAGATCCATCAACTGTTCCGTCCGGGAATAAAGCGCGGGGTGTGGTTCCCGTTCGGGCAGACAAAAGGACAACAGCGAAACAACCGCGTTCAGCCCAGACAGTGCCAGCCGACCTGAAAACGCGGCTGCCGCGCGGGACCGCAGGGGTTCGACCTGAAAGGTGCCGATATGTTCTTCCAGCCGCGCGCGCCACAGCACGTCCAGTTGCGCCCCAGGTTGCAGGATCGGCGCGATCTTGCGGCTGGTCCCGCCACGCACCACGCCGGCGTGACGCCCGTGGCCTTCGGTAAAGACCTCGATGATCGCCGCTGTTTCACCATGGCGGCGTAATGTCAGGAGTATTCCGTGATCGCGCCAGTCCAAAACCTGACCCTGTTGCTGGTTTGGTTGGTTCGCAGAAAATCCCAAGCGACGTTGGCACGCAAGAGCGGAAGTGCTTCAACCCCTTTTCAGCGCGCGTTCTTTTCCGAAGCCGCCATAGTTTTGTGACTTCGCGCCACCCGGCTTGTACGCGTTTTTACGACCCCCAACTGCGCTTCAACAGAAGGGGCCGCACCATGATCGATGACGAACCGAAACCCGCCACATACTACGACGAACGCGAAATCTGGACACCGGACCCAACGGCGGCAGACATGCAGGTCTATGAGACGTTTGCGTCGACCGTCGTCGAACTTGTGCAGGTGCTGGATGACAACAAGCCGATGTTGTCGAGGGATGTCTACGCACGCTTTTCTGCGTCTCTGCTGCACCTGTCCAGGGTGTTGGGCGAGTACGAAGACGGGTGGAACGGCGGACATGGCGCGTGATCCCAAGACATGCATAGACTGAAGGGCAGAGCATCGGCTTTTCATTGCAACGGTCCGGTACGATATAGCGACCAGACCTGACCACGGTGGATTCCGTTGTGCCTCAACATGAACCCGCCGCCATTCTTCAGATCACCAATGTGCCCCGCCAGAACGCGCCTGCTGCCCCTTGGCCGATGGAAACCCCGTCTGTCGTCCGGGGTGTCGCCAACTGCGGGCAAAAGAATGCGTTGCTTTAATCCCGTTCAGGCCATAATGTTCTTCTTATGTTCTAAAGCGGGATTCCCAAAATGTCTCTTAATTACGTCATGATCGGTTCCAACGACGTTGCCAAGGCACGCAGCTATTACGACGCGGTTATGCCCCGGATCGGCGGAAAGGTCGTCGCCGAGTATATGCCGCATGCTGTATGCTATGAGCTGCGCGGCGGCGGATGCATATGGGTCGCGACACCGTTCGACAAAAAAGACGCGACAATCGGCAACGGAAACATGGTTGGCCTGTTGTGCCAAAGCACAGAAGAAGTGCGTGATGCGCACGCGGCCGCGCTTGCAAATGGCGGAACAAACGAAGGTGATCCGGGGGACCGCCCCCAATATGGCCCAAACTTTTTTGGTGCCTACGCACGCGACCCTGACGGGAACAAGATGAGCTTTGTCTATTTTGGCGACGCGGATTGATGGACCCGAGCATCGTCTGCGACCGCGAACAAGAAAGACCCAAGCCAGCGTGAAGTTCAGAACGTCACACCCGCATGAACCAGAATTCCTATGACCATCAGCAGGTTCAGCACCATCGAGATACCGTTGCCCACATAGATGGGCAACTTGCCCACCACCAGACCATACGCAAACCACAGGAAGGACAGCCCGGCATAAAGCGACCAGGACAGAAGCGACTGACCAGTAGCGTGTTCTGAATGGGTAAAGTAGAGCTTGACCAGTTGCGGAAGCGTGGCAAAAGGACCAACAACCCCGACAAAGACCATGAAGCTTTCGAACCGCTGCATCCAGTGGCCGAGTTCCGATTTTTCCAGTTTCTCAGCAAGCGTTTCAGCCACGAAAGCACCTCTTGGTTGCGCCTGTCCACAGGGCAAGCCAGCCCTGCCAGTGTAATTGCCGGGGTAAAATAGTCATTTTGGTCTCTGCGTCAAAGACCCTTCAGTACTGGTCACTCCAGCCCTTCTTCGCCCAGCAGGTGCCGCCCCTGACGGTCTTCGACCTCGATCACCCAGAGGTCGGGGTCAAAGCTGCGTTGGCGCTGGATTGCTTGGTCCACGTCACCTTCAAGACCGGACGAGAGTTCGACCCATTTCCGTTCGCCACTCATCAGATCAAAGCTGCGTTGGAAGGCAACGGCCTGCCCGTCCAGTGTGTTCAGCTTGACCAGAACTGCGCCTGCGGTGTCATCGCCATGGGCCACCACATAGGCCGGGATATCCTGAAATCGCAGCCGCGCCAGATAGGCGTGAACCCAGAATTCCGCCGTCAGCCGCGTCATGCGTTTCCGTCTTTGAAATCCAGCCCCATTTCCGAATACCGCTCGGATTCTTCCAGCCAATTGGGCCGGACCTTCACTTGCAGGAACAGGTGGATCCTGCGGTCGAGGAACTCTTCCAGTTCGGCGCGCGCGGCCTGGCTGACGGCTTTGATCGTCTCACCCTTTTTGCCCAGCACGATGCCTTTGTGGCCGTCGCGCATGACATAGATGACCTGATCGATCTTGGCAGAGCCGTCTTTGCGCTCTTCCCAATTTTCGGTCTCAACGGTCAGTTGATAGGGCAATTCCTGATGCAGGCGCAGGGTCAGCTTCTCGCGCGTCATTTCGGCGGCGATCATGCGCAGGGGCAGATCGGCGATCTGGTCTTCGGGATAGAGCCAGGGACCTTCAGGCAATTCAGAGGCCAGCCATTTGCGCAGGTCCTCGACGCCGTGTCCCTTTTCAGCAGAGATCATGAAGGTTTCGGCAAACGGATAGCGTGCGTTCAGGTCACTGGTCAGCGCCAGCAGCTTCTCGGACGGCACCTTGTCGATCTTGTTGATGGCCAACGCGATCGTGCGGCCTTGCCCGATCTCTTCGAGACCTTCGAGGATGCGCTCGACACCTTCAGTAATGCCACGATGCGCCTCGACCATAAGCACAACGATGTCGGCATCCGCGGCCCCGCCCCATGCGGCGGCGACCATGGCGCGATCCAGGCGGCGGCGGGGTTTGAACAGCCCCGGCGTGTCGACGAAAACCAGCTGCGCGTCGCCCTCCATCGCCACGCCGCGGATACGCGCGCGGGTGGTCTGCACCTTATGCGTCACGATCGAAACCTTGGCCCCGACCATGCGGTTCAGCAGGGTTGACTTGCCCGCATTGGGCTCTCCGATCAGGGCGATAAATCCGGCGCGTGTGGTCATGAGTCTGGCGATCCTGTTTGCAAGTGCGCACCCCTATAGCAGAAAGCTTCGACGGGCCAGAGGGATTTGTCGCATTGCGGCCATGCGGTTTCGATGTCAGATGGACGCAGACGCCCAGCCAATCCCAGCCCGGCATCAGATCCGTTCAGTGAGGTTCTCATGAAACGTCGCGAGTTTCTTCTTGGAAGCAGCGCCGCCGCCGGTGCTTTGGGTTTGGGAGGGTTGTCTCTGGCGGCCAGCGATCCCGTTCGGGAACTGGTGGTGCAACCTGCCAGCTATCGGTTGCGTGGTCAGCTGACCACGGGGATGGTCAGCCTGTCACCGGATGCGCCGCCTCCGGTTCTTTACGGGCGCCAGGGCGAAACATTGCGTCTGACGGTGCGCAATACCCTGCCCGATTATACTGCGATGCATTGGCACGGGCTGCGCATCCGCAACAAAATGGACGGTGTGCCCTATCTGACCCAGATGCCCATCGGCGAGAACGAGAGCTTTACCTATGAACTCACGCCGCCGGATGCGGGCACGTATTGGTATCATCCCCATTGCATGACGATGGACCAGATGGCCCGCGGGCTGACCGGTGTGATGGTGATTGCCGAACCGGAAGACCCGGGATTCGACAGCGAACAGGTGATCAATCTGCGGGATTTCCGGCTGGACGAAGACGACGCGTTTCTGCCGGCCTATACCGCCCGCGGCGCGGCGCGGGCCGGCACGTTCGGCAACGTGCAGACCGCCAATTGGCAGAGCGAGGCAGTATATGACCACGCCGCGGGCAGCCTAGTGCGCGTACGGGTGGTCAACACGGACACGACCCGTATCTACAACTTGCATCCCGAAGGGGCCCAGACCCGTATCATCGCATGGGACGGACATCCGGTAGAAACAGACGTGACACGGCCCACAGCAGCCCAGCCGCTCTTGCTGGCCCCGGGTCAACGGGTGGATTTGGCCGTTCGGATGCCGGACGACGAAGGGCAATCAGCCCTGCTGATGGCAAAGTTTCCTGGGCAGAAACACCGCGCCATGGTCCGGCTGCGGGCCACGGGACACTCCATTGCGCGTGATCTGCGAGAGCTGCGCCCATTGCCGGCAAACCCTGTCGCGCGCCCTGATCTTGATCAGGCCGAGTTGCATGAGCTCGTGTTCGGCTGGACCCCGGAAGGCGGCGCCCCGAATGACGGGTTCTGCGGGTCTTTGGGCTATAGTTTCTGGTCGATCAACCGCACGCCCTGGCCGGGCGATGCGGCGCAGGGAACCGGGCCCCTGGCTGTACTGCAACGAGGCAAGAGCTATGTTCTGCGACTGCGCAATGAATCGCCCAATCTGCACCCGATCCACCTGCACGGGCTGGCCTTCGTTCCGCTGACGTCGAACCTGCGCAAACTGCCACCGTTGCTGTCCGATACCATGCTTTTGCTGAAAGACGAGACCGTCGACATCGCGCTGGTCGCGGACAATCCCGGCGACTGGGCGTTTCATTGCCACGTGATCGAACACCAGAAAACCGGGCTGACCGGGTTCATCCGGGTGATTTGACGCTAGCCCTGAGGTGGCAGGTTCAACGCGAGAACGTGGTTCGGATAGGCTTGGTTCGCGATACGGAAATCCGTGACGCCGACCTGACGGAAACCTTTGGACAGGTAGAAATCGATGGCCGGAGCGTTTTCGGAATTGGTCGTCAGCCAAATTTCGGTGCGGCCTTTGTTGCGGCAATGGTCGATGGCCACCTGCAACAAAGCTGACCCGATGCCCTTTCCGTGGTGACGCGGCTGCACGTAAAAGGTCACGATCTCAAGATCGGACAGCCCGTCGATCGGGGCGGGACCGCCCTCTGCCAACCGAATGTACCCATCTATGCCATCGCGGTTTTCCGAAACAATCAGAAGGTCCTTGCCTTCTTCAAGCAGCGCTTCGAACCGTGCAGTGGTGAACTCGGACAGTGCAAACTCGGCGAAGAAGGCGCTCACGCCATGGCGCAGATAGGTGCTAATCCAGACTTCGATCGACAGCGCCGCCAGGCTGGCGGCGTCCGATTTCCGGGCTGGTCTGAGCCGCATGTACTTAGGAAGACCCGACCGGGCTGAGCTGTTCCAGCAGAGCTTTCGCCGCCGCCTGTTCGGCCTGACGTTTGGATCCTGCGGTGGCTTGCGCCTCGGTGCCGTCCTGAAGACGGGC
Source organism: Ruegeria sp. HKCCA0370 (assembly GCF_013033705.1). NCBI lineage: Bacteria > Pseudomonadati > Pseudomonadota > Alphaproteobacteria > Rhodobacterales > Roseobacteraceae > Ruegeria > Ruegeria sp. HKCCA0370. Next base: position 366,462 of record NZ_WQEP01000002.1, read on the forward strand.
CGCGATGGTGAAGATCGGGGCGTGGTCCGGGCCACTGCGTTTAACCTCGACGTATGAGGGCGGCTTTTGCCCACGCGCCTGCGCCCATTCCTGCAACGAGGTCTTGGCGTCACGCGCATCTGCCTCGACCTTGTGGATGCGGTCCCCCCAAAGCGCCAGGATGACATCGCGGGCAGCCTCGAACCCCGCATCCCGATAGATGGCGGCGATCACGGCCTCCATCGCATCGCCCAGCAGCGCTTGCTTGCGACGGCCACCGGACAGCATCTCGGACCGGCCGAGTTTCAACACCGCGCCCAGATCGATCTGGCGGGCCACATCTGCACAGGCCTCTTTGCGGACCAATGCGTTGAACCGGGGGGCCAACTGGCCTTCGGAGGCTTTTTTGTCAGCTTCAAGCAACGCGGTGGCCATGACCAGGCCCAGAACGCGGTCACCCAGAAACTCCAGCCGCTGGTTGTCGGGTCGGGTGGACGAAGACACCGAGCCATGGGTCAGCGCGCGCACCAGCAGTTCGGGGTTTTTGAACTCATACCCCAATCGCCGCTGGAACGCCTTTATCTCAGACGAAAGCTTCAATTGACCGCCTTGAAGAACCGATCACCGCGCCATGTCCAGAAGAACAGCATCGAACGGCCCGCGGACGAGAACATGATCCGGTCGGCTCGACCAATCAGGTTTTCGTAAGGCACGTATCCGACACCGCCGGCAGATTGCGGCAGACGGCTGTCGCTGGAATTGTCACGGTTGTCCCCCATGAAGAAATAGTGGCCCTCGGGCACGGTGTAGATGCCGGTATTGTCCGATGCCTGGTTGCCGATGTTCAGCACGTCGTAGGACACGCCATTGGGCAGGGTTTCGATCAGGCGCGATTTTTCACAGGTGCCGCCTATTCCAACAGGGCCGTTTTCACAGCGCGGGCGCAGGCGCTGCGGGCCTTGCGGTTCCGCAACTTCGGTAAACACGCCGTCGGGCTGCTGTGGAACCGGAGCGCCATTGAGGATGATCTGGCCATTGCGGACCTGGATCCGGTCGCCCGGCAAGCCAATCAGGCGTTTGATATAATCACGCCCGGTGACCGGATGGCGAAAGACGATGACATCGCCACGTTCCGGATCACCGCCCCAGATACGGGTATTGTCTTCGCCCTGCATCCAGCCACAGATATCTTCGGCATCCACGTTCAGGCCGACGCTGGGGATGATCAGGCTGGGGCAGGATGCGTAGGAATAGCCATACGCCATCTTGTTGACGAAGAGGAAATCGCCAATCAGCAGCGTCTGCTTCATCGAGCCCGAGGGGATCCAGAACGGCTGAAAGAAGAGGGTACGGAACACGCCGGCAATCAGCAGCGCATAGACGATGGTTTTGATCGTCTCCCAGACGGGATTTCCGGTTTTGGCGTCCTCGGCCATTCTGCTCGCTCCAGTTCTTTGCTTGGCTTTGCTGCTACATGCGGGGGCGATGGGGGCAAGTCAAGGCTGCGCGGCCTGATCTTGAAGCGGACGCGCTTCGATCACCACGAAAGCCTGCGCCCAGGGATGGTCATCGGTCAGGGTGACATGGATGATCGCCTCGTGCCCTTCGGGGGTCATTTCATTCAGGCGTTCGGCGGCCCAGCCTGTCACATGCATCACGGGCTGGCCGGTGCGCAGATTGGTGACGGCCATGTCCTTCCAGGCGATGCCCATGCGCAGACCGGTGCCCAACGCCTTGGAACAGGCCTCTTTCGCGGCCCAGCGCTTGGCATACGTACCCGCGGTGTCGGCGCGGCGTTCGGCCTTGCGCTGTTCGGTGTCAGTAAAGACACGGTTGCGGAACCGGTCGCCGAACCGGTCGAGCGTGCCCTGAATGCGGTCAATATTTGCGAGGTCCGTGCCGATGCCGAGTATCATTTTCTCAGTTTCTTTTTTCGCAAAAAAGCGTTTGTTTTGTTTGTATAGCTTGCCCCAACACAGCACGACAAATAGCTGTGGCAATCCCTGCCCAGAAAAGTAAAAAGACGTTTCTCAGGATCAGGTCCCAGAAGTCAATCCTATGCCAATGCCTGAATCCGTAGACCAATACTGAGATTTGAGCAGCCCACAAAACCGACAATGACAGACCAACCATGTAAGTGGCGTTGTACCACAGCGTAGCGTTTGGGGTCGCTTGAGTAAGCCGCTTAGACCATGGAAGAGTTTGGACCAACGATGCCATAATAACTGGGAATACCAAGGCATCGAGCGGAAAGAAAAAAACACCTTTCAGGGCCAATTTTTCTTCGGCAAAGCCTGAGCCTACCGACAGCACAAGAAAAATCATGAACAACGCCACGTATCCAACCCGGTTAAACAACAAGGTTTTCTGTTCGGGTGTCCAAAGTTTCATCACCCCAACCGCACCGTCAGGATCTTGTAACTCGCCACTCCGAAGAACCCTGCAAAGGCGAAATCGAACCAGCGGCGGGCGCGACGGTAGGTGCGGACCATGCGCTCGGATGAAAACAGGAACGCATAGCCGATGAAGATCAGCAGCGATCCGGCATAGAGCATGGCGAAATAGCCCAGCAGCATCGACAGGCTGGCATCATTGGGCGCGACGATGGCATAGATCGAGCCCCAGCTGAGGATCGCCTTGGGGTTGGTCAGGTGAATGGCCGCGCCTTTGGCAAAGATGGTCGGCAGCGCGCCCGTGACCGGTTTTCCCAAAGCGACCTCGTCCGCGGTCATCGCGCGGCGCAGGGCCTTGAGGGCCAGCCAACCCAGATAGGCCACGCCGATATAGCGGATCACCTCGAAGACCCAGACATTGGCCAGCATGATCGCCGACAAGCCAAGCGCTGCGGCAATGCCCCAGGCGGCGGACCCGGCACAGATGCCCAGCGCAAAGACCAGACCGGCGCGGCGGCCTTCGTTCATGGCGGTTCCTGCAATGCCCATCGTGGCAGGCCCCGGAGAGCCGCCAGCCATCAGCCAGGCCAGCCAGATGGCGACAAAGCCGGGCGTGATCACGCGCGCGCCTCGTCCATCAGGCGACGCATTTCCTGAATGGCCGGGGTCAGGCCCAAAAAAATCGCCTCGCCAATCAGAAAATGACCGATATTCAGCTCTTTGACTTCTGGGAAGGCGGCAACCGGTTTTACGGTGTCGTAGGTCAGGCCATGGCCCGCATGAACCTCGAGCCCCAGCGAATGAGCGAAGGTGGACATCTGGCGCAGCGACTCAAGCTCGCGTTCGGCATCTTCCATGCGACCTTCAGCATGGGCGTCGCAATAGGCGCCGGTGTGCAGCTCGATCACTTCGGCACCGATGCGATGCGCAGCTTCGATCTGACGCTGATCGGCGGCAATGAAGATCGACACGCGGCAGCCGGCCTCACGCAGAGGCGCGATGAAATGCGCCAGCTTGTTTTCCTCGCGCGCGACTTCAAGCCCGCCTTCGGTGGTGCGCTCTTCGCGCTTTTCGGGCACGATGCAGACCGCGTGAGGCTTGTGGCGCAGGGCGATTTTCTGCATCTCGGGCGTTGCGGCCATCTCAAAATTCAGCGGCACCGACAGAACCTCCATCAGCCCGTCGATATCGACGTCCGATATATGGCGCCGATCTTCGCGCAGGTGCGCGGTGATGCCATCCGCCCCCGCTTCTTCCGCCAGTTTGGCAGCGCGCAGCGGATCTGGATAATCCCCACCCCGCGCATTGCGCACGGTGGCCACGTGATCGATGTTCACACCCAGACGCAGATGGTTCTCAGACATCACTCGATTCCTTTTGCATGTTCTTGCCCGAGCCTAGAGGCTCTGCCGAAGAAACGGCAGCCGAATCTTCGGCCAAACGCTTGATTTCCTCGAACTTCGCCTTGATCTTGGCGCGGCGGCGCTGCTGATACGTCAGGATCAGCGGCAGGCTGAGGTAATAGCAGATCACCCCCGCAACGACGCCCGGAATGATCCCACCGATCATGTAGGGATAGAAGACGTCATCGTAGAACTGCGACAGCCCGTGCCAGTCGGCCACGCGATCCGTAAACAACGCCAGAAAATTGTTCTTGAGATCCCCTAGGGCACTGGCGAATTTGCCCATCAGCCCTTGTGTGTCGCCTCCTTCGTATTCGGTGCCCAGCAGGAAATGCCCGGTCTGAAGGCAGATCACCCCGATCGGAACATAAGTGAGCGGGTTGCCGAAAAACGTGCCGCTGAGCGCGGCCAGAATGTTTCCCTTGATCAGCCGGGCACCGATGGCGGCGACAAGAAAATGCAACCCGTAAAACGGCGTAAAGGCGGCAAACACCCCTGCCCCGATGCCGCGCGCGATCCGGTCAGGGGTATCCGGCAAGCGCCGGACGCGGTGTTTCACGTAATGGAAGGCGCGGGTCCATCCGCCACGCGGATAGACGAAATCCGATGCGATCTGGACTGGAGAGCGTCGGTCTCGGCGCTTGAATACCACCCGTGATCACCCCTTCTCAGCCAGCCGCAACCGAAGTTTTGACCTGATCCCGATACCGTTCGACCGCAGCAACATCGCTTTCCGCCTCCAGCATCAGCATGAGTGAATGAAGCTGTTCAAGGTCGCGCAGTTCGACATTGATCAGAAGGCGGTAAAAATCCGGTTTGCGGTCAACAAACTCGAGGTTCGAGATATTGGCCTTTTTCTCGCCGATCAATGTGCAAATACGCCCCAGAACCCCGGCATCGTTGCCAATGGTCAGATCCAGCGTCGCGCCATAGACGGCCGGGTGCGTGCCCGAATGCCAGTGCAGATCGACCCACCGGTCAGGTTCGCCTTCGAACTCGCTGAGCCGATCGCAATCGATGGCATGCACGACCACGCCCTTGCCCCGATAGGTGATACCGACGATACGTTCCCCCGGCAGCGGCTGACAGCAGGGGGCCCGGTCGAACTTCTGCCCCGGCTCTAGGCCAATCACCGCACGGCGCAGCGGAATGGCGTCGCCGTCGTCCTTGGCAAGTTCGGGATAGACGGCCTGAACCACCTCATGCGCAGTCAGTTCGGCGCTGCCGAGGCGGGCCAGCAGCTCGTGCCGATCTTTCAGGCGTAGGTGTTTTGCCGCGGTATCCAGCGCCTTGTCGGTCGCCTTGCGGCCCACATGCTCGAACCCGGAACGGGCCAGTTCCTTGCCCAGCTTGATGAATCGTTCCCGATCCACTTCGCGCAGGGCGCGGCGAATGGCGGTACGGGCCTTGCCGGTGACTGCAATCTCCAGCCACGTGACCTGTGGCGTCTGACCATCGGCGGTGATGATGTCCACGGACTGGCCATTTTTGAGCCGCGTCCAGAGCGGAACGCGGATACCATCAACCTTGGCCCCGACACAGGCATGACCGATCCGGGTGTGAATGGCATAGGCAAAATCGATCGGCGTCGCGCCACGCGGCAGCTTCACCACGTCGCCCTTGGGGGTGAAACAGAACACCTGGTCCGAATACATCTCGAGCTTGACGGCCTCGAGGAAGTCTTCGTGATCTTCCTCGTTGTCGAACTGCTCGGTCAGATTGGAAATCCATTTGGCCGGGTCGACGGCGAACGGGTTCTCGGTGCGCACACCGTCGCGATAGGACCAATGCGCCGCAACCCCGGTTTCGGCCACGTCGTGCATCTGGCGGGTGCGGATCTGGACCTCGACCCGTTTACCGTCCCGGCCCGACACCGTGGTGTGGATCGAGCGGTAACCGTTCGATTTGGGCTGGCTGATATAGTCCTTGAAGCGCCCCGGCACCGCGCGCCAGCGCTGGTGGATGGCACCCAGAGTTCGATAGCAGTCTTCCTCGGTCTGGGTGATGATGCGGAACCCATAGATGTCTGACAGGCGCGAGAAGCCCTGATCCTTTTCCTGCATCTTGCGCCAGATCGAATAGGGTTTCTTGGCGCGGCCGAACACCTCGGCCTCGATCCCGGCCTTTTCCAACTCGTGCCGCATGTCGCCGGTGATGCGATGGATCACGTCGCCGGTTTCGCGTTGCAGGGTGATAAAGCGACGGATGATCGACTGGCGGCCTTCAGGGTTGAGGACACGGAAAGCCAGGTCTTCAAGTTCCTCACGCATCCACTGCATACCCATCCGGCCCGCAAGCGGTGCGTAGATATCCATCGTCTCGCGGGCCTTGACGATCTGTTTTTCGGGACGCATCGCCTTGATCGTGCGCATGTTGTGCAAACGGTCGGCCAGCTTGACCAGAATCACGCGCAGGTCCTTGGACATGGCCATGAACAGCTTGCGGAAGTTCTCGGCCTGCTTGGTCTCGCGGCTGGACAGTTGCAGATTGGTCAGCTTGGTGACGCCGTCGACCAGTTTGGCGACTTCATCCCCAAAAAGTTCAGCCACTTTGCCATAGTTGGCCTTGGTGTCTTCGATCGTGTCGTGAAGCAGCGCCGTGATGATGGTCGCATCATCCAGACGCTGTTCGGTCAGGATGGCGGCAACGGCAACGGGATGGGTGAAATAGGGCTCGCCGGAATGGCGGAACTGCCCTTCGTGCATCTGCTGGCCAAATTCATAGGCCAGCGCAATGCGGTCAGCATTCGTCTTGGGATTGTAGTTGCGGACCAGCGCAATCAGATCGTCAGCAGAAATCATCCGGTCCGCACCTTCGTCTTCAGGGCTTACCCCTGCCCTTGAGCCTCCATCAGAGCGCGCAGGAGCTTCTCTTCCGACATGTCGTCCATGGCGGGTTTGTCCGTTTCGGCACCCATCAGCAGCGCCATCTGATCTTCTTCGGGCTCGTCAACCTCGATCTGGGTCTGGTTGGCCTCAATCAGGCGCTCGCGCAGTTCGTCCGCGCTTTGGGTTTCGTCGGCGATCTCACGCAGAGACACGACAGGGTTCTTGTCGTTGTCGCGGTCAACGGTAATCGCTGCACCGGCGGAAATCTCACGCGCCCGATGGGCGGCGAGCATCACCAGCTCGAACCGGTTTGGAACCTTGTCTACGCAATCTTCAACCGTCACGCGGGCCATTGGGCGCTCTCCGTTTCTGAATCCATGTCAGGAAGGGGTTTATCTAAGCGCGAATCCGCGCCTTGACAAGCAGGAAATGCTGCATTTGCACGGATCACAACGCCGTGACCGCCGCAACCTCTGCCGCGGGAAGGGTCTGGATCATCTCGCAGACCGTGCGACCCAGAACCGGATGGCGCCAGTCGGGCACGATATCGGCCATCGGCACGAGGACAAAGGCGCGATCCTGAAGGCGCGGATGCGGCAAGATCAACTGATCCGGTGCCTCTTGCCTTTGCGCGTCGGTCGGCAGGGTCAGCCAGCGATCAAACGTGGCGCGATCCGGCAGGACCTGATCTTCGAAACAGACCAGATCCAGATCCAGCGTCCGCATCCCCCAGCGCTGCACCCGTTCGCGCCCGAATTCCTGCTCCACCTCGTGCAGCACCTGCAACAGCTGCGAAGGAGACCTCTCGGTTGCAATCTGCGCCGCGGCATTCACATAGTCCGGGCCGGCCCCGGCGGGAAAGCACGGCGTTGCAAAAAAACGACTGACGGAGCGAATCACCACATCGTGACGCGATAACGCGTCAAGCGCGTTCTGAAGTGTTACAGCGGGACCATTTCCTCTCAAATCGAGATTTGCGCCCAGCGCAACAACGGCATTTGGCATTGATTTGCTCATGTGATACCCTACATTCGACCCATTGCATACTTGCGATAATCGACAGAAGTTCTAATTATGGCGTACCAGAGCGCGTCATTTTATCACTCACTCACTCACGTAACGCGGCACGCACTGGATTATACCGGAAGGGAACATTTATGTTTTATAAAGACGAACGGCTAGCGCTGTTCATCGACGGCTCGAATCTTTATGCCGCGGCAAAAGCACTCGGTTTCGACATTGACTACAAACTTCTGCGGCAGGAATTCATGCGCCGCGGCAAGCTTCTTCGGGCCTTCTACTATACAGCGCTGCTGGAAAACGACGAGTATTCGCCGATCCGTCCATTGGTTGACTGGCTGCATTACAACGGCTTCACCATGGTCACGAAACCGGCCAAGGAATACACCGACAGCATGGGGCGTCGGAAAGTCAAAGGAAATATGGATATCGAACTTACCGTCGATGCCATGGAACTGGCGCCGCGCGTCGATCATATCGTGCTGTTCTCGGGTGATGGGGATTTCCGCCCGTTGATCGCCAGCCTGCAACGGCAGGGCGTGCGCGTATCGGTGGTGTCGACCATTCGCAGCCAACCGCCGATGATCTCGGATGAACTGCGCCGCCAGGCCGACAATTTCATCGAGCTGGAGGATTTGCGCGATGTCATCGGTCGCCCGCCGCGTGAAATGCCGACGGAGCATCGCAGCGTCGCTGTTGCCAGCAACAGCTGACAAGACGATAGGCCTGTCATGATGGGGAAAAATCGCGCGGTCAGGACATCGGTCCTGGCCGCGCTTCTTTAACAAGGTACAGGTGCTTAAACATCACCCGAGTAGCAACGATTCGTGTCAGATGAATGACGATGTCCTGTCTGGACCAAGGCCGGGAAAAGACTTACCTGTGCCTCAAGGAGACAGCCTGATGAAAAAGCCGCCACTGACACTTTACCTTGCCGCCCCGCGCGGGTTCTGCGCCGGTGTGGACCGTGCCATCAAAATCGTTGAGATGGCTTTGCAGAAATGGGGCCCACCGGTCTATGTGCGCCACGAGATCGTGCACAACAAATTCGTGGTCGACGGCCTTCGCGCCAAAGGGGCCGTTTTCGTCGAGGAATTGCAGGAATGCCCCGATGACCGCCCGGTGATCTTTTCCGCCCACGGGGTGCCGAAATCCGTTCCCGCCGAGGCTGCTCAGCGCGAGATGATCTATGTGGACGCCACCTGTCCTCTGGTTTCCAAGGTGCATGTCGAGGCGCAGCGCCACGCGGACGCGGGGTTGCAGATGATCATGATCGGCCACAAAGGCCATCCCGAAACCGTGGGCACCATGGGGCAGCTGCCCGAGGGCGATGTGCTGCTGGTCGAAACCGTGGACGACGTGGCCACGGTGCAGGTGCGTGACCCGGATAAGCTGGCCTTTGTAACCCAAACCACCCTTTCGGTCGATGACACCAAGGATATCATCGCCGCCCTTCAGGCCCGATTCCCGGCCATTGTCGGACCGCACAAGGAAGATATCTGTTATGCCACCACCAACCGGCAGGAAGCGGTGAAAGCCGTGGCCCCCAAGGCGGATGCCTTGCTGGTTGTGGGCGCGCCGAACTCATCGAACTCGCGCCGCCTTGTCGAGGTTGCCTCGCGCGAGGGGTGCCAGTACGCGCAGCTGGTCCAGCGCGCAACCGAGATTGACTGGCGCGCGCTCGAGGGTATCTCGACCGTGGCTGTCACCGCAGGCGCGTCGGCCCCGGAGGTTCTGGTAAACGAGGTGATCGAAGCGTTCAGCGCGCATTATGATGTCACCGTCGAGCCGGTCGAGACCGCCATTGAAAACGTCGAGTTCAAAGTCCCCCGCGTGTTGAGGCAACCGGCGTGAACGGAGTACCGAAAGCGCCTCTCTATCTGGGGCTGGCGGGACTGATCCCGTTTGTCTGGGGCGCCCTGACCTATCTGAACGGCGACCTGAATGCCTGGGGCGCGCAAACCTTTGGCCCACGTTTCGTGGGGCCTTATGTGCAACTGTTCTATGGATCGGTCATCCTCAGCTTCATGTCCGGTGTTCTCTGGGGTTTTGCCACCAAGACATCGGGCAGCAAAGCGGCCCTGTGTTATCTGTTGTCGGTTCTGCCCGCGCTTTGGGCCTTTGCCATGACAGGCGGCGGGCCGGTCAATGCGGGCACCAATCTGATGTATGGGTTCGCTGGTTTGTTGTTGCTGGATGCCCTGTTTTCCTACTGGCGCCTGACACCGGTCTGGTGGATGCGGTTGCGCATCCTGCTGACCGCGGTCGTATTGGCCAGTCTTGCAGTCGGAGTGTACCTGTGACCGATGAACGCACGATCAACGCCTATACAAACAAGGTGGCCGAATATCTGAAAATCCCTCTGCCGCCCGAGCAGCTTGAGGCCCGTCAGGCTTTTGCCGATGCGGTCGGCGCAGGCGGCTATGTACTGGATTTGGGGTCCGGGCCGGGGTCAGACAGCGGGTTCCTGATGCGTCAAGGGCTGAAGGTTCGCGCGCTGGATGCCACGCCAGCCTTTGTCGAACATGCGCGGGAAAACGGTGTGGATGCTTATCTGGGTACGTTCGATGACGTCACTGAGACGGCCGAATATGACGGCGTTTACGCCAGCTTTTCCCTGCTGCACGCGCCGCGCGCCGATTTCCAGCGACATCTGACTGCGATCCACAGGGCTCTGAAACCCGGTGGACAGCTGTTTCTGGGGATGAAGCTGGGCACTGGTGAACATCGGGATGATCTGGATCGTTATTATACTTATTACACCGAGGCCGAGATCGAGGACGCCTTGAACAAGGCAGGGTTCACGATTGACCGCGCAGTCCATGGCATGGGCAAAGGCCTGGCCGGATCGTATGACGGATATATTCTGGTGTTCGCCCATGCCTGAATTGTTTGCCTATACGGATGGTGCCTGTTCCGGAAACCCCGGCCCCGGAGGCTGGGGCGTGCTGTTGCGCGCGATGGACGGGGACAGCGTTCTGAAAGAGCGTGAGCTGAACGGGGGCGAAGCCGAGACGACCAACAACCGGATGGAGTTGCTGGCCGCCATCAGCGCCCTTGAAGCGCTGGAGCGACCGTCGAAGATAACCGTCGTCACCGACAGCGCCTATGTGAAGAACGGCGTCACCGGCTGGATTTTCGGTTGGAAACGCAACGGATGGAAAACCTCGAACAAGAAACCGGTCAAAAATGTCGATCTTTGGCAGCGTCTGGATGAGGCGCAGGAACGGCATGATGTGACATGGGAATGGGTCAAGGGCCACGCAGGCCACCCCGAGAATGAAAAAGCTGATGAGCTGGCCCGGGCCGGAATGGCGCCGTTCAAACCGAAGAAGGCACAGGCGTGACCGCGCTGACGCTGCTGGACTATGCCTCGGTTCTGATCTTCGCGTTGACAGGGGCACTGGTGGCCAGCCGTGCCCAGCTGGATCTGGTAGGATTTGCCTTCATGGCCTGCCTGACCGCCGTCGGTGGCGGTACGGTGCGCGACCTTCTGCTGGATCGTCACCCGATCTTCTGGGTTGGGCAGCCGGATTACATCCTGATCGCAGTCGCGGCTTCGGTCCTGGTGTTCTTTACAGCACATCTGGTGGAAAGCCGTTATAACTGGCTGGTCTGGCTGGACAGTTTTGCACTGTCGGTGGCTGTCGCGGCCGGAACCGGCGCGGCGCTGTCGCTGGATCAGTCCGGCGTCATTGTCGTTTTGATGGGTGTGACCACCGGATGCCTGGGCGGGCTGATGCGTGACGTGGTCTGCAACGAAGTACCGCTGGTGCTGAAACAGGGCGAGCTTTATGTGTCCTGCGCCTTTACAGGTGCTCTGACTGCGGTGCTGGCTTCCGGGTTGGGGGCGGCGCCTGCGTTTTCCCTGGGTCTCTGCGCCCTGGTGTGCTGGGCGTTGCGCGCCGGATCGTTGACGTTTGGCTGGCAATTGCCGGTCTACAAAAGCCGGCCGCCGCGCAACTGAGCCCGACAGTGGACGCCAAAGCGGCATGCTGATACCCCTTTTGAAAGCGCAGCCCGGAGGCCAACGTGACATTCAGACTTGCATCCATCACAGCCTGCCTGGCCCTGCTCGCCTCATGCGGTGCGTATTACACCCCCGTCAGTTTTGTTGCGCAGGGCGACCAGATCATCGCCTCGGGCACAATTGACGAGACGACGCTGTCTGCCTTTGAGGAAGTGAAAGCCCAAAACCCCGAAGCCCGCACTCTGGTTCTGCGGTACATTGAAGGATCTGTTGACGATGACGCCAGTGTCATCTTCGCCCGTGAAGTGCACAGGGCCGGGTTCGACACCGTCGTGCCCTCGAACGGTCTGGTTGCCAGCGGGGGTACCGATCTGTTTCTGGCCGGAAACCGCCGCGTGCTGCAACCGGGGGCCTGTGTCGGTGTCCACAGCTGGGCCGGGTCAGGTCTGGTGGCGACCGACTTGCCCGAGGACGACCCCGAACATGATCGATACCTGGACTATTTCAAGGATATCGGCGTGGATGAGGAGTTTTACTGGTACACCCTCTATGCTGCCCCTGCCGACAGTATGCACTGGATGAACGCCACCGAAGCGAACCGTTTCGGCCTGACCACCAGAGGTGCTCCGGCGCTTGGGTCTGCGACGGAGTGCGACGAAAGGTAAACTAGCCGTTCAACAAGCGCGCGCCGATTTCCTTGACGAACTTCGCGGCCACCATCGCCGTCATGCCATGGGGGTCGCGATGCGGGTTGAGCTCGACGATATCCGCACCGACCAACTGGCCTTTGAACCGGTGGATCAGGTCGATAACCTCGCGCGTGCTCAGCCCACCGGGTTCATGATGCGAGACGCCGGGGGCAAAGGCCGGGTCCAGCGCATCCAGATCCAGTGACAGGTAGACCGGGCCATCGAATGAAATCTGCAAGTCGGGGCTCCAGCTGCGCATGTCGATCACCTCGACCCCGAACTTATCGGCCTGTTCGCGCTGATGGGCGTTCATGGTGCGGATGCCGACCTGCACCAGACGCTTGACCGGGCAGGTCTCCATCACCCGGGCAAAGGGGCAGCCATGGCCGAGCGGTCCGATATCCTGCGTGTCGTACAGATCAGGGTGGCTGTCGATATGCAGGATGTTCAGCCCTTCGTACCGATCCGCATGGGCCTTGATCAGCGGATAGGCCACCGAATGGTCGCCGCCCAGAGACAACAGGCGCGCGCCGGTTGCGATCCGTTTCGCCGCTTCGGCCTCGATCTGGTCAATCGGTTCCTGCCCGCGCATTTCGAACACATCCAGATCGCCGGTATCCCTGAATTTGGCGCTTGCACCCAGATCGGTGCCATCCTCGGCGGTCAGGTTGGCGGCACCGGAATGCAGCGCCTCGCGGATGCGTCCGGGGGCGAAGGCCGGCCCTTGCAGGAACGAGGAATGCAGATCCAAAGGAACGCCCATCAGAGCGACATCACCCGGCTTCAAATCATGCGGCATCATCATTCCCCTTTTTCGTTGAAGGCGATCTGGACGGAGGAAAGACGCCGGGTCAAGGGGTTAACGGCGCAGGTAGGTCTGCCAGATCCAAATCACCAGCAACGCACCCAGAACCGCCCCGACAAAACCAGACAGCCACCCCATAACGGTTACAAGAAACCGCAGCAGCATCCCTCCGATCAGGGCCCCCACGATTCCGATCAGCATGGTCGTCGGGATATCCGCCTCGATCCGCATCAGGCGGGTGGCCAGAAACCCTGCCGCTGCACCGATGATGATCAGGGCGACGATTGGCATGTCACTTCCTCCAGTGGGTCGGCACGATGATCAAGGCACCAACAGAGGAAATCACCGCATCCAGCCCCGGAGGACCAAAGCTGATACCGAACATGATACGGACGAAATAGAACAGGAACGCCCCGCCCACACAGATGATGATGGATTGCAAATAGCCGTTATGGGTGAAACCGGTCTGTTCGGACAGATACCCGACGATCCCGGCAATCACGACAGTGCCCATCATCACCATGAACATATGGCTTTACTCCGAAGACATCCGGGTGCCGATCGGGATTGGCCAGCCCCGCAGGAACGTTTCCTTATCCTGCGCGCCTTTGCCCGCCCTTTGCAAGCGCAGCAGTTCTATGGCGCCCTGCCCGCAAGCCACATACAGATCGTCATTCAGAACTTCGCCCGGCGCGCCCTGCCCTTCGGCCAGACGCGAAGCGAGGAGTTTTACCCGGTTGCCGTCGATCTCGGTCCAGGCCCCGGGAAAGGGCGACAGGCCGCGGATCTGCCGATCGACCTCGACCGCGGGGCCCGACCAGTCCACGCGGGCCTCGGACTTGTCGATCTTGGCGGCATAGGTGACACCAATCTCGGGCTGCGGATCAGGGGTCAGGCCGGGCAGCTTTGCCAACGCCTCGACAATCAAAGCCGCGCCCATCGCCGAGAGCCGGTCATGCAGTTCCGCAGTGGTTTCCTCGGGCCCGATATCGGTGGCCTGTCGCAACAGAACGGGGCCGGTATCAAGGCCCGCCTCCATTTGCATGATACAGACGCCGGTTTGCGCATCGCCCGCCATGATCGCGCGGTGGATCGGAGCCGCCCCGCGCCAGCGCGGCAAGAGGCTGGCATGAATGTTCAGGCAGCCATGAGCCGGCGCATCGAGGATGGGCCGGGGCAGGATCAGCCCATAAGCCACAACCACCGCCACATCCGCGTTCAGTGCCGCAAAACTGTCCTGCTCCTCGGCCGGTTTCAGCGAGGTTGGGTGACGCACGTCCAGACCCAGCGCCTGGGCACGCGCGTGAACCGGTGTCGGGCGATCCTTCTTGCCCCGCCCCGCCGGGCGCGGGGGCTGGCAATAGACGGCGGCGATCTCATGCCCGGCCTCGACCAGCGCATCCAGAACCGGCACCGAGAAGTCCGGGGTTCCCATGAAAACAACGCGCATATTTACCCCTGTTTCTTGGCTTTGCGCAGCAGCATGTCGCGTTTGACCTTGCTGAGCCGGTCAAAATACATCCGGCCATTCAGATGGTCGATCTGATGCTGGACACTGGTGGCCTCGATGCCGACAAAATCGCGACGGTCCACCACGCCCTGCTCGTTCAGGAATTTGACAGTCACCGCGCGCGGGCGTTTTACCTTGGCCGACACGCCCGGCAGGTTCGGACTGGCCTCTTCATGTTCACGCAGTTCGATCGAGCTGTGCAGGATTTCCGGGTTCGCCAGACGCACGGCCTTGCCCCGCTCGGCCGACCCATCGACCACGGCCAGACGCAACATCACTCCGATCTGCGGCGCGGCCAGACCGACACCGGGCATGGCCTCCATCGTGTCGATCATGTCCTGCCAAATCCGGCGAATGTCATCGGTGATTTCAGTCACCTCATCCGCCTTTGTGCGCAAGCGTTTGTCAGGCCAGGGCAGACAGGTGCGGACGGTCATGCGCGCGCCCGTTCACGTTTAAGCTTTTGCATCTTGCGGGTAATCATCTGCCGTTTCAGCGGTTTTAGGTAATCAATGAACAGCTTGCCGTTCAGATGGTCGATTTCATGCTGCACGCAAGTGGCCCAAAGCCCGTCGAACGTCTCCTGTCGCAGGTTTCCCTTCTCGTCCATCCAGGTGACATCGACCACCTTGGGGCGGGTCACTTCGGCATATTGATCCGGGATCGACAGGCATCCTTCCTCGTATACATTGGTTTCCTCGGAAGAGGCGATGACCTGAGGGTTGAACATGATCAGCGGGCGCGGTGTTTCGCCTTCTTCCTTGATGCAATCCAGCACGATCAACCGTTCCAGCACACCGATCTGCGGCGCGGCGAGGCCAATCCCGGGCGCGTCATACATGGTTTCCAGCATGTCGTCAGCCAGCGTGCGCAGCTCGTCCGTCAGGTCGGATACGGGCGCGCAGACCTTTTTCAGGCGGGGATCGGGATGGATCAGGATAGTGCGTTTCATGAGGCTGATTTAGGCCATCCCGCCCCGCGCCGCAACGCCCCCCTTGCACCCGCCCGATTTGCGGTTAGCTTTCGGTCGAGAAAATGGAGCAGACATGACTTTCAACGACCTGATCGACCGCCGGGGCACCAACAGTTCAAAATGGGACAAGATGGAGATGCTGTATGGCGTCTCGCCCGAGGACGGTCTGGCCATGTGGACGGCCGATTCCGATTACCAGACGGCACCCTGCGTGATCGAGGCCGTGCGCAAGGCCGCAGATCACGGCGTGTTCGGCTATTCATGGATGCACCCGGACTATCTGGCCTCGGTTCAATGGTGGATGAAAACCCGCCATGATTGGGAAATCGACACGGATTGGATCCTGACCACCCAGGGCTTGGGCAATGCAATCGCCCTGTCGCTGGATGTCTGGACCGATCCCGGTGATGGCATCGTGATCTTCACCCCCGTTTACCATGAGTTTGCCCACAAGGTGAACAAATCGGGCCGCCGGGTCGTAGAATGCCCTTTGGTGCGGGACGGGGAAAGTTACGGCCTTGATCTGGACGACGCCCAGTCCCGGTTGGACGGGTCCGAGAAGATGCTCCTGTGGTGTTCGCCGCAAAACCCGTCGGGTCGTGTCTGGACGCCCGACGAGTTGCAGGCCGTGGCTGCGTTTGCCGAACGGAACGGTTTAATACTGGTGTCGGACGAGATTCACCACGATCTGGTCTATCCCGGCGCCAAATTTGTGCCGATGGACGTGGCAGCCCCGGATGCACGTCCGTGGACCGTGACGCTGACTGCGGCGTCGAAGACCTTCAACATCGCCGGGCAGCGGACCGGCAACATGATCATTCCCGATCCCAAACTGCGCGCGGCCATGAAGCAACGGCTGCAAACATTGGACTACGATCCCGGCGCGTTGGGCGTGGCGATGATCACCGCCGCGTACAGCCCCGAAGGGGCCGAATGGGTAGATGCCCAGATCGCGCATCTGGATGGAAACAGGCGTCTGTTCGATCAGACCATCACCGAGATTCCGGGGCTCTGGTCGATGCCCTTGCAGGCGACCTATCTGGCCTGGGTCGATTTCTCGGGCACCGGCATGGATCACGCTGAATTTGTCCGCCGGTTGCGCGAGGACGCGCGGATCGCGACATCGTCAGGTCCGGGTTTCGGCACTGGAGGAGAAACGTTTGAACGGTTCAACCTCGCCACGCAACGGGCGCGGGTCGAGGATGCTTGCCTGCGGCTGAAACGTGCTTTCGGGGATCTGCAATAAGTACGTGCCGGCCGGGACTTGCAAACCCTGCCCTGTTTTCACAGGTGCCGGTTGCCTTGGTTGAGGCCGCTTTGGGCCGCGCGTGCCTGCCATTAGGCTGGCACCGCTGGCCTTTGGCATCGACCAAACCCTGGGCCAAATGGGAATACCAGTTGAAATTCGCCCCTAGTCGTCACGCCCCAGCAGGGCGATCGGCGCATCGGGCGCGCGGTAAAAGTCAAGCGGCGCGCTGTCATGGGCGGCCGTGCTGCGTTTGAATTCATACCGCATCTCACCGCCTTCATCCTCATCCGCGACGATGAGGCATTGATAGAGGTGGTTGGCCCCGTCAAAGATATCAACAAGCCCGCGCAAGCGCGGCGTGGTTTCCGCTTCAACCGTAAAACCGTCTTTCCACAATTTGAGTATTTTGTAGGTATTGTCGCCCATCTCCACCCGTAAACGGCTGGCTTTTTTCAATGTGGCGATTCGGGCCGCGTCCAACTCGGCGCGTATTTCCTTTGAAACATAGGTACTCATTAATCCGTTCCCCCGTGAATGACTTCTATTGTGCGGGATAAGTTGTAAAAATCCAGTGAACCACGTCACAGAAACACGATCCGGCCGAGGTTTGTTGCACAGAAATCCCGAACTCGACTGTGCGCGGATGCAGAGCATTTGCGCGGGCGCTCGCATAGGAAGATGCAAGCCCTGGCCCTATGTTTTTCGAAACGCACATGCGGAGGAAAAGACATGGGCCTGCTGGTCGACGGAAAATGGCAAGATACCTGGTATGATACCAAATCCACGGGTGGTGCATTCAAGCGCAGCGCCGCGCAGTTTCGCAATTGGTTGACCGCTGACGGCAAGGCGGGGCCATCAGGCAAAGGCGGGTTCAAAGCAGAACCCGGGCGCTATCACCTGTACGTCAGCTATGCCTGCCCCTGGGCCCATCGCACGCTGATTTTTCGCGAGTTGAAAGGGCTGAGCGATCTGATCTCGGTGTCGGTCGTGCATCCGGACATGCTGGATCAGGGTTGGACCTTTGAAACAGACGCTCACGGCGCGACAGGAGACGACCTTTATGGGCTGGGCTTTGCGCACCAGATCTATACCAAAGCCGATCCAGCCTATTCGGGTCGCGTGACCGTGCCGATCCTGTGGGACAAGCGGCAGGAAACCATCGTGTCGAACGAAAGCTCGGAAATCATCCGCATGTTCAATTCGGCCTTCAACGGGATCACCGGCAATACCGATGATTACTGGCCCGAAGCGATGCGCGATGAAATCGAAGAGGTCAACGCGCGCATCTATTCAGACGTCAACAACGGCGTCTACAAGTCCGGCTTTGCCACCTCGCAAGCGGCCTATGACGCCGCCGTGGGCCCGTTGTTCGACACGCTGGACTGGCTGGAAGATCGTCTGGCCCGGAACCGTTACCTGATGGGGGATCGGATCACCGAGGCTGACTGGCGGCTGTTTACGACGCTGATCCGCTTTGATCCGGTCTATCACCTGCACTTCAAATGCAACAAGCGGCGCCTGATCGATTACCCGAACCTATGGGCCTATACGCGTGAACTGTACCAATGGCCCGGGGTGGCACCCACGGTGAACATGAACCATATCGTGCGCCACTATCACTACAGCCATGACAGCATCAATCCGCACCGGATCATTCCGGTGAACCCGGTGCTGGATTACACAGAACCGCACCGCCGCGATCAGCGCCCTGCGGCGTAATGCTCGACCATCGCCGCCAGATCCTCTGGCGGTGTTTCGCTTTGCACATAAGCACAGGCGTTCGGGCTGTGGGCAAATATCGATCCATCGGAGAAGAAAGTGGTGTTAGTGACAAAGATCACCCGCGCCTGGGGGCGGCGATAGCTTGCAAAATCGGCCACGGCCAATGCACTTCCGGTTTCCAGGACCAGATCCAGCACGATGATTTCGAAATCCGTGCCGTACAGCGCCAGAATGGCGGCTTCCTGCGTCTCGACCAGCGTGACCTCGGCGCCCTGCCGTTCCAGATGCCTTTTCCAGACCCGACCAAGGTCGGGATTACTCTCAACAATCAGAACTTTCATTTGCAACAACCTCGGCACTTGGTATGGTGAGTGGTGCCGACCCCCGTGGTCCGTGATCTCGTTATTTCCTTAACAAAGTGTTAACAGCAGCCCCACAGGCCCGTGAACAGGCGGATTTGCTTGTGTAAGAGGCGAAAATCCGCTTGAAGCGGTCCAAAAGCGGTAATTTCTCGCAGAGAGAGCAGATGAACACTTTGGACGAAGATCTGGATCCACGCGCGGTTCGTGACCATGGCGGCGGGTTGGACAAGGCAATTGTCAAATATGGCGGGCAACGCACCGACTGGATCGATCTGTCCACCGGCATCAATCCTCATGCCTATCCCGTGTCCGGCCTGACGGCCGGGGATTGGGCCGAATTGCCGGATCACGGGGCGTTTGAACGGCTCAGCGATGCCGCGCTCCGGTTCTGGAACGTGCCGCAGCGTGCCGCGATCCTGCCCGCGCCCGGAGCGTCGGCGATCATCGCGCGTCTGCCGGCTCTGGCCGCGACGGGTACGGTACAGATCACGCCGCCCACCTATAACGAACACGCCGCCGCCTTTTCGGCGCAGGGGTGGAAGGTGCGGCAAGACGCGCCCAGCGACGCCCGCGTGATCGTACATCCGAACAACCCGGACGGGCGTATCTGGCAGGAAAGCGACGTATCGGCACCACTTACCGTGATTGACGAAAGCTTTTGCGACGTCATGCCGGACAAGTCCTTGATCCATCTTGCAGACCGCCCCGGCGTGATCGTGCTGAAGAGTTTTGGCAAATTCTGGGGGCTGGCCGGGGTAAGGCTGGGGTTTGCCATCGGACGGCCGGATATGATTAGCCGGTTGAACGATCTGACCGGCCCTTGGTCGGTATCAGGTCCGGCCTTGCGGGTCGGCACACAGGCTTTGATGGACAACCGTTGGGCGGACGCCACGCGTGCGCGTTTGGCTGACGAGGCCTCAAGGCTGGATGCGCTGGTCACAAGAAAGGGGGCCAAGGTGATCGGCGGCACCAGCCTGTTCCGACTTTATCAGGTCGACAACGCCGCCCATTGGCAAGGTCGTCTGGCACGGTCCCATATCTGGAGCCGCATCTTCCCCTATTCTGAAACCTATCTGCGCCTTGGGCTCCCGCCCGAGGATGGATGGAACAGGTTGGAGGCGGCCCTGTGAGCCCTGGCCTGATGCTGGTCTGTGCCATGTGTCTGGACGCAGCACTGGGGGAACCCGACTGGCTCTGGTCGCGCGTCAGGCATCCGGCGGTGATGATCGGCAACCTGATCGGCTGGCTGGATACACGCCTGAACCACGGGGCCCAGCGCCGTTCAAAAGGGGTGGGTGTGCTTGTCCTGCTGGTTTGCGGCGCAGGGGCGCTTGGCTGGGGTTTGTCCCTGTTGGGGCCGGTGATTGAAATCCTGGTCTGCGCGATCCTGTTGGCGCAAAAATCGTTGGTCACCCATGTGCGCGCCGTGGGCGAAGGGCTGATGGCCTCGCTGTCAGAGGGGCGGGCACGGGTGGCCATGATCGTCTCACGCGATACACGGGACATGACCGAGGCACAGGTGGCACGCTCGGCCATCGAAAGCGCCGCTGAGAACCTCAGCGACGGCGTCATCGCGCCTGCTTTCTGGTTTCTGATTGCCGGGTTTCCGGGGCTGCTGGTCTACAAGGCGGTGAACACGGCCGACAGCATGATCGGATATCGCAATGAAACGTACCGCGCGTTTGGCTGGGCTTCGGCACGGTTCGACGACCTGCTGAACCTGATCCCAGCCCGCCTGACCTGCGTGATGATCGTGGCGCTGTCGGGCCAGTGGTCGCGCTGGCGCGAAATCTTGGCAGATGCGCACCGTCACATCTCGCCCAATGCGGGCTGGCCCGAGGCCGCCATGGCCCGCGCGCTGAACGTCGCCCTAGCCGGGCCGCGCAGCTATGACGGCAAGGTGCGGGATCTGGCATGGGTCAATGGCAACGCTCAGCGCGAGATCGGAGCTTTGGACATTTTCCGCGCATGTCGCATGTTGTGGCGTGTTTGGGGGCTTGCGCTTGGGCTCGTGTCGGTGTCGGTTGGGATCGACCTGATTTACTGACGGACATTTGTCATGCGTTTTCTTTCCGGCCTGATCGCCGCCACCTTGTTTGCCCAACCTGCCCTGGCCCAATGTGGTGGTGGCTTCAATTCCTTTGTCAAAGGGCTAAAGGCCGAGGCCGTGCAGCAAGGCTTTGACAAATCCACCGTGAACGCATTTTTCAAAGGCGTGCAGCAGGACAGCGCCGTGCTGAAGGCCGATCGGGCGCAGGGGGTGTTTCAGAAACCCTTTATCGAGTTTTCCCGGCGGCTGATCTCGGCCAATCGGATCGAACGCGGGCAGGCGATGTCGCGCAAATATGACGCGGTGTTTGACCGGATCGAAAAGCAATACGGCATCTCACGCGGGGTGTTGCTGGCCTTCTGGGCGTTCGAGACCGACTACGGATCCTTTCAGGGCGACTTCAACACCCGCAATGCACTGGTGACTTTGGCCCATGACTGCCGTCGCCCCGACCTGTTCCGCCCTCAAATCTTCGCGGCCATCGAACTTTATCAGAATGGTGATTTCGACCCGGCCCGCACAACGGGCGCGTGGGCCGGGGAAATCGGTATGGTCCAGATGCTGCCGCGGGACATTCTGGAAAACGGTGTCGATGGTGACGGCGACGGGCGTGTCCGCCTGAAAACCTCGGCCCCGGATGCGCTGATGTCCGGCGCCAAGATGCTGTCGCATCTGGGCTGGCGCGCAGACGAACCGTGGCTGCAAGAGGTCACGGTGCCCGCGCAGATGGACTGGTCTCTGTCCGGCCCCGGCAAGCCCCGGTCTGTGGCCGATTGGCAGGCCATGGGCGTTCAGGCACGCAGCGGGTCGCTGGCAAACCTGCCTGCCTCGCTGATCCTGCCCCAGGGGCACAAGGGTCCGGCCTTTCTGGCCTATCCGAATTTCGACGTCTATTTCGAATGGAACCAGAGCTTTGTCTATGTATTGACCGCCGCCTATTTCGGGACACGTCTGGAAGGGGCACAGATCTACGATGCTAGCAATCCCGCACAGGGTCTGAACGGTGCGCAGATGAAGCAGCTGCAAAGCAAGCTTCAGGCCAAAGGGTATGACGTTGGCAAGGTCGACGGGATCCTGGGCGCTGGCACGCGGGCGGCCGTGCAGGCGGAACAGAAGCGGCTTGGCCTGCCGGCCGACGCGTGGCCGACAGTGGATCTGTTAAACCGGCTTTAGGCGGCAATCACGCTTACGCGACCCATTCCGGTTGCTGCGGGACACAAGGCGCAAAGGCGCGCGTCGTCACCGTGGCACCCTCGGTTTCGATTGCCGTGTTGGGCTGTATCTCGAGCCATCCCTCGTTGATGGCATCCAACGGCTCGGACGAAATGATGATACCGTCTTTGCAGGCCTTGTAGTGCAAGCTGGGCGCAAACCGATCCGAGGCATATCGGGCCGCAAAAACCCGTTTGCCGTCCGACCAGCAGGCGGCAAACCGAAGATAGGGTGATGCTCCGCGGCGCCTGGAAAGGGCTTCGACCCGACCGACCGCACGGGCCATTGCACCCACAGGATCGGTGTCCAGCCCCTCGCCATGAGCGATGAGAAAGATCGGCTCGCTCTCGGTTGCGCCCATACGATGCTGGTACAGATGCGCCGGGATCATGGCATCAAGCTCTTGCCGGATTCGTTCATGACCCCCGGCCTGACCGTTATGCATGAAACTCCACCTGCCGACGCCGAAGGGGTGACAGTTGTTGCGCGAGGTCGCCGTACCCGTCGAGGCCCGTACATGGGCCAGAAACAGCCGGGATTTCGTGTGATGCGCCAATTGCTTCAGATTGGCATCGGACCACGCCGGATGGGTGTCCTTGTAAAAACACGGCGTGTCACGATCAGAATACCATGCCAGCCCGAACCCATCCGCGTTTATCGGTGTTTTTCCGATCAATGCGTTTCGGCTTTGAATGACAAGCGATTGTTCTTGCTCGAGGACCAGTTCGTCCAGGTATCGCTGCTGCCCAACCCAAGCCAAGAATCGGCACATGTGCCTGTCTCCGTCCGACAGTGAAAATTTCCGGGACGATACCACCTTGGCTATCAGATTTTCTCCCATGCATTATCCGATTTGTCGGGTTTTCCCTATCAAATGCACGGAAATTGCAAAAATTTCAGATCAATTTCACTTACTACGCACCGGATAGCGGTCGCCCTTCTCGTCTATCAGGATCAGTCGCCCCCCGCTACGCACGTACAGATCACAGCGGCTCAACCCATTGCGGTACGCGATGCACACGCTGCCATCATCGGCAATCGCGTAAGTTCCAAAGGCAGAATCTCCGCTTGCGTATGTGTAGGAATAGGCGCCCCCGGCCGAGAATTTGGCCTGTCCGTCGTCGTAAAAGGTCAGTGTCTGCCCCGCCAAAGCATCAAGCTCTGAGGCTGTAAGGGGCGTATCCCCGGTTTTGACGGGCCAGTCGGCTGCAAATACAGGGCCGGCGGCGATGAGGGCGGGGATCAGGAAGCGCGTCATGCGCTCACGTTAGCGCGATAAAGCCGCAACCGTCATAAACTTCCAGTGAGCGGTCAGGCGACCATCTGTTCGGCCTTCTTCAGATCGACCGAAACCAGCTGGCTGACGCCCTGTTCCTGCATGGTGACACCGAACAGGCGATCCATGCGCGCCATCGTCACCGCATGGTGGGTGATGATCAGGAACCGTGTGTCAGTCTGGCGGCACATCTCGTCCAGCAGATCGCAGAAACGCGTCACGTTTGCATCATCCAAAGGCGCATCAACCTCGTCCAGCACGCAGATCGGAGCTGGATTGGCGAGGAAGACGCCGAAGATCAGCGCGGTCGCCGTCAGGGTCTGTTCTCCGCCCGACAGCAGGCTGAGAGTCGACAGTTTCTTGCCAGGCGGCTGGCACATGATCTCAAGGCCCGCATCCAGCGGGTCGTCACTTTCGACCATCACAAGATTGGCCTCGCCGCCCCCAAAGAGATGCTTGAACAACATGGCAAAGTTCGAATTCACCTGTTCAAACGCGGTCAGCAACCGCTCGCGCCCTTCGCGGTTGAGGCTGGCGATCCCGCTGCGCAGCGCCTTGATTGCCTCTTCCAGATCGGCTTTTTCGCTGCTGAGCGTATCGAATTCTTCCTGAACTTCCTTGCTGTCTTCCTCGGCCCTCAGGTTCACGGCCCCCATCGCATCGCGCTGACGTTTGTGACGGTTCACTTCGGATTCCAGAACGTCCGCAGCTGGCATCTGGTCGGGGTTCACGTCCAGCTGGTTCAGCAATTGGTTCGGGGTCAGTTGCTGATCCTCGGCAATCCGTTCCGCCGCCGCGACAACACTTTCCTTGGCCGCGTCACAGCGCGCCTCGGCCGCGGCACGGCTTTCGCGCGCTTCTGATGCCAGACGCTCGGCCTCCCGTTCGGCCAGAACGATTTCACGGTGCATAGCCTCGGCTTCGGCCAATTTGTCGGCGGCTTCGGCGCGCCGTGCTTCGGCGGCTTCGATCTGTTCGTTCAGCTCCTCACGCGCCTCGGCGATTTCGCCGGGCACGGCCATGGCCTCCGTCAGCTCTTCTTCCGAGCTTTCCTTGCGCTCGGCAAGTTCGGAAATCCGCTTTTCAGCCGTTTCCAAACGGTGGCGCCACCCGCTGAGATCTTTCGCGACCTCCTGGCTGCGACGCGTTCGGGCGTCTCCCTCACGGCGCAGCTCGTCATGGGTCGAACGGTGGGTCAGCATGGTGATCCGCGCCGCCTCGACCGTCTGCTTGATGTCTTCGACCTGTGCGCGAGCACTGTCGAGATCACCCAGACCCGCCAAAGCCGCTTCGGCCTCGCGCAGTTGCGCGCGGGCGGCCATGGCGTCGTCCTTGTGGCGGTCAACGGCGAGGGTCAGAGTTTCCAGCTTGCCCTGGGCCAGATTGCGGTCGGCCTCGGCCCGCGACAGTGCGCGCGCGGTTTCGGCCATGCGCTGATCAGCAGCACGGCGGGCCTCACGCGCGCGCCGGTCTGCCTCGGTCACATCCGCCAATTGCTGAGACAGCGCCTCATGCGCGGCACGGGCACCGCCAGCCTGTGCTTCGGCACGGGCAAGGTCCTGTTTCAGTGCTTCCAGCCTGTTGAGCTGCTCCAACCGCAGAGCAGCAGCACTTGGCGCGTCTTCGGCCCAGGCCCGGAACCCGTCCCAGCGCCACAGGTCTCCCGAGCGCGACACCAGACGCTGGCCGGGTTTCAGCGATGCCTGCAACCGTGCGCCCTGATCCGCATCCACCAACCCGATCTGCGCAATGCGCCGGCTGAGACGATCGGGGCCCGATACATGAAGCGCCAGAGGCTCGACCCCTTCAGGCAATGGCTGGTCGCTGTCATATCCAGCCACCTGCACCCAGCCGGATGGCCCGTCACCCTCGACCAGCGGCGCGCGAAGATCGTCGGCCAGAGCAGCACCCAAAGCCTTTTCATAACCGGGTTCGACGCGCAGCAGGTCCAGCACCTGACCGCCTTCCGCCGTGTCGCGCTCCACCAGCTTGGCCAGCGCCGTGGTTTCGGCCCGGATCGCGCCCAGCTCGCCTTCTGCCTCGGACCGTCTCGCCCGGGCCTCGGCTTCGCGCGCTTGCGTTTCGTTGCGCAGTTCATCCGCCGCGGCAAGCGCCTCTTCGGCGGCTTCCACCGCTTCACGGGCTTCTTCTTCGCCCGATTGGGCGTCTTCAAACGCCTCGCTGGCGCGGATCAGGGCCGTCTTGGCCTCGTCCACGGCTTTCCGGGCTTCTTCCTCTTCACTTTCGGATCGGGCCAGTGTCTTGCGGCTGTCTTCGACCAGACGCTGGGCGGACTGGTGCCGGGCGACAAGACGGGCCATATCTTCGGTTTGCTGCGACAGGTGGTCTTCGCGTTCCTGTAGGATCGAGGCTGCCTCGCGGGCGATTTCCGCCGCTTCGGCCACTTTCTCATCGTGACCTTCTGCCGCCTTGGCCAGTTCGCGCGCTTCCCATTCCAGCCGTTCAATCATTTGTCCCGCATCGCGGTTCAATCCGGCTTCGCGTTCGATATCGTTGGCCAGCTGCTGGATTCGGTTGGTCAGCGTCTCGATCGCTTGACGGGCGCGGGTTTCCTGATCGGACAATTGATCGCGCTGCACCTGCTGGCGTTGCAGCACGGCGGCGGCAATGGCCTCCTCCTCGCGCAGCGGCGGCAGGGTTTCCTCGATCTCGGCACGTTTTGCGGCGGCAGCGCGGGCTTCAGCCTCGGCACGGGAGGCTTCGGTGATCCGCTCACGCAGTTTTTCTTCGGCCTGCTGGCGGGCCATGTCGGCCTCTTTCCAGCGTCGATACAGCAGCATCCCCTCGGCCTGACGCAGCTGTTCGCCAATTTCGCGGTAGCGGGCCGCCTGACGGGCCTGACGCGCAAGCTGGGCCAGTTGCCCGCCCAACTGCTCCAGCACGTCATCGACGCGGGTCAGGTTGGCTTCGGTGCCTTTCAGCTTGAGCTCGGCCTCATGGCGACGCTGATACAGGCCCGAGATCCCGGCGGCCTCTTCCAGAATGCGGCGACGGGCGCGCGGCTTGGCGTTGATCAACTCGGCAATGCGGTTCTGTCCGACCAACGCGGGCGAATGCGCACCGGTCGAAGCATCGGCAAACAACATCTGCACATCACGCGCACGAACGTCTTTGCCGTTCGTCTTGTAGGCGCTGCCCACATCGCGGGTGATGCGGCGAACGATTTCCAGTTGATCGCTGTCGTTGAACCCCGACGGCGCCAGACGTTCCGAGTTGTCCATGGTCAGGACAACTTCGGCAAAGTTGCGCGCGGGCCGCGTGGCGGCCCCGGCAAAGATCACGTCTTCCATCGCGCCACCGCGCATGGATTTGGGGCGGTTTTCGCCCATCACCCAACGCAAAGCTTCCAGAAGGTTGGACTTGCCGCAACCGTTCGGGCCCACCACACCGGTCAACCCGTCCGCGATGATCAAATCGGTCGGATCAACAAAGCTTTTGAAGCCGGTCAGTTTGAGCTTGCTGAAACGCAATGGCTGCGTGCCCCATGATTCCTTTGCATTGGAAGTCTGCGCAAGGGATGGGGTCTGAGTCAACGGAGTTGCGCAGGATATGGGATATCAGCCCGAGTTATCCACAACATCTTGCCGAAAAACGCAAGAACGCGCGCATCTCAATACGGCGTGCATTCAAAGACCTGATACCCGTTTTCCCCACCGACGTTTTCATAAAGACCAAAGTCGATGCATTCGTAATTGGGGGTCGAGACGGCCGTCAGCAAAAGCCGCTCACCCACATCACGGTCACACCCCAAAACCCCAACGGTCACGGCTGCGTCCCCCAGCACGTCCAGAATCGGACATCCCGAAACCTGCGCCATCGCCAAAGCGGCGCGATCCCGGACCGGGCCCAGCCGAGGGGCGTATTGCGCGTTGATCCGCACAGCCTCGGCCAGGTCGCCGCGCACACGTACATCGAAGACACTGCCATTCACAGCCACGCGCGTGGCGGGAACGTCACGGAAATGCGGAGTACCGGCGGCGCAGGCGGCCAGCAACAGAGGTGCGAGAAACCGGATCATGCCGCAGAGTTGCAGCATTTTGGTTAACAGAACCTTTCCGGACGTCAGGCCCGCAGCACCTCTCCCAGCCGGCGAATGCCTTCGCGTATTGTCGCCTCGTCAGAATTCGAAAAACTGAGACGGATCGTGTTTGCCCCGCTGCCATCCGGGAAAAACGCCTGCCCCGGAACAAAAGCTACTTTGACGGTGTCCAGCGCACGCGCCAGCAGGTCAGAGCCAACCATCCCCTCGGGCAACGTGACCCAGATGAACATCCCCCCTTCGGGACGTGTCCAATCCACCCCGTCAGGCATATGCTGGTCCATGGCGTTCAGCATCACATCACGACGGGCGCGATAGACATTTCGTACTTTCGGAATATGGGTGTCGAAACAGGCCTGCGCCACCTGATGCACAGCCATCTGGTTGATGGTCGCGGAATGAAGGTCAGCTGCCTGTTTCAACAGCACCATTTGGGAAATGACTGGCTTGGACGCAACGACCCATCCCATACGCAAACCCGGCGACAGCGTTTTCGAGAAACTGCCGCAATAGATCGTCCGACAGTCCTCGATTGACCCTTTGCGGGCCTGCTCCAATGACAGTATGGGGGGGATCGGATCCCCGTCATAGCGCAGAGCCTGATAGGCTCCGTCCTCTATCAACGCGCAATCCAGTTCCTCGGCCAGATCCAGCAGAGCCTCTCTGCCCTGCAAGTCCACGGTTTCTCCTGTCGGGTTCGCAAAATCCGCCGACAGATAGGCAAATTTCACTGCGCCTGCGCCCGCTGCGGCCTTGTATTCCTTGGCCCCCTGATTGCCATTGAGCCGGTCAAAGCGTGGCTCGTAGGCGTTGAATGCAGCCAGCGCGCCCAGATAAGTGGGCCACCCGACCAGGGCCGTGTCACCGGGGGACAGGAACAGCTTGCCCAGATAGTCCAGCGCCTGCTGTGACCCCGAGGTGATCAGGATGTTGTCGATGTCACAGGCCACCCCGATTTCGCGCATGTGCTGCGCCAGCCACTGCCGCAATGGGACATAGCCTTCGCTGACCGAATATTGCAGCGCCTGCGCTTGCAAATCCGGCCCCAGGGCCTGCTGAAACGCCTGTGCAAACGCATCGGCGGGAAACAGTGCGGGATCAGGAATCCCACCGGCAAACGAAATGATGCCGGGTTGGTCAAGCAGCTTCAGCAATTCGCGAATCTCTGACGCTTTCATTCGCGAGGCCCGGGTGGCAAACAAAGGGTGTTGGGACATGAGGCTCCTCCGATCTCAATTCGGTGCAGCCTAAGCTCTCCACTATTAAAGTCAACATTACTGACCTTATTTTTCAATGGATGCGACCGGGGATTCTTGAACAGCACCGACGTCCATGGTCAAATGAATTGACCAATTTCGGAAGATGAGATGCCATTTCACAAAGTTCAGACGGAAAAGCTGTCGCTCGCAGTCGTTCGCCAGATCGAGCTTTTGATCCTGCGAGGCATCCTGCGCCCCGGCGAGCGCCTGCCATCCGAGCGGGAGTTGGCAGAGCGCATGGGCGTTTCGCGCCCGTCCCTGCGAGATGCGATTTCCGACCTTCAGGAACAGGGCCTTTTGACCGCGAAAGCCGGATCCGGGATCTATGTGGCCGAGGTTCTGGGTTCTGCCTTTTCACCGGCACTGATCCGCCTGTTTGGCAGCCATGAAGAAGCCGTATTCGATTACCTGTCCTTTCGCCGTGACATGGAAGGGCTGGCGGCGGAACGGGCGGCGCGCCTGGGGTCAGACAGCGACCTGAAGGTCGTTCAGGCGATCTTTGACAAGATGCAGGCGGCCCACAACCGAAACGCCGCGAATGACGAGGCGCAGCTGGACGCCGAGTTCCACATGGCCATCATCGAAGCCAGCCACAATGTGGTGATGCTGCACATGATGCGGTCGATGTATGACCTTCTGGTGCAGGGGGTGTTCTACAACCGTCAGACCATGTTCCGTCAGCGCGCCACCCGCGAGGCCATCCTGGATCAGCACCGCGCCATCAATGCGGCGCTGCAAGAGCGTGATCCTCTGGCCGCCCGAAATGCAATCGAACGCCATTTGGATTTTGTGGAACGCTGCATGGCGGACCAGCAAAAGGCCGATCGGAACGAAGCTATCGCGCAACAAAGGCTGCAACACGAAACCGGGCGGGGCTGAGCGCGGTCCGGATTTTGCAGACATGGCAGGGCAAGGCCGGGACTAGGCAGCGCCTGACGCGGCTGGCAGCAGATGTCGGGGGAACGGCGCGCCGCTGCCTTCTCCCAGACGGTTCTCCGCGGCCAGTGTCGTCAGCGCCGGGTCGATGAACAGCCTTGCGCCGCGATCTCTCAGACGTTTGTGCAGCATTACATGTTCGCACACCTGTTGGCCTTTTTCGTCCCGGCAAGTATAGCGCAACCCTCGCAGCGCGCGGGATTTATACAAACCGGCGCCGCCGAATGCGCTGTCGACCGGGATCAGGGGCGTATCGGCAGGAATGTGAAACTGGCGGTCAAAAACAGCGGACTTCATGACAGACCGGCGCCACTTGCGACGCCCGAACAGCGGCCGGCGCGTGCTTTGAATGCGTTGCCACACGTCTTCATCACACCAACCCGAACAACGCAAAGCGTAGATATCGTCATATGCTGGTTTTGGGTTGGCGAAAACACCCTCCCACAACGGGGCGACCCGCTGCGCTGCTGTCAGAACCGCCTGGGCATCCAGGCAGGTATTCGGACCATCCAGATCCAACACCAGCGTCAACTCCAGGTCCGTGTCCTGATCCTCGAGTTTTTTGAGAACTGCATTTCTGGCCGCCGTGATACGCTCGACCCGGTTTGGCAATTCTGACGCAAGACCATCCAGCTGCAGGATATCAACATACCGGCTTTGACCCGCATAGTCGGACAACACTTGATCCGTACCGTCCGTGTTGTCGTTCGTGGCAATGGTGACGGTGAACCGGTGCAACTGCGCAGACAGGTTTTCGATTCTGTTGATCGTGTCGATCAGCGCTGACCCGCCATTTCGGACGACGCCGACAATATTCATCGAAACTGCGTTGCCTGACACCGCCTGTCTTTCCCTGTTATTGTCACGCTCTCATCAGAGCGCCCCTATCAACCTGATCCCCGGCAGGTCGTAGGATTCGGAGTGTTTGAAACAACAGAAGCAGAAGCACGACGAAAACAAAAGACCCGACAGCCAAAAGCTCTCGGGTCGTCTGTATCGCGTGTCTGTCGGGGTCACCCGTCAGTGCAGCTTGGCATCCACGTCTGCAATCGATGCATCGATCAGTTTGTTGGCCTGCGCTGCGGTCATTTGCTTTGCCAGAACCGAGCTGGCCGCCGAAACCGCAACCGATACGGCCTGATCACGCACTTCCTTCAGTGCAGACGCTTCGGCCGAAGCGATCTGGTCCTGAGCTGCGGCCAGACGACGCTCGATCGACTTTTCCAAGTCAGCTTTCGCCTGTTCTGCCGCCAAGGCCGCGTCTTCCTTCGCTGCCGCGACGATCGCATCGGCCTGCCCCTGAACTTCACGCTGCTTGCGCTCGTACGAGGCCAGCAAACTGCGGGCTTCTTCATGCAGAGCACGGGCTTCGTCCAGTTCAGATTTGATGCCTTCGGCACGGTTGTCCAGCGCGCCACCGATCATACCGGGGACCTTGAAGTAGAACAGGACCGCGATGAAGACGATGAAGCCCAGAAGGACAACAAAGTCGGTATTGCCAAGCGAAAAGAACGGGCCGCTTGCAGCCAGCGCGGGGCTGGCGGCACCAACGGTCAGGATAAGGGCAAGAGTGTTCCGCATGTCACTTATCCTTTCGTCTGTGCGTCTACTGCACTGTCGATGGCTTTGGCATCTGCCTCGCCGCCCAGTGCGGTGACCAGTTCAGCCGCCGTATCCTTGGCAACCACTTGAATGCTTTCCAGCGCACCGGCACGGATTTCGGCGATTGCCTTTTCCGATTCAGCCGCCTTGGCAGCGATTTCCGCATCCGCCTTGGCAATCGCGTCATCCAGTCCAGCCTGAATTTCAGCGCGTGCTTCGGCAGCGATACGCTGCGCTTCGGCACGGGCATCGGCCAGCGCCTTGTTATAGGCCTCTTCGGCCTCGACCGCCTTGGCCTTCAGATCTTCGGCCGCAGCCAGGTCATTTGTAATGGTCCCCTGACGTTCAGCCAGGATTGCCGCGATGCGGGGCAGAGCCACGCGCGACAGGACCAGAAAGATGACGACCAGCGTAATGACCAGCCAGAAAATCTGGTTGGGGAACCAATCGAAGCAGAGCTGCGGCATCCCGATGGCAGAGCCATAGGAGTCGACGCACGAGCCAGCTACCTCTTTTGTAAGGGGTTCAGTCGCCATGATATCCTCCGTCGGAAACTTGTCTTTACAACAGGTGGGCCGCTATGGCTTGGACCCACCTGCGCGTAAGGATCAGGTTCCGCAGATTATACGGCGAACATCAGCAGCAGCGAGACCAGGAATGCGAAGATCCCCAGGGCTTCTGCGAACGCGATACCGATGAAGAGGGTTGCGGTCTGCGAAGCAGCCGCCGAAGGGTTGCGCAGGGCGCCGGCCAGGAAGTTGCCTGCTACGTTGCCCACCCCGATTGCGGCTGCGCCGGAACCGATTGCTGCCAGGCCTGCGCCGATGTGTGCGAGATCGCCTTCCATGATGTATCTCCTTACGAATTGGAAGTTTCGATGTTGGGGTATCGGACCTTAGTGCGACGGATGCAGCGCATCTTTCAGATAAACACAGGTCAGAATGGTGAATACGTAGGCCTGAATGAAGGCCACGAGGACCTCAAGACCATACATAGCGGTGATCGCCAGAACCGACACGGGCGAGATCACGGCAATCGCGGCGAAGCCTGCGAAAACCTTGATAACCGCGTGGCCAGCCATGACGTTTCCGGCAAGACGAATGGAGTGGCTGACCGGACGCACGAAGTACGAGATCAGCTCGATGATCGCCAGGATCGGGCGCAGCGCCAGAGGCGCGCTGGAGACCCAGAACAGACCGAGGAATGCGGCGCCGTTTTTCACGAAACCCAGCACGGTCACGGTCAGGAACACAGCCAGCGCCAGCGGGATGGTCACGGCAAAATGCGACGTGGTGGTGAACGAGGTCGGGATCAGCCCCAGGAAGTTCGCGCAGACGATGAACATGAACAGGGTCATGACATAGGGGAAGTATTTCACGCCTTCCTTGCCGCAGATGTCTTCCAGCATCTTGTAGATGAAGCCATAGGCCAGCTCGGCCACCGACTGCATACGGGTCGGAACGATGGCGCGTTTCGAGGTGGGCAGTACCAGCAGAGCGATTATGGCCAGCACCGCAAAGAACAACCACAGGGTCACGTTGGTGACGGTGAACATGCCTACTGCACCATCGCCGAACAGCGGCTTGACGATGAACTGATCCATCGGGTGGAATACCAGGCTGCTGCCTTCTGCTGCGGTGGTCTCGGTTGCCACGTTCAGTCCCTCTCGTCCTTCTCGGCAGCCGTTGCCGCCGTTTGTTTCTCTTGAACCTCTTTCGCGCTGCGGAGCATAACCTTCACGCCCGCGACAAGGCCCAGCAATGTAAACAGCACCAGAAAGATCGGGATCGTCCCGAGCAGGCTGTCCAGCCCGTATCCGATGCCAAATCCGATCCCCAGACCGGATACCATTTCGATGACCATCCGCCAGGCAAGCTCACCCCCGGACACGTCAGCATCCGCACGAGGCTTTGGCGCTTTGGCCTTTTTCGCCGCTTCGATCTTGGCCTCAAGCTGCGCCATACGCTGCTTTTGGTCATCATCGGTCACGGGCGTTTCCCTCGTACAAACTTGGGCATGGTGCTAAGGCGCGAAGCGCGCAGAGTCAACGACCTTGAATGCCCTCATTGACGCAGCCTAGATCGTTGAAAATGCTTTGGTTTTCAGAAGTCCCGGGGCGTGTCATTGGTTTCGAGGGCCACCATTGCGCCGCCAAAGCCCTGAATCCGCATATTCAACCAAATGGTTGACCAATCCCGGCGGCTATGGTTGAGCGGACGCATGTCCAACGATCTCGACACCGTCTTTGCAGCCCTCGCCGACCCCACCCGCCGCGCCATTCTGGCGATGCTGCTGGAGGATGACATGGCGGTGACGGATGTGGCCGAACCGTTCGAGATGTCGCTGGCGGCGATCTCCAAACACCTGGTCATACTGACCAAGGCCGGTCTGATCAGTCAGGAAAAACGCGGGCGGGTAAAATGGTGCAAGCTGGAACCCGACGCCTTGCGCGCCGCTTCGGTCTGGATGCAGGGGTTCGGACAATTCGAGCCCGTCAATCTGGACGCGTTCGAACGGTTTCTGGAAGCTGAACTGCCAAAGTCGGGCGAGGCCTAGCGCACCACAAAAACAGACATGCTGGCGTGTTTCGCCAGAAAACCGGCGTGGCTGGAAAAAATATAGTCGGTGATCCGGGGCGCGTGGGTGCCGACAATGACCAGATCTGCGCCGATCTCCTCGGCCGCGCGGGTCAGATCGCTGTCCACCTCAGCGGCAACGTCGACCGAGTGGATTTTGCGCATCGAAACGTCTGATCCACTTTCTGCGGCCAACTGTTCGGTGAACTCCGCCAATTCCTTGTCGATCTCGGCCTCGGTTTCCGAGGATTCACCCATATGGGCCCCGGTGACGCTGACCAGAGTGATTTTGGCGCTCTGCCACTTTGCAACCTGCCCGGCAACATCGGCTGCTTTGCGAACTTCGGGCGGTAGATGCCGGTCAACCGGCAACATGATATGTTTGAACATGATCTCCTCCATTTGCCTGCCAAAGAGGTTATGGAAGGGCCCACAGGGGTGCCTTGATCTGGCTCAACAAATTCCACCACTGGAATGCATCTTGGATCTGCCGGGTCTTTTCTAGCGATGATGTGGCTTATTCCATGGCGCGGCGCTCTGGCACCGAGGGCGCGACTTCCTCTTTCAACAACATCAGCAGGGCGATGATTGTCAGCGCCACACCACCCAGGATCAAACCGGTTGGCACGCCTTTGCCCAGCGCAATCTCCCACAGAATGACCCAGCTGGGAACCAGATAGGTATAGGCCATGACCTTGGCCGACGGCAGCCGCAAGGAAGAAAACTGCACCAGCACGAAGCTGGCTGCCGTTGCAAAGAACGAAATGTAGAACAGGCCGATCCAGACAATAGCCGGAAGCCCGGCCCAATCGGTTGCCATCAGCTCGGACCAGCCGAACACGACCAACAACAGACACCCGGCGACCAGCGTACCGAAGGTGAATACCACGGCGGGCTCTCCTCGGTTCAGCTTGCGTATCATGGGCGTATAGATCGCATGGGCGACGCAGCCCCAGAAATAGATAATTTCGCCGCCACCGATTTCAAAGGCGCGGAACATTTGCCAATCGGCCCGGAAAATCACCCAAAGCGCCCCCACAGCGCCAATGGTCAGGGCCAGCGCCATGCGCGGCGTCGTGATTTGGCGCAACAAGACCCACCCCGCCATGGCAGAGACAACTGGTGTCAGGGTGAACACCGCTGCCGCACTGACAGGTGGGGCGGTTTGCAACCCATAGAACATCAGGACGAAATAGGTGGCGAACAAAGCCCCGAGCACCAGATAGCGCCAAGGGGCCTGCGCAGCGCTGCGCGGCAGGCCGGTTGTCGCCAGGGCGGCCAAACCAATCACGGCAGCGGCAATCGCAAAGCGAACCGCATTCAGGGCGGCTGGCGCGATTTCGTTGGCGATCATGGACCCCAGCGAAAAGCTGCCTGCAACAAGGGCTGAAAAGGCAAGCATGGCCAGATGGCCACGCATCTGCGGGCTCATGGCTGCCAGCCTTTGGCTTCTTCTTTCAAAAAGCTCAGGAACGCCTGTACCTTGGTGGTGCGGTGCAAGTCCACGTGGGTCACCAGCCACAGATTGCCGAACCATTCCGGCAGCGGATCAATCACCTCGACCAGATTGTCGTGGCGGGCAGCCTCCCAACGGGCCATGAAGCCGATGCCGGCACCGGCCAGAACGGCCTCGCGCATGCAGAAGTTGTTGGTACAGCGGAAGGTGATGCGATCGGCGGGTACCGTCGCGCGCAACCAGCGTGTGAACGGCGCGCGGCTGGTCTCATCATCAGAACTGACGAAGTGATGGCGTGCAAAATCTTCGATTCCGGATGGCTTGCCGAACCGTTCGATGTACGAGGCGCTGGCATAAAGACCAACTTCCTCCTGTCGGAAAGGCTGGACGACATTGTCGGGTTGATCGGGGGCCGATCCGGCGCGGATCGCCACATGCGCCTCACCGTATTCCAACCGGAACAGCCGGTCGCCCGTCAGGTATCGCACGATCAGGTCCGGATGCATCTTTTGAAACGCGGTGAGCGTCGGCACCACCAACGGGGCAAGAGACCCCAGGGATGTCACGACCAATTCACCCGAGACATCGTCTCCGCGTCCCTTCATCCGGCCGACAAGCTGGTTGAACTGATCTTCGGTCGCCTGTGCCACGCGCAACAGATCGTCGCCTGCTTCGGTCGGCGTATACCCGCGGGCATGGCGCTGGAACAGTTTGACACCCAATCGCGCCTCGATCGCATCAATGTGACGGATCACGGTGGCGTGGTGAACACCCAGAACCTCTGCCGCGCCGCTGACCGTCCCCATGCGTGCCACCTGATAGGCGGTTCTCACCTCATCCCAATTATCCATGGCAATGTCGTCACTGTGCAATTTCCAACAATAACTGTTGATGTATCCGAGTTTTGTTCATCAACGCAACAATCATATTGGGCGCAGGACAAGATTCCCCTGACCAAAAGGACTAAAACAATGACCAAAACGATCCTTCACATCGACTCATCCGCCCGCCGCGTGAACTCGACCACGCGCGATCTGTCTGACCGTGTGGTCAAGCAACTGGGCGCAGACCGCATCATCCGCCGCGATCTGGCCACCCCCCTGCCCCTGCTGACAGAAGACTGGATCGCCGCCAATTTCACCCCCGCCGAGCAGCGCGACGATCTACAGCGCGACCGGCTGGCCCTGTCGGACGAACTGGTTACCGAACTGCAAGAGGCCGACACCATCGTCATCGGCCTGCCGATCTACAACTTTTCGGTGCCTGCCGCATTCAAGGCCTGGGTCGACCTCGTGGCGCGCGCGGGCCTGACCTTTTCCTACACGGAAAACGGCCCCAAAGGCCTGCTGGAAGGGAAACGTGCGATTCTGGCCATCGCATCGGGCGGCGTTCCCGTCGGATCCGAAGCTGATTTCGCCACCAATTACGCGCGCCACGTTCTGGGTTTCATCGGCATTCATGACGTTGACGTCATCGCCGCGGATCAGATGGCCGTGAACCCGGATGCGGCGCTGGAAAATGCCCACAAGGCGGTTGCGGAGCTTGCAGCCTGATCGCCTCTGGCCAACGAGCGTGGAAACGTCCAGTCTGCATGCGAGCAAACAGGCAGACTGGATGGGCCACATGAAGAAAATCGGCATTCTGGGCGGTGTGGGCTGGGCCTCGACCGTCGATTATTACCGGGCGATTGCCGAAGGGGCCGGGCGTTATCACGCGGAACGCGGCCATGGTTCGCCTTTGCCGATCCCACCGATGACCATCGAATCCGTTACGCAGGCCAGAACGCGCGCCCTGCGCGGTGTCGCCGGTGATGAGGCAAGCTGGGCGGATTTTGACGCGGTGTTCCGCGACGCCCTACTGACTCTCGAACGCGCCGGGTGCGATTTTGGCATTATCGCGTCCAACACCCCCCATGCGCGGCTTCACGCGATACGGCAGGGTGTCTCGATGCCGATCCTCAGCATCTTTGACGCAACCGCCGAGGCGACGGCAGGTACCGGCGCATCACGGGCTCTGGTCCTGGGAACCACCGTGACAATGCAGGCCACCAACTATGCGAACCGACTGGCCGCCGAAGGCATTGCCGCGAATGAACGGTTGCCCGAACCCGAGATTTCCCAGATGCAGGCCATGATCGACAGTGATTTCTACGGTGGTGCGTCTGACATCGCCCGCGCCAGACTGCTGGCGTTTTGCGACAAGCACGCCAGCCCCGGAACCGCGATCCTGCTGGCCTGTACCGAGCTTCCACTGGCTTTTCCCAACCACCTGGACGATCCGGTGTTCGAAGCTGACGGGCATCTGTTCGTCAACCCGTCAGCCGCGCATGTTGCCGCCGCATTGAAAGAGGCGCTGATGTAATCAGGGCAACCACGTGACCGCGCAGCCGATGCGAACGAAAAAGGCCATCATGTCGGCCCGCGTCAGGGCCACGGTGCGGTCGTTGACAAGGGGGTGCATGTAAATCACCTCGGCCTGCTGTGCCGCCGCATCCATGAAGAACCTGACATCATTCTGAACACCGTTGATCATCGCCAGCGGACTGACGGCGCCGGGACGTATGCCGAGATTCTGAAACAGCCGGTCCGCCGAGCCGAAGGACAGGTTGCCTATGCCCAACTCGGCCCCCAAAGCCTTGAGATCAATCTCGCGACTTTGTTCCAAGGTCACCAGATAGTTGCGCTTTTTCTTGTCGCGCAGATACAGGTTCTTGACCCGCAGCGCGTTCTCTCCGGGTGTCATGAACTGGTCTTCGACCACCTTTGCATCCTCGACCGTACGCAATGGCACATGGGTATGCAGGCGATAGGTCAGCCCCCAATCTTCCATCTGCGCAAGCAATGCGTCCGAACTCAGCGGCAAAGTGTCCTGATGGGTGGATGAAGCGTCCATGAAGCCCTCGCTTTTTTGGATTGCTCATCGCGCAACAAAACTTGGAATTCAAGCGCGAGAGATACAATTGCCCGGGTGATACCACCCAGAATGCAGATCGCGCGCATCACAGGCGCAGTCAGCGTCTGGCGTGCCGAACCTGGCCTTGACCCCGCCAACCACACTGCCCGAGATCAAGGACGGTGCTGCGCTGGCCCTGCGCGTTTCAGCCTGATTTCACGCAAGACGGTGATGAAACAAACTGGAACAGGGTGTTGGAACGGTGCTAGCGTACCGCCATGAAAGTGACCCGAGACACCCCGAACCAACTGATCATCGCCAATACGCCCTGGTTCATCGGCATCACGCTGGTCATTTTCATTCTGGCCTTTGTCGGCCCCGGTATCTTTCTGATGAGCACGGGCGGCGAAGGCATCTGGTTCGGCCTGATCTTTGCCCTTGGCGGAGGCGGTCTTGGGTTTGGTGCGTTTTGTGTTTTCGTAAGACGGGTTCAGGTCATTCTGGATCGGAACAAGGACAGTATCCTGATCCGCCGCCAATCGGTTTTTGGTTATGAAGCGGTTGAACACAAACTGTCCAACCTGTCCCACGCAGAAATCGAAAGCACGACATCCCGTGGCAAAAACGGCACCTCGACGCTGTATCGCCCGGTCCTTGTTCTTGAGAAAGGCATGAGCGCGGGTCGCCATCCCATTGTCGAAGCGTTTTCCAGCGGCTCCGGCTCTCACCGGTTGGCCGAGGCGGTGAACGACTGGCTTCCATCTAAGCCCGGCCAAGACCGTCGCGCAGTCGGGACAAACTAAGACGCCAGGCCGCGTTCCAGCCACAAGCGCTCTTCGGCTGAGACCAGCCGGGACATGCAGGCGTCATATCGCGCCATGTCCTGCTCGGTCAGTTTGCCTTCCCACTTGTTGCTTGTGCCCGAAGAGAAGAACTGCGCAAAGTCGTGAAACCCACTGGTGAATCCGGGGGTTTGCTCCAGACGTATGGCGTTGTTTTTCATTGATCCGAAACTGCCGGCCTCGGCTATGTCTTTGACCAGGTCCGGGTCAATTTCGATGTCCATGATCCGGGCAAGCCGCGCGACCTGTCCCGGAAGATCCCGGCTCAGCTCGGCATAGTGCAGAAAATGAATGTTGGGCAGGTCGCGATACTTCCAAAAGGAATGGAAGTGATGAATGATCGATCTGAGGGTCAGGTCATCTGTGCCCTTGGATGACGCGGGCCGGTTCAAAAACATGTCGAAAGCTTCCGACAGATCGTCAGGGAACAGGTAATCAAGCCAGTCATGTTTCATATTCTCGACATGGCGGCGCATTGAAAAATGAACGTCAACCGGATGGCGGTGAACAACCAAGTATTGCGCATTTGGCGAGAACACGATGCCATCAAGCGGGGTATGTGTCTTGATACAGCGCCGATGTCTTTGCGCGCTCAGTTCATCCGCCTGCGCGACCCGATCGCGAAAACTGCAATCAAGCCACGGTGAGACCCTGTTGTCGTACACACTGGGGTCGGCCGTTTCGGTGATGAGCATGCGCACCAGTGTTTGCGTCCAAGTGGTGCCGCATTTGGGCGGTGTGCACACAAAGACGTCGCTGGGCCGGATCTCGAATCCGGACCATATATCGGTGTTGGTCACTTCGCCGACATAGTCGGTCGTCTTTCGCGGCAGACCATTCTTCATCGCCCCCTCCCTCAGCTTCAATCACGCAGAATAGCCCGCAATGTGACACTCACATAGCTTATCTTGACTCACACGGCCCAGAGGCGTAGATGACGCCCCAACATCCGGAAGCCTTTCGATCTTCCGGTCCCTTGAGTCGTTCAGGGATCGCCCCCCACCAGCGAGTTTCGCCCGTGGGGGCGTTTGTGCATTGACCCGTCTGCCCTTATCTAAGGGGCGCCAAACCAGAACCGGCTAAGGAGGCCGCAGGCATGTTTGAAAATCTATCCGAACGCCTCTCTGGCGTCTTCGACCGGTTGACCAAACAGGGTGCCCTGTCCGAAGAAGACGTCAAAACCGCCCTGCGTGAGGTCCGCGTTGCCCTGCTTGAGGCCGACGTCTCGCTGCCGGTTGCAAGGGAATTCGTCAAGAAAGTTCAAAGCCAGGCCACCGGTCAGGCAGTCACCAAGTCGATCACCCCCGGCCAGCAGGTCGTCAAGATCGTGCATGACGCTTTGGTTGACACCCTGCGTGGCGAGGAAGACCCCGGTGCGCTGAAGATCGACAACCCGCCTGCCCCGATCCTGATGGTCGGCTTGCAGGGTTCGGGCAAGACGACGACCACCGGCAAGCTGGCGAAACGTCTGAAAGAGAAAGAGGGCAAGAAGGTCCTGATGGCCTCGCTGGACGTCTACCGCCCGGCGGCGATGGATCAGCTGGCGGTTCTGGGCACGCAGGTTGGTGTGGACACTCTGCCGATCGTGCCGGGCCAGAAACCGGTCGATATTGCCAAACGCGCCAAGC
Organism: Ruegeria sp. HKCCA0370; assembly: GCF_013033705.1. NCBI lineage: Bacteria > Pseudomonadati > Pseudomonadota > Alphaproteobacteria > Rhodobacterales > Roseobacteraceae > Ruegeria > Ruegeria sp. HKCCA0370. The sequence goes on from NZ_WQEP01000002.1 coordinate 407,154, forward strand.
AACAGGCAACGCTGGGCGGCTATGACGTCTATATGCTGGACACCGCGGGTCGTCTGCATATCGACGAGGTTCTGATGGACGAGGTCGAGCAGGTCCGCAACGCCGTTGACCCGCGCGAGACGCTGCTGGTGGTTGACGGCCTGACCGGTCAGGTCGCCGTCGAGGTGGCCGAGGAGTTCGACGCCAAGGTCGGCATCTCGGGCGTGGTCCTGACCCGGATGGACGGTGACGGGCGCGGCGGTGCGGCCCTGTCGATGCGCGCCGTGACCGGCAAGCCGATCCGCTTTGTCGGTCTGGGCGAGAAGATGGACGCGCTCGAAACTTTCGAGCCGGACCGGATCGCCGGTCGGATTCTGGGCATGGGCGACATCGTTGCCCTGGTCGAAAAGGCCCAGGAAACGATGGAGATGGAACAGACCGAGCGCATGATGAAGCGCATGGTCAAGGGTCAGTTCAACATGAACGACCTGAAGATGCAGCTGGAACAGATGATCCAGATGGGCGGCATGCAGGGCATGATGGGCATGATGCCGGGCATGGGCAAGATGGCCAAGCAGATGGATCAGGCCGGTCTGGACGACAGGATTCTGCGCCAGCAGATCGCCATGATCCAGTCGATGACCAAGCGCGAACGCGCGAACCCGCAGATCCTTCAGGCCAGCCGCAAAAAGCGTATCGCGGCGGGGTCCGGGATGGAGGTCAGCGACCTCAACAAGCTGCTCAAGATGCACCGGCAGATGTCGGACATGATGAAGAAGATGGGCAAGATGGGCAAAGGCAAGATGCTGAAACAGGCCATGAAAGGCATGTTCGGCAAAGGCGGCCCCAGCCCCGAGGACATGGCCGCAGGCATGGATCCCAAGGCGCTGGAACAGGCGGCCAAGGCCATGGGCGGCAAGATGCCCGGTCTGGGTGGCGGCATGGGTCTGCCACCGGGCCTGAGCGGGTTCGGAAAGAAAAAGTGACCCCCGCACGCTGTACCCAGCCCCCGTCCGGAAAGGCGGCGATGGCAGCAGCGCAATATCGCGCAGCCCTGCCGGTCATTCAGACCCGGCGGCTGGTACTGCGCGTGCCCACTCTGGAAGACCTGCCGGTGTGGACGTCGATCTGCGAGGACAGCTTTGGCGACGCCCCGCAAGCCGCGTGGACCGAGTTTTCCTATTATACCGCGGGCTGGCTTCTACATGGTCACGGCCTGTTCACGGTCACGCTCAAGGGTGATGATCGGGCAATTGGCTTCGTCGTTCTGGGTTTGGAATGGGACGATCACGAGCCGGAACTTGGCTATATGTTCGGCGCTGAACACCGGATGCAGGGCTATGCCACCGAGGCTTGCGCCGCCGTGCGTGATTTCGGATTTGACCTGCTCGGATCGGGGCAGTTCGTAAGCTATGTTTCGCAATCCAACACCCGTTCGAACGCGCTTGCCCAACGACTGGGCGCAGCGCGCGATGCCGATGCAGAAAGCGCCTTTGGGCCAACCCAGCATGTCTGGCGCTACCGCGAGGTGCAGGCATGACATTCGCGATGCCGATCCCGACGCTGGAAACCGAACGCCTGATCCTGCACGCACCGTCCGAGGCTGATGTCAACGCGGACACTGCCTTCTTTGCAAGCGATGCGGCCAAGTTCGTCGGCGGCCCTCTGCGCAAAGATGAGGTATGGCGGGTGGTCGCCTCGCTGCTGGGGCACTGGGCCTTGCGCGGCTATGGGTATTGGAGCGTCGATGAAAAAGACACCGGCACCTATGTCGGGCGGATCGGGCTTTGGTTTCCCGAAGGCTGGCCGGAACCCGAAGTTGGCTGGACCCTGTTGAACCACGCCACCGGCAAGGGCTATGCGACCGAGGCCGCGCTGACCGCACGTGCCTACGCCTATGATGTATTGGGCTGGGAAACCGCGATCTCACTGATCGACCTGGACAATCACGCCAGCAAGGCCGTGGCCAAGCGTCTGGGCGCGCAGTTCGAGTATCACTATGACCACCCCAAGTTCGGAAAATCCGAAATCTGGCGGCACCCGGCGCCCTCGGATCTGGTGAATGGCGGAATGGAGGCATACGCATGACCTCTTTCACCATTCCCACAATTGAAACCGAACGCCTGATCCTGCGCGCGCCGCATCTGGATGACCTGCCCGCGATGACCGCATTCTTCGCGACCGAGCGCAGCCATATGGTGGGCGGTCCCAGGGATGCGCGCGAATGCTGGAGCTCATTGTCGAACCGGCTGGGTCATTGGGCGCTGCGGGGTTATGGCCTGTGGCACCTGACCGAAAAGGCCCGCGGCACATTCGTTGGCTGGGCCGGAATGATCTACGTGCCGGGCTGGGCCGAACCGGAACTGGGTTGGACCCTGATGGAAGAAGCCGAAGGCAAGGGGCTGGCCTTTGAAGCTGCATCGGCTGCGCGTGATCATGCCGCCCGGCATCAGGGCCTGAACGGCGTGATCTCGTACATCGCCCATGCAAATGATCGTTCGCGCGCTTTGGCTGAACGGCTTGGGGCAACGCTGGAGCTTGAGAATGCCGAACTTCTGGGCAAGCACGCTCAGATCTGGCGCCATCCGCAGATTGACTTGACCACCGAAAGGACCGGCCAATGACCAACCCCGTGACACAGGCTGCCACGCTGTTGAAAGAGCATCGCGAAAGCATCGACAGGCTGGACGCGATCCTCGTCTATACGCTTGGCGAGCGGTTCAAGCACACGCAGGCCGTTGGCAAGCTCAAGGCCGAACACGACCTTCCCCCGTCCGATCCCTCGCGCGAAGCTGCGCAGATCGCACGGTTAGAAGACTTGGCGAATGAGGCCGATCTGGACCCCGATTTCGCCAAGGCTTTCCTGAATTTCATTATTCAGGAAGTCATCCGACACCACCGGAAGCATCAAGAGTGAACCTCCGGTTCAACAAACACCAGAACTAACCGGCACCCACGCCGGACACGCCATTCAAAGGAGATACCACCATGGCAATGAAAATTCGTCTCGCCCGCGGCGGCTCGAAAAAACGTCCTTTCTATCGCATCGTTGCGGCTGACAGCCGTATGCCGCGCGATGGCCGTTTCATCGAGAAACTGGGCACCTACAACCCGCTGTTGCCGAAAGACAGCGAAGAGCGCGTGAAAATGAACATGGAGCGCATCCAGTACTGGCTGGATCAGGGCGCACAGCCCACCGACCGTATCGCACGTATGCTGGAAGCGGCCGGTGCCCGTGACAAGGCCGAGCGCAACAACCCCAACAAGGGAACTCCGGGCAAGAAAGCCCAGGAGCGCGCCGAAGAAAAAGCCGCCAAGGCCGCTGAAGCAGCCGAAGCCGCTGCTGCTCCGGCAGAAGAAGCCGCAGCAGAAGAATAAGCAGGCGCACGCGTGCGGGATCACCCCTTTACAGACGATTTTCGCACGCAGTTCGACCTGTTGTTGCGGCTCCGGCGGGATGTGCGCCGGTTCCGCACCGATGCGATTGACGAGGCAGTGCTGGCGCGCTGCCTCGACGCATTTCGACTGGCCCCTTCAGTGGGGCTCAGCGAACCCTGGCGCGTGATCCGCGTCGAAAGCGAAGCGGCAAGGGCCGCAGCGCTGAAGAATTTTCGCACCGCCAATGACCACGCTTTGACGGGCTACTCGGGGGACAAGGCGCAGCTATACAGCAGGCTGAAGCTTTCCGGGATGCAGGAAGCGCCTGTGCAACTGGCCGTCTTCTGCGACGACAGCACCGAAAAAGGGCTGGGGCTGGGCGCCGGCACGATGCCCGAGATGCGGCGCTACTCTGTCGTGTCCGCGATCACTTTGTTCTGGCTTGCACTTCGGGTGGAAGGGCTGGGGCTGGGCTGGGTTTCCATTCTGGACCCCGACCAGATGAAGCGCGATCTGAATGTTCCTGAAACCTGGCGCCTGATCGGCTATTTCTGTGTCGGCCGGCCGGAACAGATGTCGGATACACCTGAACTGGAACAGGTCGGCTGGGAAACCCGGGCGCAGGGCCTGACGATCGAAACACGGTAAGGCCTCATGTTCGGATTGATACGACTTCCCATTCTGCTGTTGATCGCCTTTATTGTTGGCGTGTTCTTCGAGCGCAACAACCAGCGCGAAGCCTGCAACGGGCTTGGCGAATGGAGAAACGGGATATGTTTGACGACTGGGGCAGCCAATGAGTGATCTGATCTGCGTCGGCAGCATCGCGGGGGCTTACGGTGTGCGAGGCGAGGTGAGGCTGAAAAGCTTTTGCGCCGTTCCCGAAGATATCGAGACCTATTCGCCGCTGACCGATGAAGCGGGCAAAGAGCGTTATCCTGTGGTGCTGACGCGCACCATCAAGAACGGATTCGCGGCCCGCCTTGGTGGCGTTGAAACCAAGGAACAGGCGGATGCCCTGAATGGGTTGCGCCTTTACGCAAGGCGCGATCAGCTGCCGTCGCTGCCCGATGATGAATTCTACCACAACGATCTGATCGGGCTGGATGTCTATGACACCGGAGGCACCCTGCTGGGCAAGGTCAAATCGGTGCAGAACCACGGCGCCGCGGACTTGTTGGAATTGCACGGACCGGGCCTGAAAACCACTGTTTTGCTACCCTTCACGATGCAAGTTGTACCCACGGTGGATCTGGAACAAGGCCGTATCGTGGCCGACCCGCCCGAAGGCCTGATCTGATGCGTCGGGTCCTGCTGCATCTGGGCCTGCACAAGACAGGCATGACCGCAGCACAGTCCTTCCTCCATGAAAACCGGAAACTGATCTGGCCCCGCTTCGCATTGGTTCTGCCCTACAAGACGCGCAACAGCGGCTTGAGCGAGAGCGCCACGCGTCACTCGCTTTACCGGCTGGATTCCACATTGGCGGGTTTTGGAAGCCACCTGCACGCGTTTCTGGACGATCTGGATTTCGGCGCACGCCGGGGGCTGATCCTGAGCGAAGAGAATTTCGCAGGCTTGCGCCCCAGCAGAAACAAGCGTGAAGGTTACGGTGCTGCACCGGAATTGGCGGAAACTCTGGTCAGCGTCGTGCGGCGTCGGTTCCTGGGTCATGAAACCGACATCACGATCTACATATCCTTGCGCGCCCGCGATCAATGGCTGCGGAGCCTGTGGGCACACGACTTGCAGAAATCACGCATGGTGCAGGATTTGGACGCCTTTTCTTTCGACCTTGCCCATTTGCCATCCCTTCAGGAAACCGCTGATGCCGTCCGGAATCGGTTGCCATCCGTCACGGTCAGAACAGAGTGGATGGAGGCGTTGCAGAACCACCGCCTTGGTGCAGGTGCGCCCTTGGCCGAATTTCTGAACCTGCCACCCGAGCTTTCGTCACAACTTGTCGGGCCTGCACATAGCACGCCAACATTTTCAGACGATGTGCTACAGGAAATCCTGGCGCTGAACCGATCCTCGCTGGACGACGCCGCCATGATCACCCAGAAGAAAGCACTGATTCAATCCGCACAGAACGAACTGGCCCGCCAGACATGACAGAGAAACCCAGCAGATCCCATGGCCGCAAGGCGATCCGTCCTTCCCTGAAACCACGCGAGCTGATGACGCCGAGCCCTGATCTGCACGGGGTCTGGAAAGCCAAGATCATCACTTTGTTCCCGTCCGCCTTCCCCGGTGTTCTTGGCGAAAGCCTGACAGGTAAGGCCTTGCAGGAAGGGCTTTGGCAACTGGAAACAGTGGATCTGCGACAGTTCGGTATAGGCAAACATCGCAACGTTGATGACACCCCGGCCGGGGGTGGCGCGGGCATGGTTCTGCGGGCCGATGTTCTGGGTGACGCGATCGAACATGCGATGGCAGGCATTCAAGGGAACTGGCCGCTGATCTACCTCAGCCCGCGCGGGCGTCGCATGGATCAGCGCATGATGCAGAATCTTGCCCGTTGTGACGGCATGACCCTTCTGTGCGGTCGTTTTGAAGGCGTGGACGAGCGCGTTTTGGAACATTATGGCGTGCAAGAGGTGTCGTTGGGTGATTTCGTCATGACCGGCGGCGAAATCGCGGCCCAAGCCCTGATCGATGCCACGGTACGCCTGATTCCCGGAGTGCTTGGAAATCAGGCTTCGACCGAAGAAGAAAGTTTTGCCTCGGGTTTGCTGGAGCACCCCCAGTATACCCGCCCCGCAGATTGGAAAGGGCGCCCGATCCCCGAGATTCTGATGTCGGGCCATCATGGCCGAATCGCGGAATGGCGGCAAAAAATGGCAAAAGACATCACGCGCGAACGGCGTCCTGATATCTGGGCAGAATACGTCAAATCCAGATCAGAATCCCAAGACTAGACCCGCGCGTTGTGGCCGGGATGCCTCAGTTTCGATGTTTGTCAGAATGCCATTTGAAGTTGAACGCACCTGAACTTATTCACCTCCATGCCCCATTGGTTTTTTGGGCAACAAGAAGTGAAACAGAAGGCATTATGAAAAAGCTATTTCTTGGCATGTTACTGGTTGCCTCCGCCTGCACCACCAAACCGCTCGGGATGTCCGTTCCGACGCAAGCCGGTCACAATCTGCACTCTGCGAAGGTTGCCGTTGATTCCTGTTCTCAGGAAGCTGACGAGGGCGGCAACAGCGCCGTAATCGGTGGATATGCAACCAATATCCTGCTTTGGGGCATCGTCATCGGGCCTGCGGTCACCGCACCGTTTCAGGACGAGTTGCGCGCGCAGGGTGAAATCGATCAGGTTGACCGCTGCCTGCGTGCACGCGGTTTCGAACGACGCGAACTGAGCGCGGGTGAGTCGTTCTGGGTGCGCAATGCTTTCGGTGACGAACGCGAACGGCGGCTGGACCACCTGGTCGGGGGCGGCACTATCAAAACCTACGGAACAGCCAAAAACTAGCGGCGCGCTTTCCAGCTGGCCCAAGTTTCTGGGGTGCCGTTGAACGTGTTGATATCCACCCTGCCTTGAACCCCCGGCACCAGCCCGGTGCCGGTGTATTGCCAAAACCGCCAGACCGTTCTGGGATAGACCTGACGCGGATGGCCTGCGACGGATCGCAACCAGAACTCGGTTTTGGGCAAACGCCCGATATCCGTATCCGCAAAGAAATCCACTGTCGTATAGACGATGGGACGCCGGCCATAATGCCGTTCGAGAATGTCCAGAAAGCGCTGCGCTTCGGCGCGGACGGTTCTGCCATCGGGCCGCAACGTGCAGGTCTTGGAATGCGGCGTCCACTCCATGTCAAGAACATGCGGCAGATCTGCCCCTTTCGGGACGTTCTGAATGAACCAACGCGCCTGTTCCCGGGCCGATCGGCAGAAATAATAGTAATGATAAGCCCCCCACGGCACGCCCGCCGCCTGAGCACCGCGCCTGTGGTCGTCGAATAATGGATCCGCCACATCGCCGCCTTCGGTTGCTTTCAGAAACGCAAAGCTTACGCCCGAAGCTTTGGCTGTGCGCCAGTCTATCGGTCCCTGCCAGCGCGAGACGTCAAGCCCGTGGATCGGATACAAGCCGGGGTGACGGCCCTCCCAGTCATGCGGATCGGCGTCCCCAAAATCAGGATAGATTACGGACGGTGCTGTCCTGTCCACACCCGGCGTGGGTTCCACGACCTGCGGTTTCGGGCCGCCGCGTCCGCACGACACAAGCAAAGCGGCTGCAATCGTCAGCATAAGTGCAATTCGCATCATGGGGTCCTGTCTGAAATTTCTGCTCTTTCAATTTCCTTCAGAATGCCTGATCTGACCGCTGTGGCAACGGTGGGATTTTCGAAAGGCGGATTCCCACTGCTTCGCCATACGATTTGTTCTTGATCCCGGCACTCAATACCCTTAAACGACCGCAATCCGGTGCCGCATTCTGCGACTCCGGTGTTTTGGTTTGATTTTCGGCTTAAAGCCCGGCTTTCTTCGGCGGGGATGTGTCAGATCAAACCAGACCAAAGGAACATTCGATCTGACCTCTGGCGGGCTGCATGCAGGACCCGGTGAAGACCAAGAGCTCTCAGGCCGTGCCCAAACTTCGTGGGCCAACCACGAGCATATAGGAGTACCTGCGATGGATCTTATCGCACAGCTTGAGGCGGAACAGATTGCCGCCCTGGGGAAAGACATCCCCGACTTCAAGGCCGGTGACACCATTCGTGTCGGCTATAAGGTGACCGAAGGGTCGCGCACCCGTGTGCAGAACTACGAAGGCGTCTGCATCGCGCGCAACAACGGCAATGGCATTGCCGGTTCGTTCACCGTTCGCAAGATTTCGTTCGGCGAAGGCGTGGAGCGTGTGTTCCCGCTGTATTCGACCAACATCGACAGCATCACCGTTGTCCGCCGTGGCCGCGTTCGTCGCGCCAAACTGTACTATCTGCGCACCCGCCGCGGTAAATCCGCGCGTATCGCAGAGGTCACGAACTACAAGCCCAAGGCTGGCGCCGAAGCGTAAGGAACGGAAAGATGAAAAAAGACATCCATCCCGATTATCACGTCATCGACGTCAAAATGACCGATGGCACAGTGGTTCAGATGAAATCCACCTGGGGCGCCGAAGGCGACCAGCTGGCTCTGGAAATCGACCCCTCCGTGCACCCTGCATGGACTGGTGGTTCGTCGCGCCTGATGGACGCCGGCGGCCGCGTGTCGAAGTTCAAAAAGAAATACGAAGGTCTGGGCTTCTAAGTCTGACTTGTTTCGATTTCGAAAGGCCGTCCCTTGGGGGCGGCCTTTTTTCTGGAAGCTTCCATGTGTCTTATGGACGCGAAACCGGACAAGATGCGTTTTTGCAAAGACCCAGTGATGTTACACTCCGTGTGAACAACCCTCAGCTTCCACGGAGACCCGGACATGCCCCAGTACAACGACATGATCGAGCTTTCAGTCGATGATATGGATCTGATTGAAACGGCGTTGCGCGACTCGATCGCTTCGTTGTCACATGCCGCTTCGGATGAACCAGAGGATAGCAGGACCGACCGGGAAGACACGTTGCGGCGTATTCACGAACTTCTGGGCAAGCTACACGATCAGAAGGTCTTTTTTCGCCCTCAGAAAGGGGTTTACCTCGGCGGTTAGGAGCTTGGTTGTCGCGGATTGCGGGTCAATTCCGCCGCACTGTGTACAGGGGGAACCGGTCCGCGCAGCAACATCAGCGCCAGCGTCATTCCGGCCAGCGCCGCAATCGCGGCAACCAACATGGCATTGTCAAAGGCGTTGTCCTGCACATCCCGCAGGGCCTTCGCCAATGTATCTCCCGCAGACGGATCCATCCCCGAGATCAATTGCTGTATCTGGTTCGGCGTTCCATGTGCCAGCGCATGGGCCAGATCCTCGCGCTGGATTGACCCGGCAGGCAGCGCGTCGATCACCTCGGACAGACCTCGGCGTTTGGTGATCGCTTCGGCCAGACCGCCCACCACGGCACCAAGAGTTGCTCCGAAATAGAGACAGGCGTTGATGACCCCCGAACCCTGCCCCACATGCTGCTCGGGCAGCAGGCGCAGGCCCAGACGTGGCAACAGCGAAAAGCAGATGCCCAACCCGACACCGACGATCAGCAACTTCCACCAGATTTCGGAAAACTGCGTTGTGTTCGTTGTTGTCATCAGCAGCAGGAACCCGCAGGCCATCGCCCCCAGGCCAATGGCGATCGGCCATTGAAAGCTGTAGGGGGCAAGAAAGCGGGGTGCGGTGACCGAGATCACAAACATGCTGAGGCTGAGCGGCATGATCGCCAGACCCGCATCGATGGACGAATACCCAAAGGCATCGGGCGATTGGACGAATGTATTGAAATAGACGAAGAAGCAGAACAGCGTGAAGCCAGTAAAGAACATCCCCGCCGCGGCCATCAGATAACGCGGATGGCGAAAGTACCGAAGCTCGATCAAAGGGTCGTCGCTGCGGCGGGATACGATGACAAGGGCAATTGTCGACACGGCCGCCACGACCAGCGGCACCAGTGTCAAAGGCGAAGTCCACCCGCCGTTTTCCCCGTTGCTGAGCGCAAAGGACAACGGCCCGAGGAAAAACAGAATGGCAACGGCCCCCGCATAATCGAACTTTGCCCCGGCAAGACGGGTATCGGGAACGTATTTCCGTTTGCTGACATGCAGCCCGATGGCGAAGGCCACCGCCAGCAGAACCAGGTCGGCTGCAAAGACGGCGCGCCAGCTGACATAATGGCCGAAAGCGCCACCGACGATGGGCCCAACACCGATCGCCAGACCGACAATCGCCCCCCAGATGCCGGTAACGCTGGCGCGCTGCTCTTCGGGCGTGGCCGCCGTCAACAATGACAGGGACGTGCCGAACAAAGCAGCCGCGCCCGCGCCTTGCGCGCCGCGCCCGATGAGCAGCATCGCCCCGTCCTGCGCCAACAGGGCAAAGGCAGACCCGATTGCAAAGACGATCATGCCAAAAAAGAACACACCCATCTTGCCGGTAATGTCACCCAGCCGGCTGACGATGCAGACAAGCGTGGCGCTGGTCACGGAATACGTGGCCATCACCCATTGCAAACCTGACGGGGTCAAATCGAACTCGGCCCTGAGATTGGGCAATATGGTGGTCACAGCAGTTGTGTTGAACCCCACGACCATCATGCAGATGGCCGTCATGGCCAGCACCACACGGGCGCGGGACTGCGGAGATACATTGACCGAGCTCTCATCGCCCATAAAACACCCACTGACCAAGAATTTTGAATACAAACATCATCAGTTTAACGATTTCTGGTCCTGCGCATAGGGTTGCGTCAAATCCAGTAAGACAGCGCAACGGGCAGCACCAGTACAGTGCTGAGCGTCGAAACAAGAATGAACCCCGCCACATCCGGCCCGTATTCCGGAACATGCTGGTCGATAAACAGATAGGTCGCCACGGAAGAAGGCATCAGGCAACACAGGATCAGCGCACCCCGCTCGGTTCCCGTGAACCCAAACAACCAGATCAGAACACTGGCAATTGCAACCGCCATCGCCAGATGCAGGGCCGTCAGCAGAACCGCGCGACCCAGGCTTTTCACACGCAGCGTCGCGAGCGTATGCCCCAGGGTCAGCAGCATGAGCGGGATCGACAATCCACCCAAGATGTCAAAGGACTTTGCGACCGGTTGCGGCAGGCTTTGCCCCGTTGCCATCAGGATCAGGGCGAGGCCCACGGCGTAGATAATCGGGGACGTCGCCAGTTTCCTGGGCGAGAATTCTCCGGCCGGGATCCACATGCCGACGGTAAAGATGCTGATCAGCACAACCACCACGAACGCCATGGTATAGGCCATACCTGCATCGCCCAGCGCCAGCAAAGTGATTGGCAGGCCGATGTTGCCGACATTGCCGTGCATCAACGGCGTCAGAAATGCCCTCACCGGCAAGCGAAGAACCTTTAGCACGACATACCCCAACACCCCGAAACCGGCCACCGCAAGGGCAGCGGCCGCCATCATGTCAAGAAACGTGCCCACGGCCAGTTTGGTGTTCGACAGATGAGAAATGATCAATGTCGGATAGCCGACTTTTGAGACGATCCCACCAATGACCTTGTTGTCGAAAGGCGCCTGAATCACGGCAAGAACATAGCCAATTCCAGCGCAGATCAGGACGGGCAGAACCACGTTCAAAACGTTCAGGAACAGGTGCTCCAAGCAAAAATCTCCTTGCCGAAACCGTTTGTCGACAGTGAATCAGTGCCATTGCAATGGCAAGCGCTCTGTGTAACTCGTGCGCAGCGTTAGGTTTTCCCGAATAGAGTCTGATATTGCCCGAAAGCGCCGCTTGAGGTTCTTTCCTTCGCCGCCGACACAACATATAGTGGGTGACAACAACGTGTAGTGAAGCACGGCGGGACTTGGGAATACAAGCATGGCACATATCATTGTGGTCGGGAACGAAAAGGGTGGCGCAGGCAAATCGACCGTGTCGATGCATGTGGCGACCGCACTGGCCCGATTGGGACACAAGGTCAGCACGTTGGATCTGGACCTGCGTCAGCGCAGTCTGGGACGATACTTCGAGAACCGCAACAATTTCCTCAAAAGCTCGGACCTGACTCTGCCCAGCCCGCGCCATCACGACCTGCCCGAGATCGATGCCGCAACGTTGAAACCGGGCGAGAACATCTATGACCATCGCCTGTCTGCTGCCGTATCCCAGCTGGAAAGCGACAGCGACTTTATTCTGATCGACTGCCCGGGGTCTCACACCCGTCTGAGTCAGGTGGCGCATTCGCTGGCCGACACGCTGATCACCCCGTTGAACGACAGTTTCATTGACTTCGACCTTTTGGCGCGGATCGACTCGAAGGGAGAGAAGATCCTTGGCCCGTCCGTCTATTCCGAAATGGTCTGGAACGCTCGTCAACTGCGGGCACAGGCGGGGCTGAAGCCGATCGACTGGGTCGTTGTCCGCAACCGGGTCGGTACGCAGCGCATGGTCAACAAGGAAAAGATGCAGCGCGCGATCGAAATGCTGTCCCAGCGCATCGGCTTCCGCGTCGCCTCGGGCTTTTCCGAGCGGGTTATCTTCCGCGAGCTGTTCCCGCGTGGCCTGACACTGTTGGACCTCAAGGATATCGGGGTCAAACAGCTGAACATCTCGAACATCGCAGCCCGGCAGGAACTGCGTGACATGATGAAAGAGCTGAATCTGCCGGGTGTGGAGATTGACTTCTGATCAGCTGTCCCGGCGGCCGCTATGCGGACTTTTTTAGGCAGTATGAATGTTCTTTGGTTCTGGACTTGCATTCAGAAACAGCTGCAAAGACTTCCCGCATGGAAGCTTGAGAGCAAAGAAAGAAGACCCTGCAACGTTTCGGATCGTTTTGGCCGTGCCGCCGGTTTCAAGCACCGAGACCACCTGTAGTCGGATGTCCCGGTCAATGCAGCCATTGGACATATAGCCGACCATCCTCCCGCTTGAAGAGACAACGGCGCGCGAACCTACTTCGCGCGCCGTTCAGCCCTTGATACTGATCGATGTGATCAGAACAAACAGCTTACCAACGTTTAGCTGGTCAACTGCATGGCCAAGGACATCAACCCGGTGTTCAGGACGTGTGGATCAAGAAACGGGTTCTTCCGACATGACTTCTGCAAAGGATTTGAAGAATTTGGCGGCGAGTTTCTTTGCTGTACTCTGGATAAGACGGCTCCCAAGTTGCGCCAGCTTGCCGCCGATCACGGCCTTGGCTTCGTAGCGCAGAATGGTCTGAGACCCATTTTCAGTCAGTGTGACGTCGGCTCCGCCTTTTGCATGTCCAGCCGGGCCACCATTGCCTTGGCCATCCAGCGAAAACGTCTCTGGCGCGCCATCGGTTTTGAGCACCACATCTCCGCTGAATTTCGCTTTCACGGGGCCAACTTTGAGTACAACTTTGGCTTCAAGTTCGGTGTCGGATTTCTTGATCAGTTCTTCGCACCCGGGAATACAACGTTTAAGTATCTCGGGGTCGTTCAAAGCTGCGTAAACCACATCCCTAGGGGCATCGATGATAATTTCGTCGGCCAGTTCCATGGCGGTTCCTTTCTTTGTTCAGCAACAGGGGTATTTAATCGTGGCAAGCACCTCAGCCTGCTCTGTAGATGGCTTGAAACCACGAGTTAAGATTTTGAAAAGTTTACGCATTTTGGTTCCTTTCTACGGAATTCCTGCGCACGGTGATCAGTTCCGCCAGGATGGAAAGCGCGATTTCTTCAGGTGTGACAGCACCAATGTCCAAACCAGCTGGGGCTGAAACCATCGCGAGTGTGACCTCGGGCACACCAGCTTCGGAGAGCTTTTCAGACAGGGCCGCGAATTTCTTTTTACTGCCCACAAAGGCGACATAGTTTGCTTCACAAGCAAGCGCGTCGCGCAAGGCGTCAAGATCACCCTGCCCTTGCGTCGCCACGACGATCGCACTCATCTTTCCAAGTGCATTCTCCTCATCCACGGCACGTGAGATTGACCAGTGAAAATGCGGTGCGATTTGTGCCAAAGCCTCTGCGACCGGCGAGTTTCCGAGTATCGTCAACTCTGGCATCGGAAGACAGGGCTCAATAAAAATGTCGATGGTGCCACGAGAGGGACAACCGTTGCGCGCATAGAATACGCCCTCCACCATTGCTCCGGCACTGACGCCGATATCGTTCAAAAAGTCTTCCGGCGCGACCGACACAAGCTTGGGTGCGCCGGTTTCGAGGGCTTCCAAGGTGGCTCGCCTCACAGCGCCACGGGTGCAGCCGCCACCAAGAAACCCGTGCAATATGGTGCCATCCGCACCAATGATTGCCTTTGCGCCGGGTTTTGCCGCGGTGGTTCCGGCAGTGCGCACGATTGTTGCAAAGGCAAAAGGTTGTTCCTTTGCGCGCAGTGATTGGGCTGTTTCTGCCAGGTCAGATGAAAACAACTCAGCGGGGGTCATAGCGATACCAACTCCTTCTCCAGCGCGGCGAGGTCCGCCAGCGTGTTGGCGGCGGAAAAGAGGTCCAAATGAGGCAAGGCTGCCGTCATGCCCGCTGCGACGGGCGCATAGTCGCGCCAGCCTTTGAGCGGGTTCAGCCAAAGAATGCGGCAGCCGCGTTTGCGCAGCTTGGTCAGCGCCGCGTCAATGTGGTCAGGGGAAGAGGTGTCATAGCCGTCCGAGAGGATCATCACGACTGAACGCCCATCGACGAAACGGCGCGCGTAGGTAGATGCAAATCGATCCAGGCTTTCCCCGATTTTGGAACCTCCGCCGAACCCATCCGCCATCAAGGACATCCGTCCGATGGCGCGCATCGTGTCCTTATCGCGTAAAGCCTCGGTTATCCGCACGAGGCGTGTGTGAAACAGGTATGCGTCGGCGGTTGGATCACCGCGCATCAGGCCGGCCAAAAAGGCCAGGAATACTTGCGCATAGACGGTCATAGAGCCGGAAACATCGCATAGCGCTACGATTTTTCGGCTACGATCAGGGCGTTTGCGCTTGATGAGTCGGATGGGTTCGCCCCCTGTCGCCAGGCTGCGCCGGATTGTTTTGCGGAAATGCAGTCGATCGCCCTTGCGGGCAGCGATGCGGCGGCGGGAGCGGCGGTCGCGCAGCGCTTGTCCGAGGCGGCGAGCAACTTCTTCGGCCTCGGCAATCTCTTCTGCCCGTACCAGATCACGTAGATCGCGCCGGGACAGGTTGCGCATTTCGGTGGCGATCAGCTTACCGTCGCCATCACTTTCGGCATCACCGTCACCTCCGTCTGGCGCTGTCGCATCGCCAGCGCCTCCAACGTCTTCTCCTTTGGCATCTCGTGACGAATGTACGCTGTCGTCGCCCTTGGGGTGGGTCGACATTTTCGGCATGACCTTTGTTCGCACGCGACCGGCATCCATCCAGAAACTATCAAACAGCGGATCAAACCTCTGCGCTTCGTCCTTGCATCCCGTGCAGACGGCCTTGAGTGCGCAACGCGCCTCTTCAGGGTTGGCTGCCTCAACACAGGTCAACGCCGTCAGAGCTGCTTCGGTTTCCTGCACGCCAAGGCGCAGGCCATTCTCCCGCAAATGGGCCACGAACCCTGCCATGCGCGCCGTGGCGCCGGGATCGCGGCCAGCAAAGCGGGTCACGCGGGTCATGCGGCCTTCCCCGCGATGCGTTGTGCCACTTCGCGGGTGATATGTGCGCGATCGCTCTGCGTTTTTAGAAGTGTCGTGAGTGTGGCTTGGAGGGCTGCCGGGTTTTCCGTCAGATCAGCAATCCCTAACCCCATGAGCGCGGCGGCAAAATCCAGTGTCTCCGCGATTCCGGGCACCTTCTCAAGCTCTTCCTTGCGCAGCGTCTGGACGAACCCGATCACCTGATCGGCCAGCTGCGCTTCAATCCCAGCACACCGGGCTTTTAGGATCGCGAGTTCCGTTGTCCGGTCGGGATAATCGACATAACTGAAAAGGCAGCGACGCCTCAACGCGTCCGACAAGTCGCGGGTGCCATTCGAGGTCAGTATAACTGTTGGCACGGTGGTGGCTTTGATGGTGCCAAGCTCCGGAACGGTGATTTGGTAGTCAGCGAGGATCTCGAGCAGGAAAGCTTCGAACTCTTCGTCTGCGCGGTCGATTTCATCGATCAATAAAACCGGAGAAACGTCTTGCGTGATCGCCGACAGCAAGGGGCGCTCCAACAAATACTCACGCGAGAATATCCGATCCTCGACCGCCTTGCCGGCCTCGCCTGCTTCAGAAGACGCACGGATCGCCAGCAGTTGCCGTTGGTAATTCCACTCGTAGATCGCCTGAGAGGCGTCCAGACCTTCATAGCATTGCAGGCGGATCAACTGCGTGTTCTGGGCCGCAGCCAGTACTCGTGCAACCTCGGTTTTTCCTACGCCCGCTGCGCCTTCCAGCAGTAGAGGGCGGCGCAATGACAAAGCCAAATGCAGCGAAACCGCCAGATCGTCTGAGGCGACGTAGTTCTGTTCTACAAGTGCAGATTGGAGATCGGTCCAGGTCATCAGAGCCTCAAGTGGTTTATGAGGCGCGCGCCGCCATCCCTGCCGCGCGCGCCGGAAGCTTAGCCGTGAAGGCCCAGTTCGTTTGCTGTCTTCCAGATCCGCCAGTGATCGTGCGGCATATGGGTGTGACGCAGGCCAAAGGCACGGAAGGCATCATTCACCGCGTTAGAGAAACAGGGCACGCCGCCCACATGGGGGCTTTCGCCGACTCCTTTGGCGCCAATTGGGTGGTGCGGGCTGGGGGTAACGGTGTGATCGGTCTCGTAATTCGGCACTTCCCATGCGGTCGGCAGGAAGAAATCCATCAATGTGCCGGTCTTGACGTTGCCCATCTCGTCATAGGCGATCTCTTGCCCCAGAGCGACGGCCAGCGCCTCGGTCAAACCACCGTGCACCTGGCCCTCGATGATCATCGGGTTTATGCGCGTGCCGCAATCATCCAGCGCATAGAAGCGGCGAATGTCGGTCACACCGGTGTCCACATCGATGTCCATCACGCAGACGTAGGCGCCAAAGGGATAGGTCATGTTCGGCGGGTCATAGTAGCTGACCGCCTCCAGACCCGGCTCGATGCCCGGAATGGCCTGATTGTAGGCGGCAAAGGCGATTTCCTTCATCGTCTTGAACTTTTCAGGCGCGCCCTTGACCACGAAACGATCCACGTCGAATTCGACATCATCGTCATGCACTTCCAGCAGGTAGGCCGCGATCATCTGTGCCTTGGCGCGGATCTTGCGCCCTGCCATCGCGGTCGCGGCACCCGCTACAGGCGTCGAGCGCGAGCCGTATGTTCCAAGACCGTAGGGCGCGGTATCCGTATCACCCTCTTCGATGGTAATACTATCCGCCGGCAGGCCGATCTCGGTTGCGAGGATCTGTGCAAAGGTCGTGGCATGGCCCTGGCCTTGCGAGATGGTGCCAAGGCGTGCGATCGCTGAGCCGGTCGGGTGAATGCGGATTTCACAGCTGTCGAACATGCCAAGACCAAGGATATCACAATTTTTGACGGGTCCAGCACCGACGATTTCGGTGAAATGCGTCAGGCCGATGCCCATCAGCTTTCGGGTTTTGCCCGCCTTGAAATCCTCGATCCGTTGAGCTTGTTCTGCACGCAGCCCTTCGTAATTGACGGCCTTTAGTGCCTTGTCCCACGCAGTGTGATAGTCGCCGGAATCATACTCCCACCCAAGCGCGGACTGATAGGGAAACTGCTCTTTCTTGATGAAGTTGATCCGGCGCAGCTCGGCCGCGTCCATGTTCAACTCTATCGCCAGAACCTCGATCATACGTTCGATGAAGTAAGCGGCTTCGGTTACACGGAAGGAGCAGCGATAACTGACCCCGCCCGGCGCTTTGTTGGTGTAAACGCCGTCCACTGCCAAATACGCAGTCGGAATATCGTAAGACCCGGTACAGATGTTCATAAACCCAGCCGGAAACTTGGTCGGGTCGGCACAGGCGTCAAAGCCACCATGGTCTGCGGTCGTGTGGCACCAGAGACCGGTGATTTTACCCTCTTTGGTGGCACTCATCTTACCTTTCATCCAGTAGTCACGGGCAAAAGCGGTGGTCATCAGGTTTTCCATACGGTCCTCGACCCATTTCACCGGAACGCCGGTGACAATCGAGGCCACGACCGAGCACACATAGCCGGGGTAAGCCCCAACCTTGTTGCCAAAGCCGCCACCGATGTCGGGCGAGATCACGCGGATATTGTGCTCTTCAATGCCCGAGATCAGGCTGACCACTGTGCGAATAGCGTGAGGCGCCTGGAACGTGCCGTGCAGCGTGAGCTTGCCGTTGACCTTGTCCATCGAAGCCACGCAGCCACAAGTTTCGAGCGGACATGGGTGCGTGCGATGGTAATACACCATCTCTTCAGCGACCACGTCAGCCTCCCCCATTACCTGCTCGGTCGCATCCTTCTCGCCAACCTCCCAGGTAAAGATGTGGTTAGGGTGTTTGCGTGGGCCGTGGGCCCCATCTGGAATCGCTCCACCTTCGCCCATCAGGTCTTCGCGAAGAACCACGTCGGATTCCAATGCTGCGTGGGGATCGGTCAAAACGGGGAGTTCTTCATACTCCACTTCGACCAGCTCGACTGCATCGGCTGCAATATAACGGTCCTTTGCCACAACAAATGCCACTTCCTGACCTTGGAAGAGCACCTTGCCGTCAGCCAGAACCATCTGTTTGTCGCCCGCCAGCGTCGGCATCCAGTGAAGACCAAGGGGGGCGAGGTCTTCGGCCGTCAGTACGGCAATCACGCCGTCCAGCGCCAATGCCGCCTCGGCATTGATCGACACGATCTTGGCGTGGGCATAGGGCGAACGCACGAAATCACCATGCAGCATGCCGGGCAGTTTGATGTCGTCAACGTAATTGCCTTTGCCTTGGGTAAACCTGGCATCTTCAACGCGCTTGCGCTTGCAACCCATTCCTCCCAGTGCGTCGGTGCGTTCTTCGCGGGTCAGTTCCTTGTTCATTGTGCCGCCTCCTTCGCAGAGTTCATCTCGGCCGCGGCGGCGAGGATAGATTTGACGATGTTCTGATACCCGGTACAGCGGCAGAGGTTACCCGCCATGCCAAAGCGCACCTCTTCTTCAGTTGGGTTCGGGTTTTCTTCCAAAAGCTTTGATGCGCGGGTGATCATACCCGGTGTGCAGAAGCCGCATTGAAGACCGTGGTGTTCTTTGAAAGCTTCCTGCAGCACGTGCAGGCTGTCCGGGTTACCAAGCCCTTCGATCGTGGTGATTTCGGCACCGTCAGCCTGTGCTACGAACACGGTACAGGACTTCACCGATTTGCCGTTCATGGTCACGGTGCAAGCGCCGCAATGCGAGGTCTCGCAACCAATGTGCGGACCGGTCTTGCGCAGTCGTTCGCGCAGGGTGTGGATCAGCAGTTCGCGCGGTTCAGCCAAGAACTCTTGCTCCTCGCCATTCACTGTTAGAGTGAAGTGTTTCTTCTTTGACATGATCTCTCTCCTCAGGCTCTGGCCCAGGCGTTTTCGATCGCACGGCGCAAGATAATCGCCGCTGCGTGACGTTTGAATTCAATGGGACCGCGGTTGTCCTGTGTGGGGTCAATGTCGCCCAACATCGCGTCCACCGCCGCTTTGATTGCCGCATCATCCAGGGACGTGCCGACAAGCGCAGCGCCAGCTTTTTCGGAATGAACCGGTGTATCGCTCAGATTGGTCATCGCGATGGAAGCCGAGGTGCAAGTCCCATTTTCTTTAGTTAAGAGGACCGCAGCAGCCGCAGTGGCGTAGTCGCCGATTTTGCGCTTTTGCTTTTCGTAGGCGTACCCGCCCTTTGGCGCATTGAACTCCACCGCTGTCAGGATCTCTTCATCCTCACGGTCAGTCATATAAGCCGCTTCGTAGAAATCACGGGCCGCCACTTTGCGTTCGCCATCCGGCCCGACCAAAGTGAAAGTCGCGTCCAGACACTGCATCAAGCCCGGCATGTCATTACCCGGGTCGCCGTTTGCAACGTTGCCGCCAACCGTGCCCATGTAACGCACTTGCGGGTCTGCGATCTGCAAAGAAGCCTCGCGCATGATCGGAGCAGCCAACGCCAATTGAGCGTTGTCGATGATGTCATGTTGCGTCGTCATCGCGCCGATGCGGATGCTATCCCCCTCAATGGAGATGCCGCTCAATCCCTCCACATCCTGCAAGTCGATCAGATGTGGCACTTCGGCCATGCGGAGCTTCATCATAGGTATCAGACTGTGCCCCCCTGCGAGGACCCGTGCGTCATCTCCGTGCTCCACAAGTACGGACAGGGCGCCCGCCAAATCCTTAGGTCTATAATATTCAAAGGCAGCTGGAATCATTGCCTCTCCTCCCTGCAGCAACTGTTCTGGCTGTTAGAGAAGCTCGCGCGATGCCGGGTTGTAGACCCGAGAAAACACTTTGTTTTCGCTAATTTTGCACGAAATGCGCTTCAGGACGCACGAGTTGCGCTGCCTGAATTACCACGCGTTACCCAAAGGCGGTCAGTGCTGCTTTCAGGTTTGATCGGCTGACCGGC
Source organism: Ruegeria sp. HKCCA0370 (assembly GCF_013033705.1). Taxonomy (NCBI): domain Bacteria; kingdom Pseudomonadati; phylum Pseudomonadota; class Alphaproteobacteria; order Rhodobacterales; family Roseobacteraceae; genus Ruegeria; species Ruegeria sp. HKCCA0370. The sequence goes on from NZ_WQEP01000002.1 coordinate 427,590, forward strand.
ACCGGGGGAAGATCGGCCTCACCAAAGGTGCATTGTCCCTTGTCTTTGGTCCGTTCAAACCGCGCGACTTTTTTGGGGTTCACGATATAGCTGCGATGCACGCGCAAAAAGCCAGTTGGCTCCAGCCGTTTGACCGCTTCAGTGATCGGCCAGACGCAAAAGTACTTTTCTGTGCGGGTGTAGACCTGCGTATAGTGACCATCCGCCCTGACGAATGCAACGTCAGGCGCGGCAATAAAGACCTTGCCTCCGTCTCTTTCACAGGGGATGCGAATAGGTGGGGTCTGATCTGGTGAAGGCTCGTCTTGGGCCACGCCTGTCATCGGGATCTCTGTGGCTTGCATAGGCACAAGATAAGTTGTGCCGACCCACAAAAATGCGCCGAAGATAACAAAGCTCGACAGGATCACCCCAACGGCCATGACTTCGTTGCTGATGACGGGCCCAAACTCTCGGATATCTTTCAAGGCTACAAAATTGGTTCCTGCCATGGCCAGGAAATGCACTGAAAAGACAGCTACGCCAAAACACAGCGTGCCGATCGCGATGGTCCTGTTGGAACGCTCATTATAGGCAACGCCGATCGCGAGAATGCACAGGACAATAGCCAATACCGACGACCCGAGCACCCCTTGAAGGGTATAAACGGGTTTGCAAAGCTGCATGCCAGCCATTCCCACATAATGCATCGCCAAGATGCCCGCGCCTACGATTGCTCCAGCAGCAATGATGATCCCCCTGGAGCGCTCAGTGAAATGCAAAAGGACAAGCGCCAAGGCGACCATAAGGATCGCAATAAGCGCAGACGCGAGCGTGATTGCGGCATCATAGTAAAACAGGATGGGCAGCCTTAGGCCAAGCATAGCCACGAAGTGCATTGACCAGATCCCTCCACCCAAAGCAACGGCACCCAACGCGATGGCCAACCTGCGTTGTGAAAGCGACTTCTCGGACAAATCCCTCGTCAAAGACAATCCCGTGGCCCCAGCAACTAGCGCCACAACGAACGATGTAACCACCAACCAAGGGTTATGTCCGAAGTCCAGAAATTCCATGGGCCGGACAATGCCGCAGCGGATTTCTTAATTCAATCTTTGCCTGTACCTAGCAGAGGTACATCCGGCAGAAACAATTCCTGCACAGCCATTGCAAGCAAGGACCAGAGTCTGTCTCAGCGTTTATTGCTCGTTGGGCAGGACTGCTGTGAGATGAGCCATCGACGGCTTTGGGCTCTAACCAGCTTAATGTTCATATTCACAATATAGTCGAACATTCGGTCCAAACCGCCGCTCAAACCCGGTGAGTTAAATGCGTTCCATCAAGACTTTCAGTTTCGGAACCGCTGGAAGGAATAGCCGCTGTTTCAATCGGATTCTGATGGCCCGCCGGGACTGTATACCGTAAACAACTCTTTTGGTTCATTCACGCCGCGCAGCATGTAGCGACCGACTGAGACAAGCTCCTGCGCGCAGGGCTGTGCAGCGCGGGCGACATCGTCCGAGATCAGGATCCTCTGACCCAAAGACCGGTGCATTCCCGCGATGCGGGCGGCCTGGTTGACGGCCGGACCGATCACAGTGAAGTCCAGCCGGGTCTCGGACCCGATATTGCCATAGAGAATCTCGCCCGAATGTAGGGCCAGCGTATAGTTGGCCACCGGCAGACCTTGCGCGCGGCGTCTTGCGTTCAGTTCATCCATGCGGGACTGCAACAAAGGCACGGCATCAAGCGCGGCACGGGCGTCTTCGTCGATCTCTCCGACATCAAACATTGCCATCAGCCCGTCACCCATGAATTTCAGGATGTTACCGCCCTTGTCATGCACCACACCCACCGCGACGGCCAGATAGTCGTTCAGCATGTCGATGATCTCATGCCCTGGCAGGTCTTCGGACAGCGTGGTGAAGCCTTCGAGGTCGAAATTCCAGATCACAGCATCGATTTGCTGCAAAGACCCGCGCCGAATTTCACCCGACAGAACCCGGCGACCGGCATCTCGCCCCAGATAAACCCGCATCAAATCCTTGGCCAGATCCTGGTTCTTGGCGGATTTGAGCGCCAGCCCCAGATGCGGCAGTACAGATTGTATTTTGTTCAGATCGCTGTCTTCGAATCCGTTCGGTGCGTCGCTAGTCCAGGACATCAGAACACCATCGCTGACCTTCTTCGTGCCGTCGGGGCGCAGTTGACTGGCCCCTTCATATGACAGGCCGGTGGCATAATAGTCTGTCGCTCCGATTTCACGCAGATCATTCAACAAGGGAAAGCGGCTGGGTTCATTATGGTCGACCAGTTTGACCCGGATTTCATCCAGATCTTCATTCAGCAGCGCATAGAGTGGGCTTTGCTGCCAAACTTCGCTGGGCGTTTCCGTGTATTCAAACTTCTCGGATTCACCGCCCGCGCCGTTGTACCAGCTGTAACCGGTACCTCCGTAAACCGGATGCAGGGTCGACTGCGCCGCATGAAAGCGCATCAACGGAATACCCATTTCCACCAATCGGGCACAAAACCCTTCCAACAGCTCTTCTTGCCCGGCGCCCTGTAGCCCCTTGTTGACCAGCCAATCAATCAGGGAATGTGAGAAAACTGAAGCGGAATCTGGCAATGTCATTTTGTTGTCCGTATCAAGTATGATCCCCATTTGGGGGCAGGCCGCGTCAATTGCCATAGGTCAGTCCAAACCAGCCAACCTTTGCAGCATTTGTCGCAACAACGCGGCCTCTTCCGGTTTGAACAGGCCTGACAGTTTCGCATCGTAATTGGCAGCAACGCCGCGCAGGTCACGATACACAGCTTGCCCTGCTGGTGTTAGTGTCAACCATTCCGCCCGCCGATCCGCTTCGTCCCGTGTGCGTTTCAGGTATCGACGCTGTTCCAGCTTGGCGACAGCGCGGCTGATTTTGGTTTTGTGCATTCTGGCGCGCTCACCGATTTCCTTGGCAGTCATCTCGCCAAACAAACCCAGATGGAACAATACCCGCCATTCGGTTCTGAGCATCCCATAACGGCCCTTGTAAACTGCCTGAAACTCTAGCGAAGCCCGTTCGGCCGCCTGATTCAGTAGGAAGGGCAGAAAATTTTGCAGATAAAAGTCATCATTTTTTTCGGATTCATCGTGTGTCATGCTTGTTAGTTACAAAATCAACTATTAACCGACAAGCAGCAAACGGAGGAAAACGCAATGAATCGTCCGACTGATCCGCATACGCTGACACAGGCTGCGACGCCTGTCGGAACTCATGCAGGCTATATGCCAGGCTTTGGGAACGACTTTGAAACCGAGGCCCTGCCCGAGGCCCTGCCGCAAGGGATGAACAGCCCGCAACGGTGCAACTATGGTCTTTACGGAGAGCAGCTGAGTGGCACGGCCTTTACCGCCAACCCACCCGAGCGCACCTGGTGCTATCGTATTCGCCCATCCGTAAAGCATTCACATCGTTATGAAAAAATTGACCTGCCCTACTGGAAATCGGCCCCCTGCATTGATCCGGATGTGATCAGCCTTGGCCAGTACCGCTGGGATCCCATCCCGCATTCCGACGAAGGTCTGAACTGGATGACGGGTATGCGGACCATGACGACCGCAGGTGATGTGAACACGCAGGTCGGCATGGCAAGCCACATCTATCTGGTCACGGAATCCATGGTCGATGACTATTTCTTCTCGGCTGATTCCGAATTGCTGGTTGTGCCACAGGAAGGGCGCCTGCGATTTGCGACAGAACTGGGAATCATCGACCTGGAGCCAAAGGAAATCGCGATCATTCCGCGTGGTTTGCTGTACCGGGTTGAGGTTCTGGAAGGCCCTGCGCGCGGCTTTGTCTGCGAGAATTACGGTCAGAAATTTGAATTGCCGGGTCGCGGGCCGATCGGGGCCAATTGCATGGCGAACCCACGCGATTTCAAGGCACCTGTGGCGGCTTACGAGGATCGTGAAACCCCTTCTACCGTGACAATCAAATGGTGCGGGCAATTCCACACCACCAGGATCGGCCACAGCCCGCTGGATGTCGTGGCATGGCACGGCAACTATGCGCCCTATAAATACGACCTGCGCAACTATTGCCCCGTCGGCGCGATCCTGTTTGACCATCCCGACCCGTCGATTTTTACCGTTCTGACGGCCCCGTCCGGTCAGCCGGGTACGGCCAATATCGACTTTGTCCTGTTCCGTGAACGCTGGATGGTGATGGAAGATACCTTCCGCCCGCCGTGGTACCACAAGAACATCATGTCCGAGCTGATGGGCAACATCTACGGCCAGTACGACGCGAAACCTCAGGGCTTTGTTCCCGGCGGCACAAGCCTGCACAACATGATGATCCCGCATGGCCCCGACAGGGAAGCCTTCGATAAGGCGTCATACTCCAACCTGGGGCCGGACAAGCTGGACCAGACAATGTCGTTCATGTTCGAAACCCGCTTCCCGCAGCACCTGACCCCGTTTGCCGCCACCGAAGCGCCGTTGCAGGATGATTACATCGACTGCTGGACATCGCTTGAGAAGAAGTTCGACGGAACGCCGGGCAAGAAATGAGCTTGGATATCTGGATCACCTATGTGGCAACGGTCCTGCTGCTGATGAGCACACCGGGACCCAGCCAGTTGCTGATGTTGTCAAACTCAGCGACTAACGGGCTTCGGCGCGGGCTGTTCACCGCTGCCGGAGATCTGACGGCGAACTTTCTGCAAATGCTGGCGGCGGGGCTGGGCCTAGCCGCCCTGATCGCCACATCTGCAACCGCACTGACGGTCATCAAGTGGCTTGGTGTCACCTATCTGGTTTATCTGGGGGTTAAACAGATCCTAAAGGCCCGTATGTCTGACGCGCAAACCGCGCCAAAGGCCAGCCGTAAATCTCTTTGGATGCAGGGGTTCATTACTTCTGCCGCAAATCCCAAGGCCGTGGTCTTTTTTGCAGCACTGTTTCCGCTGTTCATTGACGCAGCCCTGCCCTTCTGGCCGCAATTCGCCATTCTGTCGTCTACCTATCTGGTCATGGACGGGATGTTCCTGACCGCATATGGCGGCAGCGCAAGCTGGCTGGCTCGCCGTTTGCAAGGCCCGGCAAAGCTGTGGCTTGACCGCATTGGCGGCAGCTTCATGATCCTCGCTGCTATCTTGTTGGGGCTGAAATCCCTTCGCCCTTCTGCTTAACCAACAAAACAGGGACATCGTATGCCTCTAATGACATCCTGGGTGGCGTCGGCCAATGACGCGACACATCCGTTCCCACTGAACAACCTGCCTTATGGTGTCTTCTCGACCGAAGGTGATGATCCGCGTTGCGGCGTGGCCATCGGTGACATGATCCTTGACGTTACCGCAGCCGAGGCCGAGGGTCTGATCTCCCTGACCGATGAGCCTCTGTTCGACATGCCGTTCTGGAACCCCCTCATGGAAGAAGGTCCAGCCGTCTGGACCGCGCTGCGCGAGCGGCTGATCAGCCTGCTGGCCGAAGGTTCAGATGAACAAGCCAAGGTCGAGCCGCTGCTTGTCAAACAAGAAGATGCGGAAATGCATCTGCCCTTTGCGGTCAGCGAATACACCGATTTCTACGCAGGCCGAAACCATGCCTTCAACGTGGGCACCATGTTCCGGGGGCCGGAAAACGCCTTGCCGCCGAACTGGCTGCACATTCCCATTGGTTACAACGGCCGCGCATCTTCGGTCGTGGTCTCAGGCACGGATATTCGCCGCCCCTGGGGTCAGTTGAAAGCCCCCGATCAGGACTTGCCCGCCTTCCTGCCCAGTCGCCGTTTTGACATCGAGCTTGAGATGGGCGCGATTGTCGGAACGCCCTCGGATGGTCCGATCACCGTGCAGGAAGCGGATGACAATATCTTCGGTTACGTGCTTCTGAATGACTGGTCTGCGCGCGACATTCAGGCATGGGAATATCAGCCGCTGGGCCCGTTTCAGGCAAAGGCCACGGCAACCTCGATCAGCCCGTGGATCGTGACCAAGGCGGCGCTGGAGCCATTCCGCTGTGACACGCCACCCCGCGAGTTCGAGTTGCTGGATCACCTCAAGGATTGCGGGCCGATGCTCTATGACATCGATCTGGCGATCACCATGGCACCTGCCGGACAACCCGCCACGACGATTGCCCGGACCAACTACAACCAGATGTACTATTCCGCTGCGCAGCAATTGGCGCATCACACCACATCAGGATGCCCCATGAACACGGGCGACCTGCTGGGATCGGGAACCATTTCCGGGCCAACCAAACCTGAACGTGGCTCGTTGCTGGAGCTTAGCTGGGGCGGCAAGGAACCTCTGACATTGGACAGCGGTGAAACCCGCAGCTTCATCGAGGATGGCGACACGTTGACCCTTACCGGCGCAGCTCGTGGCGACGGCTACACGATCGGCTTCGGTGAATGTGTCGGCACCGTTTTGCCCGCTCTTGAAAACCCATATTCACGATAAGGAATCCACCATGGCCAAGGCATTCGCGTCCCAGGGGGACATGTCGGAAAAAAAGATCAGCTTTACTGAAGTCGGAGAAGGGCTTTATGCCTTTACTGCTGAAGGCGATCCGAATTCGGGTGTGATCATCGGTGACGACAGCGTGATGATCGTCGAGGCGCAGGCGACTCCGCGTCTGGCAAACAAGGTTATCGAATGCGTGCGTTCCGTCACCGACAAACCGATCACGCATGTGGCCCTGACCCACTACCACGCAGTGCGTGTTCTGGGCGCAAGCGCGTTCGGCGCGCAGCAGATCCTGATGTCGGACATGGCCCGCGCCATGGTTGTCGAGCGGGGTCAGGAAGACTGGGACAGCGAATTCCAGCGCTTCCCGCGCCTCTTTGAAGGGCATGAAAGCATCCCCGGCCTGACATGGCCCACCACCACCTTCAGCGATACGATGACGGTGTATTTGGGCAACCGCCGGATCGACCTGATGCATCTGGGCCGCGCGCATACGGCAGGCGATATCGTCATCCATGTGCCGGATCAGAACGTGATGTTCACCGGCGATATCGTCGAATATCACTCGGCCTGCTATTGCGGTGACGGTCATTTCAGCGATTGGGGTGACACGTTGGACGAGATCAAGTGGTTCGATGTCGACGCCATCGCACCGGGGCGCGGCGATGCGCTGGTTGGCAAGGACATGGTGAATGCGGCCATCGAGAACACCCGCGATTTTGTCGAAAGCACATACCGGCCGGCGGCGAAGGTCGCGGCGCGCGGCGGGTCCCTGAAAGAGGCCTGGGACGCAGTCCGCGCTGAATGTGATCCGAAGTTCGCCGACTACGCAATCTACGAGCACTGCCTGCCGTTCAACGTGGCCCGCGCCTATGACGAGGCGCGCGGCATTGACACGCCCCGCATCTGGACCGCCCAGCGCGACCTCGAGATGTGGGAAGCCCTGCAAGGCTGACGAAAAACGGTCGAGTTTGATCCAGATCGTTTTTTGCGGCGGGATTCGATGAAACCATAAACTAAGACCTCCGGCGCCCGTCGCCGGGGGACAGGACATGCAGCACATCGGTGCATCTGTTTCGGGGGGGAGCCCATGAACAAGATCTTTGAAACGCCGCTTTACGGATATAAACGCAGCCCGGATCAGGACAGCCCGACGCCCGTCAGGCACAAGGTCATCGTGATCGGTGCGGGGCCGGTTGGTCTGGCCGCCGCCATCGATCTGGCCCAGCAAGGGGTCGAAGTTGTGGTTCTGGACGAGAATGACAAAGTCAGCTTCGGCAGCCGCGCCATCTGTTTTTCTCAGCGTACGCTGGAAATCGCAGACCGGCTGGGTTGCGGCCAGCGATTGGTCGACAAAGGCGTGCTGTGGGACCGGGGCAAGGTCTTTTTCGACGACCGTCAGGTCTATGATTTCAACCTTCAGCCGGACGAAGGTTATGCCAACCCGGCCTTCATCAACTTGCAGCAATACCATTTTGAAAACTTCTTTGTGGAACGCGTGCGCGAGTTGCAGGCAAAAGGCGCACCGATTGAAATTCGCGGGCGCAACAAGGTTGACGCAATCGGTACGCACGAAGATCATGTTCGGCTGGAGGTCGAAACCCCCGAAGGCCCCTATACACTCGAGGCCGAATGGCTGATCGCCTGCGATGGTGCCGCGTCGCCCACCCGGCGCATGCTGGGCATCGATTTCGAAGGGCGTGTTTTCGAAGACAATTTCCTGATCGCGGACGTGATCATGGATGCCGATTTCCCTTCGGAACGCTGGTTCTGGTTTGACCCGCCGTTCAATCGCGGGCAATCCGCGCTTTTGCACAAACAACCCGACAATGTCTGGCGTATTGACCTGCAACTGGGTTGGGACATCGACAAGGAACGCGAAAAGCGCCCCGAGAATGTGATCCCGCGCCTCAAGGCGATGCTGGGCGATGACGTCGAGTTTCAGCTGGAGTGGGTCTCAATCTATACGTTCCAGTGCCGCCGCATGGAGAGCTTCCGCAAAGGGCGTGTCCTATTCGCCGGCGACAGCGCGCACCAAGTCAGCCCCTTTGGCGCGCGCGGTGCCAATTCCGGCCTGCAAGACACTGACAACCTGTGCTGGAAACTGAAACTGGTACTGGATGGGAAAGCCCCAGAAAGCCTGCTGGACAGCTACAACGCGGAACGCGTGCACGGGGCTGATGAGAACATCCAGAAATCCAGCCGCTCCACCGATTTCATCACGCCGAAATCCGAAATGTCGCGGGTTCTGCGGGATGCGGTTCTGGACCTCAGCGAGAAGTACGAATTTGCGCGTCCGTTGGTGAATTCAGGACGCCTGAGTCAACCTTGCACCTATGACGGCTCGACCCTGAATTCTGCCGACGCGCTGGATGGCCCAGCCGAAACGCGCCCCGGCTCGGCCTGCCCGGATGCGCCGCTGGGTGATGCGTTCCTGTTGCCCAAACTGGCAGGCAAATTCACCCTTTTGACGATTGATGCGGATGCCCCAGAAGTGCTGGAAGAAGACGGGGTCGAGGTCACGCGGTTGGCGCTGTCGGTCAAGGATGACCAGACCCTGGCGCTGAAACGTCGCTATCTGGGCGACGCAACCAGCGCGGTTTATCTGATCCGTCCTGATCAGCACGTGGCGGCGCGCCGGGACAGTTATGAAGAAAACAGTTTCCGCCATGCAATCCGCAGAGCCTGTGGCAAGGAGTGAGCGCGATGTCTGACCTGATCCTATCCCCGAATATCGACGATGCTGACGACTTCTATGCCGAGCTGCTGGCCGCGCATGAAGGGCTTGAAAAAGCCGGCAGTGACGCGCTGAACGCCCGACTGGTTCTGGTGCTGGCCAATCACATCGGCGACAAGGCGGTGTTGTCTGACGCTATTCGCGCCGCCACCCTGGTCGACAAGTGACGGATTCGAATGTGAGCAAAACCGTCCTTTATGACTATTGGCGGTCCTCGGCCAGCTATCGGGTGCGGATCGCCCTGAATCTGGCCGAGATCGACTATCGCGCGGTTGTCGTCGACCTGGTGGGCGGCGAACACAAGGGCGATGCACATATCGCGCGAAATCCACAAGGGTTGGTTCCGGTGCTGGATATTGACGGGCAGCGGCTGACACAGTCTCTGGCCATTCTCGACTATCTGGACAAGACACGTGAATTGAACCTTCTGCCCGACGATGCAGCAGGGCGCGCGCGCGTGCAGGCGCTGGCCTATGCGATTGCGGTGGACATTCACCCTGTTTGCAACCTTTCAGTTGCTCGCCATGCGACCACCCTCAGCAAAGACCCGACCGACATGCCCGGAGAGTGGATGCGGCACTTCATACGGCCGGGGTTGCAGGCCTTCGAGACTATGTTGGGTGAGTTTGAACAAACCCCCTATTGCGTTGGTTCACAGCCCGGCCTCGCCGACATCTGCCTGATCCCGCAGATCTACAATGCACGCCGGTGGAAGGTCGACCTGTCGGACATGCCGCGTCTGCTGGGTGTCGAAAAGGCCTGCGCCGATCACCCCGCATTTGTCGCGGCGCATCCTGACAGGCACGCACCCCAATAAGCTTGCACAGGTCCTGTGTGCCGGTGTGCCTAGGCGTCCGTCGCAATCGGACTTAGCTTTGTTTCATCAAAGCAAAAGAGGTTCTGATGCCCGAGATCACCGGATACCACGCCCATGTCTATTACGACGCCGACACGCAGCACACGGCGCAACAGGTCTGCGAAGAGGCCGCCCGTCTGTTCCCCGTCCGGATGGGACGCATGCATAGCCGCAATGTCGGCCCCCACCCGCGCTGGAGCTGCCAATTGAGTTTTGCGGCTGATGCCTTCGATCAGGTCACTCCGTGGTTGATGCTGAACCGCCGGGGCCTTACGGTTTTCACCCACCCGGAAACCGGAGACCATCTGGCCGATCACCGCGATCGCGCGATCTGGATGGGTGAAATGCTGGATCTGGACCTGTCGATCTTTGCCAAGCTTCAGCCCAGCGCCCGCGCCTGATCCCGCAGAACGAATTTCTGTACCTTACCGGTTGAAGTCTTCGGCAGGGTGCCGAACACCACGGTTTTGGGCGCTTTGAAATGGGCCATGTTGTCCCGGCAAAAGGCAATCAGCTCTGCCTCGGTCGCGGTTGTACCGGGCTTCAGTTCGACAAAGGCACAGGGGGTTTCGCCCCATTTCTCGTCTGGCCGGGCCACAACCGCGGCTTCCATGACTGCCGGGTGTTTGTAGAGAATGCCCTCGACCTCGACGGAGGAGATGTTCTCGCCGCCTGAAATGATGATGTCTTTGGACCGGTCTTTGAGCGCGATATAGCCATCCGGGTGCATGACGCCCAAATCGCCGGATGCGAACCAGCCGCCCTTGAAGGCCCCATCGGTGGCATCAGGGTTCTTGAGATACCCTTTCATCACCACGTTGCCCTGCATTAAGATCTCGCCCATGGTTTCACCATCCGCAGGCACGGGCTCCATCGTTTCGGGATCGGCCACCATCAGGCCAGACAGTGCCGTATACCGCACGCCCTGCCTTACTTTCAGGGCAGCACGGTCTTCGGGTCCCTTGTCGTTCCATTCATCCTTCCAGGCACAAACGACCGAGGGCCCGTAAGTCTCGGTCAGGCCATAAACGTGCGTGACCTCGACCCCCATCGCCTCCATCGCTTCGATCACGGCGGCCGGCGGCGGAGCGCCCGCGGTCATAACCTTGATCTGATGGTCAAAGTCTTTCAGTTCATCCGGCGCGTGGGCCAGCATGTTCAAAACGATGGGAGCACCGCAGAAATGGGTGACCTTCTCATCACGGAATGCCGCATAGATCGGCTCCGCACGCACGGCGCGCAGACAGACGGACACGCCCGCATTGGCGGCCATGGCCCAGGGGAAGCACCATCCGTTGCAGTGAAACATCGGCAAGGTCCACAGATAGATCGAATGCTTGGGCATATCCCAGTCCAGCAAATCCGATTGTGCATTCAGCGTGGCGCCGCGGTGGTGATAAACCACGCCCTTGGGATTGCCCGTTGTGCCGGACGTATAGTTCAGCGTGATCGCGTCCCATTCGTCCTCGGGCAGTGACCAGTCAAATTCCGGGTCGCTCTCTGATATCAGGGCGTCATAGGTCAGACTGCCAAGCCTTTCACCGCCTTCAAAGCTGGGATCCTCGATGTCGATTACCAGAATATCATGATCAACCTGCTCCAGCGCCTCTTTCACAACGCCGGAAAACTCGGGGTCAACCAACAAGGCCTTGGCTTCGGCGTGGTTCAGGATGAAAGCGACTATCGGAGCATCCAGACGCGTGTTGATGGCGTTCAAAACGGCACCCGCCATGGGCACACCAAAATGCGCTTCGTACATCTCGGGGATGTTTGCGGCGATAATTGATACGGTATCACCCTTTCCGATACCCTGCGCATTCAGGGCCCCCGCCAGCCGGCGGCACCGGGCATAGGTTTCAGCCCAAGTATACCGCCGCTCACCATATACGACCGACGGGTAATCGGGATAAACCTGCGCCGTGCGCTCAATGAACGAGAGGGGCGACAAGGGTGTGTAATTCGCCCGGCATTTGTCCAAATGACGCTCATAGATATTGGTCGCTGCCAACTGCTGATCCTCCCTGCACTCGGTTTGCGCGACTTGAGCATAAACTTGGTGCTCTGACAAATCCGTAGTATTACGGTACCCTTATTGACTGGCAATACGGGATGGTGCGATCTGGCCCTACTTAGATCCGGCCATTCGCGGTGATCTGAAGCATCTTAAACATATGCCGGGGCACGCCATTTCCGCACCCCGTGCACCGCACCTCACTGAAAGGACTTGTCATGGACGGCACGTTCAACGAAAACGATCTTTCCCGCGTGGTCGAAGCCGACCGCGCCCATATCTGGCATCATCTGATCCAGCACAAACCCTTTGAAACCAATGACCCCCGCATCATTGTCGAAGGCAAGGGCATGCGCGTCTGGGACCAGAAAGGCAAAGAGCATCTGGATGCGGTTTCCGGCGGCGTCTGGACTGTCAACGTCGGCTATGGCCGCGAATCGATCTGCAAGGCCGTTTATGACCAGCTGATGAAGCTGTGCTATTTCGCCAATTCGGCCGGCTCGATCCCCGGCGCGATCTTTGCCGAGCAACTGATCGACAAGATGCCCGGCATGAGCCGCGTATATTACACCAACTCAGGGAGCGAGGCGAACGAGAAGGCGTTCAAGATGGTGCGCCAGATCGCGCACAAGAAATACGGCGGCAAGAAGACCAAGATCCTGTATCGTGACCGCGATTATCACGGCTCGACTCTGGCGACCATGTCGGCAGGCGGTCAGGACGAGCGCACCGCACAATACGGCCCCTTTGCGCCAGATTTCGTGCGCGTGCCCCACTGCATGGAATATCGCAAGCACGAGCTGGACGGCGCCCCCGAAGAGAACTTTGGCGAATGGGCCGCAGATCAGATCGAACAGGTCATCCTGCGCGAAGGCCCCGACACCGTTGGCGCACTGTGCCTCGAGCCGGTGACCGCAGGTGGCGGCGTGATCGAAGCGCCCGAAGGATACTGGCAGCGCGTGCAGGAGATCTGCAAGAAATACGATGTGCTGCTGCATATCGACGAGGTTGTCTGCGGCGTGGGCCGCACCGGCACTTGGTTCGGTTATCAGCAATACGGCATCAAGCCGGATTTCGTGACCATGGCCAAGGGCGTCGCCTCGGGCTATGCCGCGATTGCCTGCATGGTCACCACAGAGGAAGTCTTTGACATGTTCAAGGATGATGCCTCGGACCCGATGAGCTATTTCCGCGACATCTCGACCTTTGGTGGCTGCACTGCCGGTCCGGCTGCTGCAATCGAAAACATGCGCATCATCGAGGATGAAAACCTGCTGGGCAATTGCGCGGCCATGGGTGACCGCATGATGGGCAACCTTCAGGCGCTGATGGAAAAACACAAGGTCATTGGCGACGTGCGCGGCAAGGGCCTGTTCCTGGGTGCCGAGCTGGTCGCAGACCGTACCAGCAAAGAGCCTGTGGACGAGAAACTGGCACAGGCGGTTGTGGCTGACTGTATGAACCAGGGCGTGATCATCGGTGTCACAAACCGCTCGATCCCAAGCCGCAACAACACGCTGTGCTTCTCGCCCGCCCTGATCGCCACGGCCGATGACATCGACCAGATCACCGACGCGGTCGATGGCGCGCTGGGGCGTGTGTTCGGGTAAGTTCCCTCAATGAATTTACAAAAGCCGGCGCTGAATGCGCCGGTTTTTTTGCGTTCGCGTGGTATCTACGCGGGCTTTCCTGCCATTCGTCTAATTTCTCAGACTTCTGAGAATTCGTTGATAGAACGCGCCGTGTGCATCTTCAGCGGTAGGTTCGTTGATCAATTCCCAATCCAAATCCAGTGTTCCAGCCGGAACTAGTTGCCGCGCGATCTCGGCTGGTGTGGTTTCATCGCTGGTTCCGTTCTCCCAATCGTGAAAAGCCGATGAGTATCGAACGACCGCCCCGCTGGTGGGCAAATCGAGCGAACCTCCCTCGGCAAAAAACGTCAACCCGTCACCCATTTCTTCCCCTATGAGCTTGAGCCTAGGTCCCAATCGATGTTTGAGGATGGCGACAAAAACTATCGCAGCCGAAAACGTGAATTTATCGACAAGCACAACAACCTGCCTGCTTGCGTTTTCAGAGATGGCGTCGATCAAGGGCATCGTTTTGAGAAAGTCGCCACCGGTGTTTCCACGAATGTCAATCAAGAGCGTTTTTTCCGAGCAAACGCTTACTTGTTCTGCTGCACCTGAGATGGCTTTCGGCAGCGCACCTTCTCCTGAATCGAGAAAACTGGGCAACAGTATCGCAAGCCCAAGTCCCCGCCAGCCCTTAGTCTCCACAAGTCTCTCGGGTGTCCAAGCCGGATCGCCCCGGCCATGCTCGTTTCTCGGGTAGAGCGTTGATGCAGGAACCGTATGACCGTTTTCCACTTCGAATTCGGATATCTGACCGTTCTCGTCTTGCACGCGATACTCGGTCGTTTCGTCTTTTGAGGAAAAACCGAGACGAGCCAAAGCATAGGGCCACACGAGTATAATCGATCCGATTACCCGTTTCCTTTGGCGCGTTCCTGCCAGAAATGTTTCTGAGGCGGCTTCGATTTGGCTTAACGGTGTGCCGTTGACTGCAACCAGCTTTCCTCTGGGCGCAGTTGTTTCTGGTGCCGTACCAACTAACTGGATGGCAGTTCCGATGCTCACGAATCTCAGCGGGAGCACCGAGATGGCATCATTCGGAATCAGCCGCGTGTGCCCGTTGTCGGGAAGCGCCAGTAGGCGCATTGTTGAAAACAGAAAGGCCTCTTTTAGACCTTCTGAAGCGTATCTTCGGGCATCACTAATGCAACTGTCTATCGCCGTCTTTTCGATCCGCCGAAAGCTGGGATCGCGTGGCAAGGCAGTTTCCAAAACTTGCTCAAAGTCTTGTATCAGCGACATAGTTTAAGGTGCGCACGACTGCTGGACGATGTCCAGAGTGTGCTTAACACCGACGTCCAATCTATGGAAAACAAAAAAGCCGCCCCAAATGGGACGGCCTTTCTTTCACTGTCTCTCGAAAGAGGATCAGGCGGTCAGAGCTGCCTGAGCTTTGGCGACGATCGCGCCGAACGCTTCCGGTTCGTGCACGGCCAGGTCGGCCAGAACTTTGCGGTCCACCTCGATACCGGCCAGGTTCAGGCCGTTGATGAAGCGGGAATATGTCAGTGCTTCGTCATGCGAACGGACAGCAGCGTTGATCCGCTGGATCCACAGGGCGCGGAAGTTGCGCTTGCGGTTCTTGCGGTCGCGGGTTGCATACTGGTTGGCCTTGTCTACGGCCTGACGGGCAACCTTGAAGGTGCTCTTGCGGCGGCCATAGTAACCTTTGGCGGCCTTGATGACCTTCTTGTGACGGGCGTGAGTTACGGTTCCACCTTTAACGCGGGACATCTCTTAATCTCCTCTTAGCGGTCGTAGGGCATGTAGCCCTTGACGATCTTGGCGTCGGGGGCGGACAGGGTGGTGTTGCCACGGGCGTCGCGAATGAACTTTTTGGTCCGCTTGATCATGCCGTGCCGTTTGCCGGCCTGGCCAGCAAGGACCTTACCGGTCGCAGTCACCTTAAAGCGCTTTTTGGCGCTCGACTTGGTCTTCATCTTAGGCATTTCCGTCTCCTTTTTCGGGTTCGGTTCCAGACGCGACTCGGCATGCCATCTCGGCCGGTCACGCGATCAGAAGCGCCGTTTACGCAAGTTCGGTCATACTGGCAAGGGGGTTTGGATCAGATTCTGCGCTTTTTGCCGGCTGATCGGGCACTGGGGCGACAAAGGCCGCCCCAGTGATTGGGTTTAGTGTTCGAATTTCCGGATTTCACCGGTTTTCAGGCGCTCGGAATACGAGGCCAGCTCCTGACGCACCACTTTCATCAGGAAGTAGAGCGCAAAGACGTTGACCACCGCCATCGCAAAGATCGCCGCATCCGAGAAGTCGATGACCGGGCCAAGGTTGGCTGCGGCACCGATGACGACGAAGATGCAGAAGATGATCTTGAACACCAGCTCTTTGGTGTGGCCCTCACCGAACAGGTAGGTCCAGGCCTTGAGGCCATAGTAGGACCAGCTGATCATGGTCGAGAAGGCAAACAGGATCACCGCAACCGCCAGGATATACGGGAAGAAACTGAACGCGCTGCCGAAGGCGGCAGAGGTCAGGCTGACACCCGAGTTGCCGTCAACAGTGGCAATCGCCGTGCCGGCCTCATTCAGCATGTAGTTTCCGGTTTCCGGATCGATGATCAATTGCTGGGTGATGATGATGACCAGAGCGGTCATTGTGCAGATCACCACGGTGTCGATGAACGGTTCCAGCAAGGAAACGAAGCCTTCCGTGATCGGTTCCTTGGTCCGAACAGCCGAGTGCGCAATCGCTGCCGAGCCAACACCCGCTTCGTTCGAAAACGCCGCACGTTTGAAGCCCTGGATCAGCGCCCCGACCATGCCGCCTGCAACACCCAGACCGGTGAAGGCGCCGGCGAAGATCTGACCAAAGGCCCAGCCGATCATATCCGCATTCATCAAGATGATGACCAGAGCGGTCAGAACATAGAGAATGCCCATGAACGGTACCACCTTCTCGGTCACCCGTGCGATAGACTTCAGGCCACCAACGATGACCATGAAAACAACCGCTGCGAAGACCAGCCCGGTAATCCAGCCCGGATAGTCACCCACGATTCCCGCGATCTGCTGATGCGCCTGATTGGCCTGGAACATGTTGCCCCCACCCAGCGCGCCAAGGATACAGAAGATAGAGAACAAAACCGCCAGGATCTTGCCACCCGGCAAGCCCAGTTCGTTGAACCCTTTGGACATATAGTACATCGGGCCACCCGAAACGGTGCCGTCTTCGTACTCGTTGCGGTACTTCACGCCCAGCGTACATTCGGTGAATTTCGACGCCATCCCCAGGAGACCCGCCAGGATCATCCAGAAGGTTGCGCCCGGTCCGCCGATGCCGACGGCAACAGCAACACCCGCGATATTCCCCAGACCGACCGTACCGGAAAGCGCTGTGGCCAGAGCCTGAAAATGGCTGACCTCGCCCGCATCATTGGGGTCGGAATAGTCACCTTTGACAAGACTGATTGCGTGGCCAAAAAACCGCATCTGCACAAAAGCAAAATACAGCGTGAAAACCGTCGCAGCGATCACCAGCCACATCACGATCCATGGGAAACTGGTCCCGGGGAATGGCGCGAAGATGAAGCTGACGAATGGACCGGTCAGATTAGCGAAAGTCTGGTTGATTTTTTCATCAAGCCCCGGAGCTTCTTGCGCAAAGGCAGGGCTGGCGACAATAGCGGCTGCCATTGAGGCGCCGAGTTGTTTAAGCATTCTCATTTTGTCCCTCCCTTCAGTTCACAACCGTGACCGGAACATCGGCATGCATCACAAGGTTCTGGGTCGAGCTGCCGAAGATACGTTTCTTGATCCCGTCCGCCGAAGACCGGCCGACAACGATCTGCGAGCCACCCATTTCCATTGTAATGGCGTTCAAGGTCTCGGCCACGTCGCCGTGGCGAACAACACCCTGCGCTTCAAAACCAGCCTCTCTGAGGGCCTCAACGGCAGGTGTCACGATCCGCGACGTTGCCAGATCAACCTCTTCTTCCCGTCGCTTGTGACGCTGCGCGTTTTCTTCCGGTGTCTGAAAGGTGTAAGGGGACCATTCAATCACATAAGCGACCACCAGTTCACACGACCCGATCAACTTTGCCAAATCTTTGGCAAAGGTAATCACGCGCTCACCGGTCTCTGTCCCGTCGAGTCCTATGACAATCTTTGTTGTCATGTCGTTCCTCCATTATTTTTCATTTGGCC
The DNA here is from genome assembly GCF_013033705.1 of Ruegeria sp. HKCCA0370. Lineage (NCBI taxonomy): Bacteria > Pseudomonadati > Pseudomonadota > Alphaproteobacteria > Rhodobacterales > Roseobacteraceae > Ruegeria > Ruegeria sp. HKCCA0370. Next base: position 445,435 of record NZ_WQEP01000002.1, read on the forward strand.
GAGGCCCGTGCCCCCGGCAGGGCAGCCGGAACTTGGAACTTTCAATAAGACCGCCCTTTGGTAAGTATCAGGAATTTTCACTAGGAATTGGGGATTTTTTTGGTCTATATTCAGTGGAAATTGTCGTTTTACACTAAAATAACAGGAAGTTTTACTGATTAGTAGAGAATTGGACAATATCGATCAACGCATCCTGCACGAGCTTGAGGCCAATGGCCGGCTCTCAATAGTTGAGCTTGCGGCGCGCGTAAACCTTACGAATACGCCGTGTTCCGAACGTGTGAAACGGCTGGAAAAGAACGGCTATATCAAGGGCTACAGCGCCATCGTCGACAAAGAGAGAATGGGGCTGGCCCTCCTGACCGTCGTACAGGTTTCGTTGACCGCAACGGCCGAGCAATCCCTGGAAAAATTCAACGAGGCCGTAAGCGATGTGCCGGAAATCGAAAGCTGCTTGATGGTGGCAGGGTCGTTCGATTATCTTCTGACAGTCCGCACCCGCGATATCGCGCATTTCCGGATGATACTGGGTGAGAAAATCAACAAGCTGCCCGGGATTCACCAAACCAGCTCATTCACGGTCATGGAGGCCGTGAAAGAGCCGGTTGGCCAACGGGTGCCCGGGCCTTGATACCCGTTCCGGTTATTCGGGATCCGTGCTGTAGATCAGTCGCTCGTCACAGGGCGCCACGCGCAGAATGTTGGTGGTACCCGGTACGTTGAACGGCACCCCGGCGGTGACAACGATCTGGTCGGTTTCAGTTGCAAAGCCCCCTGCCCTTGCGGCGCGCGCTGCGTTTACAACCGCGCTTTTGAACCGTTCGAGCTCGGGCGTCATGACGCAGTTGCAACCCCAGCTCAGACAGAGTCTGCGCGCCGTTCCCATCAGCGACGTCATCGCGATAATCGGAACACCGGGACGTTCGCGCGCGGTCAATGCGGCTGTCGTGCCACTTTGCGTAAAGCAGCAGATCGCTTTGATATCGGTTTTCTCGGCTATTTCACGCGCGGCGGCAACAATCCCGTCCGCAACGGTGGTTCCCTTGGCGGTACGCGAGGCTGCGATGATCTGCGTATATGTCGGGTCGGCTTCGACTTCGATGGCAACCTTGTTCATCGTCTGCACCGCTTCGATCGGATAGGCACCGGCTGCCGATTCCGCGCTGAGCATGATGGCATCAGTGCCTTCGTAGATCGCCGTCGCAACGTCCGACACTTCGGCACGGGTCGGCATCGGGCTTTCGATCATGCTTTCCAGCATCTGTGTGGCGACGATGACGGGCTTGGCTGCCCCACGGCATTTACGGACCAGTCGTTTCTGGATCGGAGGCACGGCAGAAACAGGCAGTTCCACGCCCAGGTCGCCGCGTGCCACCATGATCCCGTCCGACGCATCAAGAATATCGTCAAACGCCTCAACTGCCGCAGGTTTTTCAATCTTGGACAGGATCGCTGCGCGGCCATCCGCAAGCGCGCGAGCCTCGAAAACGTCTTTGGCGCGCTGCACGAAGCTCAGCGCCAACCAGTCGACACCCAGTTGGCAGACAAACTCCAGATCCTCTCGGTCCTTGGCCGACAAAGCCGCCAGCGGCAGCACCACATCAGGAACGTTGACGCCCTTGCGGTTCGAGATCGTGCCACCCACCTCGACCGTGCAATTTGCAAAATCCTGCCCGCAGTCCTGAACGATCAGTCGGATCTTGCCGTCATTCACCAGCAGGCGCGCGCCCGGCTCAAGCGCCGCGAAAATCTCGGGATGCGGCAGGCAGACCCGGTTGATGTCGCCCGCAGCAGGGTCGAGGTCGAGCCGGAAGGACGCGCCTTCTTCCAGCTCCTCGGCCTCGTTGGCAAAGACACCAACGCGCAGCTTGGGGCCCTGAAGGTCGGCCAGAATGGCAATCGGGCTGTCCAGATCCTTTTCCACCTGCCGAATGATCTTGTGCCGTTCGCGGATCTCATCATGGCTGCCATGGCTCATGTTCAGACGAAAGACATCAGCGCCAGCCTCGTGCAGGGCACGAATCGTGTCATAGTCATTTGACGCTGGCCCCAGCGTCGCCACGATTTTCACATTTCTCAGGCGTCGCATTGGCATAGACCTCCTTACGTCATCTCAAGTTTGCAGATCAGCTTACGCAAAATGTTACCGCAAACATCATCTCGATGCTTATTGCGCAATTCCCTTTTCAAAGCAACTGCCCTACACCAGCGGCAAACAAGATGACAGGCTCATGACATACACTCCATTTTTCGTCCACGGTGCGGATCGCCCGTCTCGCTGGCTGATTACATGCGACCATGCAACCAACACTGTTCCCCCAGACGTAAATGGCGGCGACCTCGGCCTGCCGCGCGAGGATATGGAACGCCATATCGCCTATGATGTCGGCGCGTATGAGGTGTCGAAACACTTGGGCGAGATCCTGAACGCGCCTGTGATTGCCGCCAACTTCTCGCGGCTGGTCATCGATCCGAACCGGGGTGAGGACGATCCCACGCTGTTGATGAAGCTCTATGACGGGTCAATTATACCCGGAAATCGCCATGCAGATGATGACGAGCGCGAACGTCGTCTGAATATGTGCTACCGCCCCTACCACGAGGCACTGGCACAAATGGCGGCCCTGCCCCATGCTGTGATCGTTTCGATGCATTCCTTCACCCGCCAGCTGCGCGGCCGTGAGCCGCGCCCATGGCACATTGGCGTGCTGCATACCTCGGACGAGCGGTTCTCTGGCCCGCTGATCGAAAGGCTTCAGGCCGAGGATGATCTGTGCGTTGGCGTCAACCAGCCGTATACCGGAGTTCTGCCGGGGGATGCGATTGACAAACATTGTACCGCGTTCGGACGCCCCAACGCACTGATCGAGCTGCGCAACGACTTGATCGCAGACCATACGGGTCAAAGGGAATGGGCCGAGCGATTGGCGGTGATCCTGCAAGATGCATTGGAAGCCAGCGACCTTTGACCGCAAGTCCTGCGCGTGCTTTTCCGCGCATCACGCTGTTGTGAGCACGGCCTTCATTTCCCATATCAACTGGGAAAGGGAGTCATCATGACACAAGAGTTTTTGACGACGTTTTTTGGTTGGATGGCCGTGCTCAATATCGCGGTGCTTCTGTTTACCACCCTGATGGTTCTGCTTTTGCAGGATTGGATTGCCGACATTCACGGCAGGATGTTTCGGATGGAACGCCCGGATGTGAAACGCGCCTATTTCAGGTATCTTGCGAACTACAAAATCCTGACGCTGGTTTTCTGCATCGTGCCGTGGCTGGCATTGAAACTGATGTGAAAAGGCGCTTCGGCACGTCCGTTTCTTGTAACGGGTCCACTGGATTGTTAGGTCAGAAGCAACTCAATCGCCATCCGGAGCCAGATCATGGACAAGCAAACCGAAATTGAACTTCAGGCTGCCGCATTTCGCCGGTTGCAAAAGCACCTGATGGAAGACCGCACGGACGTTCAGAACATCGACATGATGAACCTCGCCGGGTTTTGTCGCAACTGCCTGTCGCGCTGGTATCAGGAAGCGGCAAACGAAAAGGGAATCGAAATGGGTAAGGATGAAGCCCGCGAGATTTTCTACGGCATGACGATGGATGAATGGAAATCGAAATATCAAACCGAGGCCAGCCCCGAGAAACAGGCCGCCTTCAAGGTTGCGTTCGAAGAAAACGTCGGCACGAAAGACTGACAACGCAGCGCTCAAAAAGGCCCGCCGATCCGGCGGGCCTGTTGATTTGGATTACCGTTTCAAGCTGTTGTGCCACGCCCGCCATACGCTTATTCGAGGCCCCTGGCCCAGACCGACAGATCAGAAGTCATGCGAAAAGCCCGTTTGCCTTGCCAAAATCAAGGTAGCACCTTTTGCTACGCAGGTTGTCGAGCACGTCTTCACCGGCGGAATTAGTATCTGAATGATACTCGGTAATTCCGGTGCCCTCTAACATACGATTCATCAAGTTGAACAAACCGCAAACTTGTATAGCGTCAAACAGCGCATTCTCGGACCAGCCGGCATCGTAGACTGCTTTTGCATCGGCTTCAGTCATGCGGGAGGGGCTGGTTGTTAATTTCCCGGAATAAGCCAAAATGGGTTTTAGACTGTCGTCGATATCCGCGCTTTCAAGATCATCCATCAAATCCTCGATGGTGCTGACATCAATGCCGAAAGCCTTGGCATGCACGGTGTGCGCGCCATGACAAAAAGCGCAAGCGTTCAATCCGGAGACATAGGCTGCAATGATCTCTCGTTCCGCGATGCTGAGTTCACTGTCGCCCCGCATGACACGATTTTGGTACTCTGCCAGAGGTCCAAGTTTCTCCGGGAAAGCGCGATAGACGTGGCCCAGATTCGCGTCTTCGGGCATAGACGGAAACAGGTTTTTCATTTCGACCCCTCAAAAATCCGTATCTTGCATCCTAGCTGGGCTCCGGGCTTTCGCAAACAAGCAACCTTTTGCATGTCGCAAGGCGGCATGGGGTAGTTGGTGTTATCCCCGAAGATTGCAGTCAATTGCCGCGTTGCACGGTGTAAGATTGCGCAAGCTGTTGGCTAGCTTTAGGCATGCACGGATTGCCTGAACCTGTTTTGGAAGCTGTGGAAGCCTGTGACTGATGATCCAGCCATTGCCGCAAACACGGGGGTTTCGGGTGACCACAAGACATTGGACATCTAGCGTGGTTTGGCCTTCAATCCACGCTCCTTGCCCAAAACAGACATCTTTAGCAGTCACATTACGATCCTTCACGAACTCTGGGTTCGGTCAGGTACCGAGCCGCTCGCCCACTATTGGAGCTGCAAAATATCCGGAACACAGAGTTTTCTTTTGGCCGGCATTTTATCCGCACCATCAGATCGTTTCAGCCTTTTCGGCCCATCCTTGACCTTGACGTTCGGCTTGGACAATGGACCCCTCAAAGTCACTGGCCAGGGGCTTTTCGAAAGGGGTTCGCCAATCTTTCGGGGTTGCAGATTCAAATCCAGAGATTTTCCCGCCACATTAACATCGCCAAAAACAACAACCTGGACATGATCTGTTTCCAGGGTGGTTTGTTTGGTCGAAAAATTTCCATTTGAAATATTGATCGGCGCGCGCAAGCATACGATTGGCGCAACCTTTTGTTTTTCTTTTGTAAATACCCAAGGCAAAACCCCAAGCCCCGCCAAATCCAGAAGCTGCGTTTCGATAGAGCCATCCCGCATTGAAACTGTGGCGCTACCATTCATGGTGTTGGCAAAGTGTTTTGGTGAATCAGTTCCGCCGGTCACCGAAAAATCAGCATAGATCGTACCGCTGGCGCCCTTTTTGAAGTTCAGATTGTGGAGGATGTCATCCAGCTGCCAGCCGCCCGCCTTGCCGGTCAACGTAAGCAGATGTGCGTCATTCGACAGATCCATTTGCCCGCTGACGTCGAAATGGGCGCCTCCGTATTCAAACTTCAACGGCCCGGCCTTAAGCTCTTCTTCGTTGAGGGTCAGATCACTCTGCAAACTGCTTATGCCTCTGGCGCCTTCGATATGCCGAAGATCAATATCAACATCCATATCCATACCGGACAAGAGAATTGAACGGCCGATAGGTTCAAGCGTCACATCTCTCAGCGGACCGGTGGCACTGTCTTCTTGATCGGCATCTTCCTCGTCCGCCTCTGAACCGCCTAACTTCCTCAACTGTGCAACGGCCTGAATGATGGTACGGATCTGATCTACCTTGATCAGCTCACTTTCAATAGTACCCCGCAATACAGGGTCACTTGTTGCATCATCAAGATCGGCCACGATTTGCAGGGCAGAGTCGGCTACCTCGACAGCAGCATTTGCGTTCCAATCAGTGCCCTGGCTGACAAGCCCGATTTCAAACCGCGCAGGACCGGTTTCGACACGTTCAAGTGACAGCGCCTCCAACAGATCCGCCCCGGATGGAACATCGACATCAATTGCCAGATCCAGATCCTCGAATTTGAGCACGTTCTTGACCTTGCCATGCACCTCGAGATTCCAGACTTCCGTTTCGCTTGTCTGGCCATCCAGATTCGTTAGAGACAGCTGATTGATGCCGCCGTTCAAATGAAAGTTGCCGGAAAACCTGCCAAGCTGGTCGTCCGGCCCCAACAACTCTGGAGAGATCAGACTGCTTGCCGGAATATCCATCAGACCTTCAGCTGATATGCCTTGCAACCTCAGCGCATCATCGACCGAGCCGTTCAAAATGACAAACGGATCAGCGGGGTTCCCAATTCTCAGGTTGATGCTGCCAACACGCAAGGCGCCTTCGGGTGTTCTGGATAGCTCGGAAAACTTGATTGGAGGCGGGCCTTCGCCCGAGGTGTCCAATGTGAACCCGTTGGTTTTGATAACCATTTGTCGCTGAGGAACCTGCCCGGGAGCACTGTCCATTACCATATCGATCGCAACAAGTTTAAGATCATATCGTGATGCGGCGGGGGCTGGTTCAGCTTTTTCCGGGTACAACCGAATACGTGTTGTCAGCGATACATCTTCGGGGTTTCCCAATTCCCCGATTTGCCCGTTCAGCGAGAGGCTTTGACCACCATCCAACTCCGCCAGCACGGCCAGATCATCGATCCGGGAAGTGCCGTTAGCCGTTTGGAACGTTGCGCCAATACGCCCAGAGCCTTCCAATACTCGATCAAGTTTCAGGATATCGAGAAGCTGACCAAGTTCCACAATCTCTATCGTCGTCCTCACCTCAAGCCCGGCTTCCGTAGGGACTTCTTCGGCAAGAATAGAGACTTGTTCAAAAACCGCTGTTATCCGAAACGGGTCTTCCGCTGGAAACGCTCCGCTGAGCTCAAACCTCTCGCCGTTCAGCGAACCTTCCCCAGCAGCAGAGGCCGTGTTGGTTTGATCGTCACGCTTCAAAAGCAGTTCAGGAAGCTGCAGATTCAGTTCAAGCCCATTCAATTCATTCTGATAAAAAATGGTGATGTCGGTCAGGTCAACTGTGCGGTCCGACAGAATTCCGGCGACCGGTAGCGTCGGAGGTTTTGCGGTTTGCGAAGCTGCTGCATTCGGTTGAGAAACAGAGTGCCAATTTCCAACGCCATCCTTGTCAGTGATCAGGTTCAGGTGAAGACCCGAGACAGAGAGGCCACTTAGAGAAAGCTTATTGTTCCAGAGGTCACGCGCGGAAACCTCGAATTCAAGTTTGTCGATTGCCGCCAGCTTCGCATCTGCTTCCGGCGCCCCGGGTAGTACCAACCCCGCCGCTGATATCTGCAACTGCCGACCCAGACCGAGACGCACTTCATCTTCTATTCTGACATCCTGACCAAGTTTCTTACTGATCAGGTTCTCGACAAAAGTGGCCCTGACCGAAGAAAACAACGCGGAGGACAGGAATAGCCAGGCCGCAAAGACAGAAACAAGCGCAACAGCGCAACAAATGAAAACACCTTTGACAACGTATCTCACGCTTCTCTCCCACGGCTCCAAGTCATCCTGAGCATCCTCATCAGACTGGTCCAAGTTGATTGTTAGTGCATCATCGGCCTGTAATCCATTGAGATGATGGATTTAGGTGCACTAAAGCGATAACGACGTTGGCTGAGTGAGCAATTTTTTGTTGCGATGTCTTCTCGATATTTCAATCGGTGTTCATGCGGCGAGCGTTTGAGCCTCCCCAACTGAACGGGTCCACCGTTATGTTTAGGAAACGGAGGACTGAGAATGGCAAACAAGCGACCGAAGCCCGAAGAGATTGTCTCGAAGTTACGGCAGGTTGAAGTTCTGATGGGGCAAGGGATGTCCCGTCTTGATGCGATCAG
>NZ_WQEP01000020.1:0-30512 GCF_013033705.1 Ruegeria sp. HKCCA0370
CGACCCGTCAGCACCGCCTCAGCAGCGCCGGTGAAGGGGGTTCTAAGTATAACAAACAAATCCCGCAAGCAGAAAATGACGTCGCAGAGCATTTTTTTGAAGATTCCAGTATAATCTAATAAAACCAATATGTTATAAGACTAAGAAACTCACCTCTCCTGTGTCAGTCGGGGCTCTCTCCATCGGATGGCCACAACACAACCCAGCAGACGCAAGGTGGCACTACTATATATAGGGAATCGAGCAACACTGAACACAAGGCCGCGCGACTCAAGTCCGTGAATCGACTCGGGACTCTGCCAGAATCCGCATTGAAAACCTCGAAAGCCAGATTTTGAACCGCGTCATGCCGGGGCGACCCACATGATTCCGACCACACCTTGAGCGCGCCAACATTCTGAACACCTATCTTGAACATCCCACCGGGATGGGTTCTGGTCTCGGACATTCGTTTTCGGCTTCTTCAGCGAGACAGGTATGACGCGTCACCTTACGTTCCCACTGGTCAGAACCGTCGGATTTGACGGTGCGCTTGTCACATTTGCGGACACGATGTCTGAGACAGCGAACCGAGCGGCGCTGGCCTTTCGATCTGAACTGGATCGGCTTCAATGGGCAGAGGTCACGGAGTCTTCTGCCACGCTGGCCTCGGCATATGTCCGGTTCGATACGCAACGGACCACCCACCAACAGATGCTGCACAAGCTTCAGGACCTCGTCGACCAAAAGGACTGGTACAGCACACCACTTCCAACAGGCCGCAGGCTGTGGCGAATTCCGACGGTCTATGGCACTGACCTTGCGCCCCAGCTGGACGATGCCGCTGCTGCTGCCGGTCTCGCGCCGGAAGAAGCGATACGGCGGCTTGGCCAGTCCCGCGTGCGGGTTTTGACGATAGGGTTCGCCCCCGGGCAACCCTACCTTGGGCCATTGCCCCCCGAGTTCAACATTCCGCGGCTGCAAAATCTGACCCCCATGGTGCCCGAAGGCGCTCTGGTTCTTGCAATATCTCAGTTTGTCCTGTTTTCCGGACCAACGCCAACCGGCTGGCGGCACGTCGGGCAGACGGCTTTTCGGTGTTTCCGGCCCGAGACGACCGAGGCATTCGCCCTCAAGCCTGGGGATGAACTGATATTCGAACCCGTTTCCCGCGAAGACCTGGAACATATCAGAGCCAAAAACGAAGATGGCACCGGCGGAGCAACCTGCGAGGAGATTGCGCCATGAGCCTGATCGTTCACCAGATCGGCCCGGCTTGCACCATCCAGGATCAGGGGCGCACAGGTTATCTGGACCAGGGCCTTTCCCGGTCCGGGGCCGTCGACACACTGGCCCTTCATGAAGGCGCCGCATTGCTGGGCCAGAGCCCGGAACTTGCTGCACTGGAAATGGCCGGAATGGGTGGCACGTTCGAGGCCACACAGAGCATGCGCATCGCATTGACCGGTGCGCGGATGCAGGCCAGCATTGATGGCAGCCCCGTGGCCTGGAATGCCTCGCATCACCTCGAACCCGGACAACGGCTGGTCATCGGTGCGCTTCTGCAAGGCAATTACGGCTATCTTCATTTGGGAGGCGGTATCGATTCAGAGGTTTTTCTGGGATCTCGATCCGCGCACCTGACGGCACGGATCGGGAGAGCTGTGAAGCCGGGCGACCGGCTGACCTGTGGCGCGGATGCAGGCGACGCTGGTTTGAAACTGCCCCCTTCCGAACGCTTCTCGGGCGGCGTTCTGCGTGTCGTCGCCAGCTTCCAGACGTCCTTGTTTGATGACGCAACGCTTGATCGGTTTGCGCGCACCTCATTCCATCGTGGCGCACGCGCCAACCGGATGGGGATGCAAGTGAACAGTGACGGCGACGGGTTTGCGGCCACTGGCCAACTGAACATCTTGTCCGAGGTTATTACCCCGGGCGACATCCAGATGACCGGAACCGGAGATCCGTTCATCCTGCTGCCTGAATGCCAGACCACAGGAGGGTATCCCCGCATCGCGACCGTTTTGCCCTGCGACATGCCCCGCGCAGCGCAGACACCCGCCGGCGGAGCGATCACGTTCGAATTTGTCAGCATGGAGCAAGCCACCGAATTGCACGCGGCATTCATGGCGGATCTTGCCCGCCTGCCCTCAAAAGTCGAAGCGTTGGTGCGTAACCCGCATGACATCCCGGACTTGCTGTCCTACCAATTGATCAGCGGAGTGATCTCTGCCACCGACTAAGGAGATGTGCCGATGCCAAGCGTCGATCTGAATGCCGATATGGGGGAAAGCTTTGGCCCATGGAAAATGGGCGACGACGAAAGCCTTCTGAAGATCATCACCTCGGCCAATATTGCTTGTGGCTTTCATGCGGGTGATCCGGATGTAATGGCATCGACAATGAAGCTGGCAGCCGAGAATGGTGTCGGTATCGGGGCTCATCCCGGGTTTCCCGACCTGCAAGGCTTTGGCCGCCGGAACATGAAGCTGTCTCAGGACACCCTCCGCAATCTGGTGCGGTATCAGTTGGGCGCAGCCATGGGCATGGCCAAAGCGGTTGGCACCAGAGTTCGCCATCTAAAGCTGCACGGCGCACTGGCCAATATGTGTTCGGTCGATATCGATATGGCGCGGGCCTGCTATCAGGGCGCGCTGGACGTCGATCCCGACATCATCGTGATGGTACTTGCCGTGACGAAACAGGAAGACGCCGTGCGCGAGCTGGGCTGCAAATGGGTGGGCGAGATTTTTGCCGACCGCGCCTACAATGACGACGGAACATTGGTTGACCGCAGCCTGCCAGGCGCGGTGATCCATGACGCGGATGTCGCAGGGCCACGCATCCTGAACATGGTCCGCGAAGGCGCGATCATCACCGAAAGCGGCAAGCGGCTGGAAACATCGATTGACACAATCTGCCTGCATGGGGACGGACCAACCGCGGTGCAGATCGCCCGCTCTGTTCGCGAAAGCCTGATCGGGGGCGGTGTCGAGGTCACGAAATTCACCCGCTGAACATCATGGGTTAACGTCGGCAACCCAAATTCACGACTGTTGCCCGTACAGGCCTCAGCGCCTAGCATGGCGGGCAAACGTATATTCTGAATACTACAATTTCAAACAATGCCTTGACCCATGGCGGGCAAGAGCAAGGAGGTCTTGGAATGTCATTTGATCTGATGTCTTATCAGCCCCGGGGCGACAAGAAGAACTCGGATTTCTTCAATGAATACCTTCCGAAGATTTACGAACGCCGGACAAGCTCGGGCATTGCAGATCAGGTCGGCGCGATGCGGGCCATCATCATTCAGGTCGAACCCGACGCGGCGTTCGACACGATGGTCGAGCTTTACGTGATGACACCCTATCGGCACACCGCCAGCTATCTGGGACGGACCCACAGATTCTCGGTTCTGCACTCACATCCCGACTATCCCGCGCTGATCCTGATGGCGCCGCTCAGCCCCGGGTTTGAAGATTTCATCCCCCGCATCAATCGCATGTATCCACTGGCGCGCAACACACCGCAGACGCGCTATGTAGGCGAGGTATACGCAGCCCGCGATCTGGACACGCTGACCCATGCACTTGAGGATCAGAACATACGGTTCGAATATCCCGGAGATACCGAGAACCCGTTCTACACATCGGACGGGTTCCGATTCACCACCCCGTCCGATTTCACCTGCAACCGCGTCGGGTATTCGACCCACGACTTCAACGACACAGATAGTCTGGGCCTTGGGGATCGCGTGTTGCTGAGCGACACGGAACAGGCCCGTCTGGAACAGGCCGCCGCTTTCGGAACCGAAAGCAAAATCGCCCCGCTGATGCTGGGAATCGACCATCTTGCGACGCGGGTATTGGCGGGCGAGCGCGAGGATGCGATCCTCGAGTTTCTGACCATGGTGCCCTATTATTTCTGGGGCGCTTACAACATATTCGACATGAACTCATCGACCAACGTGAACCGCAACGGCGGCGTAGACGATGACAAAAAATCTCCGGCCAAGGTATTCACCGCAAACAACACGCCATCCTTCGTCAACTCTTTCGCCAAACTGCCGATGCCGACCGAGGATTTCGTGCGCAATTTTGGCCGTCGTCTGCATCACATGGCCGTCGAGATTCAGGATGGCGATCACGGCGCCGGGGAAAAGAACGTCGATTTCGTTGTGACCACCCTGAAGGACAAGGGTGTGCCGTTCCTGGCCCATGTGGTGGGTGAGTGCAAAGACGATCCGAACCTGAAACAGATCTTCTCGAAACACTCCAAGCATACCCTGCTGATTACCGAGTATATCGAGCGGTGCCACAAATATGATGGGTTCTTCACCAAGGACAATGTCGCCGCCCTGACAGCCGCCGCCGGACAGGATGAACAATACCAGCACGGTCACGTTTTCGATTGAAAAAAGGGCTGCGGAATACCGCAGCCCAGACCCATTCAGGAGAGAATATGCCGAACCTTATGATGGCCCGATCATGAAACAGGTGACGTTGCGGGCCTGCAAACGGCGACAGGCCAGATCCGCCTGTTCGCGGGTCATGCCCTGAAAGGTTGCGTCAAACCCACGCGCGCTTTGGTTGACCTTGCGCAGCGTGCCTTCCAGTGTGGTCATTTCCGACAAAGCGGTTTTCAGCAGAACCTTCTCGGCCTCATACCGCGTGGTATAACGACCCACATTGACCCCCCACAGGTGCCCACCTGACGAAGACAGCCGAGTGACGACCTCCTGTTCAGGCTCGGGCTGTTTGGTGGAATCCGTCGAAGCCAGAACCAGATTTTCGGGGCGCAATGCCGGACGGGTGTCGGATGTTTCTACAGGCGGTGCGGTTGGCGCGATATCCGCTTCTGCAATGGCCGCCGCGATAGCGCTGGTGATGCGGTCGCGATTCTCATCAGCTGTCACAGCAACCGCGCTTGCGACTTGCGTCGACGCGGAGGGTCGCCGAACCGGGCGCAAACTGGATTTTGGTGCCCCGCTCACGCTGGCGACCTGCGTCCCGGTACCCAATCCGGTATTTCCTGCATAAGCCGGGCGCGCAGGTTTGCGAATGGGCGCACGCGACGGTGCACGGCGGAAACCCAAATCCAGAAGCTCGGCAACCTTGGCATTCCGAGAGGCGCCAGATTTTCCGCCAAAGACGGTGGCGATGATGCGTTCATTCTTGCGTTTAGCCGATGCCACAAGATTGAACCCAGCCGCTCGGGTGTACCCTGTTTTGATGCCATCAGCGCCTTTGTAGGCTGCCAGCAGGCGACGGTTGGTGTTGGGAACTGTTTTTATCCCTGCATAGGTCGATTGGCGTGAGAACAGGTTGTAGTATTGTGGATAGTCATACAGCAGATGCCGACCCAGCGTGGTCATGTCACGTGCGGTCGAAAGATGCCCCGCCTCAGTCAAACCATGGGCGTTCTTGAAGGTCGTGCGGCTCATCCCCATCGCCTTGGCGGTTCGCGTCATCCGGCGCGCAAAAGCTGCCTCGGATCCGCTGAGGGCAATACCGATGGCCGTGGCGGCATCATTGGCCGATTTCACAGCGGCCGCGCGGATAAGATAGCGAAAAGCAATTGTCTGACCAGCACGCAGCCCCAGCTTCGACGGTGGCTCGGCTGCCGCCTTTTTGGTGATCCGAACCGGGGTATCCAGCGTGATCTCACCATTCCGCACCGCTTCGAACGCGATATAAAGCGTCATCATCTTGGTCAGCGATGCCGGGTGAAGCCTTGTGTCAGCATTGCGCGAATGCAGAACCTCTCCGGTTCGGGCATCAATCACCATCGCTGCGTAAGGTGCCGCCATGGACCTGAGCGGCGCAAACGCCAGCACACATAGCAACATTATGAGAAAAAAGCCCATTCGGGCCGGAACTGTCCGCCGAATCTGCACGATTTTTGCCTCTGTCTGCCTCGCGCCGCCGGGTTTTCCCGGTCAGCAAAAATTATTTTATTATCGTAAACACTATCACAGAGACTTGGTGAAATAAACCGAAAGCTGAGCATTTCGCGGTTTCGTTAGGTTGCCCAAACTGGGCTATATCTAGACAAATACTGCCCTGAGCCCACCAGATGCGCGATTGAGGCAGAACTTGGACAACACCCGGCAGGGTTTTCGTGGAACTGCGGCCAAAAGGCAACATCACTTCAGGCTGTGCACCAGATCGGCCAGACCGCCTAAATCCCTCAACTCCCGGAATCGGGGACTGTCGACCGGGGCTTCAGCATGCTCCACCTCCCAGATAAGGCCGTGCGGGACATGAACCCCCCAGCTTCCTGCCTGGATCGGAGCCACAACGTCAGATCGCATGGAATTGCCAACCATCATCGCGCGCGCCGGGCCATCACCATGCCGCTCAAATATCGACCGGTAAGTTTCGGGGGTCTTTTCAGACACGATTTCCACTGCGTCGAACAGATCGCCCAGACCCGACTGAGCCAGTTTGCGTTCCTGGTCGATCAGGTCCCCTTTGGTAATCAAGACAACCCGGCACAAGCCTGTCATGCCTTCCACCGCGTCGCGGGCATGGGGCAACAGCTCGATCGGATAGGCCAGCATCTCTTGCCCGGCTTCGATCAATTGGCGAATGACCGAGGCCGGCACACGGTCATCCGTGACCTCGAGAGCGGTTTCGATCATCGACAGAACAAAGCCCTTGATGCCGTAGCCATAGTGTCGAATGTTGCGCTTTTCGGCTGCAAGAAGCCGCTCCATCAGATGATCCTGGTCGGCATGATCGGCCAGCAACTGGGCAAAATGCGCCTGCGTCAGCTGAAAAAAGCGCTCATTGTGCCACAGGGTATCATCCGCATCGAAACCGATTGTCGTCAGCTTGTCAGTCATCTCGTTTACGTCCGCTTGCTCTTTTCACCGGCCATCCCCACGTTATATAAGCGCGAAGATAAACCCCAAAACTGAATCGGACAGTTGCCTACGATGCTGGAAAAGACCTGGATGATGTCTGACGAACCGGACGACGACAGCGACGCGTCCGTTCTGGTGCAGACGCGCCCAAAAACCAAGCGTCCGCCTCTGTACAAGGTGCTGTTGCTGAACGACGATTACACGCCGATGGAATTCGTGGTTCATGTTCTGGAACGTTTCTTCGGCATGACCCATGCAGAAGCATTCGAGATCATGCTGACCGTGCATAAGAAAGGTGTGGCCGTCGTCGGGGTCTTCAGCCATGAAATTGCCGAGACCAAAGTTGGCCAGGTTATGGATTTCGCCCGCAGGCACCAGCACCCGCTGCAATGCACCATGGAACGCGAAGAATAAGGCTTTTCGCCTGACCCTCACCCATATTTGCCGGAATTGCCCATGTCCCCTCGCCTGGAACTTGCATTGCAGAACGGCCTGTCGCTGTCATCTCCCCTCAGCGTGATCTGCCCCGTTCCAGCTCATGATCTGTCGGCGCTTCCCCATGCGGCGCAGGTGGTGCAGCCGTTCAAACCTTTTTACGACCATTTTGCCGCGCAAGGCTTTGACACGGTGCCCGAGACAGAAGACCGCTGCGAGGATGCAATTGTGTTTTTGCCGCGGGCCAAGGCGCTTGCACGGGCGATGATCCATCTGGCCAGCTCACGAGCCCGCGGCGTTGTCGTGATAGATGGCGCAAAAACCGATGGCGTGGACAGCATTCTGAAAGATGTTCGCAAAAGGGTTTCGGTCGAAGGGCCTCTGTCCAAGGCACACGGGAAAATCTTCTGGTTTCAGGCTGACCCGCAGAGCTTTGCAGATTGGGCTGCGCCAAAGACGCAGATCGTCGATGGGAACCACACGGCACCGGGTGTGTTTTCAGCGGATGGGATCGATCCCGCTTCGGCCATGTTGCTGAACGCCTTGCCTGCCAAGCTGGGGCCGCGCGTGGCCGATCTGGGTGCCGGGTGGGGGTATCTGAGCGCGGAACTTTTGAAACGCGACAACCTAAAATCCGTGCATCTTGTCGAAGCAGATCACACGGCCCTTGCCTGCGCGCGCATCAACGCTTCTGACCCCAAGGCCCGGTTTTATTGGGCTGACGCCGTCACCTGGTCTGCGCCAGAGCCATTGGACACGGTTGTAATGAACCCCCCGTTTCACACCTCACGCAGTGCCGACCCCACGCTGGGGCAGGGCTTCATCGCTGCAGCGGCACGCAATCTGACGCGCAACGGAACCCTATGGATGGTCGCCAATCGCCACCTTCCCTATGAAACCACTCTGAACGAACACTTCGCTCGGGTCGATGAAGCCGCCGGCGACAACCGGTTCAAGGTGTTTGAGGCCTCTCGCCCTCGGCGATAAGGCCAGCTAACCTGCCCCCAATTCAGGAGGATTCGGATGTCCTTTTCCATCGCAGGCAAGACAGCAATCGTTACAGGCGGGGCCAATGGCATCGGGCTGGCCATAGGTCGGCATTTCGCGGACGCGGGCGCAAATGTCATGTTCGCCGATATAGATGAAAAACGTCTGATCGATGAGCTTGGGGAACAGGCAGAAGACGGCAATATTCGTTATTTCGCAGGCGACCTGCGCGAAAAGCTGACCATTGCCAATTTGCTGTCGGCAACACTGGATGCGTTTGATCAGGTGGATATTCTGATCAACGGCGCGCGCCAGGTGATCCAGTCTGATCCGCTTGATCCCGATGACGACTCGATGCGTACCTTGCTGAATCAGAACCTGATGCCTGCGCTGCGGCTCAGCCAGTTGGTCGCAAAGCGTATGATCAAACAGGCCGGGGATGACGATGAAAATCCTGCCGGGTCGATCATCAACCTGTCATCCATCGCGGCCCGCCGCACGCATCCCGACCTGATGGCCTATTCCGTGTCGACCGCCGCGCTGGACCAGATGACACGTTCACTGGCCGTGGCGTTGGCGCCGAACCGCATCCGGGTCAATTCGATTGCGCTCGGCTCGGTCATGAGTGCATCACTGCAATCGACGCTGAGAGAGAACCGAGAATTCCGCGACGATATCGAAAAGCACACACCGCTTGCCCGTATCGCGTCGGCCACTGAATTGACGGAAACCGCGCAGTATCTGGCATCGGATGCAGCCGGATTCATCACCGGCCAGATCCTGACAATCGATGGCGGCCGCACATTGCTTGACCCTGTTGCCGCACCTGCGCATTGAGACCCATGTTCGAAACAGAAAAAAACTCCGCCTCTGCCTGGTTCCGCCAATTGCGCGACAACATCGTTGCCGCATTCGAAGCATTGGAGGACAGCCACGACACCGGCCCGTTTTCCGACGCAAAGCCCGGCCGCTTTGAAGTCAAGGAAACCAAACGCCAGTCCGAGGACGGCTCTGACGCAGGGGGCGGTCTGATGTCCGTGATGCGCGGCGGGCGAGTGTTTGAAAAGGTCGGGGTCAATGTCTCGACAGTTTACGGGACCCTGGGCGAGCGTGCACAAAAGGCGATGGCAGCACGCAAAGGCATTCCCGGGATGACCGAAGACCCGCGTTTCTGGGCCTCGGGGATCAGTCTCGTGGCGCATATGCAGAACCCGCATGTCCCGGCGGTGCATATGAACACTCGGATGTTCTGGACCCCACACGCCTGGTGGTTCGGCGGCGGATCGGATCTGAACCCCTGTATCGAATATGATGACGACTCGGCGCATTTCCATGATACCCAAAAGGCTCATCTGGACCCGCATGGCCTCGGACATTATCCACGCCTGAAAGAGTGGGCGGACGAATATTTCTATATTCCCCACCGCAAACGCGCACGCGGCGTAGGCGGTATTTTCATGGATGATTATTGCACCGGAGACTGGCAGGCCGATTTCGCCCTGACCCAGGATATCGGTCGGGCTTTCCTGCCCGCTTTTGTGCCATTGGTTGAAAAAAGGCGCGTACAGGGTTTCTCGGACGCCGACAAAGACACCCAGCTGGTGCATCGCGGTCTGTATGCGGAATACAATCTGGTCTATGACCGCGGCACCAAATTCGGACTGGAAACCGGACATGATCCGGACGCGGTTCTGATGAGCCTGCCACCAATGGCGAAATGGATTTGACCCTCAGAACGTGTCCATGATGAAGTTGTCATAGCAGTAGTTCTGCGCCGACGACGCCGACATGTTGGCCCCGACTTTCCTGACGGTGATGGAATATCCCGGCTTGGTATCCGCCCCCGGCGGCGGGGTCAGCGAGAATTGCACGGTCCGGACGCCGGGTTCATAGGCGCGCCAGATATAGATCCGTTGGTTGTTTGGCACGCCCAGACTACGGATCGCGTAATCCCCAATTCCACACCAATAATTAACGGGCGCTGAGGATCCGATGGCCTTGACCTCGTAGACACCGTCCGGCATTGGCGTGATTTCCGTACGAAATTGCGGCCGAACGGACAGGCCGAACCCGACAGCCTCGGCCATCGCAGGTATCGACAAAAGCACGGCAGCAGCCAAAGTCTTGAATGAACGCATAATCCAGATATCCCGAAACAAGGGTCCGATACCAATAGCATAGTCGGGACGACCTGCGAGTAAAGCAGGACAGGCCAACGAGCCGGCAACACTGACCACATCAAAGAATTTATTCTACCCATATTGCAGGAAAGCAGTACACTCGCTGTAGACTTTTGGTTCCCGTTACACTGTTGGGCATCTCTTTGAGCAAGACGTTTCCAAAAGACTGGTTCGATTTCACGCCGGAAAAATACGCGGATCTGGGCGCTATGTTCTTTCTGGCGGGTTTGACGAAAACACATCAGAAACGCAGTCTGGCACAGGTTTTGTACGCGTTCGAAACTCCGTTTCGCCTGGGCCAGTACCATATCTTCCGACAGCACGGATTCCCCCGTGGTTTTGTCACCTTCGCCGGGCTCAGCCCCGAAGCCGAATTCCGTTATGCGGTGAAAGAAAAGCCCCTTTCCGACACGGATTTCACCAGCGGATCATCCTTCTGGATCATTGATCTTGTGGCTCCGTTTGGACAGACCAGCCAAATTGTTGATATCCTCAAGCAGGAAATCCCGCACCCGCGTGTGCGCACCAACCGGATGGACAGTGACATGACACGCAATCGCATTGTCGAATGGACGCGGGATGAAGCGGGCGAGGTTCACATGCGCCTGTATCGCAAGAAGGAATTTGAACGCGTGTTGCAGCAAGGCGAGGGTTAATTGGTTTCAGTTCCGATCACAGGCGAACTGACCGGGGATGTGACTGGTTTTCCACCCAACGTTGAGACGGGGCAACCCACTCTGGACAATGGAAACTTCAATCCGGTCACGCAAACCTGGACGATTGCGGCACAGCCCGCCAACGGCACCGCCTCGATCGACCCGAACACAGGAGAGTGGACCTATACCGTCGACCCGACATTTTTCGATGGCCTCGACAAAGGCGAAGTCGTCTTCGATTCTTTCTTCATCAGCGTCTCGGGTACAACCCAAGCCGGCCCATTCACCCTTCCATTCACCGGCACACCGGACCCGGTGGAAGTGGTCATCCGGATCGAGGGCGTCTGTTTTGCGGCCGGAACCCTGATCGAAACTGAAAGCGGCCCGCTTGCGATCGAAACGCTGGACGCGGGTCATATGGTGGCCACTGCCGATCACGGTCTGCAACCTATCCGCTGGATCGAAAGCAGCAGGTTTCCACCCGAACGATTATGCGATGAACCTGCTTTGCGCCCCGTTCGTATCTCGGCGGGCAGTCTGGGGCCGAACGAACCCTCACGGGACCTTCTGGTGTCGCAGCAGCACAGGATCCTGGTCAAAGGCCCGAAAGTCGAGCTGCTTTTCGGCGCATCCGAAGCCCTGGTTGCCGCCAAACACCTGTGCGGATGGCCTGGCATCGGCATCGATACATCGGTTCAAACGGTCGAGTATCTTCACGTCCTGCTGGACCGGCATGAGATCCTGAACGCCGAGGGCGCGCAGGCCGAAAGCCTGTTTCTGGGGGAAGAGGCCCTTTATTCGCTGTCCTCTGAGGCATTGCGCGAACTGGCTTCGATATTCCCCGACAGACCGATCTCGGGTCACACCGGGTTCGGGCGCGCGGCTCGTCTGATACTGCGCGAACACGAAGCCCGCGCCCTCGCCTGCGACTAGCTGCCGGCCACAATGCGCCCGCCGACATCCTGCGGGGCCAATGCAACCGTCTTGATCACGGCATAACATGTGCTGCCTGGTTTCAGGTTCAGGGCCGCAACAGATCGACGCGTAACCCGCGCAAGCACATTGCCCGCCGGGGTGTTTACCGACACGATGGCACCCGGCCCCTCGCCCGACCGGATCGTGTCCACGGTCCCGGCCAGCACGTTCAGTGCCGAAAGCCCTTCGGGTTTGTTGTTCGACAGGATCACTTCCTGAGCGGGTATCCGAATCCGCAAGTTTGCCCCGACCTCATGCGCGATACGAGGCAGAAAGAGCCGCGCGCCATTGGCGTTCAACTCCGTCAGCCCGTCGGAATGATGCTTTGCAACCTGAACTTGCAACACGGCCCCGACGGCGCGAATTCCCGCAGGGGCCACTGACGGGTCGGCAAGCATTTCGGATGCGGGCCCGTGGCGAACGGCCTTGCCATCCTGCAACGCAACTACGGATGTTGCCAACCGGGCCACTTCGGCGGCAGAGTGCGTCACATAGAGGATCGGAACCGAGACCTCGTCCCTGAGACGCTCGAAATAGGGAAGGATTTCTGCTTTTCGCCCATCATCCAGTGCTGCCAGCGGTTCATCTGCAAGGATCAATCGCGGGCTTGCCAACAAGGCCCGCCCGATGGCGACGCGTTGTTTCTCACCGCCTGACAACCCGGCAGGTCTGCGGTCCAGCAGATGACCGATGCCCAGCATGTCGATGACTCTGCCGGGGTCTTCGCGGCGTGTGTTTTTCGGCGCAAACCAACGCCCATAGGCAAGGTTCTGGCGCACGGTCAGATGGGGGAACAACCGCCCTTCCTGAAAAATATACCCCAACCGACGCCGATGCGGTGGCAGCCACAGGCCCTGTTCCGTGTCGAACAGAACCCAGCCATCTACCGCCACCCGGCCTGCCTGGGGCCGCAACAACCCTGCCACGGCATTGACGATGGTGGTCTTGCCCGATCCCGAGCGCCCGAACAGCACCGTCACGCCCGGCGGCGCATCAAAACTGACGTCCAGATCGATCCCCGGCAGTTGGTGGCGCAACCGAACAGACAGGCTCATGATCCGGCCACCCGCGCCGCGGCACGCCGCCCCACATACTCCGACAGCAACAACGCGCTCATTGCGATGACGATCGATATCAGAACCAGCCGCGTCGCGGCCTCCTCGCCGCCCGGGACCTGCAAAAAGGCGTAGACAGCCGAAGGCAACGTCTGCGTCTGACCTGGGATGTTGGAAACGAAGGTAATCGTCGCACCGAATTCACCCATGGCCTTGGCGAAGGCCAGAATAGCCCCGGCTATGACACCCGGTAAAATCATCGGCAAGGTCACCGTACAAAACACCATCGGACGCGACGCGCCCAGAGTTGCCCCTGCCTGTTCCAGCTTCGGGTCCACCGCTTCGATCGACAAACGTATCGCCCGGACCATCAAAGGGAAGGCCATGATCCCGGCGGCAAGGGCCGCGCCTGTCCAGCGAAAGGCCACTACGATCCCGAACTCGGCCAGAAACCGGCCCAGCGGCCCTTGAATGCCGAAAGTCAGCAACAGCAGGTATCCGGTGACAACCGGCGGCAGGATCAAAGGCAAATGCACCAGACCGTTCAAAACCTGTCGTCCGGGAAACCGCCAACGCGCCAGAGCATAAGCGACAAATATACCAAACGGCAAAGTCGCCAGCGTCGCCCAGAAGGACACGCGCAATGAGAGCTTCAATGCTTCTACTTCGGCAGGCCCCAACCAATCCAACGCAATCACCTGACCGGCAGGGTAAATCCCTGCTCCAGAAATACAGCCGTGGCTGCATCCGTTTTCAGGTGTTCAAGAAAGGCGTGTGCTCCTTCTTTTGCATCGAGGGTCAGTGCCGCAGGGTAAATTATCGGTGGATGCAGATCGGCAGGGAATGTCGCAACGATCCGGACCCTTTCTTCCACCCTGGCGTCTGATTGATACACGATCCCAAGCGGCGCGGCCCCAGCCGCCACCAGAGCCAGCGCAGCGCGCACATTGTCGGCCTGCGCCACCTGTGTCCGCACAGCCTCCCACTGGTTCAGGCTTTGCAATGCAGCTTTGCCATAGATACCGGCAGGCACCGCGTCGACCAGTGCCATGGCCAGATAGCCGTCTTTCAAGTCCGCCTTGAGGTCATATTCGGGCTGGATTTCACCCACTTGCGCATGATCTTCAGCCCCGATCAGAACCAGGCCGTTGCTCAGCAGATCAACCCGAGAGTCTGCCCGGATCAATCCGTCCTGCTCCAACACATCCATCCAATCCGTATTGGCCGAAACAAACACATCCGCAGGCGCACCTTGCTGAATCTGCCGGGCCAGGACCGACGACGCCGCATAGGAAACGGAAACGCTCTGACCGGTTTGGTTTCCGTACCCGGCAACGATTTCGTCCAATGCGGTCTTGAGGCTGGCCGCTGCAAAGACCAGAATGCCTTCTGCACCGGCCCGGATCGGGGCCAACGCCGTCATGCCAAGGACCAATGCCACCATCCAAAATCGGCGGGCGAAGGATAGGGTCATGTACACTCCCGACCGGTTTGCTTCAGTCTCTCCGGGGATATCGGACGCCACCGGTGGCGCGCAAGCGCCTTTGGCCATTTACACATGATAGGTTGTACGTTGAGCAAGGCGTTTTCCATCGATCTGTCCGAAAATGGGCTGCCCACCTTCCGGCCCGAGAGGCACCCCGAGCGCCCGCATGTTCGGCCTACGGCTGACAAGATGCCCCGTTGGACGGCCGCCGAAGACGGAACGCAAGAAAATCTTCCAGACCCTCTTGCACCTGCTCGCAGGCTTGGCTAAATGCAGCATCACGGGTGATTAGCTCAGTTGGTAGAGCGCTTCGTTTACACCGAAGATGTCGGGAGTTCGAGTCTCTCATCACCCACCATCCTTTCCCCGCAGTGTATCAAGGTCTTACGCGACTAGCACCTCTTGCTATACTGCGCATGAAACTGTGTCCGCTGCACTTGAACGGAAAAGATATCTCCAACACAGGAGATTTGGGCAATGGCAACAATCGTAAAACGACCTAGGGTCAGGATTCGTAACCAGTAGATGAGGTTTGCCGCGAGTGCGATGGCTGATAGGAAGACCTTGGAACAACGGTCATAGCGTGTCGCCACGCGCCTCCAATCCCTAAGCCTGCCAAACACAATCTCAATGCGGTTTCGCCGCTTGTATCTGCGCTTGTCGTACTCGACAGACGTCTTTCGCTGCTTTCGCCCGGGGATGCAGGCGCGTATCCCTTTGTCTTTCAACGCTTCTCGAAACCAGTCGGCGTCATAACCACGATCCCCGAGAAGCCAATTCACGTTTGGTATGCTGCTGAGCAGAGCCCGAGCACCGATTTAATCACTGATTTGCCCGGCCGTAACGAACAGGTTGAGCGGGCGACCCTCGCTATCACAGATAGCATGCAGCTTGGTATTCATGGCACCCTTGGTTCTATCGATCAGGCGGCCACGCCCCCTTTTTTGCGGCCATACTGGTGGCAATGCGGTGTGCTCTTAGATAGGTTGCGTCAATCATGACTGTCGTCTCTTCGCCATGCTGGGCGGTCAGACCAGACATGATCCGTGCGAAGATGCCTTTCTCGCTCCAACGCGTCCATCGGCTGTAAAGCGTTTTGTGCGGCCCGTAAGCTTCCGGGGCATCTCACCAGCGCAAACAATTGCGATTGATGAAGATAATCCCAGTCAGCACCCGTGTGTCATCAACCCGAGGCTTGCCGTGCGACTTCGGGAAAAATGGGACAAGCTTCGCCATCTGCGCGTCGGTTCGTCAATAAAGATCGCTCATGTCTCCCCTCCGTTCTGGGAGCCGTGAGTCACGCAGCGCAGCAAAAAATAATACATCCTGACCCTAGGAGTTAACTTAGAACTTGTATGGAAGTCTTTCGCCCAGCAAAAAAAAGTAAACGGATAGAATATTTGGCTGAACCCGATCAGGTAACTCATAGTCAGTTTGAACTGACGAGTTATTTCCCGGTATCAATCCGTCGCTGTCTATAGGCCATTCGAAACTAGCCACCACTTTGGCGGGTATGATGGCGGGTAGCTGGTAAAAACCGCCATTTTTTCCAATGAATTCAAAGTGTCGTGCGACACATAGTTTTGCCATTGAACAATGGCTAAGCCTTTGATTTTGAGTCATTCAAAATTTCATAACCGCAAAGGTTTTGCCATTTGCGACTCAAAGCTCTTCCTCTCAGCTATCGCTTCCGCAGCTACAGTCCTATTCTGTCTGAAAGTAATCTAGTCCGGAACCCAGCGACTGGCAGTGCGGCGTGCAAAGCAGTCAATTTATGCAAGACCGAGAAAACATGGCGCTTGAAGAACCTTTCACAGACCTCAAAATAAGGACTCAGCGGACTGGCTTTTACAAAGGGTATAGCCTGCCGATTGCTCTAGTCAGCAAACTCTCGGTTTCTCTGCTTGTTCTCTGGGCGCTGGTTTGGCCACTATCAGCGAACCATACACTGCGATCTTGGAAGTCAGGAATGCTGTCCGAGTTCAATACCTTCTACAACCTTTCCGTTGGATTATTTGTACTC
The DNA here is from genome assembly GCF_013033705.1 of Ruegeria sp. HKCCA0370. Classification (NCBI taxonomy): domain Bacteria; kingdom Pseudomonadati; phylum Pseudomonadota; class Alphaproteobacteria; order Rhodobacterales; family Roseobacteraceae; genus Ruegeria; species Ruegeria sp. HKCCA0370. The sequence continues at coordinate 16,645 of NZ_WQEP01000020.1, forward strand.
TTCCTCTTCCTTGTCGCGCTCATACCATCAACTGGCCGAATAAGGTTGGGCTTAGAAGATGAGAAACCGGAATTTTCGAACTTCTCATGGTTTTCGATGATGTTTGGGGCGGGTCTGGGCGTGGGCCTAATGGTCTATGCAACCGCTGAACCACTTGGCCTTTGGGAAACCAATCCATTGACTATTTCCGGGGAAATCACACCCAAAAGCGAGGACGCAATTCAAGGAGCCTACCGCTATACATTTTTGCACACCGGATTTCACGCCTGGGCAATATATGTCGTCACCGGCCTTAGCCTTGCCTATTACGCGTTTACAAGAGGCATGCCGCTAACAATCCGCACCGCACTGACCCCATTGCTCGGAGAATACTCAAACGGTGTTGCAGGGCATGTGATCGATGTGCTCGGAGTCGTTGCGACAATACTCGGCGTGGCGGTAACGATCGGATATGGCGTTTCTCAATTAGTGGACGGTGCGTTTCTAATTACTGGTGCGAATTGGCTTGTGGAGAAAGACGTAACCAAAATGATTCCGTCGACCGCCGGCCTAATTACGGCGTTGATCGTTGTTATGATTATGTCGACACTCTCAGCCGTCTCTGGCGTGGGGCGTGGTGTCAAGTACTTGTCAAACATTAATCTTCTCTTTTCAATGTTATTGCTGGCGGTATTTATTGTTTATGGCTCATTCGCATTTGCGGCGACGACCTATGCTACAGCGCTGGTTGACTATATCAAAAACTTTGTCCCTCTGAGTTTCCAGGCTTTTCGACCGATTTCCGAAGTCGAGTTTGCCTCCGTATTGCCAGCCGAGGCGGCGCCCTTTGTTGGCGAACTCTTCGCAGGTGCAACTGATCCATGGGGAACAAAAGCAACCTATCTTGAGGGTTTGAGCAACGATTCAGCCGGTCTTTCTGATGCAACCAAGACTGCAGTTTATGACGCGGGCACACGAGGCAGGTTGTTCGGATGGCAGGCCGGATGGACTACATTCTACTGGGCATGGTGGATCGCGTTTTCGCCTTTTGTCGGCCTTTTCTTAGCGCGTATCTCCAGGGGACGAACCGTACGCGAATTCATACTTGGGGCCGTCATTGCCCCTTCCCTCGTGTGCTTCGCGTGGATGGCCATACTTGGTGGGGCCGCCATCGATTTGGAGCTTAACGGGGATGCAAATGGATCTATCCTGACCGCATCAACGACGGCAACACTGTTTGTCACCTTGGGGGAAATGATATCGGGCAACTTGCTCACGGTAGTGAGTGTCATGTGCGTGCTGTTAACCATGACATTCCTTGTTACTTCCGCCGACTCTGGCATCCTTGTGATGAACACGATCATGTCCGGTGGGTCTGAAGACACCAGCCCGCTTCATCGTATCCTGTGGGGCGTTCTTCTGGCCCTTGTCATTGGAACTCTGCTTGTCGCTGGCGGCGGCGGATTAGAGGCTTTGACCAATTCCATGATAATCGGTGCGCTGCCGTTCAGTGTCGTCTTGCTGCTCATGTGCGTCTCTCTGGCCAAAGCAATGATAAACGACCTGCGCCGATTGAACCGCGAAACCCGAACTGGTTTGTGATTAACCGTAGTACACTCTCAATCATTTTGTCGCGGTCACATGTGAAACGACTGTGTCACAAAGTGCTTCGGAAACATTGACTGCAATACATACAGGCAAATCTTCAAAGCCTCCTCGGGATTGAAGATTTCTGAGTGCAAATGGTAGTCGGTCCAGAGTCCTTCCAGCAAAGCAATCAAAGCGTCTGTTGCAAGTTTGGCGTCGATGTCTTCGTACTCACCTTCACTCTCAATTTGCTTCAACAGGTCTTGGATCACCGCTCGGAAACCTTTGTCCCGCGAGTCGATGAAAGGAAAAATGTGTGGATTCGAGAGCGCTTCGGCCCGAAACGAAAACCAGATCGCAACGTCCCGCGCATTAAGGACCAACGGGTCGAAATCAGCTTTTATGATAGAGATCAGCTTGTCCGCAGGGCCAAACTCAGGGTTATCTGCGATTGCCTTCCATTGCCTTGCATAGCGCGCTGATAGCTCCTCTGCCACGGCGAGCAGCAGCTTCTCCTTTGAGCCAAAGTGCAGGTTCACCATTCCCCGCGATAACCCTGACAGCTCCTGAATTCTTGCCGAGGTCGTTCCGCGAATTCCGTACTTATGGATTGCGTCTGCTGCCGCATGGATCAACTGCTTTCGGTTCTGCAGCTTGCTCAAATCTCGTGCATTGGTTGGGATATCAGTCTTGGCAGAAATGTCTTTTTCCTTTGTTGAGGAACGCGCATGTTACTTGTCGCATCTAGAGGAGCAGAAGTTCAAGGATTGACACTGAATGAATGTTTGTTCATTTTGTGATAAGTGTTTCATACAGGTTCCAAATGACACTCTTGAACTCCGATTTTCAGTCTGTACGTGACTGGGACAACAAACACTTCCTGCACCCGTGGGAGGGGATGTCGTACCTAGGCCAAAATGAACGAACTTTTGCCGAAAGCGGTCTTGGTATCCACGTCGTGACCGAGGACGGAAAGCGCCTGATAGACGGGCCTGCCGGGATGTGGTGTGTTCAACTGGGCTATGGAAACACCGAGATTGCCGATGCGATGGCGCAGCAGGCGAAAGCGATGGCGTATTTTTCGCCCTTCAATAATGCCAACTCGGCTCCAGCCCGGTTGGCACATGAGATTGCCAAGAGAACCCCGGGTGACCTAAACCACGTGTTCTTCACAACGGGTGGATCAACGGCCGTTGATAGCGCCATACGTTTTGTACAATTCCGCAACAACCTGCTGGGCAAACCTGAAAAGAAGATCGTGATCTCACGGCAGAAGGCCTATCACGGATCGACGTACCTGGCGGCCTCGGTTTCCGGAAAAGAGCGCGACAAAGGTTGGTTGGATCAGGCCTCGGACCTTACGCGTTTCCTACCGAATGTGAACCCGTATACGCGTCGCCCCGATCAGACGATCAATGATTTCCTGGACGAAAAAATTGCTGATCTGGAGAACACGATCCTGCAGACTGGAGCAGTCAAGGTCGCTGCTTTCATCGCTGAACCGATCTTGTGCTCTGGTGGCGTCATTGTGCCTCCACGGGGGTATCATCAGCGCTGCCTGGAAATCTGCCGGAAATACGATGTCCTGTATATTTCAGACGAGGTCGTAACCGGTTTTGGGCGGCTTGGACATTGGTTTGCTTCGGAAGACGTCTTTGGAATTCAACCTGATATCATCACCTGCGCCAAAGGCATGACGTCAGGGTATGTACCCATGGGGGCCTGTATTATCTCTGACCGGCTGATTGCAGATGTGAGCGGAGACAACGGGCAGGATGCCACCTTTTCAAATGGTTTCACGTATTCGGGCCACCCAGTGAGCGCGGCGGCAGGTTTGAAAACCATTGAAATTATGGAGCGTGACGGCGTTATGGAACATGTCCGCGCGATCACACCCTTTTTCGAAGAGCGTCTTCAGGCTCTGGCCGACTTGCCGCTGGTCGGCGATGCCCGCGGTATGGGACTGGTTGGTTGCGTTGAGTGCGTTGCGGACGCCGAGGCTAATAATCTATTGGATCTTGATAAGTCCGTTGGTGCGATGATTGATCACCATTGCCAGGAAAACGGGCTGATCTTGCGGCCCATCATCAACATGTGTGTGTTCTCCCCTCCGCTGATCATCACGGAGGGCGAGTTAAACGAGATGTTTGACATCCTTGAAAAAGGAATCCGGCTGACAACCGAAGACCTGACGCACCAAGGCGTATTCAAAACTTAGGCGCAACCGCGAAGCCCGCCCTACGCTCAGCGGCGCTTACCCAGCGCGCATTGCCTCGGGGGGCAATTTGATCGGGAACCTGGACCGAACCTCTTCGTCCACCATGCTGCCAAAGTAGTTCGGATAGTGATTGGACAGAATGTCATCCACAACGGATCGGCTCCGTTCGAACATGTCCTGACGACCGGCTTTCTCCCAGGTATCTGTTAGTTCCCGGTCCATCAGTGTCGGGTAGACATACTCGGTTTCCATGTATTGCAAAGTCTGCGCGTTGCCGAGGAAGTGACCGGGATCAATTGCGCATTCATGAATGACGTCGACCGACAGCGTGTCGTCGCTCACCTCGATCCCACGAAGTGTTCTTGAGATCATACCAGCAGCCTCGTTGTCGATGACCATGGACTCGAAACTACAGCCCATCAGGCTGCCAACCATCCCGCCAAATTCGCAGAGCCGGTTGGCCCCAGCATGGGCTGCCAACGCGAAGGTCAGCGCCTTCTCCAAACCATATTGCGCATCAGGTATCTTGGAATCCGTCATGCCGCACCCGACGCTGGTCGGCAGGTTGTAGAAGTTGCCCATCTGAATTGCCGCCGCGGAGATCAACGCTTGCTCTCCGCTTCCACCAGTGAAGGAACCGGTGCGCAGATCGGTAATAAACGGCCATGCCGCAAAGACGACCGGGGTGCCCGGATTGATCAAGTTTGCAATGGCGACGCATGACAAGGTCTCAGCTACGGCCTGGGCCAGTGTTCCGGCCAACGGCGCAGGTGAAGTCGCCCCAGCTTGTGGCGGAACAGCCAAATCGCAGACAAGTCCCATCTTCGCTGTATCAATCAGGATTTCCAGGTTTTCCCGCCCGAACCTAAGCGGTGAAACAATGGGGCAACCGCCAAAAATGACCGAGGGCTTTTCAAGGAACTTGCCCTCCCCGCCCGAAGCCAGATCGAATAAATGGATCGCGTCCTGAATATGCTCGCGCGTACGGAACGTCAGACAGGATGGCTTTTCGGAACCCGCCAAGATCGCGTAGAGCATGCTCATGTCATGCTCGTAGTCCTGCGGCACATCCGTTGCCAGAACCGTGTCGCCAGTCATGTGAATGTTGTCGAGCCGGTCTACCAGACGGGTGAAATCGTAGATGTCCTTGAGAGTTGATGGCCGGTAACTGCGCGTTTCTGCGTCGAACGTTGTCACAGCAGTGCCGGAGTTTGCGTAATACACCTTGTCCTTGGTGCAGTGCATATCGTCCTTACCGGCCCGAGATCCGCGCGCATGGACATAAAATTCGCTGGCCGCCTTTGCTAAAAGATCTTCCATCAACGCGCGAGGAAAGCACAGCCTACCATACTCGTTCACCGTTGCCCCTTTGGGCAGCACTAGATCAAGAACTTCCTGTGTTGGATCACCGACACCCGTACGCTCCAGAATGCCAAGGGCGGCTTCATGAATACGCGACATGTCCGCGTCTGAAAGAGGCCTGTATCGTCCACCCGAAATGCCCGGCCAGATTGCTTGGGAAGCGACATTGCTGGTCCGCACTGCTGCACGTGCTTCACGCCCACCACCGCGCCGTCGTGATCTGCGCTGCGTTAACTCTGTCATGTTTAGTCTCCGAATTCTGAGCGTGTCAGATCATGCTGAAGTAGTTGCGATAGAAACCGGGAATGCTCCATTCCATCTCGGACAACGGCCCTGGGACGAAATGGTGCGAGTTCACGCCTTCCTGATTGTGCCGTATGATCCGCTCGTCATCGAGCGATGTGACATGCCAGAGCCATGTCAGCGCATCCTTGTCATAGTCGCGGCCCTGTTCTGCGTCGCTGCGCACGTACCAGACGATCTGAATATCTGTTTCTTGCAGGGCACGCGGGACGAACCGATACCCAACCACGTGATCTGCATAGACGAGGAAGTAGTTCAGTGTGCCGATGCCCAGATCAGTTGCTCCGCCATCGAGAGATTTCAGTTCGCCCAAAGGCGGCGCCAGAGGCGCTCCATCCTTGCTGCCGGTCACATAACCGGGGAACAAGGGGTAGCGCCGCCAATAAACATCTGCGCCCGGCGCGTCCGCATTTTCTCCCGTCAGATCAAGCTCCTCAGTGGGAATTCCGGCTTCGTTCATCCGCTCATGAAGCGCACCGCTGAACTCCAGAACCTGAGCAGGGTCTTTCAGAGAATGGCTACGCGAATAATCCTGATGGGATGGCGCGCAGTGATAACATTCCAAGTAGTTTTCCAAAGCCAGTTTCCAGTTTGCCGGAACCGGGTATGACGCCTCATGCGCGACCTTCAGGTTTTCAAAATCGAACGGCTTTGAAAGCGGGGCCAGCCTTTCAAGGGCAGCATCCAGCGGCGGAGCATCTTCTGCGGCGCAGACAAAGATCAGACCCTGAAAAGTCTTCACCTGAACAGGGAACAACCCATACTGGCTTGGGTCAAAGTCCTGTCCCATCGATCGCCCGTTTCGTAGCTTGCCGTTCAGGTCAAATGTCCATGCATGATACGGACATATGAAGTTGCGGGCTTTGCCTTTCTGTTCGATGCAAACCCGCGATCCACGGTGGCGACACACGTTCAGATGCGCGCGCACCTCGCCTTCGCGATCCCGAACGATGATGATGGATTCCGGGCCGTAATCGAACAGGAAGTAGTCGCCCGGTTCGGCGACCTGGCTGACATGGCCGACCCAGATCCAGTTGCGGTTCCAGAACGTGCTGATGTCGTTGTCGTATACTGCCTGAGAGGTATAGAAATGGCGCGGCATGGCGAAACCTTCCCGCTGCGCATCCATCAAGTCGCGCATTACTTGCAAGTCATCTTTTGGCATAGCGCACCTCATGCAGATTCAAGGGAAATGACTTCCCGGCGGAAGAATTCACGGTCGATGTCGTCCGCGTTACGTTCGAAATTCCGGGCAGCCATGTGACCCGAATATACAGCATCCGCGATCAAGCCGGGGTTTGCGGCATCTCCGATTAATTCCAACGTTTTCAGCGGACTTGCTGTCAAACCGCAAAGCTCGTCGTAAAGAGTGGTTTCTCGCATTCGCTGCGTCACCAGTACCACGGAGCTGCATTCAATGGAGTTCTCTCGCCCCGTGTAGACGCACTGCAATGTCGCCTGGCCGGGCGCGACACCGGCCAAGGTCTGGGACAGGTTCAGACGAACGCCTTTTTCCAACAGACTGCGTTGCACTTTAGTCTGCTCCAACGTCAATTCGGTAAACGGCGAAACTATTGAGGCCGGCGTTACAAAGACAACCTCTCGCCCAACCTGAGCCAAATGATCAGCCAAGACTCCACCGAGATAGGCTTGATCATCATCGTAGACCACAATCGGGCCGTCCTGCGGCATGACTCCGGCCACAATGTCATCCGGAGTGAAAATCTGAGAACCTAAACCGATTGGTGCACCGTGAAATGCAGATTTCCCGCGCCCGTCTCGCCGCCATTTTGCGCCGGTTGCAACAAAGACGTTCGGCATACCCAACTCGATGACCTCACTGGCTGACAAACGGCTGTCGGTGAACAGTTGAACGTTCCCGCGTTGTTGCAGGTCGTAGATTCTGTGATCTGTCACGCGCTTCCAAGCGGATAGCCCGGTCAGGGCAGCTTCCTGCATCACACGGCCGCCGAACTCATACTTTGCTTCCGCCAGAGTTACCTCGTAGCCCCGCCGCGCCAATTGCATGGCGCATTCAAGTCCGGCTGGTCCGCTGCCGACAACAAGCGCAGCTTCCTCGTTTACCCGACGCTCAATGATCTCAGGATGCCATTTCCTCCGCCACTCTTCACCCATAGTCGGGTTTTGAGTACAGCGTATTGGGACGCCGAGAGAGTCGGATGAAACACAGATATTGCAACCGATACACTCACGTATTTCTTCGATGCGATCTTCCCTAATTTTGTTGGGCAGAAACGGATCGGCGATGGATGGTCGCGCCGCGCCGATAAAATCAAGGATGCCCTTCCTGACCAGTGACGCCATCAAGTCCGGCGACGTAAGACGCCCGACGCCCACAACAGGCTTAGAAGTCACCTGTTTCACGAACTCGATGTATGTGGTCTGAAAGCCGTCGCGGGGCTCGAACCGGGTCGTCGCAGAGTCGTTGCTCCAATCCGCCACATTAACATCCCAAAGGTCTGGAAGCTCGGCCAGCAATTCGACTACTGCACGGCCTTCTTCCTGCGCTTGCATCCCCTCTGACCCGAGCATTTCATCAACCGCAAACCGAAGGGCAATGGCGCAATCATCTCCGACCTCTTCCTTGGTTTCTTCCAGAAGCTCCCGGGTCAGTCGCACCCGGTTCTCCAACGAACCTCCATATTCATCCGTCCGATCATTGAACTGCGGCAGCAGAAAATGATGAGGCAATGTCATGTGGTGCCCCGCATAGACATACACAATGTCGAACCCGGCTTCGCGCGAGCGACGAGCCGCCGCGCGATGCCACTTGCGAAATTCTCGAATGTCAGCCTTGTCCATTGCCCTTGCCTGTTTCGGGTATGGAGTCTGCAAGACAAGTTCTGATGGGGCCAGCAGAGGCGCGCGGGTCAGGTGGTTTTGGGCATGGTGCCCGTTATGCGCCAATTGGATTGCCGCGAGCGAGCCCTTCTCATGAATTGAGTTGGTTATCAGACGCAGTGCGGGAATATCCTGATCGTCCCAAATTCGGTTTTCAGAATAAGGAGACAAATCTGAAGTCGGATGAATCTCGGCCTCCTGAGTGGACACCACCGCCCAACCGCCCTCGGCTTTCATCGCCCGCATGGCAGCTTCGGCCTGAGGTCGCAAATGACCCAAACCATTGCAGTGGGGCACCTGGTAGAACCGGTTTCGAGCCGTTACTGGCCCGATCTTGACCGGTTCGAAGAGAACAGAATATTCGTCAGCGCCTGACATTGCCGCGCTTCCTCCAAGGAAATTGGAAATTGGTTCGTGGGAATGGAAGGATTTCTACGTCCCCACCATTCCCGGCTGTGTTGTAAGAGTGCCCTTAGAAGCCAGCTTTGATGCGCTCGAATTCCTTCAACATCTTGGCCTCCAGCTCGGGGTTAACAGCGTCAAAGAACAGGCTGCCTTCAAAGAAGCTGTCCACATCCGAAAACCCGTAGGTTTCGATCAGCTCCGGGTCTGCCTGTGCAAAAGCGTCTTCATTGGCGTGGGCATAACCCCAGCTTTCAATGATGTATTTACCGCTTGCCGCAGAGCTGAGCGCGTTCAGCATGTCATAGACTTGCTCATCCGACTGCTTGGCAGATTTCAGATGCACATAACCGCAGACCCAAGTTGCGATACCTTTGTCTACATCACGCATCATGACCGCTGGCGTTTCGTTCCAGATCAGGTTCAGTTCCGATTGGTTCCATCCCCAACCCAGCGTGACCTCACCGCTGGCAATTGCCTGATCCAGTTGGCCGGCGTCAGACCAATAAAAGCGCACGTTCGGATGAATCGCGCGCAGGTAGTCCGCCGCTTTTTGGAATTCCTCGTCACTCATATCGGTATAGCTGGAGGCGCCGGTTGCCAATGCCGCCATTGCAAAGGCACTGGAAGCGGCGTCCGGAATGGCGACTTTGCCCTGATATGCAGAATCGGCAAGCAATTGCAGCGAAACGTCATCTGCCGAAATCATATCTGTTCGATAGATAAGACCAGTATTGCCCCATTCGAACGGAACCATGTAGGTCTGCCCATCAATGGTGATGCCATCGACCTCTTTGATCTTGGGCATCAGCTTGTCCCAGTTTTCCAGCTTGCTGGTGTCAATCGGCTTGATCATGTCTGCCGCTACCCACTTTCTCAGGGCATCCGTGCAGGGATGGGCCAAATCAGCTTCAAAACCGGACTGAAGCTTTGTGAACGCTTCTTCCACGCTGCCAAAATAGGTGTAGCTAGGCGCGCCGCCGTATTTTTCGACATAGTCGCCGTAGAAACCCTGATCCTCATATCCGGACCAGTCAAAAACGGTCAGATCAGCGGCGTTCGCCAGAGCTTGGCTGGCGGCAAAGGTGGCAACTACTGCTGCCATAAGTGGTGCTGTTTTACTCATTTGTCTCCTCCCACAGATTCATGATTCACGTTTGCCCAAATCGATCACCGAGGCGCTTTGAACACCAAGCCAGACGGTATCGCCCCGGCTGTGATCGACTGTGTGAAAGTAGTTGGGCACTGCGACGGCGATGCTTCCGGGCAATCCGTCGATGCGCACATAATAATGGACGCTCTCACCATAGAAGGCGACGTCCGATACCACGCCTTGAACATAAGCGTCGTAGCCTTCCGGTTTTTCTGCGCTGATATCCAATTGTTCGGGCCGAACGCCGACCAGCAGTTCTTTGTCATGCATATGAACGTTTGGATTCACCCCAATCGTCATCTGCCCAAACCCCTGAACAGTTACTTCCAGCGTTTCAGAATTTTCAGCCGTTACCTCAGCATCCAGAAAGTTCATTCCACCGATAAAAGAAGCCACTTCCCGATTGCACGGTTGAGAATACAGAACTTCGGGCTTGTCGACCTGCTTGAGCTGCCCAGCAAACATGACACCGATGCGATCGGACATGGTCATCGCCTCGTATTGGTCATGCGTGACCATGACGAAGGTAACTCCAAGCTTTTGCTGCAGACGGCGCATTTCCAGCTGCATGGCTTCGCGCAGGTTTTTGTCCAGCGCGGAAAGAGGCTCATCCAACAGCAGCACTTTCGGCCGCATAACCAACGCACGAGCAAGCGCCACGCGTTGACGCTGACCGCCCGACAATTCATTGGCCTTGCGGTCCTGCAAGCCGCCAAGTTCAACCATCTCAAGCGCTTCAGCAACGCGCTCCTTGATTTCCTTGCGCGAGAGCTTTGTCTTGCGCAAACCGAACCCGACATTGTCGCCCACATTCAAGTGCGGAAAGATTGCATAACTTTGAAACACCATATTGGTGGGACGTTTGTTGGCAGGCACCTCGCCCATTACGCGCCCATCAATCCGGATCTCGCCCTCTTCGTGATCCTGAAACCCGGCGATGATGCGGAGGGCCGTGGTCTTGCCGCAGCCCGAAGGCCCAAGCAGCGAAAAAAACTCACCCTCTTTCAAGGTCAGGTTCAGATCGGACACAGCCACAAAGGAGCCAAAGCGTTTTTCAACGCCCTGAATTTCGATGATGTTCTGTTCGCTCATCTTGTTCATTTCCTTTGGCTTCAATCCGATGACTGGGTGGAACGGCGGCGGAAATACTCGGCAATCAACAACAGCAGGACCGAAGACAGCAAAAGCAACGACCCAAGCGCCAGCGTGTTGGGTAATTTTGCCGGGAAGCGGATCTGGCTCCAGATATAGACCGGCAATGTCGGGCTGTTCCCGGACAGGAAAAAGGCCAGGACAAATTCATCAAACGACACGGTGAATGTCACCAGCATGCTGGCGATGATGCCGGGCGCAACAATAGGCAGAGTGACACGCCGAAAGGTTCCCACAACGCTTTCGCCGAGATCGAAGGCAGCCTCTTCCAACGACTGGTCGAAATCGTCAAAGGCCGATTTCATGATCGATACGGAAAAGGGCAAAGCCACGAACACATGCCCAAGAATCACGGTTGTCAGTGAAGGTTTCAACCCGACGCTGATGAACAGTACCAGCATCGAACTGGCGACAATGATACCGGGCACGACCAGCGGGAGCATGACCAGACCTTCGGAGAATTCCCTTCCTTTGAAACGGTACCGGACATAGGCGCGCGCGGCGAACAGGCCCAGAGACGTCGCCATCAAGGCAGTCACACTGCCGACGATCAGCGAATTGACCATCGCCTGCAGCAACGTGTCTTGCTGACCTAACTGCGCGTACCACTTCAACGTGAACCCCTTTAGCGGGAAAGCCACGATGGTTCCGTCATTAAATGAAAACAGCGGCAAGAGCAGAACTGGCAGGTACAAAAACACCAGATAGGCGATCGCGTAAACAAGCAACCATGGGATACGAATAGCCTTGGTCATCTGATCCTCCGCCCCAGTGCGGTGACGACCACCACAAACAGGATTGCGACGCAACCGACCGAAAGCATGGCAAGCAGAGACAGGGTTGCACCCAATGGCCAATTATTGGCCGCGCCAAACTGAACCTGGATCAAATTGGCCACCATTTTTCCCTGCGAACCGCCGACCAAGGCTGGCGTGACATAGTCGCCAACCGTGGGGATGAAAATGATCAAGCAAGCGGCGATGATCCCTGGCACCGTCAGGGGCAAAGTTACGCGCACAAACCGTTCCAACTTGCTGCACCCCAAATCGGTTGCGGCCTCCAAGAGGCTGCGGTCGATCTTTTGCAGCGACACATAAATCGGCAGGATCGCAAACGGCGCCCAGGCATGTGCAAGTGTAAGGACAACAGCGAATTCATTGTAGAGCAGGAATGTAAGCGGCTCCTGTATCAGCCCCAGCGAAATCAATGCTGAGTTCATCACCCCATTGAAGCCAAGGATCAATTTCCAGCTGAACACCCGCAGCAGGTAGCTGCTCCAAAACGGGATGGTAATCAGCAATAGCCAGAGGGTTTTTTTCTGCGTCCGAAACGCGATGAAGTAGGCAATCGGATAGGCCAGACCGACCGTCGCCAATGTCACTGCCCCCGCAATCGCGACCGACCGGATCATCAGATGTCGAACCAGCGGGTCGGTAAACGCCTCTTGGTAATTCGCCCAGGTCAGTGTGCGGTCAATCTCGACATAGGTCTGGGTCCAAAAGCTGTAGGCGACAAGAATGCAAAGCGGAACAGCCACGAGCAGGCCGACATAGAGCGTCGCAGGCGCGCTCAGTGCCAGGCCCTTGCCCGTTTCACTTCGTAGTACTCCGGCCATGCTTCCCTGCTGAGCTTCGTTTTCGGTGGCACGACAATGTCGATCACAAAATGGACAATCGTCCATTTAAATCTGGAATTTTTGGACTAGCTGTGTCAACTGATAATTTCGCAACTGGGGATGGCCAATTTCACACCGGCCATTAGAAGACACCGCAAGAGACTGAAAACAAACAGAGCCGCCTGATCCAATGACTGGAAGACGACAAGAAATACGCGAGCGAAACCGCCTTTCCCTGATCGAGGCAGTACTCGACTCGGTTGCAGAAAAAGGGATTTCCGAGACTTCCGTCAGCGAAATCATTCAACGCGCCGAACTGTCCCGCGGCATGATTCACCTTCATTTTGGCGGCAAAGACAATTTGGTTGACGAAGCCGCCCGCTACTCATCCGAACAATACTACAATGGCATTTACGACCTGTTGGAAACGACTGGGCAAACCGGACAGGAACATATTGAGATGATTGTTCGCGGCGACTTGAGTGAAGCCATTCTCAATAAGAAAAACGTTTCCATTTGGTACGCGTTTCGAGGCGAGGCCCGAAACAGAGCGGCAATCGCTGCGTTTTCAGATACCCGCGATGCTAAGCTTCGTAATCTGGTTTTCAACGCATTCGCTCGAATTGCGAAAGAAGCTGGAACCGAACACCCTAATCAAGTTGCTAGGGATGCTACGCACGGCACACTCGCAATGCTGGAAGGCATGTGGACAGATTACCTACTCCACCCGGATTCATTTGATCGTGACGAAGCAATGAGAATTGTTTTTCGATTTCTGCGCGCAATGTTCCCGAAGCATTTTGACCTAAGCGGCGCTTTGGTGCTTGAGTAGAGCTTGCGTCAGGTTTCCTATCTGGCTGCTGTAGAAGTGGACAATCCCCATCTTTCAGTCAACATGTTGGAAACACAGTACGGACGCAAAAGGTTCAATTGAACCAGCTGCTATCCGAAACCCAAAGTTGACGAATGTGCCATAACGAACCGGGAACATAGCTGAAGCGGTTTTATGTGAAGCGATCTCTGGTTGAGTGCCCGGCCTGCTTTCAGGAGTGCGAGGCCGTCCTATCAATATGTCAAAAGTAACCAATTGTTGTTGCGCGGGAACGCATGCATAGCTCGCTTGAGCAGCCTCATCTGACTGGTCCAAATTGATTGTTGGTGCATTGTCGGCCTGCGATCCATTGGTATGATGGTTTCGGGCGCTGGCGGGCGATAGCCCAGTGCACTGTGGGGCC
>NZ_WQEP01000021.1:0-14642 GCF_013033705.1 Ruegeria sp. HKCCA0370
CGGACAGACCGACCCGACTTGTAGAATTTCGGGCCGAACCCCGTCACGCGCCATTTCTGGATGGTGCGCACGCTCTGGCACAGGAAGTCAGCGGCTTTGCTTTCGTCGATAAAGCCATCGAGATAATCCGTGGCCGGGCGGTTGTTGTCGTTTGCAGGTTCGTTGGTGAGCATCGTTTACTCCGTGTTGAGTTGCTGATGCTCTAGACTTGGATTACCTACCAACCACAAAAAATACCAATAAATCCCACCCGAATTTATTGTTTTTTGGCTCCTCTTAACTCTTTGAAAAGAGGTGATATAATTCTCCTGATCGTTTCGGAGCTGATCTTATTTGCCGGTACTGGAAGGTCAGCGCCGTTCTTTTCGAGCCACTCCCTGACCTTGGGGTAGTGAGACATTTGTGACGCTGACAAGTCAATTTCCCCCATCTTGTTGAGCGCATGAAATGCCATTTCGATAGCAGGCGCTACGGTTGGACGTCCGGCTTTCGCGGGAACAGGGCAGGGCTGTGCTTTCAAAAGCGGATCATTCTCCGCTCTCATCATGCGCACTCGAACGCCAATGAAACGTAAGGATTGATAGTGCACTTCGTTCTTTTCAAAGACAGAGCGTTCGTTCCAAGCCTCTCGCGGGATTTGAACCGGCTCTAAGTCAAGAGTCCGTGGCCTGTCGAAACCATAGGCGCGGTAAACGCCCTTTCTTAGCAATTTTACGATTTCATCCGTGGCACGACTTTTTAGCTCAAACTGAGGCGCGCTGACCGCGCTCAGTTTTTGAGCACCGATTTTGACACGATCAAATCCGTCATCAACTTCTGGACTCGCCTCCACCAGTGCTTCGCAAAAAACTTGAAGAAAGTGTTTGTCCCCCCGCAAATTCTGCGCTTCGACCCACTCATCTTTGTAGAAATGCTTAGCAAACGCTTCTGCGGAAGCGGAAAGCCAATGGGATTGCTTCCAAAGTTCAAAGTAATTCATTCTGGTGGTCTCGGCCTGCTCGTGGGTTGCGGTGCTGTGTGCCGCCTCTGGAAGACGATCTCGTGATGATACATGGGTAGAAATCGAATGCGGCAGGATCAACCCTCTATGTAACGTAATGCGCGTGCAGTCCCTATGTAACGTAAGATAGTGAATGTTCGACCTCCGAGGGTTTGAGCATTTAGGCCACCAAACTGCCGTTCGCTGCAGTAGTGGCATGAATCCTAATAAATGGCAGTTATGCGCAGAAAACGGGTTATGAAAGTTTGTCTGTCGACAGTTGCGGGCTCAAAGCCATGGTACTCCCATCATTCGACCGATTTTTTGACAGTCCACTTCTTCGCATACCCATCTGGTAGGGCCGATGATCTTGTAAACCTGGAGCATTAGCCCTAAACCAGACTGAGGTTCTGTTGCACCTTTGCAAACTTTGAATTGATAGCTATCTGCATCTCTAAGGTGATCACAACAGTTGCCCGTGTACTCATCTCCTCCTCCCTTTACAGCTCGGCATCTTATGTACATTGCAACCCGCCCATCTTGATCGAAATGGGTCGTTCTAGAAGGTAAACATTGCCCGTCGAACAACTCTGCATCTGAGATGTCGTTTCCAAATCTATCAACTTCACCGGAGGCGCATCGATACGAATTTAGTGTGTCATGTTCGGACAAAGCAATAACCGGCCAGCAAAAAAACAGTGTAGCGAAGAAAAGCACAGAAAGTCGCATCTTAGTTCTCCAATTATGTTTTCAGTAAGTACCTCAAATTATCGCGAAAATTCATTTCGCCGTTCGAAAATTAACTTAGTACAACCGATTCCAAAGACTAATCAGCCAAAGATATTATCAAATCCGAACAAGGATTGCCTTTGCGAAATGGCAACGAGCGGTTGTTGGGACTTCGGTCAACAGCCTGCGATTTGCCACTATTCAACACTAGAAAGGACAATGGTCACTGCCGACAAAGCGATGCCTCCGCCAACTGATGCCTCAACAGGGACACCAAAGACCCCCCCAATCAAAACGGAAAGAGCAGTTACGCAAACGGTAGTTAAAGCTTTTACAATAACCGTCCTTAACCAACTGGATTTTACGACAGCGAAGACAGAACCAACAATAGCTGCTAAAAGAACCGCTAAAAAAATTAACCCCTCATAATCCACTAACCGCCTCCTAAAGTGATTAGCCCCTTAATCTTAAAGACTTTGTTCCCCTGAGCCCCATTTCTAGAGAGTACATCGTAAACACTGCATTACTTCAGTGTACCACAAAACTTCGCCACTTGCGATGGGACATCGACATTCTTGTTGCATTGGCGATGGACCCATCAAGGGGTCGAAGCTCGGCTGGACGAGCTAAAAGAGGGCATATTGGTCTGTGTTCTTTGACCGAATGAATATTCTGAAATTGGCGAACCTTGATCGTGCAGTTAATATAAGTCGAAAAGAATCGGATCGGCGGAGAAACGCGGAACAAAGGGAGGCGATCTCATTTCATTCATGAGGTCCCAGTAGATTGATTTTATGAATGGATCGGATAATTCAGGTGGAGTGTCGTACGTGTACATCTGAGTACCGCGTACGGCTTTCTTCAGCACGTGTGCGCGTCGAAACTCGTATGATAAATAGTCATAAATACCCCAGCGGATTTCGTTCAAATGCCACGCCACTCGTCCTGCCGATGCCAAGAATACATCGTCGCGAAACCGTTCAATGAAATCCGGGATGACAATATAGCTTTGCCCGTCATCTATTACCTTACCATTTCTGGCAAATATACTTTTGATCTGTTTTACGGTCCGATTTAGTCGCATAAAACCATGCTTAGTCGCATTGCCGCAAATCTTGAGATAATCTTTTCGCCTGACAAAAAATTTTCCATTCCACTCGATTGTCGGAAAGTGGGCGTCTTCAATTACGGCGTCGCCATCTAGCCAATTCGAGAACGAAGCGATTGCATCGGCCAGCGCACCACAATCACCGCCAAAGCTTGGGTTGTTCACTACCCGATCAAGATAGGCTAGATGAGTGTCCTTCATGCCTCCGGCGACGTTCGGTTTCTTCAGACAAAATGTGCCGTCGCGAGGGTGCGCCAAAAAGTCCGACAGTATTACTAAGAATAAGTCCTTTGCTTCGCTGGTGGTAAATCTATCTAACTGTGTGGAATTGGGGTCGCTATCCTTAAAAAAATGGCCGTAATGCACCATCGCACCAATTAAATCCCAAACGGCTGCGAGAACTAAGATTTCTTGATCTAGTTTGGAGTAGTCTTGTTTTTCCATGAGCCACAGTAACGAAGTACCTTGAATTATCAAACGGCAACTCAACGAAACGGTACTTCCGAGGTGTATTTCCTGCACTACCAACGGCGATCTGAGCTCGCAGTCGACATTCGGTCATTTCACTCAGACTATAGACGGGCACCTTGGGGTCAAGTTCAGCAAAAGGGCAGGGACATTAAAACCTTCAGATGTCGGCTCCGTGCCCATTGTTTTGATAACTCTCCCGCTGAACCTTTAACTATTTTTTCATATTGCTGCGTTGTAATGATGGAGCCCCGAATGCGTGGCTATTTTGATGGTGTTTTCGGTTGGTCGATTGCAAGCCACGGAAGCGACGATTTTCGTTTAGAGGGCAAAGTAGACCAAGGGTCGCAACTTAACTCAGCAATTGATTGGTTCCTGAGTACGTCCAATGCTCGCCTAACTTCCAAAGTGGCGTCACGACATTCAGTTAAATTGAAAACTCTAGCTCCGTGGACCATGTCATTGCGCATTTTCACCGCTTTGGGAACATGCTGCCATGTATTCTGCCCAATAAAATCCGGCAATGACCGATGCTCCTTGTCAAATACAGGCCAATACCCCGTCATGTCTTTGAATCCTTTGCGTTCAAGTAGCTTATCACATTGGACCGACGTGAAGCCCCTATTCAGCATGCAGTATCGAAGCGACCTTCGAACGGTCTTTTCCATTGCGAATACGGAAGCGAGAAGTGCTTCCGCGTGATGACCGTTATTGCTTAAGGCATCTAGACGGGTGATGACCTCGCCATAACCCTTGCTAATAGGATACATCAGATTTCCTGAATCCACACAAAATACCCGTACATTGTGTTCGCATGTTACTTATCGTTCAAGCTTAGTTTTCTTATGTTTGGCAGAGAGTGATAGTGATGGTCGGTTTTGTCCTGCTGACCCGTCACATGAGGCCGAAATCGAATGTCTCCTTCGGGCTGTGATCGACCTGCTACGCTAGCGAACGGTTGGAGTCCGTGCAATGACCGCAATGGGCTCATATGACTTGTTCATGCTCACCGCAGAGAAAGTTGGCAGCGAGCCCCAAATGCCCCTGATCCACGAACATCGGAAAACAAAAAACTGCAAGTAATCGGCATTCTATGCAGCTAAGTGAGCTACGAGACGGTATGAGCATAAGTCCGAATTGTTAAATCCGGTGCGTCGGGCATGGCAGAGCAGAAGTGAACCACTACAATGCCGTTAAACAGATACTGCGGACCTTAGTTGTTCTTTGCCAATTTGGCATTTGGAGCCGCGTAGAAGAGGGGTGCCTCGCTCGAGAACCAAGAATTCATCGCCTAACGAATAAGCAAACTCAAAGAACTGCTCGACCAAGATTATGGCCATTTCACCCTGATCACGCAGCAGACGAATGACTTCGCCAATCTGCTTGATGATGTTGGGTTGAATGCCCTCGGTCGGCTCGTCCAACAGCAAGAGTTTTGGCTTTGTGATCAACGCACGTGCAATGGCAAGTTGCTGCTGTTGACCACCAGACAGGTCGCCTCCGCGCCGCGACAGGAACTCTTTGAGGATCGGGAAAAGGTCAAAGATATAGTCGGGGATGGTGTGATCGCTGCGGGGCAGGCAGGCAAAGCCGGTTTCGAGGTTTTCGCGCACCGTCAAAAACGGGAAAATCTCGCGCCCTTGCGGAACGTAAGCCACGCCTTTTCTGGCCAGCTCGAAGGATGTGGTGTTGCCGATCTCTTCGCCGGTTAGCACATAGTCGCCACCGCTGCGGGGATGCGTGCCGGATATCGCTTTCAAAAGGCTTGTTTTTCCGACGCCGTTTGTACCCATCACGCAGGTCACCTGACCCTGACGCGCGGTGATGTCGACGCCGTTCAAGATCTGGCTGCCGCCATAGTGCAGAGTCAAATCAGAGATGTTCAGAAGGTCAGCGGCCAAGATAAACCTCGATTACTTTCTCGTTCCGGGTGACATGGTCCAACGATCCTTCGGCCAGGACCGAACCCTCGTGCAGCACGGTGACTTTGCAGTTCAGGCGACGGACAAACTCCAAATCGTGTTCGACAACAACGACGGCCCGGGTTTTGGCCGCTTCGACAAGAATGTCGGTCGTATGCTTGCGCTCTGCCGGGGTCATCCCGGCCGCAGGCTCATCGACCAGCAGCAATTGTGGGTCCTGAGCCAGCAGCATCCCGATCTCGAGCCATTGCTTTTGCCCGTGGCTAAGTTCACCCGCCTTGCGGCCCAAGGCGCTCTGCAGTCCGATTTCCTCGGCCAGCGTTGCGACTTTCTCATGATCTTCCTGACGCGCCCGGAACCGCAGCACAGCCAACGGCCCGCGTTTGTTTTTCAGGGCAAGCATCAGGTTTTCGCGGATGCTTTGGTCTTCGAACACAGTTGGTCGCTGGAACTTTCTTCCCACTCCGGCCTGCGCGATCTGGCTTTCGCTCATCGACAGTAGTGAGACAGATTTCTCACCCCACAGAACATGACCATCTTCCGGCTTGGTCTTGCCCGTGATGATGTCCATGAACGTCGTCTTTCCCGCCCCGTTCGGGCCGATGACAGCGCGCATTTCGGCCGGACCGATTTGGAACGTCAGGTTGTTGATGGCCTTGAACCCGTCGAAGGATACGGAAACGCCAGAGACTTCGAGCAGCGTGCTCATTCATTCGCCTCCTTTTCGCGCAACGACCCAAGGTCTGGTCCCAGGTCGGCCCCATGTCGATCCGGTGCGCGGCGTTCTGTAAGCTTGTCGATCAGTCCCCCTATGCCGCGGGGCGCGAACAGCGTGACCGCAACAAACGAGAAACCAAGCAGGATGGTCCACCAATCGACCCATTGGATCGTATAGAACTCTAGCGAGATGTCGGGGGTTTGCCCGCCTGTAAACCATGTCGACAGCAACGAGACAAAGGCCGCACCGATCACCGCTCCGTACAGCCGTCCGCGTCCGCCGATTGCCACCCAAACGGCCAGGTAGATTGACGCGATGGGCGCAATTTCGGCCGGGTTAATGATGCCCGCTTGCGGATAGTACAAAGCGCCCGCGATACCGCAGATCACGGCGGTGAAGGTGAAGATGAAAAGCTTGTAGGCCTCGACTGAGTATCCAAGGAACCGAACGCGGCTTTCATCGTCTCGGATGGCGCGAATGACCGATCCGAATTTGCCGGACACCACCCATGCGCAGACAAGGTAGCCAAGGCCAAGCGCTAGGGCGGACGCCCAAAAGAACAGGATCGAAACCGTTGATTGCGGCACCGAGTCCAGACCCGGCAGGTTCTGCAGCCCCGACAAGCCGTTATTCCCGCGCAGCCCACTGTCGTTCTGGAACAGGTAAAGGGACAGCGCCAGCGTCATCGCCTGCGTCAGGATCGACAGGTAAACCCCGGTCACCCGACTGCGAAACGCCAACCACCCAAAAACAAGCGCCAGCAGACCGGGTACCAACACCACCGCAGCCAGTTGTAGCGGTAAGGAATGTGCAAAAGCCCAGATCGGGGGAAACTCGGACGCACCGACAACGCCGAAAATCTGAGCGGCAATGCCATCCGATATTTCCTGGACCGTCGGCGGCAATGCAGACGCCGCGAGGCTGTCGACCACGATAATCTCGGTCCGGGCGTACATCAGCCACATGCCGATGGCGTAGCCGCCAATGCCAAAAAATGCCATGTGCCCCAGCGACAGGATACCTGTGTATCCCCACACCAGATCCATCGCCAGTGCAGCAAGACACAGGCACAGCGTTTTGCCCAAAGTTTTGATAAAGCTGGTGGAAATCAGCCCGATGCCAAACCCTTCGCCCAAAACAGTAATGATAACCGTAAACAGGGACAGGATGATCAGAAAGATCGCGACAGAGGGATAGCGCAGCACCAGCGGCTTGCGTACAGGCTTGGCTGTAGAAGTCATGTCAACCATATCACGCTTCCGCCGCCCGACCTTTGAGCGCGATGATACCGCGCGGTCGGAATTGAATGAACAGGATGATGAAAAGGATCATGTACGTCTGCGCCGCCAGCGTATTGGACGGGTTGAGCCACTCGATCCCCTTTTGCAGCGTTCCGACCATCGTCGCACCCAGCAGCGTGCCCCAGATGTTGCCAACACCGCCAACGACAACTGTCATAAAGCTTTGCACAATGTAGTCAGAGCCCATCTCGGAAGTGACTTTGGCATAAAGCCCGATGGCCACGCCGGCGATGCCCGCGATGCCTGAGCCCAGGCCGAATGTCAGCATGTTGATCCGGTCCGGGTTAATACCCATGGAGGACGCCATGCGGGGGTTTTGAGTGACCGCTCTCACCTCAAGCCCCACCCGGGTTCGGTTCATGACGATAAGGAACAGGGCCAGAAACATCAACGCCAGAACGAAGATCGCGATGCGGATATAGCTGATCGAGACGATGTCGTTCAGCACCATCGACCCGTCCAACCATGCCGGAGCAGTCAGAGGACGCGCCTGCGTGCCAAAGATGTTCTTGGCCAGTTGCTGCAAGGCAATGGAAACGCCGAAGGTTGCCAGCAGCGTCTCTAGCGGCCGGTGATACAGCCACCGAATGACCAGCCGCTCCAGTAGAACACCGGCCCCGAAGGTCACCAGAAACGCGCAGGGAATGGCCACAAGGATCGAAAGCGTCAGGTCAGGAATGAACAACTGCACCACATAGCCGGTGTAGGCGCCCATCATGATGAACTCACCATGCGCCATATTGATCACGCCCATGACTCCGAAGGTGATCGCAAGACCGATCGCCGCAAGGAAATAGATCGAGGCCAAAGACAGCGCGTCCAGCACCAGATCCGCTGTCTGGTTCAAAGCAACTTGCGTTTCAATGTTGTCCAAAGCCGCCTGTGCAGCAAGAGCGATGGGCAAGGGGGCTGAGACGTAAACCTTGAAAAACTTATGTTTTTGAACAGCTTCGGCAATATCTTCCTGTGTCACCAGCGGGGTCGCAAGACCTTGCTGGGCCAACACCTGATACGCGGCCTCTCGGGCGACGTCCTCGTCAAGGCTCGCCACTTGTACACCCGCAACAGTATCGCCGTTTATGTTGGCGATCAGGGCTTGCTTTACCGCTGCTGCATCCACCGGCTCCGGGGCCAACCCGTTTGCGACAAGCAGGTCATAGGCCTGGTCCTGCGTCAGATCGTCCGATCCGACCTCAATGCCAACCGCACCGTCCGTGATTTCATCTGCGACCTTGATTTCGGATGAAACCAAAGGATTGAGCGTTGCCCTGACATCAACACCCAGATCGCCGGCAAAGCTGTCGATTGCAGCAAGCCTCGCGGCCTCATCCTCATCAAAGCGAATGGTGAGCAAGCGTTCCAACCGGTCTTTGCGCGCCTTGAGGTTGGCGTCTTGTTCAGCCTCGTTGGAACCCCGCAGGGCAGACAGGTGCGACGCTTCGGCGTCTCGCTCAATCGCTGTCAAAGCAGCGACGCGTGTCCTTGGATTGGGGTCGTTCAACTGAAACTGCACCAGAGCAGACGCGATCAACCCGCGAATGCCAGAATTGGGCTTGAGTTGTTTGTATTTCTTTTTCTCGACAACCCCGATCTCGGCCCCGTCAGATACATCGAAGACTTGCAACCCACCGTCAGCCTTTGAGGCAAAGACAAAAAGACCGGTTTCTTTGTTGAACCACATGTCCTTGGCCTGCCAACGCTCCAGAACGGTCTGCGCTTCCGGCAGCCCACTTTGCGCCAGCGCGTCGATCGCAGGGCCAATCGTCTTGCGAGAGGATTTCTGGATCACCTCCGCGTGAGACTGCAATATCTGCTGCACCGGGGCGTCTGCGGATTGCGCTTGCAAAAGGGTAGGGGCCACAAGGACCAGCAGGGCAAGCACTGCCCGCCTGAACGGAAGCGTCATTTAGGAAGACCTTTGTATTGAGCCTCGGGGCACAACTCGCGCGCCCCGAGGAATTCAGGTTAAGACCTTAGTAGTTGGACTTGATCTGTACGCAGCTCTCGGTTTCGGTGTTGTACATCCCGCAACCCAGCTCTTTCCAATCCGACACGAGAACAGCGGACTCAGGCAGATAGTCGGTCCAGGCGTCGCCCGGAACTTCTTCGGTCTGGCTGATGATGTCGAACTGACCGTCTTCCTGGATTTCACCGATCAGGACCGGCTTGGCCAGATGGTGGTTGGGCAGCATCACAGCGGTGCCGCCTGTCAGGTTCGGGAATTCCTGACCGTACATGGCGGTCCGAACGGCATCGACATCGGTGGTGTCGGCAGCCGTCGCCGCGTTCACCCACATGTTGAAGCCGATATAGTGGGCCTCCATCGGGTCATTGGTCACACGGTCCTCACCCATTCGGGCTTTCCAAGCTTCAACCCATGCTTCGTTCGCATCGCTTTCGGCCGACTGGAAATAGTTCCAGGCCGCCAGGTGACCGACGAGGTTGGTGGTATCCAGACCGGCCAACTCTTCCTCACCGACCGAGAATGCGACAACCGGAATGTCATCAGCCGAGATGCCCGCAGCAGCAAGTTCCTTGTAGAACCCGACGTTCGCGTCGCCATTGATTGTCGAAATCACGCCGACTTTCTTGCCATCCGCGCCAAGTGCAACCACGTCGGCCACGATCTTGGACCAGTCCGAATGACCGAACGGCGTGTAGTTGACGAAAATGTCCTCTTCCGCGATGCCCTTCTGCTTCAGGTAACTTTCAAGGATATTGTTCGTGGTCCGCGGATAGACGTAGTCGGTTCCCAGCAGCGCGAATTTCTCAACTTCCAGCTCATCCAGGAAGTAATCCGTGGCTGGGATCGCCTGCTGGTTCGGCGCAGCACCTGTGTAGAACACGTTTTTCGAGCTCTCTTCACCCTCATACTGAACCGGATAGAACAGCAGGCCGTTCAGTTCTTCGATCACCGGCAGGACGGATTTGCGGGAAACCGATGTCCAGTTGCCAAAGATCACGTCAACCTCGTGGACTGTGAGCAACTCACGCGCCTTTTCGGCAAACAGTG
This sequence comes from Ruegeria sp. HKCCA0370, assembly GCF_013033705.1. Taxonomy (NCBI): domain Bacteria; kingdom Pseudomonadati; phylum Pseudomonadota; class Alphaproteobacteria; order Rhodobacterales; family Roseobacteraceae; genus Ruegeria; species Ruegeria sp. HKCCA0370. Next base: position 10,239 of record NZ_WQEP01000021.1, read on the forward strand.
GCCAGTCCGAGGCCGGGTCTACAACGACGGCTTCAAGCTCACACCCCAGAAGACCACCCGCTTCGTTTTGCTGTTCGACTAGCATTTCCATCGTGTCTTTCAGCGTGGTTTCCGAAATGGCCATGGTACCGGACAACGAATGAAGGACGCCAACCTTGATCGGGCAATCAGCCAGTGCAGGCAATGAACTGGCCAACAGGACTGCGGCGGTTGTGGTGAGAATTTTGGTGTGCATCAGCATTTCCTTTTATGCGACGCGCAGCAGGGTTGTTCGGGGCGCCGAAACGTCCCATATACCCCCCACGCATAATTGCGGTGTGCGAGGGCGTCTTCAGGTTCCTAGGCCGGGCACCTTCGCACATGTTCCAAGCCGTCTTGCGGCACTCCATAGTGCTAGGACAGTTCTTTGCAGCTCTTAGAGTCTCATAGCCCGAGTTCTTGGATTGATTGAGGGTATTGCCCAATTTCGCGGCAATGCAGCACGTCGCGCTTAAAAATGCGGCGGCGCAGCGAAGCGGTCTTTAAGCGCCGCCCAAGATCAACAGATTGCATTGATCCAAGTACTGCTTGGCAGCTCGGCGCGCCGCACTTGCTTTCACTTCATCAGAAGTAAAGGTTGCGGTTTGCAGCAAACGTGCGTGGGCGTGTTTGGAATTCACCCTGTGGCCTAGGACAAATTCGGCATTATTTGCTGTCGTAGTCGCTTCCAGCAACGAGATAAACCTACCGCGCCGCAGTTCATAATCCTGAGCTTTTGGATCGTTCAAAAGCCACGCGTGTTCCATTTCAGCCGAGAAGCGACCTGCACAACCTGCAAAAGATTTTACGATCCCACTTTCTGCGTAGAGCAATCCAGAAGTCACCAGGATGCACACAATAGAAAGAAAGAATGTTCTCAAAATGCACATATTTTAATCATCGCCACAGTAATTGCGTCCGTCAAGGCAGCACTTTGAAATCAACTGTGTCCAGTTTACGGATTACTCTGAATAGAAAGCCCCAGCATTTTCAGGCTCAAATTTGATTAATCACACCGATTCCGCAATGTACGGCCAAGCTTGCACCAATCTTCTGGATAGGCCGAGCTAACACTTACTATCGGATTCAAATATCTAAAGCTTCGCACTAGTTGGAAGTTGCAATGTCTGATTTGAGTCCCAATTGAAACCCTCGATCCGCTGACCAAGACCGAAACTGATTCCGCCAACCAGTCGTTCACTCCGACCAAACTTGCTGCAATGTAGCTAAAACGGCTCAGTCCGCGAAGAAGCCATCAGACGCCGGGATGCGAATGTCTGGAATGCGACGTTTGAGACTTGTTGCACAAGCGAGACTCTGGGTGTTGACGAAAGTCCGGTAAGGGCTCTGTGCTGCTGTACTGAACTTCACCTTGGTTGGTAGATTTTGTTACGTAGGGATGGGGCAATCCATACATAAGGTAATGCATACTCTGATCCCTATGTAACGTAACCTTACGTAGAGCGGTGCCATGCCTAAACTGCTAAACGCAACCTGCGGGCGACGTTTGGCATTCCCACCAATGCGTCGAGCCGGGTCGCGTTTTCTTCCGCCGCCCGTCGTACCGGATCATCCGCCAGATGCGCATACCGCATGGTGGTCTGAATTTGACTGTGACCCAGCAACCGGCCAACCATCTGGATCGGCATACCTGAAGATACGGCGTTTGATGCGTAGGTGTGGCGCAAGTCGTGAATGCGGACATCATGCAGACCAGCCAGCTTACGAATACGCCGCCAAGGTTTTTGCAGATCAGTGACGTAGTGTCCGGGAACTGCCCCGGCAATAACGTAAGGATTGTCAGGAAGCTGTGGGAGGGTGCTCAGGACCGCTCTGGCGGCTTGGGGCAGGGGAATGCGCCGCGCACCTGTTTTGGAATCTGGAAGCTCCATTCCAACGTCTGTGATGAAGGACCATTGCAAGGTCTGAATTTCACCAAGGCGACAGCCGGTTAGGATCAGCAATCGGAACGCGGCAACCACAAACGGCGACTCTGATCCGTCAAGTTCCGCGTCTGCCAAGACCTGTCCAAGCCGTTGAAGCTCATCTTGGCTCAGAAACCGTTCCCGCTTTTCTTCGCGGTATTTCGGGACATGGCGACAGGGGTTTGAACCGTCAGGTCGCAAGCCCCAGATTTCCGCCAGATTGAACATCTTGGACAATACGCCCAGTGTTCGGTTCGCCTGATAGGGTTTGTCCCGGAATTTGTGGTGCAGTTCGGCAATGTCTTTCCGTTCCACGTCAACTACTTTGAAGCTGCCAATTGCTGGAACAATGAACAGGTCGATTGCCCTGCGATACTCCCCTTGGGTAGAAGGCTTGCAGCGTTCTCTGACGTGCGTTTCAAAGAACCGTTCACACAGAGCCGCGACCGTTGGCGCGCGGCGATGTTGGGAAATCTCTTCGGCAGGGTTCTCACCTTTTGCCACTTGGCCCATGACTTCCTTTGCCAGCTTCCGTGCCTCGTCGACTGTGATCTTGCCATGTCGACCGATGGAAACGCGCCGTGTTCTTCCACCTTTGCGATATTGCGCCTGATAGGTTTTGGCACCGGAGGGCATGACGCGGACACCAAACCCGGCAATCTGACTATCCCAAACAAAGTAATCCTTCGCCTCAACGGGCAGGGCTTCTACGGCGCGCTTGGTCAGTTTCGGCATGCTCATTCCTTTACCTGTCATCGCCCCGTGGAAGCATTGTGGAAGCAACTGGAAGCGGTTCATGGCGTAAGAGGTAGGAATGGAGTGATGCGATCGTCAACAATAAAACAACGATTCCAATAAGATAGAGTAGAACGGCGCTTTCCAGCGTAATTGGTGCAGGTGGGCGTAAGCTATCTCATAACCTGAAGGTCGCAGGTTCAAATCCTGCTCCCGCAACCAAAAAAATACCAGTCAGATATCAAACATTTAGCGCCCCAAGGGGCGCTTTTTGCGTTTAGGGCATCTCACCACGGTGCTACACCGGTGAGCAGCCACACTGCAAAGAACAGCGACGATGTTGCAACCAGTTCCGCGTCCCAAGCTCCCGAATCTCTCCCATAACAAAACCTCTCCAACATTCACCGTCAGTGCTGTCAGCACCGTCAGCCTAAAGACTCTGAGAAGAAGACCTTGAACCGTTTTTGATATTGACCTGAAATCAAGCGCTTATGTATCAATCTTCTCGAGGCGTCATAGTGTAATGGTAGCACGCCTGCCGATTAGAGGATTATACTTTGAAAGCAGGAAGCGCGGGTTCGAGTCCCGATGGCGTCACCAATTTTTCGGCTGCGACGCAACCACTCAGATTTTTTCTTGGCGAAGTCGGCGAAGCAGTGGCCTATCTGAACACAATTGTGGTTGGTTTAGATGCCGTAGAGAATGGCTACAAGAAGCCAGCCGGTTTGAAGATTTCGTGGAACCCCGATGACCAAAATGCAGCGGCAAGAAAAGCTCGCCGCTTTGCGGTTGAAGCCACTATGCAAAAGGTGTGTGGAGCCCTAAAGGAATATATCGCAACCATTTCAAATTTCAAACGGCTCACAGTTGTAAGAGAACGATGGTCCGGAAAAACAACCAGCGCAGAGAAAACTACCGACGTGGCTGAATTTCTCTTAGGAGAGGACGATTTTTTACATGTGGGAGCTTGCTTAACAATCCACTGGCGAAACCGTATAGTTCACAAACGTTCCAGTGCCAAACTAACCGCCAAACAAGAAAATCGACTGAGAAAACAAAAAGCTACAATCAAATCTAACTTTGCTTCCCTAGATGTTGATAGATTACTGGATCATTTTGAGAAAGGTCGGCCGACGCTCAAAGATATCTCCACTTTGATTTCTTTTTCAATCCGATTTGTTAGGGAACTGGATCGCAAATTAAACCACGTGTCTAAGTTAGATCTTGATTACCTTCTTGATCGGTATGAGTTGACTAGTCGCGTTGAAAAGATAGAACGTGAAACGTCTCCGCCAAAGCGTTTTGATTCAATTGTACGGTTGCTGAAGACAGAGGCACCCGGATTGGTTGTGAGTTACCAAGATATTATGATCGTTAATGTCCGCATGGCGGACTAAAGCGATGTTGAGAATTTACATATGGGCCCTTAGAAGTCTAAAAGCGCTCGACTGTTCAGGTCGAGCGCTTGAGCATTCGTTGCCGCGTGAATTTTCAATGGTTTGTTAATTCTATCACCCGCATCCCCGCTTTACCCTCCCGACTGAACGCGATGTTTACACCCTGTCGCCACAGAACCGGCTGAACCCTACGCAGGGCCGCACCAAACCGCGCCTCAGACCGGGGAAAACTCTGGCTGTCTGTCAACGGCAGCGTAAAAACCGGCCATGGGGCGGAGCAAAAGTCGTCCACTGATTGGGTGACCGGCGCCTTGGCAAACGGGCTCCGA
>NZ_WQEP01000022.1:0-14624 GCF_013033705.1 Ruegeria sp. HKCCA0370
GGCCCCACAGTGCACTGGGCTATCGCCCGCCAGCGCCCGAAACCATCATACCAATGGATCGCAGGCCGACAATGCACTAACAATCAATTTGGACCAGTCAGATGAGGCTGCTCAGTCGCAGGACACGAAATTGCTCAGAAAGCATATATTGGCGCTTGGAGCGCAGGACGACGCCATCCTTCCACCGAATTGCCCGAACCGTTGAATCACGCTCAACCAGGTTTTGGGTCTCGAGTGGACGGAAACCGCTCCTACCTTGATAACCAAACAAAACCGACCTCTGTCCAGCTCCAAAACCCTGGTCTATCCTAACTGTTCTTGCGAGAAACTCTTCGGTGTATTGCGGTTCAACTTCGAATGCTCCGCGACCAATTCAGCCAACTCTGGCCGGCATGAACCGCAGTTTGTTCCAGCTTTAAGGGCATCTCCGATATCGTCCACATTGATCAAACGTTTGTCGCGAATGGCGCCGATGATGGTTTTTAGTCCGACCCCGAAACACGAACAGACAATTGGTCCACAGTCTTCAGAAGCAGCAGATGACCGGCCAGACAGTATCTGAATGAGCGAAACCTCAGGCAAACTTGCCAAATAGTCTCGCATCAGAGTGATAGGTTGGCGGGAGATGAAAAGCGCCGCCAAGAGGCGCTGTCCGTCTGACAGCGCGATCCTATGCGAGCCGCGCTTGGGGTCTTCGATTGAAGTCACCATGGCATCAGGTAGTCCAAACCACTCTCGGGCTTTGTGTTCCCAATCGTCGATGTCCTGCTTGCCCGCCAACTCCATCCTGTGGCCTTTGTCCGTTTTGCTGATTGCCCAGTATTCTGCCGTAGGCAAGGCCGCATCGACGGAAATGGCGAAGCCGTACCAGGAAGCATTCAGAAGCCGCACAGAAACAGCCGTCGCCTTGCTTTCAGGCTGTCCAGATATCGGATCAGTCACACTTGGAACAAGCGCATCCACACGGGCTGAAGGTGCCGTTTCGCCCGTCCAGTGAATTGGTGCGAACACTTGCCCGGGTGCGACAGCTTCCGAGATTCGCAGGCGAAAGACACCGCTTCCAACTGAGCTGTCGAGTTGGACCAAATCTGCGGCGCTAAGGCCCAACCGATCAACGTCTGTTGGATTCATGTCAACATAAGGTTCGGAAAGGTGGGCTGATAAACGAGGCGACAAACCTGACCGTGTCATGGTATGCCACTGATCCCGGTTTCGCCCTGTGTTTAAAAGAAACGGGAATTGTGCACAGGTTTCCACTTTGGGCGGCTTGTGAGAAACCGGAACAATACGCGCTTTGCCATCAGGATGAAAAAACTGTCCATCGCCAAAAAACCGCTTGTCGGTCGCACCAAGTGTCGTTGGCCATTGTGTGGGGCTCAGCGCATCATAGTCTTCATCCCCAATGTCGGACAACTCGGTAATATTGAAGTCCTTGCCAAAAGACGCCGCAAGTGAGGTCATGCTCGCGTATTCTCTGAAAATCTGCGCCGGAGACTCGTAGTTAAATGCCTCTTCCCAACCCATCCTACGGCCGACCTCGGCCAAGATATCCCAGTCCGAGCGGGCTTGCCCCGGAGGCCTCAAAACGGCACGTTGTCTGCTTATCGTGCGATCTGAATTGGTTACAGTCCCCGATTTTTCTGCCCATCCCGCCGCAGGCAGCAGCACGTCTGCGATACGCGCGGTATCTGTCCGCGCGGTAAGGTCGCTGACAACTGTAAATGGGCAGTTTTCGATAGCTGCGCTCACTCTGTCCGCGTCCGGCATGGTAGCCGCAGGGTTGGTGTGGATGATCCAGAGCGCCTTGATCTGACCGTCTTCGATGGATCGGAACAGATCGACCGCTTTTAATCCTTGCCTCCGAGGGATGTTGGGCGAATTCCAAAATTGTTTAACCGCCTGACGATGGTCCTCGTTTTCTATGTCCAGATGGCAAGCGAGCGTATTGGCCAGACCACCCACCTCTCGACCGCCCATGGCGTTAGGCTGACCTGTGACCGAGAACGGCCCCATCCCTTCGCGACCAATTCGACCGGTGGCCAGATGGCAATTCAAGATCGCATTGACCTTGTCGGTACCGCTGGAAGACTGGTTTACACCCTGACTAAAGACCGTAACGACCCGCTCAGTACCGATCCACAAATCGCAAAACGCCTCAATCTCAGATGGGCTGAGCCCCGTCTCGTCAGGATCGTCAAGCTGCGCCAGTTCGAGGGCTTCAGAGAACCCATTGCTTCGTTCCAGGAATTCGGCGGATACATGGCCGGTGTGGTGAATTCTGCAAAGCAATCGGTTGAAAAGCGCTACGTCGCTGCCTGGCTTAAGCGGCAGATGAAGGTCCGCCTGATCACAACTCGCTGTGCGGCGCGGGTCAATGACCACGATCTTCGTGCCATGCGCCTGACGCGCCGCCATGACCCGCTGATAGAGAACGGGATGACACCAGGCAAGGTTTGAACCAACCAGCACAACTAAGTCAGCGTGATCCAGATCTTCATAAGTTCCGGGCACTGTATCGGTTCCGAAGGCGCGTTTATGCCCGGCTACAGTTGACGCCATACACAACCGCGAGTTGGTGTCGATATTGGCTGAGCCGATGAAGCCTTTCATCAACTTGTTGGCAACATAGTAATCCTCGGTCAGCAATTGGCCCGAGACGTAAAAAGCTACGCTGCCCGGTCCGAACTCTCTGATCGTGGCCGAAAAGCGATCGGCAACCAATTGCAGTGCGTTATCCCAACTGGTGTCCTGGCCGAACGCGCGTGGGGCCAACAACCGGTGGTCTAGACCCACGGTTTCGTCCAAAGCCAACCCTTTCGAGCATAGACGCCCGTAATTCGCCGGGTGGTCCGGGTCGCCCCGCACTGTCAGACCACCGGCACCATCGGGGCGCAAAAGAACACCGCAGCCGACGCCGCAATAGGCACAGGTTGACCGGACCTCTGGCAGGCCAGTTCCGTCCATCAGGCCGCACTCCGCCGGGTGACGGCGCTGTCGTCAAGCAGGATGCGCCCATCTTCCAAACGTACGGGGTAGGTGGTGATGCGACCATCATCTGCGCCCTGGGCCTCGCCCGTATTCAAGTCGAAAACCCAGTTGTGCAAGGGGCAGGTGACCGACTGGCCGTGGACGATGCCTTCAGACAACGGGCCACCCTTATGGGGGCAGCTATTGGTTGCGGCGTACACTTCAACCTCAGCAGTACGGAATACGGCGATGCAGCCGATATGGGTTTTCACCAACCGCGCCCCGCGTAAGGGAACCTCGTCGATATGTCCGATGTCGATCCAGCTCATTCCGCTGCCTCCAGTGTGAAATCTGCAATCGGCGCGTAGGTCTGCGCTTTTTCTTTGACGTGTTCGGCCCACGGGTCTTTACGGTAGATGCTTTGCGACAGCTCGAACCTGGCGACCAAGGCGGTGCGGTTTTCAAGGTCGTCCACGACCTGAGCTTTGACCCAGTCCATGCCGACCTTGCCTAGCCATTTATACATTCGATCCAGATATTTGCCGCCTTCGCGATAGGCTTGCGTGACGGCCATCACCACCTCAATCGCTTCGCCTTCGGTCTGGACCTGGCACAGCAATTCGGTCTCTTTCACGTCCATACCGGCGGCCCCTCCGATACTGATCTGATAGCCTGAGTCCACGCAGACAACGCCGATATCCTTGCAAGTCGCCTCAGCGCAGTTGCGAGGACAGCCCGACACGGCCAGCTTCAGCTTATGCGGAGTCCAAGACCCCCACAGGATTTTCTCAAGCTTGATGCCGAGGCCGGTGCTGTCCTGCGTGCCGAACCGGCAATGATCGGTTCCGACGCAGGTTTTGACTGTCCGCAGGCCCTTGGAATAGGCGTGGCCCGAGACCAGACCGGCCCTGTTCAGATCCGACCAGATCGCAGGCAGGTCTTCACCCTTCACGCCCAGCAGATCGATGCGTTGGCCGCCGGTGACCTTTACGGTTGGCACGTCGTACTTGTCGGCGGCGTCGGCAATGGCACGCAGTTCTTCGGGCGTGGTGATCCCGCCCCACATGCGCGGCACGACGCTGAACGTACCGTCTTTCTGAATATTCGCGTGTTTGCGTTCGTTAACGAAGCGGCTTTGTGGATCATCCTGATATTCCAGTGGCCAATCCGCCAGAAGGTAATAGTTGATCGCCGGGCGGCAGACATGACAGCCGTTGGGCGTATTCCAGCCGAGTTCCTGCCAGACTGCGGCCTGGCTTTTTAGTTCTTGGCCCTTGATCAGACGGCGTACATCTTCATGCGTCAGGTCGGTGCAACCACAGATCGGTTGTGCCGCTGGCATCTGGAACGCATCGCCTAAAGTGACCTGCAGGACCTGTTCGACCAGACCCGAACATGTTCCGCAGGAAGCGCTGGCCTTGGTACTTGCCCGCACCGCGCCCAGATCGCCAGCCCCTGAATGGATCGCCTCGACAATGTCGCCTTTGCATATGCCGTTGCAGCCGCAAATCTCCGCCTCAGGCGGCAATGCTGCAACGGCTGAGAGAGGGTCCGCGGTGTCGCCCCCCTGGTAGGCCGGGCCAAAGATCAGCGTCTCACGCATGTCTTCGATGCTGGTGCCATCCTGGATCAGGCCGAAAAACCAGCCGCTGTCGGCCGTGTCACCGTACATGACAGCGCCGATCAGACGGTCCTGTTCGATCACAAGACGCTTGTAGACGCCCCGCGATGGGTCGCGGAAGACGATATCCTCACGCCCCGGTCCATCCGCGAAATCGCCAGCGCTGAACAGATCGCAGCCGGTGACTTTCAACTTTGTTGAAAGAGTTTTTTGCTCAAACGCGACCTCTTTATCCAACAAGGCATGCGCCGCCACTTTCGCCTGATCGTAGAGCGGCGCGACAAGACCAAAGACCTCTCCGTTATGCTCGACGCACTCACCCACAGCGTAAATCTCCGGATCCGAGGTCAACATTTGGTCATCCACATGAATGCCACGCCCGGTGGCCAGACCGGCCTCCAGCGCCAGCGCTGTATTGGGACGGATGCCAACGGCCATGACCAGCAGATCACAGGGCAGCTCGGTCCCGTCGTCCAGCAAAAGTGCGCGGACCTTGCCATCTTGCCCAAGGATTTCCTTGGAGTTCGCCTGTAGGCAGATATTGATTCCTTTGTCTTCCAGCGACTTCTTCAGCAGGTAGCCTGCGGCTTCGTCCAACTGACGCTCCATCAAGTGGCCCATGATATGCACCACGGTGACGTCAACGCCGTGCGCGGCCATGCCCGCCGCAGCTTCAAGCCCCAGCAAGCCGCCACCGATCACGACGACCTTGTTGTCGGGGCCCATGTCCATCATCTGCTGGGTGTCTTCCAGGTCGCGATAGGCGATGACACCTTCCAGATCATGACCGGGCAGGGGGATGATGAACGGGTTCGACCCGGTTGCGATCACCAGCTTGTCGTAGGGAAGGTGTCCGTGCTCGCCCTCGACAACTTTCATCTCGCGGTCGATCTTTGCAACTTTCTCACCGAACCGGCAAGCAATCCCCCGCTCGGCGTACCAGGCGTCATCATGTGTGACGATCTCTTCATAAGTCTTCTCACCCGACAGAACCGGGCTCAGCATGATGCGGTTGTAGTTCCCGCGGGGCTCGGCGTTGAACAGGGTGATGTCGAACGCATCCGGCGCGGCGTCGGTCAGGTGTTCTAGCACCCGGCCCGAGGCCATGCCTGCGCCGATGACAACAAGTCTTTGTTTCATGGTTTCACTCCGCTGCAATCGCCTTGGGGGCGGGCGTTTTTGGCTTGGCGCCGTGTTCGTATTCTTCGAGGAAATCGAGGACCTCCTGCCGGTAGGCGTAGTAGTCCGGATGCTCCAACAGCGCTTTGCGGGTGCGCGGGCGCGGCAGGTCGACCTTGGTGATCTTGCCTATGGTCGCTTGTGGGCCATTGGTCATCATCACCACGCGATCGGCCAGCAGGATCGCCTCATCCACGTCATGGGTCACACAGATTGCGGTGACCTTGGTGCGGGACCAGACCTCCATCAACACTTCCTGCAATTCCCAACGGGTCAGACTGTCGAGCATCCCGAAGGGCTCATCCAACAGCAGCAGCTTGGGCGATAGGGCAAAGGCGCGTGCGATGCCGACGCGTTGTTTCATGCCGTTCGACAGGTCGCTTGCGGATTTGTCCATCGCATCGGCCAGACCGACGCGTTCCAGATAGTATTCAACGACATCCTGACGCTCGGCGATGCTGGCCTTGGGATAGACTTTGTCGACCCCGATCGCGACGTTTTCCTTGGCATTTAGCCATGGGAACAGGTTGGGGGATTGGAACACCACGGCGCGTTCTGGATCAGCCCCCTCGACATGACGACCATCCAGCTTGATCGCGCCCTTCGATATATCGTTCAGTCCCGCAGCCATGGTCAGAACCGTAGATTTTCCGCAACCTGAATGGCCGATCAGCGATATGAACTCGCCCTTGTCGATTTTCAGGTCAAAGTCCTCGACCACGGTCAGAGGGCCTTTGGGTGTCGGGTACACTTTGTGCAGTTGCGAGAAGTCGAGGAAGCGGTCCTGGATCATCCCCTTTTGCGCCTCAGCCACCGCAGCCGGCACACCGTGAATTGGAGTCACATCGGGCAAGATGCGCGAACCTTCGACCTTGGCTTCGATCCCCACATCCATCAGGTACTTGGTGACGTCGGAGCGTAGGCGCTTGAACGTCTCGTCGTTGTTCATTGCACCGCGTTCGCGAGGGCGCGGGATCGATACGCGGAATTCCTGGCCCAACGTACCATCGGGGTTCAAGGCGATGATCCGGTCGGCCAGAATGATCGCCTCGTCCACGTCATTGGTGATCAGAACGCAGGTCTTTTTGTCGGCCTCCCAGATGTGTTCGATCTCATCCGCCAGATTGGCACGGGTGAGCGCGTCGAGCGCCGACAGAGGCTCATCCAACAACAAAACCTCGGGGTTCATCGACAAGGCACGCGCCACGTTGACCCGCTGACGCATCCCACCCGACAGTTCCGCCGGGCGGCGCGTGGCAGCATGGCTGAGACCCACCATCTGCACATAATGCGCGACCTTCTCGGCCTTCTCAGTCTTGCCGAGGCCTGGAAAGACCGTATCGACCGCCAGTCCCACATTGCCGCTGACCGTCAGCCAAGGCATCAGTGAATAGTTCTGAAATACTACGCCACGTTCCGGGCCCGGCCCCTTGATCGGAGTTCCTCTGAACGTGACCTCTCCGCCAGTTGGAGTATCCAGACCGGCCATGAGGTTAATCAGGGTCGTTTTTCCGGTGCCGGAAAAGCCGAGGATCACCAGAAACTCGCCCTTCTGCACGTCCAGATCGATGCCTTTCAGCACATCCGTGCGCGCGGCGCCTTCACCGAAGGATTTCGTTGCGTTTTTGAAGCTCAGGATGCTCATCGCGCTCACCGGTTGTTCGTGAATGTGAAGAGGGATTGCAGTGCGTACATCACCCGGTCCAACAGGAAACCGATGATGCCGATGGTGAAGACCGCAACCATGATCTTGGCAAGCGAGCTGGACGAACCGTTCTGGAACTCATCCCAGACAAATTTGCCCAAACCGGGGTTCTGCGCCAGCATTTCAGCCGCGATCAAAACCATCCAGCCGACACCCAGCGACAGGCGCAAACCTGTGAAAATCAGCGGCAACGCCGAAGGCAGCACCAGCTTAGTGACTTTGGTATAGGTGTTCATTTTCAGAACCTTGGAGACGTTCACCAAGTCCTTGTCGATGGTCGCCACACCCAGCGCGGTGTTGATCAGAGTCGGCCAAAGCGAACACAGGGTCACGGTGATGGCCGAGATCAGGAAGGACTTGGCGAACCAACCGTCGTTGGTGACGTAGACGGCCGAAACGATCATGGTCACGATCGGCAGCCATGCCAGAGGTGAGACCGGTTTGAAGATCTGGATCAGCGGGTTCAGCGCCGCATTGGCGGTCGGCGACAGTCCAGCAGCGATCCCAAGGGGAACGGCCACAACGGTCGCGATCAGAAACCCGAAGAACACGGTTTTGATAGAGGTCCAGATTTGCTGGTAGTAAGACGGCGCGCCGGTGTAGGCGACTTGTTTGACCTCGTCCGCGCGGCCCGTATCGATCAGCTTCTGGTTCCGTTTCTCAACCATTGCCTCGAACTTGGCGCGCTTGGCGGCCTTGGCCTGTGCGTCCTCGTTGAGGTTGACCATTTCTGCCCAGACCTGAGCTGGGCCTGGCACGGCGCCGAGGGAAGTTTGCACTTTCGGGGCGAGCGTCCCCCAAAGCAGCAGGAAGGCGCAGATCGACAGCAGGGGGACGACCAGAAGACGCCAGATTTCGGTCATCTGAGCGCGGGGGTTGTCTCCGGCGGCAGCTTTCAGGACCGGGGTGGCCCAGCTTAGGCCAAGAACCTGGAACCATTTGTCGGCGGCGTTGATGCGAGTGAACAGGCGGGTGCGACGCGCCTCTTTGGCGGCGTCTGCGTTGAATTCGGGATCGACCGTTGTCATCTGATGTGTCCTTGCGATGGCGGGGCACTTTGGGGTGTGCGCCCGACTGATACCGGGCGCGACGCATGGGATTAGCCTTGCACGTCCGAGCCGACGATCTTCTGATCGCCCTTCAGACCAATGGACAGGCTTTCGAGATAGGCGTTGGGGGTGCGGCCGTCATAGGTGATGCCGTCGATGATATCCTCGGCCGGGGTGGGCGCTTTGTAACCATCACTGTCCCAGGGGAAGTCGGCCTCATTCGCCAGGCCTTCATCGACTAGCAGGCGCGCGGCTTCCAGATAGATCTCGGGTTTGTAGACAGATTTGGCAACCTCGTCATACCAGCTGTCGGGCTTGGATTCAGGGATCTGACCCCAGCGGCGCATCTGTGTCAGATACCAGATCGCGTCCGAATAGAACGGGTATGTCGCGTTGTAGCGGAAGAACACGTTGAAATCAGGAACTTCGCGCTTGTCGCCTTTTTCGTATTCGAATGTGCCGGTCATCGAGTTGGCGATCACGTCATAATCTGCGCCCACATATTCCGCGCGGCTGAGGATCTCGACCGCCTCGGGGCGGTTGGCGTTGTCGTTCTCATCCAGCCACATTGCGGCGCGGATCAGGGCCTTGGTCACGGCCAGCGTGGTGTTAGGATACTCTTCTGCGAACTCGGCAGTGATGCCAAAGACCTTCTCAGGGTTGTTCTTCCACAGCTCATAGTCCGTGATGACCGGCACGCCGATACCCTTGAACACAGCCTGTTGGTTCCAAGGCTCGCCCACGCAGTAGCCGTATATCGTGCCGGCCTCCAACGTGGCAGGCATCTGCGGCGGTGGCGTTACTGACAGGAACACATCTGCGCCGATCTGGCCGGTTACGTTGTCAGGGCTGTAGTAGCCGGGGTGCAGTCCACCGGCGGCAAGCCAATAGCGCAGTTCGTAATTATGGGTCGAAACGGGGAAGACCATGCCCATGTTAAAGGGCTTGCCTTCGGACTTGTATTTCTCGACGACCGGAGCAAGCGCCTCGGAGCTGATAGGGTGTTGGGGACGACCATCCTCCATCACCGGGATATTCGGCTTCATCTCTTCCCAAATCTCGTTCGAGACGGTGATGCCGTTGCCGTTCAAGTCCATCGAAAATGGTGTGATGATATGCGCCTCGGTGCCGTATCCGATGGTCGCGGCCAAAGGCTGCCCGGCCAGCATGTGCGCGCCATCCAGCTGCCCGTCGATCACGCCATCCAGCAGCACTTTCCAGTTGGCTTGTGCTTCCAGCGTCACGAACAGGCCTTCGTCAAGAAAGTACCCATTCTCATAGGCGACAGCCAGCGGCGCCATGTCAGTCAGTTTGATAAAGCCAAACGTTAGCTCGTCTTTTTCCAGTTCCAGTTCGGCCAGTGCCGGTGACACAAGCGCCGTCGTCGCAGCAAGGCCTAAAAGAAGCTTTTTCATCTCGTTCCCTTTCGGTTCAGCCCAACCCGTTGGGCAAACAAAAAAGCCGCCGACACAGTCCGCCGGGAGGAGGTGGCGGATGGTCGAGCGGCTTTGCTCTTGTGAGGTGCCCTGGACTATGGGCGAATTCCGTCGGTGGGCGTCGTTGCCTTCCGATGTTCCGATTTAGCCAGTCACGCAGCGGCGCGTCATCAATTTTCAGCGTTTTCACCTCGAAAATTCTGCGTCGCAGCAATAACAGATGCTGCACTGCAAAAATTTTGTGCAGACTTACCCCGCTGGCTCGAAAATGCGTCGGTCGAAAAAGACGTTCCGAGACAGAATCAGGCTGCCATTGGTCGAGGCAACCGCCGTCGACTCGGGTAACGCCCCTTCAAGTTTCTCGGACGCGCCGGGTGTTTCCACACCAAGCCCTTGCAATTCGCGACGATAGAGATCACTGCGAAAGACCTTTGCGGATTGTCGTTCCGCAGTTCCGGCGTCCAGCCCGTTTCGTTTCGCCAATTGATGCGCAACCCATTTCGCCTGACTGCGCCATGGGAAGGTGGCAGCGCCGTCAAAAAACTCGACAAACCCATCGACATGGCGCTGCTCGCCGCGGGCCGATATAGTGAATTCGCCCATCAGCGCTCGGTCAATCAGCTCGGGTGAGACGTTGAGATAGGTTTTACGCGATAGCATCTCGGATGCAGTTGTTCGGCTGTCCGTGTTCGAAAGCCAGCGTCCTGCGCGCCAAACGGCCCGCATAAGGCTGCCCAGCAAATGTGGTTCGGTTTCGGCCCAGTCGTTTCTGACCGCCAGCACCTTTTCAGGTGCACAGGACCAGATCGCCTTGCCGGGCAACAGCAGTGTACCGACACTGTCGTCTACAGCGAATGAGCCCCAGGGCTCACCCACACAGAAGGCATCGATCTCGCCACCTGCGAGCGCCTGCGCCATGAGTGGAGGCGGGACGGTTCGGATTTCGACTTGTTTCGAGGCCAGTTCGGTTCCAGCGACCCAATAACGCAACAATTCAACATGCATCGAAAACGGAAAAGGTACACCGAACACCAAAACGTCGCCGGCGGCCTGTGCCAGTGCAGCCCCAGCTGCAGCAGCATCGGAGAAATCGAAGCCGTAGCCTTGGTCGGTCAACCGCCCAGCCAATTGAGTTCCAACACCTATGACATTGCCATTGAGCGACAGGACAGACACGGCGGATAACGGTGTCGCAATGCCTCCAAGACCCAAAGCCATTGCAACGGGGACGGGTGACAGCAGATGTGCCGCGTCCACGTGCCCAAAGGCCAGCATATCACGCAGAGACGACCAAGATGGAGCCGGTCGCAGGTCCAACGAGATGCCTTCGGCGTGGTCAAACCCCATCTCGCGTGCCACGATCAGTGGAGCGGCATCAACCAAAGGCATATAGGCGACAGGCAGGGTTACCGTTCTCATGACAACAAACCTGATGCTGTGACCAAGGCTTCGGACACCTCGGCAACCCGGCGATTCTGATTCATCGCGGTTTTACGGAGCAGGGCATAGGCTTCATCTTCCGAAACGCCCTTGGCCTTCATTAACAAGCCCTTAGCTCGGTCAATCACTTTGCGCTCTTCCAGCGCACGGCGGGTTTCGGCCAGTTCGGTCCGCATCTGACGTAACACCTGAAACCGGGCAATAGCGGTATCGATCACAGGTTTAATGCGCTCGGCTTGCAAACCGTCGACGACATAGGCCGATACCCCGGCCTCAACTGCGGCTTTCGCCAACCCGCCCGCAGCGCTCGAGACAAACATCGCCACGGGACGTTCCAATGGACCTGAAGCAACGGTGAGCTCTTCCAGCATATCCCGCGATGGATTGTCGATGTCGATCAGGACAATGTCCGGGCTATGCGTTGCAATTTTACGTGCCAGCCCGGTGACATTGCCGATTACATAAACGTCTACGTCTCCAGCCTCTTTTAGGGCATCTACGATCGCAAAAGCACGCTCTTGGTTCTGTTCGACTACAACGACGGTAAGATGTTGATTCATGGAGTCTCAACTGAGCCCAAGATTCATTGATCGCAATTCCAAGGCCAATAATCTGTTCACCAGGCTGCCGGTTCGCCCATTATTTCAGCGTATTTCCACATTTAGCGGAATGCCTGCACAGTTTTTCTACATGGCATCAAAGAAGTCTGCGGTGAGCGCTGCAGTGGCGTCTCGCATCGCACCTTGTGTTTTTCACTTGCTCTAACGGTCGTAGGATTTTTCAACAACTCTGATCTGTCCGATCGCATCAAGACGGGGCATACCTTGCCCCATCAGAAGTTCAAACTGCCGCAACTTCGAATCTACCTCTTCTGGCTTCGGTCGCTTGTTTGCCATTCTCAGTCCTCCGTTTCCTAAACATAACGGTGGACCAGTTCAGTTGGGGAGGCTCAAAGCTGCCCATCCTGCTTTGTTCTGCCAGGACCCCTACCAGTTCCGCTGGGAGATCTTCAGTCAGCAGGGCTCAGGTCTTGAGAGGCGTGGGCGTACACGATTTCTTTCTCCATTCGCTCATAGATCGTGAGAAGCCTGGCGGCTCGTTTCACGGCGTCGAGCGGGAGGTCGGTACGCAGGGAAAGGTACAGAGATGAGTTTGATTGAAAGTTTGATAGCGCCCTGGGAAGGCGTTTGCGGCAATGGAATGCCCG
This sequence comes from Ruegeria sp. HKCCA0370, assembly GCF_013033705.1. Taxonomy (NCBI): domain Bacteria; kingdom Pseudomonadati; phylum Pseudomonadota; class Alphaproteobacteria; order Rhodobacterales; family Roseobacteraceae; genus Ruegeria; species Ruegeria sp. HKCCA0370. The sequence goes on from NZ_WQEP01000022.1 coordinate 12,605, forward strand.
ACCCATTCGCATGAGGTAAGGGCCGGCGCAGTGTTTTGGCTTCTGATGGGACGAGCTAGAGCGCTTGCGCGCATAGTTCGCAAAGGATTGTGTTACACCCTCTGTCACAGTTTCGGGCGACTGAGACACATTGTCTAAGATGAGCTTGGAAAAGGTCTTATTTTCTCGACTTTTCATGGAAATTGGCTGGGGTGGTAGGAAACCTTGCCGACCGATGAAACCTATCAACTTTTCCCACTAGCCTGAGAAACTGGGGCGGTTTCGGGGGCATTCTGCTTAGCGAAGCGACGGGCGGAATGGAGCGTTAGAGGGTCAGCATGGGGCATTTCTAACAGTGAGCACTGGGCGTTTTGATCGCTAGATCGATCGTTCACTGCCGCTGGCGGGACAGAGCTTACTATACCGCTAGAGAACCCATAACTGGCGCTGAGACGACCGCTGGCGAGACGTTCCGGGTGCTGAAGACTGGTAGCTGGTGCTACCGGGTGGCAGAAACTTGTAATGGCGCTCTGTGTCCCAGTTCACAGGACCTCTCGTTCATCCAGGTTAACGTGACGTCATCAATGGGAGGTCGCAATGCTTCGTAAGGCTTCAAATACCTGGCACACTCGCACCGAACACGCAGTAACCATGATCCACCCAGTTGTGCGTATCTTGCGTCATTGCATCCAGATGCAACGCCAAGTGAACCGCTACCATTGAATTCGAGCGCGGGTAGGCCGACCGGCTGACGACCGATTGTTGACATTGATGAAGTGGCCGACCGTTGGCGTAGAAGCGGACGTTCGAGCGGACAACGGCGAATGACCGTATCGAGCCCTGAGCGGATATAGCCGAGTGATCCGGTAGCTGCGAGTGCACAAGGCTGCTTACAACACTTTGCCGACCTTGACCCCTACGTGTCCGTCAATAGTCTGAGTGAAATGACCAAATGTCGGTTGCGAGCCCAGAGTGTCACATGCTGCGCCAGGCATGAACGTCGGCTTTAATGCTTGAGCAAGCGCGGCATTTAAGAAGACGACAAAAACTTGTATGACGATGGCAGTAATTTCGGTGTTACTAAGCGGATTTGAACTAGATGCCCAACGAACGAAAGATACCTACCGTTGAGTTTGGACGAGAACTTCGAGGCGCTAGACTGCAATTGGGTCTTACGCAACGGGAACTCGCGGAAATGGCATTTCAAAACCCGGATCGCGCCAGTTCTATTTCTAGCTATGAAACCGGAAAAAACTTCCCATCAGCCGCGACTTTGATCGACCTTGAGAGCGCACTTGGCGTAAGATTTCATTTCAATCTACGGTACTACAAGAAAAGAGATAGACTTGGAGGTGAGTCAGGTACGAGCGCAAAAGATATAGCGGCAACCGCAACGCGGCTGTCATCTAAGCCAAAGTCAACCCGACGGGTACTATCATCAAGCGCAAATCAAATATCCCAAGCTGTTGCGATACTGCTGAGTGAAACTGGTATCAATCGGCTACCAGAAGGGTTAGATGCCTTAGAAGTCATCCCATTGACACTCCTAAGTATTGCAAAGAGCGCAAACTCGTCGGACTACGATGTGCTGATCGACTACATTGCGAAGCTTGAGCGAGAGAATGCGGAACTGCGAGAGGCCGTTCGTCAGAATTCTGAGAGTAGCCGGCTGGACATCTTTCTTGATGAAGCAACAAAGACACTTGCTGGCTGGCAGGCATGGATGGCAATAACAACGGCATTATTTGCTGCAGTAGCATACCTAGATATCCCACCTCCAAACGAAGTTTTGGATTGCTTGGAGGACAGTGCTCCACCAGCTATCGAGGACGATTGGAGCGTGACCGAAGTCTAAGCAATCGTCAACTTAAGCTGTCATTTCAGCGGCGGCAACGAACGGCAGCTTCGTCCGCTTTGCCGTCATTAGAGCTGTATGGACCAACCAAAACCGTCAGATGACCGGTTTGAGCCCAAACCAGCAGATTGCTGCACCTACTTCGAATGTCCGCTTCCGGACTGCCGCCCAGGGTAAAGAAACAGA
>NZ_WQEP01000023.1:0-11086 GCF_013033705.1 Ruegeria sp. HKCCA0370
TCGGAGCCCGTTTGCCAAGGCGCCGGTCACCCAATCAGTGGACGACTTTTGCTCCGCCCCATGGCCGGTTTTTACGCCGCCGTTGACATACGGCAATGCACAGGAACCGGACCATGCAAAGCTTAACGGACGGTCCAGAGTCGACATTCAACCTACTGCCTTGGCGCTGCAGTCGCAGCCATAAAACCTGCCGTTCGCTGCGTGCGCAAAACCCCGATGCGTATAAACACGCAGTTCGCGGGACAAAGTGAGCTTTTGGTACGTTGCTCACGCTACGCCCAGCGGAATTATTGGCTGGAACGACGTCGAATGTTGCCGCCAGAACATCCAGAATCTCGAAGTGGTGGATATCGGCAGTGGCGTGCATTTCCTGCAGGAAGACAATCCCCGCCTTATCGAGAAAAAGTTCGAAGACTGGCGCACCTGCCTGCGTGACGTTTCTACAGGGCGATATATACAAATCGAATTTCCTGATTGTATGGTTCAATAACCGGCCCATCTGAATAGCGGCCAGCAACCGGAGGGTAACCTTGCTGAATATGACGATTCCCATACCCCTGATTTTGGCCGCTGTGCTGCCCGCCATTCTGGACCGGTGCTCTGGGTCCGATACCAGCGTCGCCTTGGGCGTTTTGGCACGAGATCGTGTGGCCTTGACCGCGACAGCCAGCGAAATTGTCGTCGATTTACCGGTTGCAGAGGGAGCCGTGGTAAAGGCAGGTGACACGCTGGTTCAGCTTGATCCAACATTGCAAAGCGCAAAGTTAGCACTGGCGCAGGCGGAACTGGAAAAGGCCCAGGCCACGCTTCTGAAACTGCAGGTGGGGCCGCGAGAGGAGGAGATTGCGATAGCCGAAGCCAAAGTCGCGGGCGCTGTTGCACGTCTTGCCGATGCCGAGGCTATCTATGACCGAAACGCCAGACTGGTCGAGAACTCGGTCGTGACCGAGGCTCAGGTGGCAAATGATCTGGCCCTGCGCGATTCCGCGCGGGCTGAGTTGGCCAGCGCTCAACAATCCCTGAAAGAGCTGCAAAACGGCACCCGCCCCGAAGACCTTGCGGTTGCCGAAGCCAATGTGCGGGCAGCAGAAGCCTCGATCGCCGCCGAACAGACTGTACTGGATAATTTGACTGTCACGGCCACCCGCGACGGCGTGTTGGATTCCCTGCCGTGGAATTTGGGTGAACGAGTAACATCCGGTAGCCCGGTGGCCGTGATGGTCACGGGCCAAATCCCCTATGCGCGCGTCTACATTCCCGAGCCACATCGCGTCAATCTGAGACCCGGCGATTCGCTGGAAGTGCGCGTTGACGGGCTGGCCGATCCATTGGATGGCGTGATCCGCTGGATCAGCGACGACGCGTCCTTCACCCCCTATTACGGATTGAACAAGGACGACCGCACGCGCCTTGTCTATTTGGCTGAGATTGACCTGCCCACTGCAACACCCGATCTGCCCGCCGGTGTACCAGTGCAGGTCACAATGCCATGAGTGACGTCGTCGTCTCGACGCAAGGTCTGACCCGTCGGTTTGGGGAAAACACAGCCGTCAACAATCTGGATCTCGAAATCCGAACCGGCCAGATTTACGGGTTTCTCGGCCCCAATGGCTGCGGCAAGACCACCACCATGCGGATGCTTACCGGCTTGCTCACCCCCAGCAGTGGGGCGATCTCGGTTTTGGGCCGGTCAATGCCCGACGCGGCTGAACCGTTAAAAGATGAGATCGGGTACATGACCCAGATCTTCTCGTATTACCGCGACCTGACCGTTCTGGAGAACCTCCGGTTTGCGGCTGAAATCTATGGCATTCCAGCCAAATCGGCGGCAAACCGGATCGACGAGTTGCTAAACACCTATGACCTGACAACCAATGTGCATCAGCTAAGCGGTAGCATGAGTGGCGGACAGCGACAGAAACTGGCGCTTGCGGCGACCGTCATGCACCGACCAAAGCTGCTGTTTCTGGATGAACCGACCTCTGCCGTTGACCCTGAAACCCGTCGCACATTCTGGGAACAGCTGTTCGATCTGGTCGATCAGGGCGCGACGATGATCGTCTCGACACATTTCATGGACGAGGCCGAGCGCTGTCACCGGTTGGCGATCCTGCAACACGGGGTGAAAAAGGCAGAAGGGTCTCCGCGTCAGTTGATGGACGATCTGCAGGCCGATGTTGTCGAAGTTGAAGGCCCAGACCTGCGCAAGGTCAAACACGCGTTGGACGGCCAGCCCAAGATCCTGTCGACCGCGCAAGTCGGGTCGCGGCTACGTGTGCTGGTAGAAAAATCCGAACCTCAGCCGGTGGACATGTTGCGCGGCCAACTTGCTGCGTTTCCCGACCTGTCCCTGACTCCGCAGCGACCAAATCTGGAAGACGTGTTCGTCAGCGCCACACGGGGGCCAGAACAGTGATCTCGCCACGCCGCATCGTTGCTGTACTGAAGAAAGAACTGCTGCAACTACGGCGAGACCGGATGACGTTCGCCATGGTCATCATGATCCCGCTGATCCAACTGCTGCTGTTCGGCTATGCGATCAACACCAACCTGCGCCATGTGCCCGTAGCAGTGGTGGACCAATCCGGAACCGAGCTGTCCCGCACATTGGCGCAGATCGTTCAAGCCACGCAGGTCGTGACCATCACCGAACAACTAACAACCCCGCAAGAAGCCGAACGCGCGATCACTGAATCCCGCGTGCGCGCCGCGCTGATCATCCCGCCCGATGTCAGCCAACGCCTTGCCCGCAGCCCCTCTGTCGGTTTGGGTCTGCCCAACGCAACGGACCAGACCAGCAGTCGGCCCGTTGCCCATTGGATCGTCGATGGTTCGGACACCATGGTCGCCAGCGCAATCAAATCCCTGCGCACGATGCCTTTGACAGAACTGCTGAAACAACCACCAAACCGGCAGGTGCCCACCTTCGAGGTGACGCTTTACTTCAATCCCGAGCAGCGGTCGGCGGTCAATATCGTGCCGGGTCTTGTCGGTGTGATCCTAACCATGACGATGATCCTGTTCACCTCCGCCGCCATCGTCCGCGAACGCGAGCGGGGCAATATGGAGATGCTGATCAACACCCCGATCAAATCGATCGAACTGATGATCGGCAAGATCATACCCTACATCTTTCTGGGCCTGATACAGGTCGCAATCATCCTGGGTCTCGGGCACATCCTGTTCGATGTCCCGATAAACGGCGGATTGGGCACTTTGCTTGTAGTGACCTTGTTGTTCATCATCGCCAGCCTGTCGCTTGGGCTGGTGATCTCGACCCTGGCTCAAAACCAGCTCCAGTCGATGCAAATGACCATCTTTGTCCTACTGCCTTCAATCCTAATGTCTGGCTTCATGTTCCCCTTCGACGGTATGCCCAAACCTGTCCAAATGATTGCTCAAGTTTTACCTGCGACGCACTTCATGGACATGATTCGCGGTGTGGTTCTTCGAGATGCTTCGCTCTACGAGTTGCGCTGGGGGATTCTCTGGATGATCGGATTTGCGGCATTCGGATTGTTGGCGGCAACTCTGAGGTTCAAGAAGCGGTTGGGTTGAAGACCCCCGGCCCATAAGAGACATTCATCTCCCAGCTCCGATGCTGCGGTCGCAGCCCGCATTGCCGCCGTTCGCTGCATTCGCGAAAACTGGAAATGATCATACTCACAAATTGCGGGACAGACCCGCCCTTCGCTCACGCGGCTGTTTCTGACGCAGCATCCGTTCGCATTCGCAGTGGCGATCCTGCCGCGCAACTGCAGAGGTCGTCGAAGCGGTCATTTCCAAGCGGCTTCAGGGGCATCGTCTTAACCGCACCTTCGCTGCATTGGTCTCAGACTCGAAAGTCGCGCAACAAACCTGCCGTTGATTGAAACGCCTCGAATGACCGCTCTTGGCTAGAGGCGGGTTTCATTTGAAGCAGAGGATTCTGGCGAAGAGCTCAGAAACACGATTGCGTACGCCTTCGAGACGTTTGGAACGCATGAAATTCGAAAGGCGTCGCGCGTTGTGGTTTCTAGAATGCACCCGAGGCAGACGCGCTCGATCCGGGAGCCGCAGCGGTGTTGTGAGCTGCGTTCATAGCTCATTCGGCAACTTTTCTGCGGATTTATGGTCTCCATTGGGGTACGCTTTGTCTTTAAGATGTCTCGCAAAACCCGCATATTGATCGTCGAGGACGAGCCCACCGTTCGCGCACTAATGAGAGCACTTCTCCAGAACGAAGGGTTTATCGTCACGGCAGCGGAAGACGTTGCGACCGCCGAGGCCGAAATTCGGTTCGTAGACTTCAGCTTGGTGCTTCTTGATCTCTCGCTACCCGACGAGGACGGGCTTGTCCTGGCACGGCGGCTTCGAGCCCGCTCGTCGATCCCAATCATCTTCGTCACACACAGAGACGCGGACAGTGAGAAGATCACGGCGCTTGAGATGGGCGGAGACGACTACATCACCAAACCGTTCCACCCGCGAGAGCTAGTCGCTCGTGTCCGCAGCGTTTTGAGACGAAGTAGTGCAGACTTTGCCCAAAAGACGGGTGTTGAACGTGTCCGAGTAGGGGAATGGGTGCTCGATCTGAGCCGGCGGACGGTCATCGCGCGCGGAGGTGGCTCGGCGAAGCTGACACGTGCGGAGTTTGATGTCCTTGCAGCATTGGTACAGGCTGACGGGCGTGTAATGTCCCGTGCTCAGCTGTTGGACGCTATGGCGGAGCATCGAACTGATGGAACCGACCGAACTATTGATGTTCTGGTCAGTCGTATACGGAAGAAGCTTTCGGAGCCGGGCAAAAGCAGGGAATTGATCGATACGGTGCCGACGATCGGCTACAAGATAGGCGCAGATGTCGTGCCTTTCTGAGCCGGTACGTGACGTGCTCAACTCAGTGTATGCTGTCGCCAGTATGCCCAACTAAGGTCGAATGTTGTGCCTAGCCGCCAGAATTCCGCGGGGTTGACGACCCCGCACCCTCTAACGCTGAAGTTCAGGGACGCTGAACTTGAGTCCAGATTTCTGGCCGATCACGGTCGCAGGACGAGAACCCAGGCGCGGCTCGCCATTCTGGCGGCAATTGTCCTCTACGTGGTGTTCTCCGTTATCGATCCTTGGGTCGTAGGTGAAAACTATCGTTCGGCTTGGACGGTTCGGGTCTTCGTGTGCGTGTTCCTTGTCGGAGCGCTTGCCATGACCTATTCCGAACTCTATCTCCGGGTCGCCCGTTTGATTCAGTGGATGATACTGATCGTTTGCTGCTCTGGCATCATTGCCTTGATCTATCTCTCCGATACGGTGGGTCAGACAATGTACTATGCTGGCATCATGCTGATAATCATCGGGTGTTTTGTCGTTTTCCCCTTCACATTCATACACGCACTTCTGGGAACAGCTCTCTCGGTTCTTGCTTACTTCGTGGTTGCAATTCTGTTTGGCGATTTGTCGACGCCGATATTCTACAACAACATGATCTTTCTGATCTCGACGTCACTGATATTGGGCTTTGCCGGTTACACGCTGGAGTCCTACGACCGGCGGAACTTCGTGCAGCAGCGCGAGCTTTTGCACAGTCGAGAAGAACTGCGCGAAGCGCGCGACGACGCACTCGCTGCAAGCCAAGCGAAGTCCGAATTCTTGGCGACTATGAGCCACGAGTTGCGCACTCCGCTGAATGGAATTCTTGGCACCGCGCAACTTGCCATCCGTCGAAGTGACCTCCAAGCATCAATCCAAGAGGACTTCGAAGTAGTCGAGAGATCTGGCGAACTACTGCTGAAACTAATCGACGACGTTTTGGACATCGCTCGCATCGAAGCGGGGCGCCTGGAGATCGAACGGGAGAGCTTCGCGCTGATTGAGGTCGTGGAAGACGTTGTCGAGATACTGAGGCCAATCGCCGCCAAGCAAGTAACTTCGATAAGTTACGACATCGCTGACGATGTGCCGAGGTTCCTTTTCGGTGATGAAGCGCGTGTACGTCAGATTCTCCTTAACCTCTCTGGGAACGCCGTCAAGTTCACGCAAGACGGGGAAGTAACGATCAAGGTCGCGAGGACGGAGGGCTTCGGGAGCGTACCACTTGTTAGTTTTTCGGTTGTGGATACAGGGATAGGCATTCCGCCTGAAGATCTTGGCAGAATTTTCGACCCCTTGACCCAGGGAGCAAACGCTGTCCAGCGCCGGTTTGGCGGTACCGGTCTGGGCCTTTCTATCGTCAAGCGTTTGGTCGACGCCATGGACGGCACGCTGTCAGCCGAGAGCGTCGTCGGCGAAGGTAGTCGCTTTTCCTTCGAGATCGATCTCGTGGCTGGCGCCGAGACAAATACCCCGCAATCGGAACAAGGCCCAAAGAAGTGGATAACCCCCCCCTTGCACGTGCTACTCGTCGAGGACGACCCCGTCAGCCGGGGCGTCGCCGAAGCAATGTTGGAGAAGTTTGGGCACACAGTCACGACAGTTGACCGCGGATATGACGCCGTGTCGTTGGTACGGGATGTCAAGTTCGATGCAATCCTGCTGGACATGCGACTGCCCGATATGGATGGGGTCGACGTGGTTCGAGCCCTTCGGCAAGAAAAGAACAGATGCGCGGACTGGGTCTCGATCATTGCCGTTACAGCTAACGTATTTCCTGCCGACATCGACGGTTACCTTGCGGTAGGTTGCGACGACGTCGTAGCGAAACCGGTCCAGGCGGATCAGCTTCATGCGGTTCTCAATCAAGCTGCGCACATACGGGGACGAATGTACGCGGATTGGCCCGACAAGCTGAAAGTCCCGGAGGCGTTCGAAGCCGAGCTGTTCCGGGAGGTCCTGGAAAGTGTCGGAACAGCCGAAATGCTGAACCTTGTCGGGCAACTCCAGAAGTCCATCAGCCAGAACGTGGCTGAGATTGAAGCTGCGGGAGAGGACGGTTCGTTTTCTAAGGCGGTCGATCCCGCGCACCGCCTCGCCGGTGCCGCGAGGTGTCTCGGTCTGACGCAGCTTGCCGCATGCCTCAATCGGCTGGAGGCGTACATCCGTTCCGGAGAGAACGCGGCCGAGATTGCGCAAACGATCTGCGACCTTAAGCGCCAGGGGGAAGAGGCGGCGATCGCCTTGGCCGAAGTCCAGGCGGGAATCGCCGGGATCAGCGCTCCGGACCATCCGGACCCCGCTGGCGCTGAATGGCAGCCGGGGCCGTTAACATCGCGTTAATCACACCGACAAATCCCGTTCAAACGATTGCGTCACACTTTCTCTTATCAGAGGAGGAAGGGCATGGCCCATCGATTGACTGCAATCCTGATCGCCGACGTCGTCGGGTATTCGAGGATGTTGACCTCGGATGAAGCTGCAGCACTCAGAATGGTGCGCGAGATTGAGTCGGGTATTCTCAAACCGGCGGTCTGGACCAACTCGGGCAAGATCATCAAAACCGTCGGCGACGGTTGGATCACCGAGTTCGGCAGCGCGATCGGCGCCGTCGACTGCGCGCTCGAAGTTCAGCAGTTGCTCGCGTTCGAGCATGCTGCTGAGCTGCGGATAGGAGTGGACATCGGCGACGTCGTACCAATCGATCGCGAGGTCTTCGGAACGGCTGTGAACGTAGCGACGAGATTGCAGGAGTTCGCGGATCCCGCCGGGATCGCGATCTCCGATGCGACGTATGCGACACTGGACGAGACGGTGGCCAGAATCTTCGTCGACGCGGGGATCCAGGAGTTGAAAAACTTGGCGCGTCCCTTGCGCGTCTGGACGGCGGCGCCGTTTTCCGTGCGGGAGATCAGGCAGATGACCAGCGGAGCAGAAGCCTGGAGCAAGGACCTGTTCCTCGAGCTTGCACCTATCTGTACAACCGATCCCAGGGATGAGATCCACGAGATCGCCCACGCGCTGGACTGCGATCTTAGGGCGCTGCTGTCGGCATCCGGCTGGCTGCGGATCGGCCGTGAGCTGACCGACCCCGACGGCGCTTACCGCCTTGAGGGCGTGCTGCGCAGCGTGCAGAATCGGCTCCGCCTGGAGGTAAGACTGTTGCTCGCGGATGGAGAAGTTTGGACGGCGAAATACGAAGGTGACTTGCCAGCTCGGTTTGAATGGCAGGACGAGGTCAGCGAGGAGCTCTCGACGACTGTCCTTGGCGTGATGCTGGATGAACGTTCGGCAGAGCTGAGGCGCCGGATCAGCGAGCTTCGCGTACCGGATTTGGCTTCAGATGAAAAATGCGTAGACTTCTTGTCAGTCACGCAAAGGACGGTGAACGCCGATTGTACGGCGATAAAGCCGCCGGTCGCAAAGTGAAGGCGACCACGAAAGAGGCAAGTTCCCGGTCAAGGCCCCATCGGCTTGATGACTGATCGCGCGGCGGTCGGCCCTTGAATTTACGGGTGAGGAGGCCAAATGACGGCACCACGTATCCACGACCCGCTGGACATCGGGAGCCTAAAGCTGGACAACCGCCTGCTTAGGTCAAGCCTCTCCGGACGGATCGACAACTATGACGGCTCGGGGACGGAATGGCGCCGGAACTTCGAACGAACCTTCGCAGCTGGAGGTGTCGGCGCCATCATCTCGTCGCACGTACCGATCCACACAAGCGGACGTATTCTGCCGAATTACGCGCATGTGGATTGCGACGCGCGAATCCCGTTCTGGGAATCGGTCGTCAAACAGGTCGCGAGGGCGACGCCCACGGGTCGCGAGGAACCATGCCACTACATAATGCAGCTCTCGCACTCCGGACGTCAGCAGGACATTGCAGGGATCGAGAACCTCGGACGCCAACCGCCGGCACCAACTGATAGGAAGGGGTTCTTCCACGGCCTCAGGGGACGTCGGATGACCGACGGCGAGGCCTGTAAGATCATCGCGCTCTTCGTTAACGCCGCGCGGAGGGCACAGCGTGCCGGAATCAAGGCGATTGAACTGCACTCGGGAAACGGTTACCTCTTCACGCAATTCCTGAGCGCCGCCATAAACCGTCGTCCCGATGGCGACTTTGCCGGCGGCTGTATCAAAACACGGTACGAATTCCTGAGACGGGTCATCTGCGCAATTCGCGACGATCCAAAGGTCCGTGACATGACCCTCATCGCCAAACTCAGCATCGCGGAACTAAACAACTGCGTCTTCCCCTGGGTCCACCCAGGAAACACCCTTGAAGAAAACGTTCAGGTCGCGGAATGGTGCGAAAGAGACGGCGTGGACGCGATCCACGTATCGTCGGGCAGCATGTTCGGGCATCCCTGCAATCCCGCAGGTTACTTCCCAAGCGAGTTCGTACCGAGGACTTACAAGTCACTAATCGACAGCGGGGCCTACACGTTTCTCTGGTACCTTGCGTTCAGAGTGCGGCCCCTGCTGTGGGTGGCGAGGCTCTTATGGGAGCGGTCGCTCCGGCGCGAACTTTATCCGACAATAGGAAGTTTCGTTGCGGGACGCAGGCCACCGGCAGACAACAAGGACGCGGCCTGGCGTAGGCTCGAGGGCGTCAATCTCGATGCTGCCGAGGCCGTTAAATCCCGCGTGACAATCCCGGTCATCTGCACCGGTTCCTTCCAAACCCTGGAAGGAATTCAGGCAGCCTTGGACGATGGTAAATGCGATGCAGTGTCCATTGCGCGCCCCCTGCTGGCCAACCCCAATCTGCCGAACGAGATACTCAAGGCCAGCCGCGAGAAAAAAACAGCGCACGCAGCGGAGCGTCCCTGCACGCTCTGCAATCGTTGCCTCCTGGCGGTGCTCGAATACCCAATGGGCTGCTACGACGACAGCCGCTTCGCGCACATCCCGGGCCAACCGCACCATCGTTGGGATGCCCTGATCCAGGAGGTCTTCGACCTGTACTAGCAATGGCGGCTGTGCTGCCAGGATGGAGAAAGCGATGAAGAGTCACTACCACTGGCGCCGATTGCTAATTGCAAAAGGCCTCTACAACTGCGTCGGCACTTTCGGCCTGGTTGTGTTCTCGGACTGGGCGCTGAACTGCCTCGGGCTCGATGCCGGTGATCGCCTGTTCTTCTACCTGTTCGCACTGCACGCCTTCGTATTCGGACTGGGTTTCATGGCGGTGGCGTTCAATCCGGACCGAAACCACACCATCATCGCGACCGGTGCGTTCGCTCAGTTGGGTTTGGCGGGCTTGAGCATTTGGTATACCACCAGTGGCAGCGCAGACGTGCTGCTACTTGGCCCCGGCGCCGTCGACTTAGTGTTCGGTGTACTGTTCCTCGTGTTCCTCTGGAACTACCAATGGAGTAGTGCTGAACCGCGCTCTGCTCGTACGGATGAACCGTGAATCTTGACGCTGTCATCGGCCATAGAAGCAAGGCCACATGCTTCGGTTTGACGCTATATTTCTAATCGCCGTTGACGGCTCAAATGCTCAAGATCGGCCAGCAATGGTAAGTTGGATCGTCTTGCCGCCTTGACTCAGGGCAGACTGCGAAACAGCATCTGGCGATACCAAGACTAATTTACATAGAAGTCTGATCGGACCCACGAGAGGGATATTGGATGAAAAAACACCTTTGCTACTTGGGGCTTTCTCACTTCTTTGTACTGAGGCTATCGCACAAGAACAGCCGATTATTCGCGCACTTGATCCCGGCACATTCGTGACAGATCAGTTTCCCCAGACCCATATTCAGCCAACTGCTTCGGAGCTTCTCGGATTGGCTCAAACTGGCGGCTTTGGCGTTAGCACTGAGGACACCGGTTTGGCACTTAGAAATCTAACCGGCAATGAACTGAGTCAGCTCGTCAGAACGCCTGGGGCTAGTCAAGCAAGCAATCAGATCGACTTTTATATATCTACGACCAACTTCAAGAGAGCGACCAGCTTGGAGCTGCACTCGCGGCACAGGCTGCAGGAACAAATGAATGGGTAACAATCACAACTCAATCGCTCGCCTCCGACATCGCGACATTTAGCGCTGCAGGCGAAACTGAGGAACTAGCCTGAGCCTCCCCAACTGAACGGGTCCACCGTTATGTTTAGGAAACGGAGGACTGAGAATGGCAAACAAGCGACCGAGGCCCGAAGAGATTGTCTCGAAGTTACGGCAGGTTGAAGTTCTGATGGGGAAGGGATGTCCCGTCTTGATGCGATCAG
>NZ_WQEP01000024.1:0-7265 GCF_013033705.1 Ruegeria sp. HKCCA0370
CGGACAGACCGACCCGACTTGTAGAATTTCGGGCCGAACCCCGTCACGCGCCATTTCTGGATGGTGCGCACGCTCTGACACAGGAAGTCGGCGGCTTTGCTTTCGTCAATAAAACCGTCCAAATAATCCGTCGCTGGGCGGTTGTTGTCGTTTGCAGGGTCGTTCGTGAGCATCTGTTTACTCCGGTTTGAGTTGCTGATGCTCTAGACTTGGACAAATCCCCAATCTCTAAAAATATCTCTAAAATCCCAAACAATTTATAGATTTGAGATTTTCTTCAAATCATTGAAAAACGGTGAAAAAATTCTGTGAATCGTTTTGTCCGACATCTGAGCAGGTGGCACGTCTAGGTCTGGACGGTTCAATTCAAGCCACCGTCTGACTTTAGGGTAGTGCGACATTTGCGATGCCGTTGGGTCTATTTCGCCAGCTTCATGGAGCGCATGAAAAGCTGCTTCGATGTCAGATTTGACCGATGGTCTACCCGGCGCGCGCGACGGTGTGGTGTCTACATGACCGCGCTCAAGGATTTCATTTCGAATACAATTGGTGGTGAGACGTACCTCAATGAACTCCAATCCCCTAAAGCTCAGTTTTCCCTCATCCCAATTGCAGCGGCCAGACCACGCTGCGTTAGGAATTGCTATCGGGGTACTGGCAACTTTCCTTGGCGGCTCAAAGCCATAGGCGTGAAGATGGCCGCCCGCGATGTATTTTAGGATGTTCTCTTGTAGGGTTTGTCTAACAGTATTGCGTGCCTCTAGGATTTTCTGTGGTCCCTCCAGCAGCATTTGAAATTTGGTGACTGCGTCTGCCTCCATAGCCGAAGCTTTGGTCATTCCATCTTCAAGGGCGCTGATGGCTGACGATCTCTGCAGCTCTTCCCAGCGTTCCTTTAACTTAGGCTCCGCATACACGACCCAAGCTTGGGTCATAGCAAAGCCACTACGCCACAAACGGTCTAGCTGGTTGGTTGTTGGTTGGCTCACTGCTCCGCCCTTTCAAATGCCCGGGATAGGTACGCGATGTAGTGAGTAAAGTTAATAGGGTGCAACGTCCCCTGTATATCTTATGTACGGGACACAAACTTAACCTGCGTACAGCTAGACCGATCATTAGGGCACCTCTGTTTCAGAAGGGCAATGTCCGCCATGCGGACAAAACAGACTTTGGCAGAACAATAAATTGATCTGTTCCTTTATCGCCTTAAGCTGGAGACACGGAGGTTCCGCTCATGTACCGCACATTTGTTTTTTCGATTTTTGTGGCAATTGCCACGACCTGCTCAGCGCAGGATTACGATATCGTCATAGCGAACGGACGGGTCATTGATCCAGAGACAGGCTTGGATGCCATCCGAAATCTGGGGATCAGCGGCGGCGAGATATCCGCGATCTCCGAGTTCGCCATGGAAGGTTCGTTGGAGATCGATGCAACTGATCTTGTTGTAGCGCCAGGGTTCATCGATTTGCATGCACACGGCATGAACTTGGGCGACATGCGTATGCAGGCGATGCAAGGCGTAACAACTGTTCTGGAGTTGGAGTCCGGTATCCTACCTATTGCAGATTGGTATGCTGAAATGGAACGGCAGCAGACGCCACTGAACTATGGGGCGTCTGCCGCTTGGACCTTTGGCCGAATAGCTGCGTTCACAGGTGAAGGGCCTGTTGCCGAACTATCCTATTTTCAAGATGCGCAGAGATTCGACGATTGGAAGACACAAATCGCTGATCCGCTTCGTATGGCGGAGTTGTTGGACTTAGTAGAGCAAGGATTGAAAGAAGGGGCATTGGGAATAGGCGTTAATGCAGGATACGCGCCTGGATACGGACAAAAAGAATACTTTGCTTTGGCAAATATGGCCGCCGATTATGGCGTGGCCACGTATACACACGTGCGGTACGCATCGAATTTGGAACCGCAGGGGTCTTTTGAGGCAATAAAAGAATTGATTGCGAACGCTGCGCTAACAGGCGCGCACATGCATATCTGTCACATCAACAGTTCTTCATTGGAAGACATCCACGCCACCCTTGATTTGGTGGAACGGGCCCAAGCTCAAGGCATTAACGTCACGGTAGAGGCCTATCCTTATGGCGCCGCGAACACCGTTGTAGGAGCCGCGATGTTCTCAGGTGACGGATGGCGAGAACGCATGAGCTCTACGGCACAGAACTTTCAACTGGGCGCAGATCGCATGACAGAAGAAGAGCTTACCGATTACCAGAACAACGAGCCGGGCACCTTCGTCACATGGCATTTTCTGGACGAGAACGATCCTGACGCACTAGCGCTATTGGATGCATCCGTTACCCACCCAGCAGTCATGATCGCCTCGGATGCGGTGTTCTGGTCCTACTTCGACGAAAGCGGGGCAGTTCTGAATTATGAAGGTAGTGATTGGCCACTTCCCGAAAATGTATTCAGTCACCCGCGGTCGGCTGGAGCGTTTACCAAAATCCTTCGATCTTATGTGCGCGAACGGGGTTTATTGTCACTCGAGGAAGCCATTCGCAAGATGTCCTTGATGCCAGCCCAAACGCTCGAGGAATTCGTTCCACAAATGAGAAAGAAGGCGCGCCTGCAAGTAGGAATGGATGCTGACATTGTCGTCTTTGACCCTAAGACAGTGGCGGATCTAGCCACCTACGAAAACGCGAACCAACCTGCCACAGGTGTCCATACCGTTCTCGTAAACGGCACGTTGGTCGTTGAAAATGGTGAACTCAAAATAGACGCTGATTCAGGTCAACCAGTCCGCCGCGAAGTTCAAAGATAACGCGGCTGGTTTGGGCTCAAAGCGGACATCGCGCTTCCGCGAAATGAAAAAACAGTTGTAGCGGTTCCGTTCCAATTGATGAGCTTTCTTTACAACTATCCTTGATCAGCAGAACCTTCATGCTCTTCCAGGTCCAACACCGCAGGGTCGATCATGCGTTTGCTGGCGCTCATCTTGACGGAGTTCCGCATGGCTTCGCTTCGCCGAAGTAGTCGACGGAATCGCGCTTCGTCTAGCTCAAGCAATGTCGAGGGTGCCAACACCCGCACGTTCACAAGACGGGGCCGTTTCATTAGCATGGCCAATTGCCCAAACATTTCGCCACGACCTAACCGTGTGGTGTGTCTGCCGAATTCCACTTCGACTGCCCCAGAAGCGATGAAAAACACACTCCGAGTCAATTCATCTTTGGAAAGGATCGTGTCGCCCGCGTTGGCGTAGCGGGTACGCAGCGCTCTACTGAGTTTTCGCAGTGAAGCTTTGTCGAGATCAGAGAATAGTGGAAATTGCCTGACCAGATCCCGCCCCTTTAGGGCGATGTCCAGTACCGGACGCCCTTCAGATAAAGCACGTCGTGCCGCCACTTCCTGCATCAACACTGAATATAGCTCTTCGCCTACCAGGCCATCCTCTCGCATGACGGCGTATTCTCGCTCCTCCAGTCGCAATGCTGTCCTTCGGATGAACCGCCGCTCCAGCTTTTCCGCATAGCCTGGATATTGGAGCCGCAATCCTTCAAGCGCTGTCTCAACCGCCTCGGATCGGCGCTCCAACAGGTCGTCTAGCAACTCCGCAACCCGGCGACCGTGTATCCGGCGTATGCGACCACGGACAAACCCATCGAGATCCCGAAGGATCAGACGTTGCATGAGCAGCCTTTCGAACCGGTCCGCTGTTATACGAGTGAGCGGAAACGAGATTCGTAGGCGGTTTTGCAGGAACACGGCGATCCGAAAAGATTTTCCATAGACGACAGATCGATTGGACGCGCGCTGATAGCCGATCCGCCCACCGGTCCTTGCGCCTTCAATGAGCCGATCCGCGTCTGACAGAATTTTTTCGCTGAGAACAGATGACATGGTGCGCTCTCGCATTCGGGCCAAAACAGAATCCCGCTCTGCACCGGCCAACGCAATAAGGCCAAGTGTAATCCGGTCACGATCAAGGATCTCTGCGCTGTCTTCGGCGGCCTTTACAGCATCGTCGAGACGTTCGCTAAATTGTTTGGCTTCGTTTCTTACAATTTGGTGGGTCAGGTTGTAGTTTTCTGCGGTGCGGGACACATCCTCGCGGACCGATTGCAAGGCGACCGCGACCACCTGGCGCGACAACGCCGTATCAAGCGGAGTAAGTTTGTCGAGCCCTAGCTTTGTGATCACCGTTCGCAAGGTTGTTCCTTGGACAATCAGTGTAAACAGCGTAAAGCCAGTGGCCAAAATACCGACCAGACGCTTGGTTTCGAGCGGTACATGAGTGCTTTCGGTGACCGCCAGTGCCAACGCCAAAGTCACGGCGCCCCGCAGCCCACCCCAAAGCATTGCGGTGCGATAGGGGCGTTCCACAGCTGGCGAAAGACCGATTGTCGTTAGCAATGGCAACAAACCGAAAAGAACCGCTGCCCGCGCCAGTGTTGCGGCAAGAACCACTACTGCCAACAGGCCAAAGTCAGACGGTTGAACTCCTTCCAACAGTCTCGGGATCAACAATGCTGCAAGAATAAAGATCAGCGCTCCGGCCCAATGTGCCAGGAGATCCCATACTTCTTGCAGATTTGTCCAAGCGATCGGTGACAAACGACCGGGGCCGGTGAGGTTGAGCGTTAGTCCTGTGACCACCACTGCGATAACACCAGAAGCCCCGACGCTTTGTTCCGCAACGATATAGGCGAGGTACGGCATCGCGACAGAAATTGAAATCTGCGCCTTCTCCCAACGGTCTACGAAAGCCATCATCCAAACCGCCATACGCGCCATAAGCCAACCGGTGAGTGCGCCACCGGCGATCAACAGCGGAAACTGCCCCACGGCTTCACTTAGTGATGGATCAGGTCTGCCGAGCATCACAAAGCTCATGAATAGCCCGAAAAGAGCAATCGCGGCTGCATCGTTCAGGAGGCTTTCACCCTCGATTATTCGCGACAACCTGCGTGGTGCGGATATTGACCTAAAAATGCTGACAACCGCCGAAGGATCAGTTGTCGATACGATAGCGCCAATCAACAGGCAGGCGACCAGCGGTAACGCACTTACCCAACTGAGCGCATAGCCTATTGAAAGTGTCGCCACAATCACCGCCACAACGGCCATCATCAGGATGGGCATCCAGTCATCCAGCATCCTGCGCAGGTTCATGCCGAGTGTCGCCTGGAAGAGCAACGTCGGCAGGAAAACATAGAGGAAGACGTCTGACCGGATCGGCAAATCAATTATCGCCTGCGCTCCCGGGTTCAGTGCATCCGTCAAGTCAGTGTTGAGAAAGAACGTTGCGCCAAGTCCGATCACTATCCCTAGGACCGCTAGGATAACGCTGTAAGGCAGGCGCATACGTGCAGCCAATGGTTCTGCCACGCCGATTACAACAAAAAAAGAAGTGATGATGGTCGTGATGACGACAATATCCATCAGTACGTATTATCTGAGAACTCGAACTAAGGGAATTCGCCCCTAAAACAGAATCTGCTTTGTGGGATCAACGTGTTGGCTCACAAACATCCAGATTGCGCACTTGCAAGGTGTGTTTGCAATGGCGGACCGCTCTTTGACACTAGCTCCGTAAGTGAACTGCTGGAACATGTCGACCACCCCGCTTTGCAAAGTCCGCTTCCTGCGCATTGCTTTCATTGGAGCTACGCGCAGCAACGGTCAATTTGGGCTCAGAGCGGTCATTGGAGGTATCGGCTCGAGGCGAGGCTTTTTACTACCCTACGTATACGCGGAGTTGTGTTTGCCTCGGGTGGGCAGAAAATCCCTATGTAACGTATCGTATACGTAGGCGCGCTACGTAATGTAGGCAGCCTACGTATACGTCTTTGGAGTTGGTCGCCCTTAATGCCTTACCTAACCAGACGCAGCCTCCTGCCGGTTTCCTGCCCTCCGACCAACGTATTGAGTCGCGACGCATTTTCTTCTGCAGCCTGCCGTACTGGATCATCTGCCAAATGCGCATACCGCATGGTGGTCTGAATCTGACTGTGACCCAGCAACCGCCCGACCATCTGGATCGGCATGCCCGATGACACGGCGTTTGATGCATAGGTGTGGCGCAAGTCATGAATACGAACATCATTCAAACCGGCCCGCTTACGTATACGACGCCATGGCTTTTGCAGGTCGGTCGCGTAGTGGCCGGGAACAGCCCCGGTGATTACATAAGGGTTGTCAGGAAGCCGTGGCAGGGCGCTCAGAACCGCTCGGGCCGGTTGGGGCAGGGGAATGCGCCGCGCGCCAGTCTTGGTGTCGGGAAGCTCCATCCCTGTGTCTGTGATGAAAGACCATTGAAGGGTCTGGATTTCACCTAGGCGACACCCGGTCAGGATTAGTAGCCTGAAAGCGGCGACGACAAAGGGCGACTCCGAGCCATCCCGTTCCGCGTCTGTCAAAGCCTGCCCGAGTCGTTGCAACTCATCTTGGTTCAGAAACCGTTCCCGTTTCTCTTCGCGGTATTTTGGGACATGGCGACAGGGGTTCGACCCGTCAGGTCGTAAACCCCAGATTTCCGCCAGATTGAACATCTTGGACAAAACGCCCAACGTCCGGTTGGCTTGATAGGGTTTGTCCCGAAACTTGTGGTGCAGTTCGGCAATATCTTTCCGTTCCACGTCGACCACTTTGAAGCTGCCAATTGCTGGAACGATAAACAGGTCGATTGCCCTGCGATACTCCCCTTGGGTGGACGGCTTGCAGCGTTCCTTGACGTGGGTATCAAAGAACCGCTCGCACAGAGCCGCGACCGTGGGCGCGCGGCGATGCTGGGCAATCTCTTCGGCGGGGTTCTCACCCTTAGCCACTTGCCCCATCAGTTCCTTTGCCAGCTTCCGGGCCTCGTCGACGGTGATCTTGCCATGTCGTCCGATGGAGACGCGTCGTGTCCGTCCGCCTTTGCGATACTGCGCCTGATAGGTCTTTGCCCCAGAGGGCATGACACGGACACCAAACCCCGCAATCTGGCTGTCCCAAACAAAGTAGTCTTTCGCCTCAACGGGCAGGGCTTCTACGGCGCGTTTGGTCAGTTTGGGCATCCCTCATCCTTTCTCTTTCTTCGCCCCGTGGAAGCATTATGGAAGCAACTGGAAGCGGTTCATGGCGTAAGAGGTAGGAACAGGGCGTGCCGGCCGTCAATAATAAAATAACGATTCCAATAAGATAGGGTAAAGTGGCGTTTTCAGGCGTAGTTGGTGCAGGCGGCCATAAGCTATCTCATAACCTGAAGGTCGCAGGTTCAAATCCTGCTCCCGCAACCAAAAAAATACCAGTCAGATATCAAA
>NZ_WQEP01000025.1:2500-5858 GCF_013033705.1 Ruegeria sp. HKCCA0370
CGTGCTCAAGTAGCCGAATAGGCGGTAGCACAACTATCGTGTGTCTTTCTCTTTCTGGATCAAATCAAGCGCGAGAAGGGCGTTTGGTGAATGCCTTGGCAGCAAGAGGCGATGAAAGACGTGATACTCTGCGATAAGCCATGGGGAGCTGAGAATAAGCTTTGATCCATGGATTTCTGAATGGGGCAACCCACCTGAATGTTTGTTATTGTTAGCACAGCTGATCAATAATGAGCATGAACAGGTACTTAAGACCTGAATACATAGGGTTTTAAGAGCAAACCCGGGGAACTGAAACATCTAAGTACCCGGAGGAAAGGAAATCAATTGATACTCCCCTAGTAGCGGCGAGCGAACGGGGACCAGCCGAGCCGGATAAGTGACTAGAACACGTTGGGAAGCGTGGCCATAGCGGGTGACAGCCCCGTATAGGAAGCTTTGACGGACGTATTAAGTAGGGCGGAACACGTGAAATTCTGTCTGAAGATCGGAGGACCACCTTCGAAGGCTAAGTACTCCTTGCTGACCGATAGTGAACCAGTACCGTGAGGGAAAGGTGAAAAGCACCCCGACGAGGGGAGTGAAACAGTACCTGAAACCGAACGCCTACAATCAGTCGGAGGCTCCTTGCGAGCTGACGGCGTACCTTTTGTATAATGGGTCATCGACTTGGTCTCACGAGCAAGCTTAAGCCGTTAGGTGTAGGCGTAGCGAAAGCGAGTCTTAATAGGGCGAATGAGTTCGTGGGATCAGACCCGAAACCGAGTGATCTAGGCATGGCCAGGTTGAAGGTAAGGTAACACTTACTGGAGGACCGAACCCACATCCGTTGAAAAGGATCGGGATGAGCTGTGCCTAGGGGTGAAAGGCCAATCAAACTCGGAGATAGCTGGTTCTCTGCGAAATCTATTTAGGTAGAGCGTCATCCGAATACCCCGGGGGGTAGAGCACTGGATGGGTAATGGGGCCCCACAGGCTTACTGATCCTAACCAAACTCCGAATACCCGGGAGTACTAGATGGCAGACACACTGCGGATGCTAACGTCCGTAGTGGAGAGGGAAACAACCCTGACCTACAGCTAAGGCCCCCAATTCATGGCTAAGTGGGAAAGCAGGTGGGACGACCAAAACAACCAGGAGGTTGGCTTAGAAGCAGCCATCCTTTAAAGATAGCGTAACAGCTCACTGGTCTAAATAAGTTGTCCTGCGGCGAAGATGTAACGGGGCTCAAGCCATGAGCCGAAGCTTAGGATGCCGTAAGGCATGGTAGCAGAGCGTAGTGTGACATAGTCTCATTCCTCCTTCACGTCTTCGGGCGGATTGGAGGAGAGAGGCTTTCGATGAAGCCGGCCTGTGAGGGATCCGGTGGAGAGATCACTAGTGAGAATGATGACATGAGTAGCGACAAAGAGTGTGAGAGACACTCTCGCCGAAAGTCCAAGGGTTCCTGCTTAAAGCTAATCTGAGCAGGGTAAGCCGGCCCCTAAGCCGAGGCCGAAAGGCGTAGGCGATGGGAACTAGGTTAATATTCCTAGGCCGTGGAGTGGTGACGGATCTCAGGTGTAGTTCAATCTTATCGGATTGATTGGGCTGCTGAGAGGTTCCTGGAAATAGCCCTCCTATCAGACCGTACCCTAAACCGACACAGGTGGACTGGTAGAGAATACCAAGGCGCTTGAGAGAACGATGTTGAAGGAACTCGGCAAAATACCTCCGTAAGTTCGCGAGAAGGAGGCCCGGTTCCTAGGCAACTAGGGGCTGGGGGCACAAACCAGGGGGTGGCGACTGTTTATTAAAAACACAGGGCTCTGCGAAGTCGCAAGACGACGTATAGGGTCTGACGCCTGCCCGGTGCCTGAAGGTTAAAAGGAGAGGTGAGAGCCTTGAATTGAAGCCCAGGTAAACGGCGGCCGTAACTATAACGGTCCTAAGGTAGCGAAATTCCTTGTCGGGTAAGTTCCGACCTGCACGAATGGCGTAACGACTTCCCCGCTGTCTCCAACATCGACTCAGCGAAATTGAATTGCCTGTCAAGATGCAGGCTTCCCGCGGTTAGACGGAAAGACCCCGTGCACCTTTACTACAGCTTCGCACTGGCATCAGGATTGTGATGTGCAGGATAGGTGGTAGGCTTTGAAACCGTGACGCCAGTCGCGGTGGAGCCTCCCTTGAGATACCACCCTTCGCACTCTTGATGTCTAACCGCGGTCCGTTATCCGGATCCGGGACCCTGCGTGGCGGGTAGTTTGACTGGGGCGGTCGCCTCCTAAAGCGTAACGGAGGCGCGCGAAGGTTGGCTCAGAGCGGTCGGAAATCGCTCGTTGAGTGCAATGGCAGAAGCCAGCCTGACTGCGAGACTGACAAGTCGAGCAGAGTCGAAAGACGGCCATAGTGATCCGGTGGTCCCGAGTGGAAGGG
The DNA here is from genome assembly GCF_013033705.1 of Ruegeria sp. HKCCA0370. Lineage (NCBI taxonomy): Bacteria > Pseudomonadati > Pseudomonadota > Alphaproteobacteria > Rhodobacterales > Roseobacteraceae > Ruegeria > Ruegeria sp. HKCCA0370. The sequence continues at coordinate 4,920 of NZ_WQEP01000025.1, forward strand.
CCATCGCTCAACGGATAAAAGGTACGCCGGGGATAACAGGCTGATACTGCCCAAGAGTCCATATCGACGGCAGTGTTTGGCACCTCGATGTCGGCTCATCTCATCCTGGGGCTGGAGCAGGTCCCAAGGGTACGGCTGTTCGCCGTTTAAAGAGGTACGTGAGCTGGGTTTAGAACGTCGTGAGACAGTTCGGTCCCTATCTGCCGTGGGTGTAGGAGACTTGAGAGGAGTTGCCCCTAGTACGAGAGGACCGGGGTGAACGATCCACTGGTGGACCAGTTGTCGTGCCAACGGCAGTGCTGGGTAGCTATGATCGGACAGGATAACCGCTGAAGGCATCTAAGCGGGAAGCCCCCCTCAAAACAAGGTCTCCCTGAGGGCCGTGGAAGACCACCACGTCAATAGGCCGGAGATGTAAGCGCAGTAATGCGTTCAGTTGACCGGTACTAATCGCCCGATAGGCTTGATTTGATCCAGTAATGGAAAGACAAGACCAAAGCATACACCGACCTTGACAATGGATGATCGTGTCGCACCAAGCGACACTGTTGGTTGATAATTACAACCGTGCGGGAACGCGCATTCGCAAGCGAATGCGCTGCCTCCCGCGCGCCGCCTTTTTGCAAAGCAAAAAGAGCGACGTGGGCTTTTCCTCGGTTTGGTGGTCATAGCGCAAGTGAAACACCCGGTCCCATCCCGAACCCGGAAGTTAAGCACTGCCGCGCCAATGGTACTTGGGCTTAAGCCCCGGGAGAGTAGGTCACCGCCAAACCTAGTAAAAGCCCACATCTCTCTAAACGATCAAAAAACAATACCCGGCCTCAAATAGCGCAAGCGATAGGCCAACTAAAGACCTCAAGTAGCGTAAGCGCTAGGTCACAAAAACTGTCGCGGGATGGAGCAGCCCGGTAGCTCGTCAGGCTCATAACCTGAAGGTCG
>NZ_WQEP01000026.1:0-4478 GCF_013033705.1 Ruegeria sp. HKCCA0370
ATGACCACACCGAAGCGCACGCCTCTCCACTCTTTGCACGTCGAGCTTGGCGGCAAGATGGTTGATTTTGCGGGTTGGGAGATGCCTGTTCAGTATCCTTTGGGGATCATGGGGGAGCATAAGCAGTGCCGGGAGAAGGCGGCGTTGTTTGATGTGTCTCACATGGGTCAGGTGATCCTGCGCGGTGAGAATGTGGGTGAGAAGCTGGAAGCTTTGTGCCCGCAGGCCTATGCGACGCTGAAGGAAGGCAAGGCGCGGTACGGGTTCTTTACGAACGCGGAAGGCGGGATCATGGATGATCTGATCGTGTCGAATGCTGGGGATCATTACTTTGTGGTGGTGAACGCGGCGCTGCGCCATCAGGACATTCCGCATATGCGTGAGCACCTTGAAGGCGTCGACGTGACCGAGATCTTCGACCGTGCGCTGGTTGCGGTCCAAGGTCCCAAGGCCGAGGATGTGGTGGGCGCACTCTGCCCTGCCGCCCGTGACCTGAAGTTCATGGAAACCACCCTGGCCGATATCATGGGCGTCGAATGCCGCATCTCGCGGCTGGGCTATACCGGCGAGGACGGGTACGAGATCTCGATCCCCGAGGACAAGGCGATCGAGATCACACGGGCCTTCCTGGCACATGAGGATTGCGAACCGGCTGGTCTGGGTGCGCGCGACAGCCTGCGGCTTGAGGCGGGGCTGTGCCTGTATGGCAATGACATCGACCAGAGCACCTCGCCGATTGAGGCCTCGTTGGCTTGGGCGATCCAGAAGCGCCGCAAGGAAGAAGGTGGTTTTCCGGGTGCGGAGCGTATCCAGCGCGAACTGGCCGAGGGCGCATCGCGCAAGCTGGTGGGCATCAAGCCCGACGGCCGCGCGCCGGCGCGTCAGGGCGTGGAAGTGCAATGCCTTGAGGGCAACAGCATCGGTCAGATCACCTCGGGCAGCTTTGGCCCGACGGTCGGTGGCCCGATCGCGATGGGCTATGTGTCCGCGGGCCATGGCGCGCCGGGCGAGAAGGTGAACCTGATCATCCGGGGCAAGGCGCAACCGGCGCAGATCGTGGCGCTGCCCTTCGTCAAACAGAATTACAAGCGTTGAAGTCAGGAGAGAGAAGCATGGCAACCTATTATTCCGAAGAGCATGAATGGCTGAGCGTCGAAGGCGACACCGCCACGCTGGGCATCACCAAACACGCGGCTGAACAGCTGGGTGAGGTGGTCTTCGTCGAGCAGCAGGAAGCGGGCGACGAGTTCGAGAAAGACGGCGAGATCGGCGTGATCGAATCCGTCAAGGCGGCCTCGGAACTCTATGCACCGGTCGATGGTGAGATCGTCGAGGTGAACGAGGCGCTGGCCGACAATCCCGGCGCGCTGAACGAAGACCCCGAAGGCGAGGCCTGGATCTACAAGATCAAGATCAGTGACGCGTCGCAGCTCGAGGATCTGATGGACGAAGCCGGCTACAAGGCCTTCATCGGGTAAACCCGAACGGAGTCCCGGCATGGGGCTCCATCGAATTAATTGATGCCGCCGAATTTGGGCCCCGCCCTTCATCTGGCAAGAAATATCCCCGCCGGAGGCTCCCGCAGTCTCCGCCGGCCCTGACCTATCCATGGGAGCGCTGCAATGGCCTTCAAACTGACCGATTACGAAGCCTATGATTTTGCCAACCGCCGCCATATCGGTCCCAGCCCGACCGAGATGCGTGACATGCTCAAGGTGATCGGCTTCAAGACGCTGGACGAACTGATCGACGCCACCGTCCCCCCGGCGATCCGGCAGAAACAGCCGCTGGACTGGGGTCCGGCGATGACGGAACGCGATGCGCTTTTCCACATGAAACAGGTGGCGGGGAAGAACAAGGTTCTGACCTCGCTGATCGGTCAGGGCTATTACGGCACCACCACGCCTGCGCCGATCCTGCGCAACATCCTGGAAAACCCGGCCTGGTACACCGCCTACACGCCCTATCAGCCCGAGATCAGCCAGGGCCGCCTTGAGGCGCTGTTGAACTTCCAGACCATGGTCAGCGACCTGACCGGGCTCGATGTGGCCAACGCATCGCTGCTGGACGAAGCCACAGCCGCCGCCGAAGCCATGGCGATGGCCAAGCGCGGCGGCCGGTCCAAGGCCAACAACGCGGCCTTCTTCGTTGACAAGAACTGCCACCCGCAGACCATCGCGGTGATCAAGACCCGGGCCGAGCCTCTGGGCATCGACGTGCAGGTCGCCGACCCGGATCAGCTGGACGCGGGCGCGGTATTCGGCGCGATCTTCCAGTATCCAGGCACCTATGGCCATGTGCGCGACTTCACCGCCGAGATCGCGGCGCTGCATGAACACAAGGCCATCGCCATCGTCGCCGCCGACATCCTGTCGCTGGCGCTGCTGAAGTCACCGGGCGAGATGGGCGCGGACATTGCCATCGGCTCGACCCAGCGCTTTGGCGTGCCGATGGGCTATGGCGGCCCGCACGCCGCCTACATGGCCACCACCGACAAGCTGAAGCGATCCATGCCGGGCCGGATCATCGGTGTGTCCATCGACAGCCGCGGCAACAAGGCCTACCGCCTGTCGTTGCAGACCCGCGAGCAGCATATCCGCCGCGAGAAGGCGAATTCGAACGTCTGCACCGCGCAGGCGCTGCTGGCGGTGATTGCCTCGATGTATGCGGTCTATCACGGCCCCGACGGCATCAAGGCGATCGCGCAATCGGTGCACCGCAAGACCTCGCGCCTGGCCGCCGGCCTGGAAGAGGCGGGCTTTGCCGTGGAACCGGAAGTGTTCTTCGACACCATCACGGTCGAGGTCGGCCACCTGCAGAAGACGGTGATGGAGGCCGCCGTGGCGCGCGGCGTCAACCTGCGCAAGGTGGGCGAGACCCGCGTCGGCATCAGCCTGGACGAACAGACCCGCCCCGAGACGATCGAGGCGGTCTGGGGCGCCTTCGGCATCGACCGCAAGGATGACAGCTCGAACAAGCAATACCGCCTGCCGGATTATGCGCTGCGTGAAAGCGCCTATCTGACCCACCCGATCTTCCATCAGAACCGGGCCGAGGCCGAGATCACCCGCTATATGCGTCGTCTGGCCGACCGTGACCTGGCGCTGGACCGGGCGATGATCCCGCTGGGATCGTGCACCATGAAGCTGAACGCCACGATCGAGATGATCCCGGTCACCTGGCCCGAGTTCAGCAACCTGCACCCGTTCTGCCCGGAAGATCAGGCGCAGGGCTATCACGAGATGATCGCCGATCTGAACGACAAGCTGTGCCAGATCACCGGCTATGACGCGATCTCCCAGCAGCCCAACTCGGGCGCGCAGGGCGAATATGCGGGTCTCTTGACCATCCGCAACTATCACTTTGCGCGCGGCGAAGGGCACCGCAATGTCTGCCTGATCCCGACCTCGGCCCATGGCACCAACCCGGCCTCGGCGCAGATGGTGGGCTGGCAGGTCGTGCCGGTGCAGGCGGATGACAAGGGCAATATCGATGTCGCCGACTTCCGCGCCAAGGCGGAAAAGCACTCGGATCATCTGGCCGCCTGCATGATCACCTACCCGTCGACCCATGGCGTGTTCGAGACCACCGTGCAGGAGGTCTGCCAGATCACCCATGATCACGGCGGTCAGGTCTATATCGACGGCGCCAACATGAACGCCATGGTGGGCCTGTCGCGCCCCGGCGATATCGGCGGCGATGTCAGCCACCTGAACCTGCACAAGACCTTCTGCATCCCGCATGGCGGCGGCGGCCCCGGCATGGGTCCGATCGGCGTCAAGGCGCATCTGGCCGAGCACCTGCCCGGGCACCCGGAATACGGCACCGCCGTGGGTCCGGTCTCGGCGGCGCCCTTCGGCTCGCCCTCGATCCTGCCCGTATCCTGGGCCTATGTGCTGCTGATGGGCGGCGCGGGTCTGACCCAGGCGACCAAGGTGGCGATCCTGAACGCCAACTACATCGCGGCGCGGCTCAAGGATGCCTATCCGATCCTCTACACCTCGGAAACGGGGCGTGTGGCGCATGAATGCATCCTCGACACCCGTCCGCTGGACGCCGAGGCGCATGTCACCGTCGATGACGTAGCCAAGCGCCTGATCGATTCAGGCTTCCACGCGCCCACCATGAGCTGGCCGGTGGCCGGAACCCTGATGGTGGAGCCCACGGAATCGGAACCCATGGCCGAGCTCGACCGCTTCTGCGACGCCATGCTCTCGATCCGCTCGGAAGCGCAGGACATCATCGACGGCAAGATCGACGCGGAAAACAACCCGCTGAAAAACGCCCCCCACACGGTGCGCGATCTGGTCGGCGACTGGGACCGCCCCTACACCCGCGAACAAGCCTGCTTCCCGCCGGGTTCCATGGGCGTCGACAAATACTGGTCCCCCGTCAACCGCGTCGACAACGCATATGGTGACAGAAACCTCGTCTGCACATGCCCCCCAATGGACGCATACGAAGACGCCGCGGAATAG
>NZ_WQEP01000027.1:0-2590 GCF_013033705.1 Ruegeria sp. HKCCA0370
TCGACAACGCATATGGTGACAGAAACCTCGTCTGCACATGCCCCCCAATGGACGCATACGAAGACGCCGCGGAATAGGGAACCGGGCGTAGCAATCCGCGGTTTGCTCTGGCGGATTGAAATCCGAAAATGAGGGCAGCGTCCTGCGAGGCGCTGCCTCTCGTCAATTCGATGGAGGAACAATGAAACACTATGTCCTCGCAAATGATCGCGCCGACCTGGCAAAGACCGGGCCGGAGGTGCCCGAAAGAATAAAATACATCGATGTTATCCTCAGCGACACGCGGGCACTGGCATCGGCTGAGATCGTCGTCGAGTTCTATCACGCTCTGAACAGCCTGGTCGAAAACTGCTCTTACGTCGTCAATCTCCGGGTGTCCGGAAATGACTCGGTCGGCGGGCCTCTTTATTGGGCAGGTCGGACGGCGATTTTCTGGGGCGACCTGGAGAACAACTGGGACGTCTCTGGTTCGCGCAGAAGCTGGATTTCGCAAGTTCTCAACCTGTCTTCAAGGACCGTTCTGGTCGGGGGAGCTGTCCTGTTGCTGGTGCAACTGGGCAGAGCAGGCCGAAACATCGTTGCGGTTCACCCGAACTTTGCCGCGGCCGCGCTGGAAAGCGGATTGGAAAGCTGCGGTGCGGCAACCCATCTGGCCGCCGACGGGCACCCCCACAGCGCGACCAGCAGACTGAGCGCATTGCGGTTGTTGTCCGAATTCGTGTCCATAGATCACGGAGAGCATATAGCGGACGCATTGCGCAGCTATATCGGTCTGACCGAACCCACGCAAAAATACGAAAGCAGGTTGGCCGCCCAGTTGGTACACAGGGCAAAAGGCGATCTTCTGGTGATGCGCACTTTGGATGCGATGCAGGAGAACATCGAAGATCCACTGACGATCTCGGACCTTTCCCGTTTGCTCAAAACCTCGACGCGTCAACTGCAACGACGGTTCCTGAGCAAAACCGGAGCAAAGCTTCTTTCCACATACAAGGAGCTTCGTCTGGAACGGGCGCAGAACCTGTTGCAGTTCACGAACATGTCGCAGATCGAAATCTCGGCAGCCACCGGTTTTTCATCGCCCGTCGCTTTGAAACGTGCGTTTCAACGCTGCTACAAAACCAGCCCGGATGATGTGCGGGACCGTCGGTTCATGGGGTCGATGGCGCCGGAAGGATCCTAACACTTCTTCGGCGTCCGCAACGAGCGATGATATCGCGTGGGCAGTTTGCCCACGCAACTTTGGTTTGGTTCACGCCGCAGCAATCTGGCTGGCCTTTTCCACCAGCACTTCGGCCTGACGGATGGAGGCGTAATCTATTAGCCGACCGTCCAGCGAAACGGCGCCTTTTCCGTCTGCCTCGGCCTCGGCCATGGCAACAAGAATGCGCTGCGCCTTGTTGACCTCGGCGTCAGACGGCGACATCACCTCGTTCGCCAGCGCGATCTGGCTTGGGTGAATGGCCCATTTGCCTTCGCAACCCAGAACGGCGGCACGTTTTGCGGCGGCCTTGTAACCGTCCGGGTCCTGAAAATCGCCAAAAGGCCCATCAATCGGACGCAGCCCGTTGGCGCGCGCCGCAACCACCATGCGGGCCAGAGCATAATGCCACATGTCACCCCAATGGGACTGGCGACCGCCCTCGGGGTCCGCATCGGTCAAAACAGAGTAGTCCGGGTTCACACCACCGATGATCGTGGTGCGCGCACGGGTCGAGGCCGCATAGTCGGCCACGCCGAAGTGCAGGCTTTCATTGCGCTTTGATGCTGCCGCAATCTCACTGACATTCTGCATGCCAAGTGCGGTTTCAATGATGTGCTCGAACCCGATCCGTTTTTTGTAACCCTTGGCGTCTTCGATCTGGGTCACCAGCATATCGACGGCATAGACATCCGCAGCAGTTCCGACCTTGGGGATCATGATCAGGTCCAGCCGCTCACCCGCCTGTTCGACCACATCGACGACGTCGCGGTACATGTAATGCGTGTCCAGACCGTTGATCCGAACCGACATGGTCTTGTTGCCCCAATCGATATCGTTCAGCGCCTGAATGATGTTCCTGCGGGCCTGTTCCTTTTCATCCGGTGCAACCGCGTCTTCCAGATCAAGGAAAATGACGTCTACATCGGATTTGGCTGCCTTTTCGAACATTCCGGGTTGGCTGCCGGGCACGGCCAATTCACTTCGGTTCAATCGGGCTGGGGCTTGGTCAATGGAATGAAAGCTCATGGGTTCGGGTCCTTCGTCTTACAGGTTCGGATAGATCGGGAAGCGTGCACAGAGGTCTGCGACTTCGGCCTTGACCTTGGCTTCGACGGCGCCGTTGCCGTCTTCGCCATTGGCGGCCAGGCCGTCTACCACTTCGATGATCCAGTCGGCGATCTGGCGGAATTCGACCTCGCCGAAGCCGCGGGTGGTGCCGGCGGGCGACCCCAGACGGATGCCCGACGTGATGGTCGGCTTTTCGGGATCAAACGGCACGCCGTTCTTGTTGCAGGTGATATGCGCCCGGCCCAAGGCTTTCTCGGTGGCGTTGCCCTTGACGCCTTTGGGGCGCAGGTCGACCAGCACCACATGGGTGTCGGTGCC
>NZ_WQEP01000028.1:0-2574 GCF_013033705.1 Ruegeria sp. HKCCA0370
GCGGACAAAGCGGACGTCCGCTGGGTCCGTTTGTAAAGGCCCAACAACGATGGTCGGCGTGTGTGATTCCTAAATTTGAAACAACCGTACTGCCAAATCAAAACCGAACACTTAAGTTTGCACCTAGGCCATGTTCTTGGCCATTGGATCGAACTGAATAACCATATCCTGCCGTTAGTCTGGCCAGCTCAGAAATCTGATAGCCCAGGCCAAGCCCGAGAACGAAGCCATTTGCTCCTCGATTTTGTCCGACTTGTGTAAATGTTCCGAACAATGGACTTGTGACTGTGATTTCGTGCTCACTGTCTTTGTTGGCAAAGAAGTCATATTCATACCGGGCGAAGGCGATTGGGGTTAACAAACCATTCTCTGTCAAGAAGTCGCGTTGGTAGTCAATTCCAATAGAAGCGACCAGCGATTCTGCGTTCGCTTTTTCAATCGAGTAATTGAAATCACCACCGCCCGTCTCTGTGCCTGAGCCTTGTTGGATACGCCCGTAGTTCAATCCAAAAACCGTAGAAACCCTTGCACCGCTGTTCAGGTTAAACAGCTTCCGTGCCTGGATACCGGCATGGATGCCCTCTTGGTCCAAATCAGACTTTGCCTCGCCTCCCGTAAAGCCATCAACAGAAGGGTTATTTCGCTTGGCGTCGGTTTCACCGAACATGTAACCGACCAGCCCGGAGAACTCCCAAGTTCCGGTTGTTGTGCGCCCATAGACGCCCACATGATAGCTGTCGGTCGAAAAGTCCTGATCGACTTGATCGTGTTCATCCATGGAGGATGTCCCAAAACCTGCGTACACGCCGACCACACCTCTATCGGTGCTTGCGACATCCGCTCCGACCAAAATCGTGCCCAGCGAATAGTCGAATGTCCCAAGGCCATTGCTTCCATCAACGTCCCCGCTCACATAGGCCGTGTCGATCCACCAGCGCCGATCAGAGCAGTCTATTGCGCCGCTCGGGCTCTGGGCCGAGTCGATGTCGCCTTCTGCAACGGGTTGATCCGCATTGCTGAAGCCAACCGCTTGATACTTGCGGCAGTCAGCATGGCTCAGCACAGTGTTTGTTATCAGGTCAAGTTGCTCAAGCCCAACGGTCAAATTGGAGGAATAGGGCTCTGCGTGCACACGATTAAATCCAGACAAACCTGAATTGGTAAGCGTGTTAACGGTATTACCCAAGGTTGAGCCATTGGTCAGATTAGTTCCAGGTGACGTGTTTGTGGTGTTAGCCACCGCACCAGCAAGGTTGCTTGCATTGGGAGATCCAACAACTGATGGATGTTGTGGTAAACTCGAAACGGGGAGGGTCGAAAACGCTATGTCGATTCTACCGTCCGCGGTTGGCGTGTTTGAGATACTCAGACTGGATAGGGCGGGCAGAGATCCTCCGGCAACAAGAGTTGGGGAGTTTCCATCGAAACGCGAGGCTTGAAAAACCGTGTAGTCGTTGCCAGCAGCATAGTCCTGCGCAGTCAGGCCGGGACGAGCGGCTTCGACTTGTATAGTGGCGCGGTTAATCCCTGTAACGGGCCCGCTGGATGACACCAAATCGGCTTTCTGACCGGCCGTCGGATCGACTTCACTTAAGATCCTTGACCCAGTTTCAAAGGCGATACCGCCACTATTGTTAAGCGTACCAATTGAAAAGCCCGGCGAAAGCACCCCTCCGTTCTTAACTGTGAAGTTAAATGCGTTCACGGTTCCCGTTCCGGCCAGCGTGCCAAAATTCTCAAAGTTTACGGTGTTCAAACTGCTTGCTGCATCGAGCCGAACGGTCGTGCCTGCCGCTATCGCCATGTCACTGGTTGAAGAAATCGAACTATTCGTCAGTGTGAAATCAGAAGCCTCGGCAACCCGGGTTTGGATATAGTACGCCCCGAAAACCACTTCGGTAGCCCCTATAACGGTAAGGTTGTCGTAGGTTAACGGTCGGTCTGACTGGAAGTAAACTTCAGTGGGGTCGATATTCGCGCCGTTGAACGGAACGAACGTCATTGATCTGCCGGAACCAATCGAAGTTCCAATGAGGTTCACTCTAAGCTTCCCGTTGATGTTCGTAGCCAAGGCCTCACGAGAAACAAAGTCTCCGCTACCTGCCGCAACATCAACGTTTAGGAGAGTTAAAACTGAAGCATTGCTTGGAACGGTATTCTGGCCCGGGACATACAACTCAATTTCACCAGAGGACGTGATAGAGGAGTTTCCAATTGTAAGTCCTGTAATGGGTCCGTTTGGGATCGGCAGACACGTGCGTTCCGTCGTTGAAATTGTTTGATTAACGCGAGTGCTTTCAGATCCGGATGAATATTCTATCCGAGGAGAGCCCAATTCTACGCAACCCTGTGCGCTTTGGGCCTGTGCGTCGCCCGCCACTAACACATAAGCCAAGGCTCCCAGTGACAACTTAATAATAAATGCACGCTGAGCGTATAGTGCCGCAAGTGTCGGGCCCAGTGTTGCCATCAGCTTTCTCCTCTTACTTGATAAGCGAGAGTACACCCAATTGTGATACACGGTGAGTTTTGTGAAATGCTCAAAAAAGTCAAACGATTGACTGCTTTGGGCTC
>NZ_WQEP01000029.1:0-2532 GCF_013033705.1 Ruegeria sp. HKCCA0370
TGAGAACGGCGGTGAGAAAGTCGACCACGGTAGCGGCGGGATGATCTTGCTGCGGGCGGCGTAAAAGTCGTCCATCTTTTCCCTTTCTTTTGACGGAGGGAGGGTGGGAGGATCTTCACCGTGGATTTGTATCGCAAAGTTCGTTTGGCCTGTGCCGAGGGCATGAGTCAGCGAGAAGCGGCGCGGCATTTCGGGATATCTCGTGACAGCGTTCGCAAGATTTTGGCGTTTTCAGTTCCGCCCGGCTACCGGCGGTCAGCACCGATCCGGCGGCCTAAGCTGGATGGGTTCACCGGGATCATCGATCAATGGCTGTCGGAAGATCGGCAGCGGCCGCGCAAGCAGCGGCATACGGCCAAGCGGATCTTCGAACGCCTGCGCGATGAGCATGGCTTCGAGGGTGGTTACACCATCATCAAGGATTATGTTCGGGAGCACGGTCGACGGCATCGCGAGATGTTCGTGCCCCTTAATCATGCACCGGGCCATGCTCAGGCCGATTTCGGCGAAGCAGTGGTTGTGATCGGAGGCATTGAGCAGAAGGCCCACTTCTTTGCCTTGGATCTGCCGCACAGCGACGCCTGCTACGTCCGGGCCTATCCGGCGGCGACAGCGGAGGCCTGGATGGACGGGCACGTCCATGCCTTTGGGTTCTTCGGGGCCGTTCCGCAGTCGATCCTGTACGACAACGACCGGTGCCTTGTGGCGAAGATCGAGCCCGACGGAACTCGCAGACGCGCGCGGCTGTTCAGCGAGATGCTGTCCCACTATGTGATCCGGGACCGCTACGGACGTCCAGGTAAGGGCAACGACAAGGGGTCCGTCGAAGGGCTGGTTGGCTATTCCCGGCGCAACTTCATGGTGCCGGTCCCGAGCTTTCCGACTTGGGACGCCTTCAACAACTGGCTCGAAGAGCAGTGCCGGAAGCGCCAAAACGACAAGCTGCGCGGGCACAATCAGACGATTGGAGAGCGGCTTCAACGCGATCTGGAGGCAATGGCGGTCTCGCCGGCCACGCCCTTCGAAGCCTGCGAACAGGCCACGGGCCGGGTCAGTTCCCTGTCGCTGCTGCGCTATAAGACCAACGACTATTCCGTGCCGGTTGCCTACGGCCATCGCGAAGTCTGGATCCGCGCCTATGTTGACCGGGTGGTCATCGGATGTGGTGGGGAGGTCATCGCGCGGCATGTTCGCAGCTACGACCGCGAGGACATGGTCTTCGATCCGGTTCATTACCTGCCGCTGATTGAGAAGAAGATAAACGCTTTCGAACAGGCGGCTCCGCTGGCCGGATGGGAGCTTCCCAAGGCGTTTGATACTCTCCAGAGGCTGATGGAGGCACGCATGCTGAAAACCGGACGGCGCGAATACGTGCAGGTTCTACGGCTGCTCGAAAGCTTCGAGATGGAGGAGGTTCATGCTGCCGTGAAGACGGCTCTCCAGATGGGAGCAATCAGCTTCCCCTCTCATTGATTGCTAGGCAATCAACTGCCGGGCAGTGGATGCCGTAAAGCATCTGGTGCTGTGTCGGGTGGAGCGGCGGCCGCCGAGGCTCGATCTGGATGTCTACCCGTTCCTGCCACGGGCCAAGGTGGCGACGACATCTCCGGCCAGTTACATGTGCCTGACAACAGGTGCCTCGACATGACGGAGACGCCACAGATCCTGCTGAACCACCAACTCAAAAAGCTGAAGCTGCCGACCATCCTGCGGGAATACGACAAGCAGGCTCGGCTCTGCGCTGCCGAAGGGAGAGATCACGTCCAGTTCCTGGCCCGTCTGATCGAGCTCGAACTCATCGACCGGGAACGGCGCATGATCGAACGCCGGATCAAGGCCGCGAAATTCCCGGCGACCAAGAGCCTCGATAGCTTCGACTTCACGGCGATCCCAAACCTCAACAAGATGCAGGTACTCGAACTCGCCCGCTGCGAATGGATCGACCGTTGCGAGAACGTCATTGCTCTCGGCCCCAGCGGCACCGGTAAGACCCACGTGGCCTTGGTCTTGGCCTGGCCGCCTGCCAGAAAGGCCTGGCAGTCCGCTTTACTACTGCCGCAGCCATCGTGCACGAATTGATGGAAGCTCGCGATGAACGCCAGCTCCTGCGGCTTCAAAAGCAATTGGTGAAGCAGAAGCTGCTGATCATCGACGAACTGGGCTTCGTACCACTCTCCAAGACAGGCGCTGAGTTACTGTTCGAACTGATCTCCCAGCGATACGAACGCGGGTCGATCCTGATCACCTCGAACCTGCCGTTCGAGGAATGGACGGAAACATTCGGATCCGAGCGTCTCACTGGTGCCTTGCTCGACCGGCTGACCCACCATGTCAGCATTCTGGAGATGAACGGAGAAAGCTATCGCCTGGCACAGAGCAGGGCTCGGCAGAATTCCTAAAACACAGAAAAGATTGGTCCTGGCGGACCAAGACGCCTTGGCAACCGCCAGCTTTATCGGAGCCCGTTTGCCAAGGCGCCGGTCACCCAATCAGTGGACGACTTTTGCTCCGCCCCATGGCCGGTTTTTACGC